>CAYOGE010000021.1:0-57729 GCA_964403525.1 uncultured Phycisphaeraceae bacterium | reverse complement strand
GGCAGAGGAGCGCGAGGGTGACGATGGAGCGGGCGTTTTGCATGGCGGGGGCTCGCGGCGGGCGTGAGTGTGAGAGGCGGGGGACGGGAGTGGGCGGGAAGGCGGATGGTGGGAGGGTCAGTTGCCTGTTGAGTCGAGGGTCATGACGGCGTGGCCGGGCCCGTTCATGCGTGCGGTGAAGGTTTTCCTGGATCCCTCGGCCTGGAAGGTGACGAGTTCACCGTCGCGCCCTGTGGACATGGCGCGGGCCTTGGACTTGATGACGATTCCGCCGGCGATGCAGGAGATGGCGACGTCATCGCCGCGTTTGACGATGATGGCGGTCTTGAGCGCGGCGACATCGTCTGGCCCGATGGGGTGGCCCTGGTCGATGCGGCGCTTGGCGGCGGTGCCGATGAGCATGTCGGGGGTGGCGTTTGCGAGCCGCGCGGACTCGCTGACGGTGAGGGTGCGTGATTCGAGGCGCAGGTCGTCGGCGGTGATCACCTGCTCGCGCGAGAGTCCGCCGAGGGCGGCGACGGTGAGGATGTCGCGCTGGATGAGGGCGTCGATGGTGAGGGTGCGGGCGAGGGCGATGCGGTCGCCGTCGAAGGCCTCGATGCGGAGCGTTGTGCGGCCGGTGGGGGTGGAGCCGAGGATCTGGATGCGGGACTTCCACGAGGCGGGGGCGGGCTGGGCGAGGAGCTGGGCCTCGGCGGGGGCATCGCTGCGGATGGTGACGGCCTGGGTGGTGGGTTCGACGCCTGCGGCATCGGCGACTGCGCGGAGGATGAGGGCGCCGACGGTCTGGCCGAGGGGAGCGGCTGGCGCGGTGAGGAAACCGCTGGTTGCGGAGGGGGTTGCGGATGGAGCGGCGGGTGTGGGCGCGGTGGGTGTGCGGGCGGATGCGATGGTGATGTCGATGTCGCCGCCGCGGAGGATGGTGCGTGCCCAACTGACGGGCGGGCTGGTGGTGTCGAGGGCGGCCTTGACGGCGTCGCGGGTGAGGGTGGAGGTGGTGGGGGCGGGGAGGGTGATGTTGCGGAGGCGGTCGGCCTCTGGCCCTGCGGGTGAGATGAACGCGACCTGCCCGAGGCGTACGGGCTCGCCGGCGGTGAGCGTTGCGCGGGGGCGCAGCTCGATGGTGACCTGCGCGGGGGCGGCGGCGCCGATCAGGGTGGCGATGACGAAGGCGATTGTTGTGAGGAAGCGTGTGGCGATCATGGTGCGTCCTGCTTATCGCTTGAGCTGGGCTACGGTGCGGAGGGTCTCGTCGGCGGTCTTGATGGTGTTGCTGTTCATCTCGAAGGCGCGCTGCGTTTTGATGAGGTCGATGAGCTCGCGGGTGGGGTCGACGGCGGAGCCTTCGAGGTAGTTCTGGAGGAGGCGGCCGAAGTTGTCGGTGCCGGGGTTGCCTTCGACGGCGGGGCCGCTGGCGACGGTGGGCTCGAAGAGGTTGCCGCCGATGGCCTTGAGGCCCGAGGGGTTGATGAAGCTGGCGAGGGTGATCTGGCCGGCGTCGACGGGGTCTACGCCGGTGCCGAGTGAGTAGGTCACCTTTCCGTCGGTGCCGATGGTGATGCCGGTCTGGCCGGCGGGGATGACGACTTCGGGCTCGAGCTTCTGGCCGACGTTGTTGGCGAGGACGAACTGCCCTTCGTTGTTGCGGGTGAAGTGGCCGGCGCGGGTGAAGGCGTATCCGCCGGGTGAGTCGGGCGAGGTGACCTTGAAGAAGCCGTTTCCTTCGATGGTGATGTCGAGGGGGCGGTCGGTCTGGATGGGGGAGCCCTGGGTGAACTCGGTCTGCGTGCCGGTGACCTGGACGCCGAGGCCGACGTAGAGGCCGATGGGGCGTTTCTCGCCGCCGGTGCTCTCGATGCCCGGCTGCATGCGCTCGACGTAGAGGAGGTCTTGAAAGTTGGCGCGGCTTGGCTTGAAGCCGGGCGTGTTGACGTTGGCGAGGTTGTTGGCGGTGACGTCGAGGGAGGTGTTGAGCGCGCTGAGGGCGGATGCTGCGGAGTGGAGTGAGACGATGGCCATTGTGGGCTCCGGTGATGCGGGGGCGTGGGGTCGCGCGGGGTCAGGCGAGGCGGCCGAAGGTGGAGATGGTGCGGTTCATCAGGTCGTCGTAGAGGGTGATCATTTTGCCGTTGCTGGTGACGGCGCGGTCGGCGGCGGAGATCTCGAGCATGGCGGAGACGGCGTCAACGCCGGAGCGCTCCAGGGCGTGCTGGTGGATCTTGCTGCCGGTTGCGGGGACGGTGGAAGCGCCGTCCTTGAGGCTGTAGAGGCTTTGGCCCTCTTTCTTGAGGGAGCCCTGGTTGTCGGGCTTGACCAGGGCGATCTTGCCGGCGGTGACGCCGCCGGCCTGCCTGACGGTGCCGTCGGCGCCGATGGTGACTGGGCCGCCGCTGAGGGAGGTTCGGATTCCGTAGCCCCCTTCGTCGAGCACTTTGAGGCCGCTGGAGGCCTGGACGATGAGGCCCTGCTCGTTGATTGCGAGGCGTCCGTCGCGGGTGAGGCGCGGCTGGCCGTCTGGGCCGTCGACGGTCATGAAGCCTTCACCCTCGATGGCGACGTGCAGGTCGCTGGCGCTGTTCTCGATGGTGCCCTGGCCGAAGTTCGTGGCGGTGGGTGCGACGAGGACGCCGCCGCCGAGGTTTTCGAGCATCTCGTTGCTGGGGAGGTTCCAGACGTTGTCTTCTGGGCGGACGGCCTGGCGTGCCATGGTGGCGGCGAGGTCGGGCTTAAAGCCGGTGGTCTCGGAGTTGGCGAGGTTGTTGGCGGCGGTGTCCATGCGGTGGAGGGCGGAGAACATGCCGGAGGTGGAGATGTAAAGGCCGTAGTTCACCTTGAAGCTCCCTGGTTGCTCATGGAGGCGACGAGGTCGCGCAACTGGGAGGCCTGGTCGCGCGGGAATTGCGCACGCGGCGCAGACTCGGCCATGTGGAGGGCGGCGGCTACGCGGGCGGCGGCGGCGATGTCGGCTCCGACGGTCGCAAGCGTGGGGCGGGCGCGGTGGGTGCTGGCGAGCGCCGATGCCTGCGTTTGCAGGGCCGAGCGAAGGACTGATGGGGTGTGCGTGGTTCCGTGCACGGTGCCGCCTCCTGGGCGGGCCGGTGGCCCGCGGAGGGTGGAGACACAAGGGGCGTGCCAGCGGCGTTGTGGGGGCGTTGTGGGGGGACAAGGCATCAAGGCGCCAAGGCACCCCTCATCCGCCCGCCCAAAGCGGCGGGCACCTTCTCCCCGCCGAGCGGGGAGAAGGACCGGGCAAAACGCACAAGGGCGTCGCTTTCGCGACGCCCTTGTTCTTGATTCAAAGCGGGCGAAGGGACTTGAACCCTCGACCCTCACGTTGGCAACGTGATGCTCTACCACTGAGCTACGCCCGCGCTTCGACTTGTCACCCTCCTATCGGCTGGGATCGGGGCTACCCGAAGGGCCGGCTGGGGGGAGGCAAAGATAGACGGGTGGTCGGGGGGCGTCAAATAGCCCGTGGGAGCGATCGGCGAGGTTACCGGGCGGCTGCCTGCTTGTCGCCGGCGGCCTTGATGGCGTCGATGACGTCGGTGGGGCTGTAGGCGTTGCGTTTCCAGGTGCCCGGGGTGCCGGGGCCGGTGATCACCAGCAGAGGGATTCCGGCCTCCTTCAAGTCGGCGAGTTTGGCCCAGCCGGGGGCGCGTTTGCTGGTCAGGTCGACCTTGAACGAGGCGACATTGTCGGCCTTGAGTGCGGCGGTGACGGCGTCGGTGTTGAGGACGGTCTTCTCGAGCGTCTTGCAGTTGAGGCACCATTCGGCGGTGAAGTCCAGGACAATGACCTTTCCCTCGGCGGCGGCACGCTGGACGTCCTCGGCGTCGTACTCGCGCCAGAGGAAGTTCTGCGTGGTGCGCGGGCCTCTGGGGGCGCCGCGCTGAGCCTGATCGAGTTCGCGGCGCAGCGCTGTGAGTTCCTGGCGCTTTGCCTCGGTTGACTCGGACCACTCGTGCTCGGCGTCCGAAGTGAAGCTCGCGGCGACAGAGAAGCAGAGATACGCGGCGGCGAGCGCGGGCGTGATGAGCAGCACCATCGTCAGCGGTCTGGAGTGGATCTTGACCATTCGGAAAGCCATCCAGAGTGCGGTGATGGCGACGACGATGGCGATGGCCCACCAGTGGAAGGTGCGGACGGTCCACGGGTAGCCGACGAAGAGCGTGACGAGCCCGCTGCCAATGAGCCAGACTGCTGCGGCGAGCATGAGCAGGCCCATGACCTGCTTCATGAGGTCGCTGCCTGCGCCGGCGCGGGGGAGCCACTTGAGCAACCCCGGGTAGAGCGAGAGGATGAAGAGCGGGAGGCCCATTCCGAGGCCGATGAAGAGGAAGATCAGCAGGCACTTGGCAGCGCCGAGGGAGATTGCGGCCGCGGCAGCGCCGCCGGCGAGCGGTGCCATGCACGGCGTGGCGAGCACGGCGGTGAGGATGCCAAAGAGGAAGGCGCCTCGGACCGAGTGGTGGTCGGGGTTGATGGCGTAGACCCAGTTTGGGAGGCCGACGTTGAAGGCACCGAAGAGGCCGACGGCCATGAAGGCCATGGCGATGCCGAGGGCGAAGTTGAAGTACCAGTGTGAGGAGAGGACGCTGATGGAACCGACGGTTCCTACGGCGATGAGGGCACCAAGGACAACCCAGAATGCGACGACGCCGGCGAAAGAGACGCCGCCGAGGAGTGCCAGGCGGCCACGGGTGCCGGCTGACTGCTGCAGGCCGAGGATCTTGAGCGGGAGGACGGGGAGGACGCACGGCATGAGGTTGAGGAGGACGCCGCCGGCAAAGGCCGCCAGGAGGAGGAGCAGCAGGGGGAGTGCGCCCTCGGATGGGATGCGCCAGCCGAAGATGCCGAGGTCGATGTACGGGGCGGCGGAGTCTGTTGCGGCGGCGGCGGCGGAGCCGGGGGAGGGGGGAGTGACGTCAAATGTCACGGAGAGTTCGCGTTCATCCGGCGCGAAGCAGAGGCTGGCGTTGCAGGCCTGGTAGGTGACGAGCAGTTGGATGGTGGCTTTTCCGGGCGGGACGTTGCGCCCGATCGTGACTGGCACCCCGACAACCGTGGTGGTGTGGTATGCGAGGAGGTCGCCGCCGAGGAACTTGGTGACAGTGGGGGCGGGCCACTGGATCTTGTCGGCTGCGATTGAGATCCCCTCAGGCAGTTTTCCGCCGCTGATCTCGGTTGCGATCGGGCTGGTGTCTTCCATTCCTGCGGGCAGGACCGGCTTGTTGGGCCAGATGTGGAGGTCGTTGGCGAAGCTGAAGGTGACGTCAACGGTCGCGGTTGAACCGGCGCTGGCGGATGGACTCCTGGGCGCGGCGGTGATCGTGATCCCTTCCTGGGCCGCGGCGGGAGCGACCGCGAGGAGGAGGGCGAGCAACGAAGTGACGAAAACCATGAGTGTGCGCATGCGTGGGGAGTGTACGGGAGGCGTGCGGAGGGTGTTCGCCGGGGTGGTGGTGTTTGGCGTGTGTGCGGAGGTGTCAAGCGGCTTGGCGGCGCAGTCCGATAGATGGGGCCACATGGCCGAGGTTCTGGACCAGAGCAGCATCGATGCGCTCCTTTCTGCTGCGCAGAAGGGTGATATCGCCAACACCGACGGTGAGCCGGTGGCGATCATCAGCCGGCACCGCAAGGACCTCGACAGCGTCGAGGTGCGTCCTTACGACTTCAAGCGGCCTGAGCGTGTGTCGAAGGACCAGATGCGCGCCTTGCAGACCCTGCACGAATCGTTCGCGCGGAACTTCGGCGCCAGCCTCTCGGGGTTTCTGCGGACGATTGTTGAGGTGCGTGTCGCCTCGTGCGAGCAGATGACGTACGGGGAGTTCATCAGCGGGCTGCCGAACCCGACGGCGTTCAACCTGATCAACTCGCCGCCGCTGGAGGGGCAGATCTGCCTTGAGGTGTCGCCGCTGATCATCTACCCGATCATCGACCGGCTGCTTGGCGGGACGAACCAGGACCTGTTCATCCCGCAGCGTCCGCTGACGCTGATCGAGACGCGGCTGATCAGCAAGGTGATCGACCGGGCGTTGCTGGCGCTGAGCGAGTCCTGGGCGAGCATCAAGGCGATTAACTTTGGCGTGGGCGCGACGGAGAGCAACCCGCAGCTGGTTCAGATCGTGCCGCCGAACGAGGTGGTTGTCGTGGTGGGGTTTGAGCTGAAGATGGGCAACCGCGCGGGCACGATGAACCTGTGCATCCCGTACAACGTGATCGAGCCGCTGATGGACACGCTGGCGAGCCAGAGCTGGTTCAGCAACGCCAAGGCCGGCGTGGGCGCCGAGGTGCGGTCGCGCGTTGAGCGGTCGCTCGCGCACGCGGGGCTTGGCGTAACGGGGCTGATGGCCGAGACGACAATCACGCTGAGCGACCTGCACTCGATGAGCGTGGGGGATGTGCTGACGACGGAGAAGAGCACCGCTTCGCCGATCGTGGTGTGCATCGAGGGGGAGCGGAAGTTCTTCGCACGCATCGGCCAGCACAAGGGGAACCGGGCGCTGCAGATCATCCGGGCGGTGAAGCCGGGGGATCGGGTATAGCGAAGAGCGAAGAGCTCGCGCGCTGATGTGGCATCCGGCAGAAGGCACCCTCATCCGCCCTCGCAAAGCCTCGGGCACCTTCTCCCAGCGAAGCTGGGAGAAGGGCTTGCGCATCACGCGTCGATGAACGCTTTGTGGATGGCCGCGACGGCGGCGTTGCCGGCTGTGGCGTCGACGACGATCGAGATCGAGAGCTCGCTTGAGCCCTGGGCGATGGCGATGACGTTGACCTTCTGCTCGGCGATCGCGGTGAAGATTCTTGCGGCGACTCCGGGGGTGCCCTTCATGCCTGCGCCGACGGCGGCGACGACGGCGAGGTTGTTGCGGGTCTCGATGGTCCAGCGGCGGTCCTGCTCGCGGCCGGTGCGGTCGAGGATCGATTGGGCCTTCTCAGCCTGAGCGGCGGAGACGACGATGCTGATGCCGGCTTCGGAGACGCTCTGGCAGATCATGTGGACGTTGACACGCGCTTCGGCGAGGGCGTCGAAGATGGCCGCGGCGGAGCCTGAGCGGCCGACCATTCCGCCGCCGCCGACGGTGAGCATGGCCAACCCCTTGAGCATGGGGACGGCGAGGACGGGCGAGGCGGTCTGGGTGGAAGCGGCGTTGCTGATGAGCGTGCCGGGGTTTTCAGGCTTGAAGGTGCTTCGCATCCGGACCGGGACGCGTGCGGCGGCGGCCGGCTCGAGGGCGCGTGGGTGCATGGACTTTGCGCCGAACTTGCCCATCTCGACGGCTTCTTCAAAGGAGAGGTTGCTGAGCAGGCGTGCCGTGGGGACCGAGCGCGGGTCGGCGGTCATCAGGCCGTCGACGTCACTGTAGATCCAGATTTCGTCAGCGCTGAGTGAGGTGCCGAGGATGGTCGCAGTGTAGTCGCTGCCGCCGCGGCCGAGCGTGCTTGTGACGCCGTGCTGGTTGGCGGCGATGAAGCCGCAGACGACGACTCTTGCACCCGACTGCACGTTGGGGAGGAGTTGCTGGCGGATGTTGAACGCGGAGAGCTCGGGCAGGGGGTCTGCCTCGCCGAAGTGGTCGTTGGTGACGATGCCGGCCTCGTGACCGTCGAGGGCGGTGGCGCCGAGTACGTGGGCCA
Source organism: uncultured Phycisphaeraceae bacterium (assembly GCA_964403525.1). Taxonomy (GTDB): domain Bacteria; phylum Planctomycetota; class Phycisphaerae; order Phycisphaerales; family UBA1924; genus JAJTGZ01. The sequence goes on along the minus strand of CAYOGE010000021.1, from coordinate 50,088 downwards.
GCATGGCGGCGCTGAGCCGTTCACCGTGGGCGACGATGGCGTCTTTGACGCGCGGGGTGAGTTCCTCGAGTGCCAGCACGCCGAGGGCGATCGTGCGGAGGCGTTCCAGGTGTGGCGTGACGACGGGTTGTGCACCGAGCTCTTGCGCGACGAGCGCGTGGCGCTTGTCGATTACGGCGAGCTGCGCGTTTGTAGCGTCCGCGTCGCCGGAGGCGGCGGCGTCGCAGAGGTCCAGCAGCAGTTCGGTCACACCGTCGAGCGCACTGACGACGGGGACGACGCGGTGCTTTGCTGCGGCGGTGTTGATGATGTCGGCCACGGCGCGGATGCGTGGCGCATCCGCGACGCTGGAGCCGCCGAATTTCATGACGATCAGCATGTTGAGCCTCTGGCCAGCCCGGCGGTGTGGATCTCGATCAGGTCGCGGACGATCGCGGTGGCGGTCTCGGGCCCGCCGGCGCCGCGCCCGACGAGTGTGGGTTCGCCGCCGCTGGCGAGGGTGAATCGGACGGCGTTGAGGTTTCGCGGGACGTTGAGCGGGCTTGCGGCGGGCACGCGGCGCGGCGCGACGCTGAGCACGCCGGAGGCAGTGATGCTGCCGATGAGCTTTACCGATTCTCCCGCGGCGGAAGCGGTGGCGATCTCGGCGGGGGTGACCGCTCGGATGCCGTTGATCGAGACTTTGTCGACCGATGTGCTCAGACCCATGGCGTGGTTGGCGAGGATGACGAGCTTCATGGCGGTGTCGAAGCCGTCGACGTCGTTGCCGGGGTCGGTCTCTGCGTAGCCGAGCCGCTGGGCCTCGGCGAGTGCGGCATCGAACGATGCGCCGCTTGTGGCCATGAGCCAGAGGATGTAGTTTGTGGTGCCGTTGAGGATGGCTTCGACCCCGGTGATCCTGTCGCCGCGGGCGATGGTTGTGGCGGTGGCGAGGATGGGCGTGCCGGCGCCGACGGTGCCCGAGAAGCGGAGGAGGCGCTTGTTGTAGCGAGCGTTCTCGAGCAGGGCGGGCATGGCGACCGCCAGGGGCGCTTTGTTGACGGTGACGGCGTGCTTGCCCGATCCGAGGGCGGCGAGGAGCGCGGCGGTCGCGGGGCGCGGGTTGCGCAGGTCGGTAGGGGAGGTGTCGATGTAGACGTCGGCGGAGGATGAGCGGGCCCAGTTGATTGGGTCAAAGCCCTCGCGGAGGGGGTTGCCAACGGCGCCTGTGGCTTTCTTGGCCGCTATCAGGGCTGCGGCGTCGAGCCCGCCCGGGGCGATTGCGAGCGAGCGTGAGTCGCGGACCGCGACGAGCTGCGGTTCAAGGCCGTAGTCTGCGCGCAGGCGTGCGCGCCCATCGGCCAGCGATTGGGCGAGGGCCTGTCCGACGACACCGAAGCCTGCGAGTGCGATGCGCATGAAGCGGCATTATCGGCTGGAATCGGGCGCTGCACCAGCCGATCGTGAGCGTCCGAGCAGCCACGACCCGCCGCCGAGGCTTGCGAGAGCGACCAGGCTCAGCAGGGCGGTGGAGGGCTGAGCGACGATGCCGATCGAGACGGCCGCCGCCGCGCCGATCCCGCACAGGGGGCCGACGGTGTACCCCATGCCGATGAGGGCCTCGTGCTTGCCGCCTTCGTCAACGGCGGCGGCGCCGACCTCCATGCCGTAGTAGAGGGCCGCGACGTAGATCATCGCCATGCCTGCACCGAAGGCGACCAGGGCTACGGCGGCGACTGGAATGCCGATGGTCGGGCCCATGAGTGTGGCGAGCACGCACGCGGCGAAGCCGCCGAGTGTGCAGACCGAGCCGGCGACCGCGGTGAAGCGCGTGCCGTGCCAGCCTTGCCAGTGGTCCATGATGAAGAACGTGAACGGCCGTGCGGCGAGCCAAGTTGAGCCGAAGATCGGCTGCCACTGCGTGGAGACGTTGAGTGCGGCGAACATGGTGGGCATGAAGGGGTTGAGGGCGTAGCAGACGAGGTAGCTGACGGGCATGAGCGCACGGTGGAGGCGCAGCAGCGGGGCGTAGCCGGGCGGTGTCGCGTGGGAGGTGTGGTCGTGGGAGCCGGGGCGCGGCTGCAGGCGGAGGAGCACGGCGGCGGCGAGGAGGTGGAGCAGGGCCATCACGGCGAAGAGGCCGACGCGGGCGTCTAGGTCGTTGAGGGTGAGGCCGAATATGGCCCAGCATTTCTGAAGACTGATTGGGACGGCGGAGACGAGCCAGAGTGAGAGGACCAGCGCGGTGGACCAGGTGACGTTGAACTTGCCGATGACTCTCGGCAGCGTTGTGCCGCGTCCGCCGGAGGTGAAGCTCTCGACGATCGGCCAGAGGCCGCCGCAGAGCATGGAGTAAAGCGCGACGAAGGCCCACACAGCCCACTGGGCGTGCGTGCTGCGGTGCTCGGGCTTGAGTGAGAACCAGACGGTGACGGGGAGGAGGTTCAGGCACGCGCCGCAGACCATCATGACCGCCAGCACTGCGCGGGGTGTGCACCAGGCCCAGGTGCGTTCGGCCCAGCGGACGAAGGTGCCGGTGTACATCGCGCCGAGGACGTAGGTGATGCCCAGGGCGATGCCCAGGGCGCTGTTGGTGGCGAGCCCGTAGCCGAAAACCTGCTTGTTGATGAAGGGGATGCCGTTGAACGTGACGCCCGAGGCGACCGAGTTGATGAACGTGAAGAGCAGGCACGCCCAGACGGGCGACGGGCGGGATGCGGCTGGATAGGAAGGGCTGGCGGGAGCGGTCAAGTTCGATCCTTCGGCGCTGGATTGGGCGTTGCTTCCGTGCGGGTGCGAGAGTAGCCTTCAGCCGCTTGAGATCCGCACGTCCTCGTAGCTCAATTGGATAGAGCGCTGCCCTCCGAAGGCAGAGGTTAAAGGTTCGACTCCTTTCGAGGACGCTTTTTCGGTTTGACGGAGGTGGGGCGGGCCTTGTTGTGGGCGGGTCTTGCCGAAACACGCAGTTCGCACCGTTGGCCGAAGTCGCTGCAGACGCGGTTGGTGCAGCACGTCACGGCGCGGGCCTTGCAGGTGTAACGCCCGTGGAAGATGAGCAGGTGTGACAGTTCGCACCAAGCGTCGCGCGGGAAGAGGGCCATGAGCCACCGCTCGGTCTGCTGGACGGTTGCGCCGGCGGGGGCGAGTGCGAGGCGCTGGGCGAGCCGGTGGACGTGGGTATCGACGACGACGTTCATGTTGATGTTGAACGCGTTTCCGAGCACGACGCCGGCGGTCTTGCGGGCGACGCCGCGGAGCGTGAGCAGCTGCGGCATTGTCTTTGGGACGTTGCCGCCGAACTCGGTCACCAGCGAGGTCATCGCGGCGTGGATGCTGCGTGCCTTGCTGCGGAAGAGGCCGATCGAACGGATGAACGGCTCGATCTGTGCTGGGGATGATCGGGCGTAGTCTGCCGGCGTTGGGAACGCCCTGAAGAGCGCGGGGGTGGCCTTGTTCACGCTCACGTCGGTCGCCTGGGCGGAGAGGATGGTCGCGACAAGCAGTTCGTGCGGCGAGGTGTAGTTGAGCTCGCAGTGAGCGTTGGGGTAGAGCTTGCGGAGCTCGGCGAGCAGCGCGAGCGCCCGGGACTTGGCCGCGGCCGTTGGACGGGGGAGCTCAAAGCCGAACTCGGCCTTCTGTGCTGCGCTGGTTGCGGGCGTGTGCGCGGGGTTCACTTTTGCGCACTCGGTGGCGCGGTCGCGTGCCAGATTCCGGAGACGAGCGCGGCGAGCACGGCGGCGAGGAGGAACTGCAGGGTGAGGGAGGCGCCGGGATGATCGGCGTCAAAGGCCTGCTGCGCGTTTCGTGCCGCGTCGAGCTTGCCGGCGAAGAGGTTGTCCCAGTATGTGTGCAGGTTTTCGCGCATCCGCGGCCAGAGCACGAGGAGGTACCACGAGAGGATTGTCAGCGCCGCGGCGGTGGATACGGAAGTGATCGAGCGGCGCGTCTGACGCCCGCGCTGCGGCGAGCGGCACAGGACGATGAGCGCCACGACCGCCAGCAGCGCAGCGAATGCTTGCGCCGCGTGGCTGATGACGAAGACTCCGGAGACGACCTTTCCGCCGACGAGCATCCAGTGCGGGCGCGAGGCGGGGTCAAGGTCGAGCAGCGTCGGGTTGAGCGAGCGGACTGTGGGGAAGGTGACCGCGGCGGCGGCGGCGGTCATGGCGAGAACACCGGCCCATACGCCCAGGGCCGAGAGGTACACCGTGTAGCAGATGCGGTCCCGGCGGGTCATGGCGGAGTGTACGTTCAGGCGCTTTGGGAGGGCCCGATCAGCACGGCATCTCCGGGCGGGGGGAGGAGCGGCCACGGGCGGCGGCAGCGGGGGCAGGCGCGCGGGCCGAGCGTCGCACCCTCAACCAGGGCTGGGCTGATTGCGCAGGCGACCCGGTCGAGGGGGGCGGCGCAGTCGGGGCAGCAGCGGTCGCGCAGCGCGCTGCTGAGGCTCGGACGCGGCACCGCCAGGCGGGTTGCGGCCGTGAGGGTCGTCCACGTGAGCGGCAGAAGGATGGGGGCCGCGAGCAGCGCGGCGGGCCACCAGCGCAGCGAAGCGAGGCGCGGATCGGCGATGACGACGGAGGCGAGGGCGAAGGGGCCGACGATGCCGCAGAGCACGATGAAGAGCGGGCGGAACGGGCTGCCTGGTTCGCCGGGTTGCTCGGCATCGGAGGCCCATGCTCGTGTGCGGGCGGCGTAGTCGTCGGCGAGCCCGGCGAGTGCGCGCTGGGCGGTGGGGTGGGCGGGGCCGCGGTCGTTGACGGCGCGGGCGGCGAGTTCGTAGGGCTCGATGCGTGCGACGCAGCGGAGCAGGCAGTCGACGTTGCCGCGGCCGCGCACGCCCTCGTGGAGTCGGGGGTAGGCGACTGGGAGGCGGTCCCATTGTGTGAAGCCGTCGGGTTCCATGGGTCGGTGCATGAATCTACGCTTGCTCAATGGCCGATGCACGCCCCGCGACTCAGGAAACCGTCTGGACGACCCGCCGCCTGCTGGCGTGGGTCGCGGAGGCGTTTACCAAACGCAACCTTGACAGCCCGAAGTTGTCGGCGGAGATACTGCTGTCGCACGTGTTCAAGGTGGAGCGGCTGAAGCTCTATCTTGACCCAGAGCGGGAGGCTTCAAAGGCCGAGCTTGACTCGCTCCGCGGGCTTGTCGGGCGGGCGCTCAAGGATGAGCCGGTGCAGTATCTGACCGGAGAGGCGTGGTTCTTCGGGCTTCCGCTCGCGGTTGACAAGCGGGTGCTTGTGCCGCGCCCGTGCACAGAGATGGTGGTGGAGACGGTTCTGCAGCGGTCGCGTAAGGCGGCGGATGCAGGTGGCGCTGCGGGGAGGGCCGACGGGGCGGGCCTGCGCATCTTGGACCTGTGCACGGGGAGCGGCTGTGTAGCGATCGCGCTGGCGAAGCATCTGCGGTGCGCGGGGGTTGTCGCGACCGATGTTTCTGAGGATGCGCTGGCGGTGGCCCGAGCCAACGGCGAGCGGCACAAGGTCAGCGTCGACTTTCGGTGCGGGGACCTCTTTGGCGCGCTTGAGGCGCACGAGCGTGGCACTTTTGATGTTGTTGTGGCGAACCCGCCGTATATCCCCGACCACGAGTGGGCGGATGTGCCCGCGAACGTGCGGGAGCACGAGCCGGTGCTGGCGCTGCGCGGCGGCACCGATGGGATGCGGCTGGTGACAGCGATCGTGCGTGGGGCGGCCGACTGGTTGAAGCCGGGCGGCGAGGGGATGCTGATGGTGGAAACCGCCGCCAGCACCGCGGCGATGGCGCTGCGGGTTGCGGAGGATTCGGACCGGTACGCCGAGGGGCGCACGGTGAGAGACCTCGAGGGGCATGAGCGGTTTCTGCTGGCGGTAGCGAGCTAATTCTTATTCGGCCTTGCGGGCGAGGGCCTTGTGCACCTCTTCGACCAGGCGCTCGGCCTGGAAGGGCTTGAAGAGCACGCACTGGAGCCCTTCCTGGCTGGCGCGGACGATCGAGTGGTGCGGGTCGTAGCCGAAGCCGGTCATCAGGATGACCGGAAGGTCGGGGTAGAGCTTGCGGGCCTCCGCGAAGATCTCGTAGCCGGTCTTGTCGGGCATGCGGATGTCGCTGACGAGCACGTCGAAGCCGCGCTTCGTGTCGCTGCCCGGCGCGGCGGTGCCGCGCTCGAGCCCGGCGCTAGACGGTGTCGGGACCGACGCGGCGTGCAGAGCGGCGATCGCCTCGGTGGCGTTCTCGCAGACGACGACCTCGGCGCCCCTGGCGGAGAGGACGTCCCTGATGACCTGGCGGATGCGTCCCTCGTCGTCGGCGACGAGGACGCGCTTGCCGGCCATGACCGGGTCGAGCGTTGAATCGCTGAGCGCTTCGTCAGCGCCCAGGATGGTCTGCGGCCCGCTGGTGACGTCTTTGACTCGCCGCTTGAGCGCATCGACCTCTGCGACGATCCGGTCGATGCTGCGGAGCGCCTGGGTCGGGTCGGTGGCGGCGGCGGCCTTGAGCTTGGCGACGTCGGCGGCGAGCTCTTCGAGCGGCGCGGCGAGTTCGTCCTCGACGGTGTGGCCCACCGTCTCGCTGGTGCCGACGCGCTCGACGCGGAGCAGATCGAGGATGTGGAGGGCGAGGGCGACGTGGTTGGCGAACTTTTCGGCGAACTGGCGGTCTTCTTCGTCGAAGGCGGCGGGGGTGTTGCTCTCAACGTTGAAGATGCCGATGACCTTGTCGCTGAGGCGCAGCGGCACGGTGAGGCTCGACTTTGCGTCCTGGATGCCGGCGACGTAGCGGGGATCGGTGGTCGTGTCGTAGCAGATGTAGGACTGGCCGGTGGCGGCGACGTAGCCGGAGATGCCGTTGCCCTCGGGCTTGGCGAAGAGCCTGACCTCCATCGCGTCGGGCGGCAGCCCCTTGCTCATGACCAGCTCGAGCTTGCCGGTGCGCGGGTCGATCAGGCGGATGTTGAATTGATCAAACGAGAGCAGGTCGTGGGCGATCTTGACGATCTTCTGCTCCAAGACGCGGATGCGCTCGGGCGTGTGCATGGTGCGGACGAGCTCGGCGTCGAGCCGGACCAGCTCGTCGCCGGCGCGGTCGATCGCCGCGGCTTTGAGCGTGGTGCTGCGGGCGGCGGTGACGTCCCAGACGACGGCCACCAGCGAGGGGGCGCCCTTGGCGCTGTCGACCGGTGATACCGCGACTTCCAGCACGCGCTGGTCGTCGCTGCCGCTCACTTCGTACCGCTTGCCGCCGACTGGACCGGCGACCGCCGCGCCGTTCCGGCTCCCGGGGTCGGCCATCTGGCGTGCGGACTGGCGGCAGGCGGCGGTAACCCGCTGGCGGGTCTGGGGGTCGTAGGCTGCGAAGCGGGCGTTGCTCCACAGGACGAGACCGTCTTGATCGGTGAGGCAGACGCCCTCGCTGAGCGCGTTGAGGAGTTGGTGGTCGCGGCCGCTGGCGAGTGAACTGGCGAGCGTGAGGAACGCCCCTCCGTAGGTGGTGACCAGGTCGAAGCGGCCCTGCTGCATCCGCAGGGGAGCGAGGTCGGGGGTCGTTACTTCGACATTGAATCGCTCGCGCAGCAGGGCAATAAACCGTTCGCCCTGGGGCGTGGTGGCACCTTCCGCACCCCCCCCAGGATTCGTCACCAGCAGCAATCTGGGCAGACCTTCGGCCATGAAGTGAGTCGGGTGAGCGGTGAGGCGGAGACCGTGGGAGGATATCGCCCCTGCGCGGGCAGGAGGCGGGCAGGATGTTCCATCGGCAAGGGGAGCGTCCGCTGTGTACCCTCTCCTCAGCGATGGTTGAGTTGTCAAGCGTTACCAAAGACTACGGACGGTTCCGCGCGGTGAGCGACGTGTCGCTGGCCATCAAGCCGGGCCGGGTGACGGGTCTGCTGGGGCCAAACGGCGCCGGCAAGAGCACGATCATCCGCATGATCACCTGCCTGCTCGCCCCAACGCACGGGTCGGTGACGGTCTGCGGGTTCGATACCGTGACCGAGTCGGCCAAGGCGCGAGCCTCGATCGGCTATCTCCCCGAGTTTGCGCCGCTCTATCCGGAGATGACCGCGAAGGGGTACCTGCGGTTCCGCGCGGGCCTGGCGGGGCTGAGGGGCAAGGGTGCGGCGACGGCGGTGGGACGGGCGATTGAGCGCTGCTGGCTGAGCGAAGTAGCCGACAGGCGGATCAGCGCCATGAGCAAGGGGTTCCGCCAGCGGGTGGGCCTTGCCGGGGCGATCCTGCACGACCCGCGGGTGCTCATCCTCGATGAGCCGACCACCGGGCTTGACCCGACGCAGATCCGCGAGACGCGTGCGTTGCTGAAGTCGCTGGCGATTGATCGCGTGCTGCTGCTCTCGTCTCACATTCTGCCGGAGGTTGAGGCGACGTGCGACCAGATCGTCATCATCGCGCGGGGCGTCGTGCGGGCGAGTGGCACGCCGGCGGACCTGCTTCGTGCTTCGGCCAGGCCGGGCTACCTGGTGCTGCCGGGGCGGTTGACATCGCCGGAGCAGCTTGAGCAGTTGGCGGTGGCGATCGCGGGGCTGGAGGGGGTTTCGGGTGTCGCGACCGATACGACGCTCGGGCCCGGCGGGCTGCGTGTATCGTCGGTTGAGAGCGGGAGCGACCTCCGCGAGCCGATCGCGGTGGTTGCCGCGCAGCAGGGCGTGCTGCTGACAGAACTTCAGATGCTGCGGCCGTCGCTGGAACAGGTGTTCATGCGCGTGATCCAGGAGGCCGCGTGAAGGGCACACTGATCATTGCCGGGCGCGAGCTCGCGGCGTTCTTCCGGGTGCCGCTGGGGTGGGTGGTGATGGCGTTGTTCCTGTTCCTGTCGGGGTTCGTGTTCGCGCGGTTCTCGCTGCAGCCGGGCACGCCGGCGACGATGCGGGATTTCTTCTCGTTCTGGTGGCGGGTGCTGCTGGTGGTCAGCCCGGCGATCTCGATGCGGCTGCTGGCGGAGGAGCATCGGACGGGGACGATCGACCCGCTGCTTTCGAGCCCGGTCTCGGAAGTGGCGGTGATCACGGGAAAGTTTCTCGGAGCGCTTGGCTTCCTGGGGGTGTGCCTGGCACCGACGCTGGTCTATGCGGGGGTGCTGATGTGGCTGGCGCGACCCGACCCGGGTCCGATCTTCGCCGGGTACCTCGGCATCGCCCTGCTGGGGGCGTTCCAGCTCGCGCTCGGCCTGTTCTTCAGCAGCCTGACGAGCAGCCAGACGCTGGCGTTTCTTGCGACGCTTGTCACACTGCTGGTGCTCGAGGCCGGCGCCGCGTTCGGCGCGCAGTGGCTGACTGAACCGTGGGACCAGGTGCCCTTGGCGTTCTCGACTGATCTTCGCATCGCTGACTTTGCAAAGGGGCTGATCGACACCGGGCACGTCGCGTTCTTTGTGATCGCGGCGGTCTGGCTGTGCGGTCTTGCGGCGCTTGTGTTGCGCACGAGGAGGTGGCGATGAGCACGGCGGCCTCGAGAAACCGGCGTGCGGCCTCGTGGTTCAACGCCGCGGTGCTGGGGCTTTCGCTCACGGCCTGCTGCGTGCTGGGCGTGCTGATGACCACGCGGGCCCACGCGAGGTTTGACGTGACGGCGACGAGGCAGCACGAGCTGTCGCCAAGGACAAAGCAGCTTGTCGATCGGCTTGACCGCGGCATGAACCTTGTCGTTGCTGCTGATCTCAGCACGATTGACCGCGCGACGCGCCAGCGAACGCTGGATGTGCTCGAGCAGTTCGCCTCCGCCAGCAAGCGGCTGAAGGTGAGCCTGATCGACACCTCCAACGAGAAAGGGCAGGAGACCTACAGCGGGGTGCTGGCGGGGCTGGCTCAGCGAGACAAGCCCGTGATCGACGCCGCGGGCGCGGCCATCGAGAGCGCGGCGGCACGCTCGGCCCGGCTGGCGTCGGGGCTCGACTCGATCCAGCAGACCCTGCTGAACCTCAAGAATCAGCAGATCGCCGGGAGCGGCACGCTGCTCAACGACCAGTACCTCTCGACGCAGGCGGCGGTGCTGAGGGTCGCCCTGCAGGACCTGCGCACCGCCGCGACCAACGCCAAGGCGTACCTCGCCGCCCCCGACCCGCTCCTGCCGGTTCCGGCGATCGACAAGGCCCGTGCGGAGCTTGCGAAGCCGGTCTCGGCGGCGGCGGCGGCGCTCAACGCGCTCGCGGACGCGTTCGACTCGCTGGCGAAGGACCCGGGCGCGAAGGAGAGCGACAAAGCCGCGGCGAGCGCCCTGTTGCCGGCGCTGCGCGAGCAGCGGAACAGCGCCGGGAGCCTGTCCGCCGATGTCGGGAGCATCGAGGTGCCGCGGGTGCTCAAGATCGCGCGGGCTCTGCAGCTGAGAAGGGCGGCCCTGCTGATCGACGAGGATGCGCAGCCCGGCGCGGGCGTGGGCGTCACGGCGATCGACGCGGATGCGCTGCTGGCGGTTGGCGGTCAGGGGGTTGATCTTCGCGCCCGCACGGAGGACCTTGTAGCCGGTGCGATCGCGACGATGACCAGCGGCGTTCGCCCGGTGGTGTGCATTGTTCATGGTGCACCGACGCGCCTGGCCGCGGCGGACTGGCCGATGCTGCAGCGCGTGCGTCAGCAGATGTCGATCCGCGGCATCGAGCTTGTGGAGTGGCCTGTCGCGCTTGAGCGTGACCTGCCGGCGCAGGTCGCCGTCGATACTCCCGCGCGCCCGGTGGTCTTTGTCACGATCACCGCGCAGGGCGGCAAAGAGGGGAGCCAGGGGGTCGCGGCGGGTATTGCCTCGTTCGCAAAGGCGCTCGACGGCCTTGTCACATCTGGTCGGAACGTGCTGCTTTCGGTCAACCTCTCGCAGGTGCCGGCCTCTGGGAGCCCCGACCCGCTCACCGAGTGCCTCAAGCCGCTGGGGATCGAGGTGGACTCCGGCCGGCCGTTGCTGCAGTTAGACAAGGTCGAGACGCGGACGGTCGCGGTGCCCAGGCAGGACATCATCGACCCCCGGGCGGCGCACCCGATCTCCGGCGCTGTCAGCGGGCTGCGCCTGCGGATGCAGTGGCCGGTGACGATCAGCGCGGTCAACCCCGCCGCGGGCGTGCGGGCGGAGCCGATCGTCAGCGTGCCCGCCGACGGAACGCGCTGGGCCGAGAGCGAATGGCAGGAGTTCTACCGTACGGTGGGCCAGCTCAAAGGGGACTACACGCGCATCAGCAACCCACCCGCCAAGGACAGCCCGCGCGACGGCGCGGGGGCCGAGAGCGGCTGGGTTCTCGCGATGGCCGTTGAGCGTGCATCTCGCGAGCAGGCGCGCCAGCGCATCGTGGTCGTGGGCGCCAACGGGTGGTTCCTCGATGACATTACCGGCCTGAACGCCGAGTTTGACGGGCGTTCCGCACCGCTGTTTCCAGGGAACCTTCAGTTGCTGGAGAGCTCGGTGCACTGGCTCGCCGGGCAGGACGATCAGATCCTCCGCGGCGCTGTGGCCACCAGCGGCGCGACGATCCCCGCGATGAGCGATGCACAGCAAGCGTGGCTCAGGTGGCTGTTGGTGGCGATCATGCCGGCGATGGCGCTCGCCGCGGGCGTTGCCTACCGGTCGCTGCGGCCGTAATCGATGGGCGTTCGCCTCGTGCGGGTGCGCTCGGCCTGGGCGCGCGCCAGCACGGCCTTTGCGCGCGTCCAGTTGCCGAAATCGGATTCGTCGGCGCCGCAGGCGGGGCACGTCTGGCCGGTCGTGTCGGGGTTGAGCCCCCGCAGCAGTGTGCCGCAGCAGAGGCAGTAGGGCTCGCCGGGGTGGACGGCCCTTGGGTTGAGCTCTTGCCCGCACTCGGGGCACAGTCCGCTCTCGCCGTCCTTGCGAGAAGGGAGTCCGGAGAGGTCGTAGCGGCAGTAGGGGCACACGGGGTGGGTCGGCGGGCGCCGCATCGTCACAAGCCACAGCGACACCAGCGCGATCAGGGTCATCTCGCCGTAGACGAGCTTCGCGATGACCCCACCGGTGACCGAGCCGGCGACCATCTGCGAGAGCTGCGCAACCGGCCAGACCGCGAGCGTGCCGGCGATCGCCAGCGCGATGCCGGGCCACGTCCGCCGCAGCTTGAACACGACGAACCAGAGAAACACCGGATAGATGGCCGCGATAATCACGCTTGCTTGCCCGCGTTCCCCTCCGTCAGGATGGTAGCGGCGGGGCTGTGCGTGGTCACTTGCCGTCGAACCAGTTCGCGGCGATCGACGAGTCGGCCTTGAGCGGCACCGAGAGCGTCATCGCCTTCTCCATGCGGTCGACGATGACATCGCGAGCGGCCTCGGCGGTCTGCGCGTCCGCCTCGAACACCAGCTCGTCGTGGATCTGCAGCAGCATCTTCACGTTCGCAACCGGCGGCGTGGGCCCTGTGAACCGCGCGTGCAGGTCGACCATCGCGAGCTTGATGAGGTCAGCGGCCGAGCCCTGCACGACGCTGTTGATCGCGTTGCGCTCCGCGAAGGCCCGTCTTGCGGGGATGTTGCTGTGGATGTCGGGCAGGTTTCGCCGGCGTTTGAGCATGGTCTCGACGTACCCGTTGGTCTGGGCAAACTCGATGCACTCCTGCAGGAACGTGGTGATGCCCGCGAAGCGCTTCTTGTAGCCGGTGATGATGGCCTCGGCCTCGGAGGTGGGGACCCCCAGCCGGCGGGCGAGCCCGAAGGGCGTGACGCCGTAGACGATGCCGAAGTTGACCATCTTGGCGCCGGAGCGCTGCGCCTTGGTTACTTCCTCCGGCTTTACGTTGTTCACCTGCGCCGCGACGGCGGTGTGGATGTCGATCCCCTGGTGGAAGGCGTCGATCAGCGCCGGGTCGCGCGAGAGGTGGGCGAGCAGACGCAGCTCGATCTGGGAGTAGTCGGCGCTCACCAGCGTGCGCCCGGGGGGCGCGATGAACGCCCGCCTGATCTCCTTGCCCACCTCGGTGCGGATGGGGATGTTCTGCAGGTTCGGGTCGCTGCTGGCCAGCCGCCCGGTGACGGCAACCGTCTGGTTGAAGCTGGCGTGGATGCGGTGGGTGACGGGGTTGATCGCTTCCTTCAGGGCGACCAGGTAGGTCGATACCAGCTTCGTCAGCGTGCGGTACTCGACGATCAACGCAGGGATCGGCGTGGTGATCGTCGCGTCGTCGGCGAGCTTCTCCAGCACCTCCACGTCGGTCGACGGCTCGCCCTTTGGTGTTTTCTTGACGGGCTTCAGCCCAAGGCCCGCGTCGGTGGCGTCTGGTTTGTTAAAGAGCACTCCAGCGAGCTGCTTGGGCGAGTCGGGGTTGAAGGTGCGCCCGATCGTCTCCATCGCGGCGACGTCGATCTTGTCCTTGAGCACCACGATCTGCTTGCCCAGGCGCTCACGCTGCCTGTCGAGTTCCGCAGGGTCGACCAGCACGCCGTTCCACTCAAGTTCGCCGAGCACCACCGTCAGCGGCATCTCCAGCGTCTGGAACAGGCCCCTGAGCCCGAGCCCGTCGAGCTGCGGGTCCATCGCGTTCTTGAGGCGCAGGGCGATGTCCGCGTCCTCGGCGGCGTACTCGGTCGCTTGCGCAAGGGGGACGGTGTCGAACGTGCGCTGCGCTGGCCCCGAGCCGATCAGTTCCTTGATCGAGATGTTGCTGTGCCCAAGCAGCGCGAGCGCGAGCGCATCGAGGCTGTGCGACGAGCGCGACGCATCGATCAGGTAGGAGGCGACCATCGAGTCAAAGTCCACGCCCCTGAGCGTCACGCCCGCCTTGCGAAGGACCATGAGGTCGAACTTGAGGTTGTGCCCGCACTTTGGCCTTCCGGCGTCCTCCAGCACCGGGCGCAGCGCGGCGAGCACCGTCTCGGTGTCGAGGTGGTTCTCGGGTTCGGGCGAGCGGACGGGCACGTACCAGCCTGACCGCTCGCGCGTGGCGAAGGAGAGCCCGCACAGGTCGGCGAGGATCGGCGACAGCCCGGTCGTCTCGGTGTCCAGCGCGATCCACTCGGCCTTCTGCAGTTCGGCGACGAGTTCCTTGAGCTCACCTTTGGTTCGAACGCAGCGATAGGTTCCGGCGCTGGCGCGGCTGGACTCGGTCGCTGGGGTGTCCGCCGCTGAATCGGCCGGCGCTGCGAAGCCGTCGAACAGCGAAGGCCCTGCGCTGGGCAGCGGTGCGGCCTTCTTTGCACGGGCCGGTTCGCGCCCCGTGGGCGTGGTCGGCAGGGTCGGCATCGGCGCCGGTTCGTCGCTCCCCGTGCTGGCGGCTCCGCCGATCAGGAGCTTCACATCCTCCTGGTAGCGGTTGAAGCCCAGTTCTTTCAGGATCGGGATCATCGCCGCAAGGTTCAGCCTCTCGCGCGCGGCGAGGTTCAGGTCAAACTCCATCGGGGCATCGTCGCGCAGCGAGACGAGCTGTTTGCTCAGGACGAGCGCCTTGGCATCCCTGGCCGCTCGGATGGCCTCGCCGCGTTTCCCCTTGATCTCCTCCGCCTTTGCCAGCAGGTTCTCGAGCGTGCCGTACTGAGCGATCAGGTCGGACGCAGTCTTGGGCCCGACGCCCGGAACGCCCGGCACGTTGTCGACCGTGTCGCCCATCAGGGCGAGCATGTCGATCACCTGCGCCGGCGTGAGGCCCAGGTCCGCCTTCAGAGCGGCGACGTCGATCACGGTGTCGGTGTGGATGTCGAACAGCTCGACGCTGCCCGCCGGCCGGTCGCACAGCAACTGCTTGAGGTCCTTGTCCTTGCTGATGATCCGCAGGCGCAGGCCCGGGTGCTCTTCGCGCAGCCGTTTGGCGATACCGGCGATCACATCGTCGGCCTCGAAGCCCGGTGAGCCGATCACCGGCACACCCACCGCCCGCAGCATCGCCAGCGCGCGATCGACCTGCGGCCGCAGGTCCACGGGGGCCTCGGAACGGTTCGCCTTGTACGCCGGGTACAACTCGGAGCGGAAGGTCTCTTTGTCGCCGCCGACATCGAGCGCCACCGCGATGTAGTCGGCCCTGCCTCCCCCTTCGCCGATCTTTCCCTCGCCTTTGAGCAGCTTCAGCATCATCCCCACGAACCCGAACGTCATGTTCGTGGGCTCCTTGGTCACCGGCGAGGTCATCGGCGTGCGGATGGCGTGGTACGCCCGGAAGAACTGCGCGTAGCCATCGATCAGGTAGAGCGTGGGGGGAGGAGTTGGTTGCTCGTTGGCCACGGACGAAAGTAGGGGGGAGATAGACAAGGGGACAGGGGGCAGGGGACATCGGTAGCGGAGAGGAGCCCACCCTTGCTTCCCCATGTCCCCCTGTCTCATGTCCCCGTGTCCCTCCGCTGCTTACCTTCCCCCCATGCCCACCATGCAGGCGATGCAGCTCATCTTCCAGGCCCTCAGTTCCGTGGCGATCGCCGGCGGGCTGATCTACAGCGCCTACCAGTTCCGCAACTTCCGCCGCGCCCAGCACGTTGCGAACTTCACCAGGCTCGTGGAACTGCAGATGCACCTGCGCGAGATGCGCGTGGACGACCCCAACCTGGCGCGCGTCTACCGGCACGACGTGCAGCACGCCGCCACCGACACCGAGGTGCGCGAGTACTTCTTCAACCTCATGCAGTTGTCGGTCTTCGAGATCGTCTGGTTCGCCCGCCAGCAGGGCCAGATACCCGACGACTACTACACAAGCTGGGACAAACGCATGCGTGAGATCGCCTCCGAGCCGAGCTTCCGCGTCATGATGAACACGCCGAGCATGAAGCTCATGCACGACTCCTTCCAGGCCTACATCAAGCGGATGGTCGCCGAAACGGCCGAGAGAACCTGAGGACCGGCCACTCCGCGCGTAGGACGGGAAACGCGGCTGGGCGGGAGCGGATATCCTCGCCCCGCCATGCCCCCCCTCTCCAGCGTCTGGACCGAGCCCCCGCACAACAAGTTGCTACCGATTGCTGCTGTCGCTCTGCTTGTGAGCGCCGGCGCGTGCTCGACGTTGCAGGTGGCTCCTCCGCCATCAACCGCTGCGGTGGCACCGGTCATGCTCCTGCCACCGCCTCAACAGCCGGGCGTGCGGCTCGATCTCGCCGACACCATCAACCGCTTCGCCGCCGACAGCGCCACGCTGGGGCGGTTCGACTCCATCCGCTGGTCCGAGGCGGCATTCGATCGGCGCGAGGCGTTGATCACCCGCCAACTGGCCGAGGTCGCCGCGATCGACTTCTCGACCCTTTCGCAGTCGGCCCGCGTCGACGCCGTGCTCCTCCGCAACGACCTCCGCGGCGAGCTCGCGCAGCTCCGCCTCGACCGCCGCCGCCTCGCCGAGATGAACGACCTGCTCACGGTGCGCAACGTCATCATCGCGCTGGAGCAGGCACGCTGGAGGATGGAGCCGCTCGATGCGCGGGCCGCCGCCGATGCGCTCGCCACCATCCCCGCGCTGGTCAAGTCCGCCCGCGACCACGCCGATTCCGCCAAGCCATCGGCCGTCACCGCGCAGCGGGCGGCCGCCGCCCTCGCCTCCCTCGGCGGCGACCTCGCGGCCTGGTACGACCACTCCGCCGGCTACACACCAGAATTCACGTGGTGGTGCGCCAAGCCGCGCGAGGAGGCGGGGCGTGCGATCGACGACCTTGCGCGGCACCTGCGCGAGGAGGTCGCCGGCATCAAGGGGAAGCCCGACGACCCGCTCGTCGGCGACCCGATCGGGCGCGAGGCGCTGGTCGAAGCGCTCAAGAACGAGTGCATCGCCTACTCGCCGGAGGAGCTCATCGCCATCGGCGAGCGCGAGATGGCCTGGTGCACGCTGCAGGCCGAGGCCGCCGCGCGCGAGATGGGCGTGCTCGACGCCGACGGCAAGGGCGACTGGAAGAAGGCGCTCGAGCAGATCAAGCAGGATGTCAGCCCCCCCGGCGGGCAGGCGGCCTATGTCGCCGCCGTCGCCCGCGAGGCGATCGACTTTGTGAAGAATGGGAAAGGGGGGGGCGGTCTCGTCACCGTCCCGCCGATGTGCGAGGACTACTGGAAGGAAGCGATGCTCTCGCCGCAGCAGCAGCGCACGCTCCCGTTCGCGGTCTACTTCTCGCAGGCGATCGGCATCGCCGCGCCGACGGATGCGATGAGCCACGACGACAAGCTGATGTCGATGCGCGGCAACAACCGCCGCTTCACGCGCATCGTCGTCCCCCACGAGTTGATCCCCGGCCACCACCTGCAGTCGTTCATGGCCGCGCGCGAGAAGCCCTACCGCCGCCAGTTCGGCACGCCCTTCTACGTCGAGGGTTGGGCGCTCTACTGGGAGATGAAGCTGTGGGACCGCAACTGGGCCAAGTCGCCGCAGGACCGCCTCGGCATGCTCTTTTGGCGCATGCACCGCTGCGCCCGCATCACCGTCAGCCTGCGCTTCCACCTGGGTGAGATGTCGCCGCAGCAGATGATCGATGCGCTCTGCACCACCGTCGGCCACGAGCGTGCCAACGCCACCGCCGAGGTGCGCCGCTACATCGGCGGCGACTACGGCCCGCTCTACCAGTGCGGCTACATGGTCGGCGGCAAGCAGCTCCGCGCCCTGCACGGCGAGCTGGTGCTCGGGCGCGACGGCGGGCTGATGGATGAGAAGCCCTTCAACGACGCGGTGCTGCGCTACGGCCCCATCCCCATCGAGCTGCTCCGCGCTGAGCTGACGGGCACGCCGCTCACCATCGACGGCGAGGCGGCGTGGAGGTTCGCTGATCGGTGAGGGGGTCACCACGGTGGGCGCAAAGGAAGGCGCAGCGGCGATGAAGACATTTCTGTTTCGCCGCCAGCGAGTGAGCCTGCCTCGGATGGGCACAATTCGGTACGGATCCTGACAGGGTGGACGCCCGCGTTTCGAATGTTCTTCGGATTGTGCCGGTGGCGGAGGGACTCTGGCGGTATGCTCACCCCGTCGTCGTCGTGTCTCACAAGCTCCGCTTGTGTTGATTGGGATGGCCGCGCCTTTGCGCTGGCCCAAGGAGATTACCCGTGCCCTCGCTCAACCGCCCCGCCGCGTTCGCCTGCGCTGCCGCGTTCATCGCCACCCACGCCGCGCTGGCGCAGGTGCAGATGAGCGGCTACATCGCCGACAGCTACACCACGTTCGCCCCGTTCGGCAACGCGCTGGGGGAGTACAACGCGACGGTGGGCGGGACCGGGCAGCGGGGCACTACGTTCGATTCATTCGCCCCGCTCTCGCCGAGCCGGTACGCGACGGCCGTCTCCGGCGGGGGGCCGGGGTACGTCAACGGCTACGCCAGCGCGCAGTACATCTGGAACAACGGCGACGGCAACCCCGGCGGCTACTACATGCGTGCAGAGGCGAACGCCGACGCCACCTGGAACGACATCGTGGTCTCGCCCGTCGGAGGGGGTGGGGGGAGCGGGATGGTGCCGTTCTCGGTCAACGTGCTGCTGCACGGGTCGTTCGGGTTCACGACGAGCAACGCGGTCGATCCGCACAACGTCGGCTGGTCGCAGTATTCGGCGGCGAGCTTCGGGATCTGGGTCAACGGCGTCGGCCAGGGGAGCAACTGGACGGTCTATTCAGACCGCGGCGGGCCGGTGGTCAACACGCTCGGCAACGGCTTCTTCACCAACTTCAACGGCACAGCGCAGGGCACCACCGACACGGTGATGGTGCCCGTGAACACGCCCTTCTCGATCCGGATGTTCCTGCAGGTCAACGCGCAGGTCTCGGTGCCCAGGGGCGGCAGCATCAGCATCTCCACCTCGACCGACTTTGCGCACACCGCCAGCTTCGCCACCAACGCTCCGGCGTTTAACGTGCCTGAGGGCTACACCGTCAACAGCGTGCAGGCGGGCGTGGCGGACAACACGTTCATCCTGACGCCGACGCCGGGCGCGTTCGGCCTGTTCGCGGTGGCGGGCGCGGCCACTGTGCAGCGCCGGCGCAGGGCCGACGCGGCCGGGTAATCAGCGCAGAAGTGAGATGCCGCCCGATCGAGCGTGCTCAGCGCTGCGCGATCGGCACGTACTTGGCGGCGTGGGGGCCGACGTACTTTGCGGCGGGGCGGAAGAGGCGGTTGCCGTCGAGCTGCTCGAGGATGTGGCCGCTCCAGCCGCTGATGCGGCTCATGGCGAACATCGGCGTGAAGAGGTCGAGCCTGAGGCCGATGCTGTGGTACGTGGTGGCCGAGTAGAAGTCGACGTTGGGGTAGATCCCCTTGCCGCCGACCTCGCGGGCCATGATCGCCTCGATCTGGCTCGACATCTCGTAGAGCTTGAGGTTGCCGGTGTCGGTGGCGATCTGCTTGCTGAAGGTCTTGAGGAAGGTGGCGCGGGGGTCGATCGTCTTGTAGACGCGGTGGCCGAACCCCATGATGCGCTCCTTGCGCTGGAGGCGGCCCATGATGAACGGCTCGACGACCTCGGCGGTCGGCTTGCCCTGCTTCTTCGCCTCGGCCTCGATCTCGCCGAGCATGACCATCACCTCTTCGTTGGCGCCGCCGTGGAGCGGGCCGCGGAGGCTGCCGATCGCGCCGGTGAGGGCGGAGTAGACGTCGCTGAGGGTGCTGGTGATGACCCGCGCGGTGAACGTGGAGTTGTTGAGCCCGTGGTCGGCGTGGAGGATCATGCAGATGTCAAAGGCGCGGGCGACGGCTTCGGTGGGGACAGCGCCGTTGAGCATGTAGAGGAAGTTGGCGGCGAAGGAAAGGTCCTTGCGCGGGGCGATGAACTTCTCGCCGCGCCGGTGCCGGTCGAAGCAGGCGATGATGACGGGCGTCTGGGCGAGGATCGCCAGGGCCTTCTTGCGGGCGCCGGCGATCTCGACGGTGTCGGCGTCGGCGTCGTACATGGAGAGCGCGCTGACCATCGTGCGCAGCATGTGCATCGGGGTCGCGTCCTTGGGGCACGACTCGATGCGCTGGACCATCCCCTCGGGGAGGTTGTAGTGGCCTCGCAGCTCGGCGGTGAAGGCGTCGAGTTCCGCCTTGCTGGGGAGGCGGCGGTTCCACAGGAGGAAGACCGTCTCCTCGAAGGTCGAGTTGCGGGCGAGGTCGTCGATGGGGATGCCGACGTACTCGAGCACACCCTTCTCACCGTCGATGTACGACATCCTGGTCTCGGCGGCGATGACGCCTTCAAGCCCCGGCTTGAAGACGGGGGCGGCGGCTGTGGCGGGAGCGGTGGGGGCTGTGGTGGTCATGGGGAGTGTGCCGTGTGGGTGGAATCGGTGGAAAGTCGGTGGATCGGGGGTGGGTGAGACTATAGACGGTGAACCGGATTGGAGTAGGGGAAACGGGCCTGTGAGCTTGCCCATACGTAGACTCACCCCGTGCTGATCCCCCTGACAACAGACAGACCGCAACGACGCCTTCCGCTGGCGACCTGGGCACTCCTGCTGGTGAACATCGCGGTTTTTTTGGCGATGTCGGCGGTGGAGCGGACACAGCCTGAGCGTTTCAAACACCTGCAGGAGCAGGCGTGGCTGAACCCGCTCAACCTGGGGCTGGGTGGGGCTGGGGCGGGTGGCGTCGATGGAGGAGCAACGGGGGACGATGGGGCGAGGGATCGGACGCCCGAGGAGCTGCTGAATCAGGCGATGCTGCGGGTGCGGGCGGCGATGACTGGCGAGCCGCTGTTCCACGTCAAGTCGCCGGGCAACTGGGGGTGGGTGACGCTGCTGACGTACCAGTTCCTGCACGCTGGGCTCTTCCACCTGGCGGGCAACATGCTCTTCCTGTGGGTCTTTGGGCCGGCGGTGGAGGACCGCTTCGGGCGGGTGGGGTTCCTGCTGTTCTACCTGGTCGGCGGGGCGATGGCCGGGCTTGCGCACGCACTGTTTGAGGCCTCGCCGGTGATCGGCGCGTCGGGAGCGATCGCGGCGGTGACCGGCGCGTTCCTTGTGCTCTTCCCGCGAACGCACATCAAGGTGTTCCTCTTCTTTGTCATGGTGGGCACGATGGAGCTCCCCGCGTGGATCTTCCTCGCGCTGGCGGTCATGAAGGACCTCTGGGGGCTCGGCACGCACGGGGAAGACGTCGCCTTTCTCGCGCACGTGGGTGGCTACGCGGTCGGCGCTGCCGTCGCCGCGGTGTTGTTGTTGACCAGGCTGCTCCCCGACGAGGACTGGTCGCTGCTGGCGGTCTTCCGGCAGCAGGCGCGGCGCGCGGAGTTCCGGCGGCTGGCGGCTGAGGCGGACCGCGAATGGAAAAGCCGGATCGAGAAACCGAGCGCCGCAAAGCCGGCGACGCCGACCGCGGACAAGCGCGAGCCGGCTTCCGCCGGCGAGGCTGCGCGCGGCGGGCGCGGCAGGGCGGGGGGCGTCGAGGAGCGGGTGCTGTGGCAGCGGGTCGACGCGGAGGAAGCAAACGCCGCGAAGGAGAAGGAGTCGCTCCGCATCGCGCAAGCGCGTGCAGAGCTCGCCCAGCGCGTGGAGGCCGGCGATGCGCCGGGAGCGGCGGCCTCGCTTCGCGTGCTGCTGAAGGACCCCGCCAACCGCGGTGCCACGGGGAGCCGGCGCGTGGTGGTGGCCGCGGGCAACCTCTTCACCGAGAGCGGGCGGTACAGCGACGCGGCCGACGCGTACGAAGCGTACCTGGATTCGCTGAAGGGGCTGGCGGATCCGGAAGAAGGGCGGGTGCGCCTGATGCTGGCGCTGGTCGCCCACCGTTACCTGAAGAACCCCAAGCGTGCCAGCGCAGCCCTCGCGGGGATCAAGTCGCCCTTTGGCGACACAGAGTTGCACGCGCTGGCCGAAACGCTCCGCCAGGAACTCAAGGGAGCGGTCTAAGAGCTGGGGATTGGGCGCAGGATCAGGGCGGCGGTCTGCTCGGGTGTGAGCCCGTCAACGTCGATCTCGCGCGTGGCGATCGACCGGTAGAGCGGGTCGCGCGCGGCGAAGACCTCACCGATCTCTTCGATCACGCCGCGCCCGGTGAGGGACGGTCGCGTTGACGTGTCGGTCGCCAGGAGGCGAGTGGTCAGCGTTGCGGGCGTGGCGCGCAAGTAGATGAGCGACGACTGGCCGCGGGAGGTGCGGATCAGCCCGCGGATGAGCTCCCTTGATTCGGCAAAGGTGGGCGTTCCACCGCCGAGCCCCAGCACGATGTCGCTGCACTCGGGCTCCTCGACAAGCAGCCTCAGCACGCCGGCTTCGAAGGCGCGAAACCCCTTCTCACCGACGGCGGTGAACGCCTCGCCGATGGTCTTCACTCCCGGCGCGGCGGGGCTGTCAGCGATCGTCTCGAGGACCTCTTCGTCAAGATCGAGGTAGGCGGTCCGCAGCGATCGGGCGACGAGCGGCCCGACCGTGCTCTTGCCGCTGCCACGAAGCCCCATGAGGATGAGCATGGGGGGAGGCTAAGAGAGGCACTCGCCGTTCGCCACCAGGCACTGCATGAAACAAAGGCACCCCAGCAAGGGCCGGGGTGTCTGGTCCGAGGTTCGCATTTCTTACGAGTGCCTAGTGCCCGATGGCGCGTGCCTCCCGCCTTACTCCTTCGACGCGCGGCTCATGTACGAGCCGTCGGCGGTGGAGATGCGCACGGTCTCACCCTGGGCGATGAAGGCGGGTACGCGGGTGAGCAGGCCCGTCTCCATCGTCGCTTCCTTCTGCACGTTGGTGACGGTGGCGTTCTTCACGCCCGGCTCAGTCTCGGTGACGACCAGCTCAACCGCGGCGGGGAGCTCGATCAGCAGCGGGCGGCCGTCGTGGAGCAGGACCACGGCGGTGGCGTTGGCGCGGAGGTACTTGAGGCTCTCGCCCAGGACGGCTTCGGGGATGGTGATCTGGTCGAAGGTCTCGTTGTCCATGAAGACCGCGTCCTTGCCCTCGTTGTAGAGGTACTCCATGGGGCGGCGGTCGAGGTCGATGACGTCGAGGTCGTCGGACGGGTTGAAACGGCGTTCCACGACGCCACCCTTCTGGACGTCCTTGTACTTGATGTTGACGAAGGAACGGAGGTTGCCGGGGTTGCGGAACTCGTAGCCGGTGACGACGCAGAACTTGCCGTCCATCTTGATGCCGTAACCGGGGCGGATATCGATTGCCTTCATGTGGGGGGGTCCTTAAGGGATGTCGGGGCGGATCGTAGGGGAGAAACCTCGACGCAGCAACCGCCCGCCCGAAAGAGGGGTGGCCGTGCATCGTCGGTCTGCCTGGCGATCGCCGCGTGGGCTCTAGCGGCTGATCTCCGCCGATCCCTTCACGACGGCCGCTGCTGTTTGGCGAGCGTTGCGTTCTTCGCCGCCACGGAGCAGGCCGGCGTAGAGCACCGGCGCGATTCCGATGCCCAGCAGGCCGAGCATCAGCAGCGCGGAGAGGACGATCCACCAGACGTCCATCCCCTGTGAGATGGCCCAGATCAGCCCCCCGGCCAGCAGAACCGAGATTCCCAGCGCAAACCAGCGCCACTCGGCCATGCGCAGCGCGTGGGAGGGGGGGCGCCCCTCGGGGGAACCGGTGGCCATCAGTTCATCCTGCAGGAGGTCGACGCGCTGGAGATCGGCCGGGTCCATCGGTACTGCGCGGTCGACGGGGATGCCAAGGGCACCCTTGATCTCGATCAGCCTTGACGTCTGCTGCTCCTGCAGTTGGGCGGTGCTGAGTTCATCCAACGCGCTGGGGTCAGGGCGCTGCCCAGGCGTTTCGTTCGGGTACGTTGCCATGGTTGCTACTCCTGTGATGTGCGCGCGCTGCAGAACAGCGCGGGGTTTGCAGCCCGGTGAACAGTCGCCAGACCGCGATCTGATCGGTTCGCTCGCTTGGCTTCGGGCTGGTTGCGGACTGCCTGAGCAGTTGCCAGCAAACCGGGCCGCGCGAAACGGGAATCCGCTTGCTTCGTGAAGCAATGCCAGTATACAGCACTCTAGGGCAAATACCCAGTGCCGGTTCGAATACTCAGGCCACCATTTGGGTGGTTCTCAAGCCTTGGTGAGGCAGGTCTGGCGGGACCGGGCTTCGTCGGTGTGCGGGACCATCGGTGTGCCCGGGAACTGCTTGATGCCGTCTTGCTTCAGGACGCGACCGGTGCCCTGGGCGTTTGGCGACTTCTCGTGGATCGCGAACTCGCTGTTGGGCTCGGTTGCGGAGTGCTTGAGCGCCGCGTCGGCCGCGGTGAGCATCGTGACGTCGGCGTTGACGGTGAGGGCGAGGATGTTCTGCTCGATCTCGCGCTGGGCGAGGTCAAAGAAGTGGTGTGCCGCGGCCTTGTCGCGCTGGAACTCGGTGTCGGTTGCGCCTGCGCCGTTGCCAGCGTGTGCACGGCAGTCGGCGTCGAGCTTCGCGAGCGAGGCGGCGAAGGCGTGCAGGAGGATGGCGACGTTGGCCACGCGGGCCTGGATCGCCTGGCGGTCGAGGATCTTGACATCCCACTTCTTGCTGTTGATCTTGAACTGGTACGAGAGCTCGCGCGCCAGGTACGCGAGGCGGTCGGCGTAGGGCTGGTTCTCGGGGAGGACAGCGGTCACCTTGCTCATTGCGGGCTTGACGCCGAAGAAGACCTCGAGCCCGAGGGGGATCGCCTTCTTCATGATCGCCGGGCGGAGCGAGTTCTTGCCGGCCTTGGCGACGAACGCGCCGAGCGACTCGCCGTCGTCCTTCATCAGGGCGGTCTTGATGCCAAGCATCTGCTCGGCAAGCTGCTTGCCGCCGTAGCCGAAGATGTAGTTCTGCATCACCTCGTTGGCGCCCTCGACGATGAGGTCGATGCGCGTGTCGCGGAAGATGCGCTCGATCTCGTTCTCGGTCATGTACGACTCGCCGCCCATAATCTGCATGGCGTCGTTGACCACGCGCCAGCCGTACTCGGAGCAGAAGACCTTGCAGACGGCCGTCTCGACCTGGATGTCGTCGTCGTGGCGGTCGAGCATGCCGGTGGTCATGTAGAGCAGCGCATCCATCGCGTAGGTGTACGCGGCCATGCGCGCGACGTTGACGCGCACCAGTTCCTTGTCGGCAAGGGGCTTGCCGAACTGGAAGCGGGTCATCGCCCACTTGGTGGCCTGGTCCTTGGCGCGGCGGGCGCCGCCCACCATGCCGGCGCTGAGGGTGCAGCGCCCGTAGTTGAGGCACGAGAGGGCCATCTGCAGGCCGCGCCCTTCCTGGCCGAGCAGGTGCGACTTGTGCACGCGTACCTGGTGGAACCTGATGCGAGCCTGCCACGTGCCGCGGATGCCGCACTTTGACCGGTTCTTCTGGAGGATCTCAACGCCGGGCATGTCGGGGTGGAGGACGATCGCGGAGATCTTCCCCTTGCCGTCTGGCTGCTTGAAGCGCGCCATGACGGTGAAGAGGCCGCTGATGGCGCCGCTGGTGGCCCACTTCTTCTCGCCGGTGACGACGAAGTAGTCGCCGTCCTTCTCGAAGTAGGTTTCCTGCCCGCCCGCGTCGCAGCCGACGTTGGGCTCGCTGAGGCAGAACGCGCTCACCCAGTCTTTGGCCAGGTGGGGGAGCCAGGTCTTCTTCTGCTGCTCGTTGCCGAACAGCAGCACGGCCTTGCAGCCGATCGACTGGTGGGCGGAGACGAGCACCGCCGTCGAGCCGTCGTACTTGCCGAGCATCTCAAGCACGCGGTTGTAGCTGGTGATGCCCAGCCCCTGCCCGCCGAACTCCTTGGGGATGGTCAGCCCCATGACGCCGAGCTGGAAGAGGCGGTCGATCACCCACCGGGGGATCTCCTGCTCCTGATCGATCTGCGTCGCGGGGTGCTCGGTCTTGAGGTAGTGCTCGAGGTTGGCCAGCAGCTGATCGCACTCGGCCTGCTCGCGGGCATCGACCTTGGGGTAGGGGAAGTAGTAGTCCTGCTTCACGCGCCCCCAGAAGAAGTTCTTCACCGGGCCCATCTTGGTCGGCTCAGCGCCAAGCCACTCTTCCGCCTCCTCGAGGAGCTTGCGGTCTTCGGCCTTCATGCCTTTGAGGTTCTTGAGGTCAGCCATTTGGGGAAGTCCTGAGTGATGAGTCACGAGTCGTGAGTGGGGCGGGAAGGGGCCGATTCGCCCTTACTCCAACTCTACCCGGTTCGCGGGGGGATTGCACGATCCCAAGGCAGGAACTCAAAGAGCGCAAAGAGCGCGAAGGGCTCGAAGAGAGATGGGGGGGATGGGGCGGGGGCAGGGGTGGAGCGGAAGTGGTCGGGAAGCGGAGAGGCAAAGTGGCAGACTGGCAGAGTGGCAGAGTGAGGGGCCTGCATGTGGACCACGGCATCTTGCGCTCCTTCCTCACGATTTTGCTGTGTGCACAGTCTTCACTGTGCGGTCTTTGAGACCTTCGCGCTCTTTGCGCTCTTTGAGTTCCTGCCTTGCCTGCCTTGCCTGCCTTGGCCTTGCCTGCCTTGCCGTCTCTTCGGCCGGGTCGTATTCCGTACCCTTCGTGCATGAAGCACCCGCACCTTCCCGCGTTCACGGTCAAGCCCGGCTCGAAAGTGAACCTCGCCCAGCACGACCCGGCCGATACGGGCGGCGTTAAGGACAAGGAGGCCGCGGAGAAGCAGGTGCAGAAGAACGTGGAGCGCCTGGCTGAACTGCAGGAGGTGCTCTACGCCGAGAACAAGCGCTCGGTGCTGCTGGTGCTGCAGGGGCTCGACACCGCCGGCAAGGATGGCACCATCCGCCACGTGATGAGCGGCCTGAACCCGATGGGTGTTGACGTTGTCTCGTTCAAGAAGCCGACCGAGCAGGAGCTCGACCACGACTACCTCTGGCGCATCCACAAGGCCTGCCCCGCCCGCGGCGACATCGCCGTCTTCAACCGCAGCCACTACGAGGATGTGCTGGTGGTCCGCGTGCTCAACCTCATCACCGCGGCCGAGTGCCACCGCCGCTTCGAGCAGATCAACAACTTCGAGCGGATGCTCACCGAAAACGGCACCACGATCATCAAGTGCTTCCTGCACATCAGCCGCGCCGAGCAGCGCGAGCGGCTGGAGGCCCGCCTGCACGACCCGCTGAAGAACTGGAAGTTCCAGCCCGAGGACCTGGAGGTGCGCAAGCACTGGAACGCCTACATGGGCAAGGGCCGCGCGTACGAGCAGATGCTCACCGCCACCAGCACCGCCGCTGCGCCGTGGCACATCATCCCCGCCGACAAGAAGTGGTTCCGCAACATCGCCGTCAGCACGCTGCTGGTCTCGACGCTCGAGGGGATGCGGCTGAAGATGCCGAAACCTGTGAAGGACTGGGCGAAAGTCAAAGTCGAGTAGAAGGCGGGTTTACCACAGAGGCACAGAGACCACAGAGAAGAGGGAGCAGGGAACCTTTGTTTCATGCCACCAGTGAGCGGCCGCCCTTGGAGTCCCCCTCGCCAAAGGCCTGCCTTGAAAGACCCAAGGCGAGTTTTTGGATAGGGTCGGGGCCTTTCGAGTTCGGGTAACCGAAGATGGCGCTTGTTCGGACCCATGGGGGTCAGAGGCACAGCGCTCGCGTCAACGACAGGGCGAAGATGCCCCAGCCACCGTGGATTCTCGCTTCGTCAACGGAACTGCCTGCACCGTCGCTTCGAATGTACAGGCAACTACTCGTGGGAGGTTGTCGATGCTGAACAAATCAACGGGCGGAGGTTGGGCCGTCGCTGCTGCCTTAGCGAATGCCGCCTTTGCCCAATCGCAGCCCACCGTGGGCTTGCCCAGCTTGCCATTCACAGCGACCGCTCAGGCACAGAACGGTGGCGCGGGACCGCAGGTCACCTACCAGTACGGAATTGAGTTCGTGACGATCCCCGGCGGGACCGAGTATTACGGCGGAGGGGGGCCGTATGACGTGCCGTGGCTCCCCGGCGTCGGTCGCGGCGCGGTCGCGCAAGCCTTTCGCATCGGGCGATACGAGGTGGGCACGGCATCGTGGCGGGCGTTTGTGTACGCCGCCGAGCAGGTCAGAGTGAGCACCGGCCAACCAATCCCCTGGGCTCCGAACTGGGTCTCAGCCTCTGGAGGTCAGTACGCCCGAACAAGCGGAACGTGGTGGGAGGCCGCGGCTGTCTACTGCAACTGGCTGCACAATGATCAGGCGTTGACGCGCGAGGCGTTCATGAGCGGCGCGTACGACGTCAGCATGTTCGGCTCCTCTGCCACGCAGCAGCCGACGCGGTCGCCCGGTGCGCGCTTCTGGATTCCTTCGGTTGATGAGTGGCTGCGTGCGGGCTACTTCGATCCCAACCACAACAGCCCGCAGTATGGCAACTGGTGGCAGTACGGGCACGCGAGCGACGCCGCGCCCTGGCCCGGGCTGCCCACACAATTTGGCGAGGCGAACTACGGGTTTGAAGCCCGGTACGGCGAGCACCTGAGCGTACCGCTTGGGGCCTACCCACACATCCAAAGCCCGTGGGGTCTCTTTGACGTGAACGGCGCAAACGCGGAGTGGACTGAGGAGATCTGGACCAGCGCTGGTGACTTGGGGCCGCGGCGATTCTTCGCGGGGTCGCACACCACCTCGCGAGGCAATCCAATGGCGTACACGGTCGGAGGTTCCGTGGGGGGAGACATCGATCCTTGGACGTTCTGGACGGGTCTCCGGATTGCCGCGGTTGTGCCGACGCCTTCAAGCGGCGCCCTTGCACTTGGAGCCCTTTGGCTGCTGCGGCAGCGCTGCCGCTAGAAGTGGAGAAACTCCGGCCGCCGCGGTGAAGGCTGCATGGCCGGCCTTTGGCGAAGGGGCTCGCTGCGTGCGGCCGCTCATTGGCTGATCGGACCCACGGGTACGTTCGGACGCCCCTTCAACCCTGCCGGAGGCTGGAGCTCGCGTCTCGAGCGAGCGGATTTGTTGGACTGCCTCACGTGGGGGCAGATCCGTTGTTGCGTTCACGCGCTGAGTGACACCCACTTCGCCGATTGATCGTGTAAACTGCAACTCTATGGGCTTCCTTTCAAGACTGTTTAGGGCGAAGGATGCGGGTGCCGGGGGCGGTGAGGAGCCGCGTGTCGCGAGCGGGCAGGGCGGAATACAGGAGGAGTTGGTGCCGATGCCGATCCCTTCGCTGGTCGCAACGCTCCTCAACGCGGAGAAGACGAAGGGTTCGCCGCTCACGCGCGAGGAGGTTGAGGCGATCCGCGACGGGTGTCCTTGCGTGATGTCGCCGATCTCACTCGTTGCGAAGATGGCGGAGTCGCGCGGCTATGAGGACATCGACCCGGAGCGGGCTTGGGAGGAATGGCAGGAGGCGCGGCCTTCGCTTGCGGAGTACCTGAAGGGTGGAGCGCCTAAAGCGGAGTCGTGACGGGAGTTTGGTGAGGGCCGCTGCACGCTCGGCTTTGTGAGGAGTTCGCCGCCGGCCCTGTGCTGCCTCACGTGGGGGCACGTGTGCGTCATGCGACCGGAACCGTCCACGCCCCCACGTTATCAAGAAGACTGGATCGAGGGTCATTGCCTTCAACTCTCCACCTCGCAAACTCGGCCCGCTTACGCTCGAGCACGAAACATCCTTGCCATGCCTCCAATCAACCCAAAGCCCGGAGATGTGTTTGTGATGCCGCTCAGCAGCGGCAGGGGATTTGTCCGCGGCGTGGTCGCGCGGAGAGGGCCCAGGAAGCCATGCATGCTCGCCTATTTCTTCGGCCCGAGAGTTCCGACGCTGGCCGCGTGCCCTGCTGACGGAGCGGGGATCGACCCGGCCGCGTTTGCCTGTGTGATCCGTTGTGGTGTGGGCAGTCTGAAAGAGGGGCGATGGCCGATCACTGGTCGCGTGCCAGAGTTCGACCCCTCCCAATGGCCTGTCCCTGCGATCAACCGCGGGATCAGGCGGGACGGTCAGCAGATGGTCGCGGTGCTTGATGAGATCGACCTGCTCACTGTTGTGGAAGTACGGCCCGCGAGGGAGGGTGAGTGGATGATTGAGGACATACTCGACGACTCCGCATCGCCAGAATGGTCGGTTGCCAAGAGGATTCCATGACGGTTCTTAGAGCGCGACTGAAAACGCCCCAACGGCAAGAGTCGCTGTCTCCTTCCGCCGACGCTGATGATCGCGTTTCGTAATAGCTTTGATGTGCCCTCCCTGCCGGTCGGGCCTCTGTTTGATCACTTCTTCGCGGGTGTGGGCGTGTGAGGGCTCGCGGGGGGGGCGGTCGGCGTGGTGGTGCTCGTGGTGGTGGTGGACTTGGAGGGCGTCGTAGTAAGGGCTTCGTCGTCATCCTTGTCCGCCATGTTCTTCCCGGTGTAGACGATGAAGTCGGCGCGGTCCTTGTCGTCGGCCTTCCACGACTTCGCATCGTCGCTCGCCTGGAAGCTGATCACCACGATGCGCGTGTCGGGGCGGACCGCCTTGAGGGCCTGATAGGTGCCGCCGCCTCCAAGGGTCGAGTAGTCGGCGTGGAACTGGCCGACGACGAGCACCACCGGCGTGTGCCCGCCGGCGAGGGCTTGACGCACCGTGTCGGCCATGGTCGCATCCCAGACCGACTGCGAGCGGAACATCGCGTCGGCCTTCTCGCGCTCTTCAGCGCTGGAGGTGGCGTACATCTCCGGCGTGGTGCCCATGAACTTGAGGAAGTCGTGCCAGTAGCGGTTGTCGGGACGGGCGCCGTCGGCGGCGAAGCGAGGGAGGACGACGAGGCGCTGCTGCTCGGGTGTGAGCTGCGCGACGGCGGCGTACCCCTTGGTGCGCGCGAGGCGGACGTACGCACGCGGGGCGTTGGCGGCGTAAACGGGGGCACTTGCGGCCTTGGCGGCTTCGATCATGTCGCGGTGGCCGGGCGGGTAGCTCCCTGCCCACGGGTTGCTGTCGGGCTTCGCTGTGCGGCCGGTGCGCTTGAGGAAGACCTCCTCGGTGCTCATGCCCGTGAGGTAGTCGTCGATGCGCGACTGGTCGTCACGCTCGAAGAACTCGAGGGCGAGGGCGGGGTGCTCCCCCCCCCCGCCAGCGTTCGTCAGGATCGAACGCCACAGCGCGGCGGCAGCGCTGAGGCCGATGGGGTGGCCGTGCTGCTCGGCGAGGATGACGACATCGGCGCTGCGGGCAGCGCCCTCGATGGTCTTCCAGTCGGTCGCCTCACCGGTGCCGGTGTAGACCTTGGTGGCGTGGTAGGCGTCAGCGCCGACCAGCAGAGGGATCGCAGCCTCCTTGTTGGAGGGAGCCGAAGAGGTGGTCGCGCACCCGCCCGCCCCTGCGATGAGTGCCGCGAGTGAAAGGGTGAGTGTGGAGAGGAGAAGTCGCTTCATGTGCTTCCTTTGTCTTGACCCAATCCCCTTTCCCCTGTCTTGATCCGCGTTCATCTGCAATGTTGTTCAGGTTGCCGCGGCAACCTGACTATCGATCTTCCGGCTCTGCGTTCGCTTCGCTCCCGTTCGCACGGTCTGCGGCTGGTCTTTGCCTTGGTCTTATGTCTTCCCGACACCACCCTCGCAGAGCCGAGGGTGGTGGCACCCGGAGGTCAGAGCGCGGCCGTGATGCGTTTGGCGAGTTCAGCCACGGCGGTGTGGTCGATCTTCTGCGAGGGCCAGTCGATTCCCAGCCCTGCCTCGGCGTTTGGCTTGGGGATGATGTGGAAGTGAACGTGCATGACCACCTGGTGGGCGGGGGTGCCGTTGTTCTGAAGGATGTTGTAGTCACTGGTGCCGGTCGCCTTCATCACGGCCCGGCAGAGGCGCGGCAGGATGCGGCCGATGGCGGCGGCGGAGTCATCCGACAGTTTGTCCAGTGTCGGGGCGGCCTCCGTGGGGACCACGAGTGTGTGGCCGGGGGCGAGGGGGTTGATGTCGAGGAAGGCGAAGACCTTGTCGTCTTGGTAGACCTTGTGGCAGGGGACTTCGCCGTTGATGATCCTGGTAAAGAGGGTGGACATGCCCTGAGCGTACCATGAACGCATGGACGGCGGAGCCGCCACGACCTTCCCAACCCGGCAACCGATCCGCGTGCTCCCCACGCTGGTGGCCAACCAGATCGCCGCGGGCGAGGTGGTGGAGCGGCCGGCGAGCGTGGTGAAGGAGCTGGTGGAGAACGCGCTGGATGCGGGGGGGACGCGGGTCACCGTCGAGCTTGAGCAGGGGGGTGTGGAGCTGATCCGCATCAGCGATGACGGGTGCGGGATCCCGGCGGATGAACTGGCCCTGGCGCTGGCGCCGCACGCGACGAGCAAGATCAGAAGCAGCGAGGAGCTGGAGGCGATCGCGACCAAGGGGTTCAGGGGTGAGGCGCTGGCGAGCATCGCGAGCGTGAGCCGCATGAGCATCCGCTCGCGGACCAACCACGATGACGCCGCGGCGGAGATCGAGTGCGAGGGGGTGACGCTGGCACCCGTCAAGCCCGCGGGCGGACCGGTGGGGACGGTGGTGACGGTGCGGAACCTCTTCTTCAACACGCCGGCGCGGCGGAAGTTTCTGCGGACGCCAGCGACCGAGCAGGGGCGCTGCGTGGATGTGGTGAAGGACCTGGCGCTGGCCCACCCGTCGATTGGTTTTTCGGTGGTGAGCGATGGGCGGAAGGGGTTCGAGGTGCCGCCCGGTCAGTCGCCGCGGGAGCGGGCGTTGGCGGTGCTGGGTGAGGAGCTCGAGGGGCAGATGCTGGAGGTGACGGCGGATTCGGCCGACCGGCACGGGTTGGCGCACGCGGGGGCGGCGTCGCTGTGGGGGCTGATCGGGATGCCCGCGCTGGCGCGGGCGACGGCGGCGGCGCAGCACGTGGCGCTGAACGGGCGGATCATCCGCGACAAGACGATCCAGCACGCGGTCAAGGAGGCGTACCGCGGGTTGATCGAGCCGGGCCGGCACCCGATGGCGGTGCTGCTGATCGAAATCGACCCGCGGAGCGTGGATGTGAACGTGCACCCGGCCAAGACGGAGGTGCGCTTCCGCGACTCGTCGCTGGTGCACTCGATGGTGCTGCGGACGATCCGCGAGGCGCTGCAGCGTGCGGACCTGACGGCGGGGTATTCGCCACCGGTGGGGCCGCGTTACACGCCGGGGCTGGCGCCGCCGGTGCAGACGAACGCGGCGAGCGCGGCGGCGTTTGCTGAGGCGTTCAAGGCGAGGTTCGGTCGCTCGCCGGACTCGAACCAGACGATTCCATTCACCACGGAGGGCACGGAGCACGCGGAGGAAGGCAAAGCAGATTGGCCTCGGATCAACACGGATGGGACGGATCAAGGCATCATGCCTTCTCAGTTCCGTGTCGATCCGCGTTCATCCGTGGCTGGCTCCTTCTCTCCCCCCGTGCCCTCGGTGGTGAATGCCCCTTCGCTGGTCGACATCACACCGACCACGCGGCCGCTCCAGGTGCACAATTCGTTCCTGGTGACGCAGGATGACCGGGGGATGGTGATCATCGACCAGCACGCGCTGCACGAGCGGGTGATGTTTGAGAAGCTGCTTGACCGGGTGATGGGGAACGCCGAGCGGGCGGGGGTACCGCTGGAGAGCCAGCGGCTGCTGATGCCGGCGGTGATCAGGGCGGATGCGCGGCGGCTGGAGGCGCTGGAGGCTTGCCGGGTCGAGGGCGGGCTCTTTGACCGCATCGGGCTGGCGGCGGAGCAGGTGGGACCCGATTCAGTGGCCGTGCATGCTTTTCCGACGTTTCTTTTTGACCGCAACGTAGAGGTTGAGCCGTTCGTGACGGAGTTGCTGGACCGCGCCGCGGCCGAGGCGGGCGGGGCCGGGGCTGGATCCGGATTCGCTGGAGGCCCGTCGAGCGAGCAGGCTCTGCACGAAGTGCTGGACATGATGGCCTGCAAGGCGGCAATCAAGGCGGGCAACGCGCTGAGCGACATGGAGATCGCCGAGCTTCTGGCGTACCGGGACCGGACCGAACGGGCGGCGTCGTGCCCGCACGGGCGGCCGACCAGCGTCCGGCTGACGATCAAGGACCTCGAGCGGATGTTCCACCGTTCGTGAGGAACTGTTGGGGCGGTGTCCCGCTGGCCGACACTTGCGACAATCAACTGCCTGTATCCTGCCCGGATTAGAGGATTGGCCGGCGTTCGCAACGGAGCACGGTGATGTCAAAGCAGATGAGCCAATGGTTTGGGGCCGCGGCGGCCGTGGCGGTTCTGGCGTTAAACGGGGCGGCGCTCTGCCAGCCGCCGACGATGCCCGCTGGTGGCGGCGGCCAGGGTGGTCGTGGGCCGGGCGGGCCCGGCGGCGGTGGCGGGCCGATGGGAG
Source organism: uncultured Phycisphaeraceae bacterium (assembly GCA_964403525.1). Lineage (GTDB taxonomy): Bacteria > Planctomycetota > Phycisphaerae > Phycisphaerales > UBA1924 > JAJTGZ01. The sequence continues at coordinate 16,138 of CAYOGE010000021.1, read as the reverse complement.
AGGAGCGCAAGCTGGTCAAGCAGTTTGACGCCGACAAGAACGGTCGGCTTGACATCGCCGAGCGTGAGGCGGCGCGGAAGTTTGTACAGGCCGAGAAGGCCAAGCGGCCAAACCGGATGTTCCCCGGCGGCGGGGGCGGTCCCGGCGGACCGGGCGGGCCGATGGGGATGGGTGGCGAGGAAGAGGAAGCCCGCCCCGGACCGACGGTGCTGCCGGCGGATGTGAAGCCGGTGACGGGCGACCTGTACGACCCGACCGTGCTGCGGACGATCTTCCTGGACTTTGAGAGCAGCGATTGGGAGTCGGAGCTTGAGGACTTTTACAACACCGATGTTGAGGTGCCGGCGACGATGATCGTTGACGGCAAGAAGTACCCGGGCGTGGGCGTCCATTTCCGCGGCGCATCTTCGTTTTTCGGCGTGCGGGCCGGGCACAAACGGTCGCTCAACGTGGCGGTGGATTTCACCGACGACAAGCTGGCGTTGCGCACGCCGGCGGCGGGGAAGACGGGCTCGAAGGAGGGGAACGCTTATCGCACGCTGAACCTGCTCAACAGCCACGAAGACCCGTCGTTCATGAGCAGCGTGCTCTACTCGACGATCGCGAACAAGTACATCCCGGCGCCGCGAGCGAACTACGTGCGCGTTGTGATCAACGGTGAGAGCTGGGGTGTGTACGTCAACCTGGAGCAGTTCAACAAGGACTTTGTGCAGCGCAACTTCACAAGCGCGGAGGCCAAGGGCGATGCGCGGAAGGGTGCGGCGGCGAGAGAGGGGCACGAGGCACGCTGGAAGGTCAAGGGGAGCCCGCAGACGCGTGCGGGGCTGGAGTACATCGGCGATGACGCGGCCGCGTACAAGCAGAAGTACCAGATCAAGAGCGCCGACCGCGACGCCGACTGGCAGGACCTGATTCATCTGTGCAAGGTGCTCAACACCACCCCGCCCGAGGGGCTCGAGGCGGCGCTGAAGCCGATCCTCGACGTCGATGCGACGCTCCGGTTTCTCGCGCTCGATGTGGTGGTGGCTAACGGCGACGGCTACTGGGTGCGGTCGAGCGACTATTCAATTTACAAGGACGGCGCGGGCGTGTTCCACATCATTCCGCACGACATGAACGAGTGCTTCCAGTCGAGCATGATGATGCCCGGTGCGGGTGGAGGACGCGGTGGCATGGGAGGCCGGAGGCCCGGGGTGGGTGGGGGGCCCGAGGGCGATCAGCGTCAAGGGCCGGTGGGTGATCGTCCGATGGGTGACCAGCCGCCAGCGGGCGCTGCTGATCAGCCGGGCGGCGACGCGCTTCGCCGGCCACAGGGGCGCGGGCCGGGCGGCCCCGGTGGAATGGGGATGGGGCGCGGCCAGAGCGGCACAGAACTCGATCCGCTCGTTGGGCTTGACGACCCTGCCAAGCCGCTGCGGAGCAAGCTCCTGGCGGTGCCGGCGCTGCGCGAACGGTACATGGCGTATGTGAAGGAGATCGCGCAGAAGAGCCTGGACTGGAAGACGCTCGGGCCGGTGGTTGCCGCCAACCGTGCGCTGATCGAGAAGGAACTGCAGGCCGACACGCGAAAACTCTCTTCGTTCGACGCGTTCCTTCTCGCCACCGGCGATGAGGCCGCTGCGCCCGCGGCGGGTGCACGGCGCGAGCCGATGGTGCTCCGCAGCTTTTTCGAGAAGCGACGGGCCTACCTGCTCGGTTACACACCGAAGGACCAGCCCGGCGCGGCACCGGCGGCCGACCGAGGAAGCATCAGGTGAGCCACCGGATGGACCGCGATCACGAGTCTCCATCGCTGCTGGGAGGACGGGTTGACGGACCGGCGGGAGCGCCGGGGCCTCAGGCGTTTGAGCTCAAGTTCTTCCTGCCTGAGGCGGGCGCGGCGGCGGTCGCGGCGTGGGCGATCGGGGCCGGGGGAATGCGCCCCGACCCGCATGGCGATCCGGCACTCGGCGGGTGCTATACGACGTCCACGCTCTACCTCGACACGGATGCGCTGGACGTCTACTACCGGCGCGAGGGCTACGCGAAGCGGCGGTACCGCGTGCGCCGTTACGGCGAGGATCGGTCGGTGCATCTTGAGTGCAAGTCAAAGAGCGGTGATCGCGTAAGCAAGCAGCGGAGCCCGGTGCCGCTGGAGGAGGCCTGCTTTGTTGGACGCGCAGGGGAGGTTGAGGGCTGGGGAGGGCGCTGGTTCGCAGAGCGCATCGCTGCGCTTGGGCTCAGGCCGGCCTCGGTCGTGACGTACAGGCGTGCGGCGTTTATTGGAGTGTCGGAGCAGGGGCCGGTTCGGGTGACGATCGATCGCGCGGCCCGCGCGTGCCTGTGCGGGCCGTCGATGGGGTGGGCGCCGGAGTTGATCGGCGAAGGGGAGGGGCCGGACGTGCTGGGTGGGCGGGCGATCGTGGAGTTGAAGTACCTCACTGCGCTCCCGCTGGTCTTCAAGTCGCTGATGAAGAATCTCACGCTCCACCCCGCCAGCGTGTCGAAGTATCGGTTGGGGCGTGAAGCGCTCGGGTCACCGGCACCGGGCGATGCCCCGTCCGTGCGCCCCCCGTCCCCGCGCCCGTAAAGGAGCGTCTGCTTGCTTGACTGGCTGACCGAGGCTTTCAACGTCGACGCGGAGCTGAGCCTGAGCGTTCTGATCGAACGGCAGGCGGTGGCGTTTGTTCTGGGGTGCGCGATCGCGGGGGTCTATCGGCTTACGCGCGGGCCGCGGGCGGGCGGGCGATCGCGCACCGGCGTCGATCAGCCGCTGACGATGATGGCGACGCTGGTGCTGCTGACGATCCTGATCGGCATGATCGGGCTGGTTGTGGGCAGCAACGTTGCGAGGGCGTTCAGCCTCGTGGGCGCGCTGTCGATCGTGCGGTTCAGGACCGTGGTTGAGGACACGCGCGATACGGCGTTTGTGATCTTCGCCGTCGCGGTGGGGATGGCGATCGGTGCTGGGTACCTGAAGGTGCCGCTGGTGGGCATCCCGTTTGTTGCGCTGGCCGCTCTGCTTTTCAGGCCGCGCGATGATCGGTCGGTCGGGGCCCTGGCCGGATCGGGTGAGCCGTGGCTCGCGACGGTTCGGCTTGGTGTGGGCTTCAATGACGAGCCGGCGCTGCTGGCGACGATCGACGCGCACGCTTTCGCGGCTGAGCTGGATGAAGTGGTGACCAGTCGTCAGGGGGCCGCGGTCGACCGCACGTACAGAGTGCGCCTTCGCGTGCCGGGAGGCGTCACCACGTTTGTCGAATCGCTCAACGGCATCGCCGGCGTCCAGCAGGTGGACCTCAAGCGGCAGGTGTGAGGCGGCGCGGCCGCTGGCAACGACGTGCGGGAGCTACTTGGACTTTGTCAGGAAGGCTTCGATCGCGTTCTTCCCGGCGGTTTCGCGCCTGAGGCGGTTGAGTTCTCTTCTCTCGACCTCGAGTGCGCCACCTTGGGCGTCCCACCCGTGCTCGAGCCCCGCGGCGACGGCCTGCATGCAGGCTCGCCCCTGGTCGGTCAGGCTGAGCGATTCGACGCTGGCGGTATATGCGGCCTGAACGCTGTTTCGGCAGTAGTCGCGGCCGATCCAGCGCGAGGGGGCTCCATCGCGCCGCTTGGCGGCTTCTCCGGGGTTCGCCATCAGCCAGGCCTTTGAAGCGTCGAGCAGCCCTTCGCTCGATGGGGCCATGGTGACGAGCCCGGCTCCGGCGGCCTGGTCGATCGTCATGGTCTTTCCGGTGACGGTTCGGGTCAGCGCATCGGCAGGGTCCATGCGTGCCGGGAGCAGGTTGGTGCCGCCCCAACCCGGGCAGATGCACAGCCCAGCCTCGGGCAGGCCGATCGGGTAAGGCTTCGCGACACCGTCGCGCACGGGCGCGGGTGCCGCGACGAGACCGTCGCAGTGCATCGCGATCTCGAGCCCGCCGCCGAGCGCTGCGCCGTTGATGGCGGCGACGGTCGGGCAGGGCATCGAGCAGAGCATGCCGAAGACCTCCTGCCCGTAGCGGAGGTAGGTCTCGAGTTCGCTCTGGTTCATCGCGGCGATCGACTTGAGATCAGCACCGGCGATGAAGACGCGCGGCGAACCCGATGCGAGCACGATCCCCGCCGGCTTCTGATCGCGCGCGGCCTTGAACGATTCCTCGAGGCGCTGGATCAGCCCTTGATCGAGGATGCACATCGGGCCCTGGTTGGGCTCGATGGTGATCGTCAGGACTCCATCGGCGTCTGTGCTGGTGGGCAGTGGGGTGGCCATAGGCCATCATTGGCCCGTGGTCGTGCGGCCGCAGCTGGGCGATTGCTAGGCGATCTCCTGGAACGCCTTCAGCACGCGGTCTTTCGTCTTTGTGCGGTCGACGATCGGCGGCGGATAGCCGGGCGCGAGCAGCGGGAGGAGCGCCAGGCGTTCGGGGTCGTGGATGTCGTCGGCCGGTACTCTTATTAACTCAGGGACCCAGCGACGGATGTAGTCGCCGGAGGGGTCGTGGGTGAGACTCTGGCTGATCGGGTTGTAGATGCGGAAGTAGGGTGCCGCGTCGGTCCCGGTGCTCGCGGACCACTGCCAGCCGCCGTTGTTCTGAGCCAGGTCACCGTCGGCGAGGTTGCGCATGAAGTGCCGCTCTCCCCAGCGCCAATCGATGAACAGGTCCTTGGTGAGAAACATCGCGACGATCATGCGCACGCGGTTGTGCATCCAGCCCGTCGCGGCGAGCTGCCGCATGCCCGCGTCGACGATCGGGTAACCGGTCTGTCCGTTGGCCCACGCGTCAAAGTGCGTCCTGTCGCAGGACCAGCGGATGCGGTCGGTCGCCGGGCGGAAGGCGCGTCCCATGCTCACGCGGGGGAAGTGAACGATGATGTGCCGGTAGAACTCACGCCAAACGATCTCGCTGATCCATGTCGTCGGTCCGCCATTTGGTGATACGAGCCTGCCCTCGTTGCGGTCGATCGCGGCGGCGAGGCAGTGGCGTGGGCTGAGGGCGCCTACGGCCAGGTAGGGTGAGAGCGAGCTTGTGCCGTCGCGGGCCGGCGGGTCGCGGTCGGTGTTGTAGGCGCCGATGCCGGCCTTGCAGAAGGCTCGAAGCCTCTTGCCGGCTTCGTCCTCGCCCGCGGGCCAGCGGGACGGATCGAGCGGCGTGTGGATGCTGAGCATCGCCGCGGTTGGGACGGGATCGGACTCAAGCTCGAGCGGTTCCTGCCGTTTGGGTGGCGGAGAGAGGGTGATCCCGCCGCGCCGCTCGACCTCGGCGATCCAGGCCTTCTTGAACGGCGTGAAGACCGAGTAGGGGCGGTCGGTTTGCGTGCGGACGGCGCCCGGCGGGAGCGCAACTTGATCATCGAACTGTTCAAACCGCAGGCCGGCACGCATGCACGCAGCAGCGGTCGCGGCATCGCGGCGTGATTCGTTGACCTCGTACTCGGTATTGGCAAATACGGCGTCCGCCTGCGCCTCGCTCGCCGTCTTGACCACAATCGACGCAACGTCGTTCGGGGTCGATGCCGTCCTGATCAGCAGCGGGATGTTCAAGCGACCAAGTGAGCCGCGCATTTCAGCCAGCGAGCGGAGCCAGAGGTCGATCTTCGCCGGAGCGTCGTCGTGGGCGGTCCAGTCGCCGGGTGAGATCACCGCGAGGCAGACGACACCGCGGGCGCTGGCCCGCGAGGCGTTGAACAGAGCCGTGTTGTCGCTGACGCGGACGTCCCTGCGGACCAGTACGAGCGTTCGCAATTCGAGGCTCCGAGGAGGGCGCTTTGGCTAGTTCAGGTTGAGGGCGAAGAACAGTACGGTGAAGATCAAGTCTGCGATGACGATGCAGACGATCGACTGCACGACGGTCTCGGTCGTCGCCTTTCCGACGCCCGCGGCCCCGCCGCTGACGCGCAGGCCGTTGGTGCAGGCGATCAGGCCGATCAGCAGGCCGAAGACCAGTGACTTGACCATGCCCGTGATGAAGTCGACCGTCTTTGCCTGCTGCAGGAGGTTGTCGATGAAGGTCTGGCCGGGAATGCCCACGACCGTCACGCCGACGGCGTAGCCGGCGGCGATCGCGGTGAGGTTTGAGATGACCGACAGCACCGCGAGCCCGGCGATCGTTGCCAGAACCCGGGGGATGACCAGGAACCTGACCGGGTTGAGGGCCTGCGCCTCGAGTGCTTCGATCTCCTCACCCACCACCATCGTGCCGAGCTCGGCCGCGATCGCGGCACCGGCGAACCCTGTCAGCACGATGGCGGCGATGAGCGGCCCGAGCTCGCGGAGGATCGCCACGCCGAGGATGTTCGCCGAGAGGTCTTTGCTGCCGAAGTTGTCCAGCGGCGGGGCCATCTGCAAAACGAGGATCAGCCCGACGCAGCCGGAGACGAGCGAGACGATGAACACCGAGCGCACGCCGACGCGCACGAGCTGGCTGACGATGGCTGGGCGGCCGATCCGGACCTTCGGGCGCGTCATCGAACGCCAGATCCACTTGAGCACTTCGCGGAGCAGCAGCACGGCCGCGCCGACGCGGTCGAGCACGTCCAGCACCAGGTCGCCCGCGCCTTCGACGAAGTGCCTCACCGCGCCCACCGGTCGGAGCTTGTGAAGGCCCGTCTTCGCGATGGTCCGTTGGAGCTGTGACATGGTGAGCCAGGTGCGGGGGTTGGTTCGTCGATCAGGCGTTCAGCGCCTGCTCGAGCGTTGACGTAATCGAGAAGACCATCGCGAGCTTGGCGATGTCGAAGATCGCGCGGACGCGCGGCTGCAGGCCGCACACGACGAGCTTGTGCTGCCCTTTGCGGGACGCCTGCAGGGCCTCAACGAGCGTGGCCAGGCCGGAGGAGTCCATGTACGACACGCCGGAAAGGTCAACGACGACGCGGGCGGGCGGCGGCACGGCGGCGGCGGCACGCTTGAGCTCAACCTTCAGCAACGGTGAAGCGTTCAGGTCGACGTCGCCCTGCGGCGCGATGACGGTCGCGCCGTTGACGGTTGAGACGTTGATCTGGAGGGCGTGGTCACTCACGGGCGACCTCCTTTTTCGGCGCTCGGCGCCTTGGGATGCGCCGAGCGGTTCTTGATCATCGTCAGGCGCATACCACCCGCCGGGCCGTCCCTGTGCTCGTACCTGACGCTGTCCATCACCTGCTGAATGATGTGCACGCCCAGACCGCCGGGCCTGATCTCTTCGAGGTCGCGGCTCTTGATCACGGAGGGGTCAACCTGCCTCGCTTCGTCTTCGATCACGATGCGGAGCGCGGTCGTCGGGTTTGGCTGGCCGGGGGCGTCGGGCGTGGCAACTCCGCCTTCTGGGTAGAGGCTGATCCAGATCGGACGCTCGGGCGACTTGTCGTAGCCGTGGCGGATGACGTTGCAGAGCGCCTCGTCGATCGCCAGCGCGATGTGCGCGGCGGACTCGTCGCTGAAGCCGAGCCGCTTGGCGATGCTCGACACCATCTCCCTCGCTCCGCTGAGGAACAGCGGGTTTGAACGGAGCTCGAGTTTCACGTGCGGTTCTTGGGGCGTCATCGATCCGTCCGGGTGGCCGGTGGAGGAGTATGTGGGGGAGGCGGGGTCGGGGGAGCGTCTATCGGGGGGGTGGAAACCGGTTGGGCGTGGACCTGGGGCAGCGGAACCTTAGCCGGATCGTTGCCCGCTCCGCTCGGGCTGGCGACTCGGTGCTGCCACCGCTTGATCCCAGCGCGGCGTGCGGCCGGGTCCGCCGCTGGATCGAATCCCAAGCGATCTCCGGTGATCCGATCCAGCGCCGCGATCGCGATGAGCCTCTCGGCAGGGTCGTCGCTGGCGAGCATCTCGACCAGCTGCGGTACCGCCGACTCGTCGTCTGACGCGGCGGCACGGCCCGCCGCGTTCATGCGGCCTGCCGGGTCGACGCTTGTGAAGCTATCGGGAGCGTCAAAGCGGACGCAGGCGGTCTGCTGAACCGCTGCGCCCGCACCGAACGCCAAGAGCAGCCAAGTTGCCGAGTTCCTTGCTGTGCGTTGCACGGTTTGTTCCTCGGCTGTGCCGGTGGGGCCGCTTCAGTCAGGCTGCGCCAATGCCCTACTTTGCGCTTGCTCTCTGCAGCAGTTCCTTCACGGCTGCTTCGAGCTGAGCGTCGCGCCCGGCCGCTTCGTCCTGGGGCAGCGAGGGGACGTCGATATCGGGCATTGCGCCGTTGCTTTCCATGTCGGTCCCGTCGGGCAGGTACCAGCCTCGGAAGGGCGTACGGACGGTTGTTCCATCGACCAGAGTGGCTGCGCCGGTGGAGATGACGCCGCCGTACGTTTGCGTTCCGGCCAGCTTGCCGCGCCGCGTTGTCTTGATCGAGTGTGCGAAGATCTCGGCGTTTGAGAAGGAGTTCTCGTTGATCATCACGGTGATCGGTTTGCTGTAGCCGTAGATCAGCCGACGGTCGCGCGGGTAGCTGTCCCTGGGCGTGGTGGCCCCGTCGGCGCCACGGGGCACCGTGTACGCGTGAGCCGGCGCGGTGAGGCTGGTGAGCAGGATGTCGGCCGTGCTGCCGCCACCGTTGTCGCGCACGTCGATGATCAGGCCGTCTTTTCCGTGGGCGGCGGCGTAGAGGTCGCGCTCAAAGTCGCGCACGCTCGCCTCGCCCATGGCCTTGATGTGCAGGTATCCGAGCCTGCCGCCGGAGGCCTTCTCGACGATCTCGGCCCTGCGGTGGACCTCGTCAAGGTACCGCAGCTCGCTGTCCTCGGCGCTGCTGACGGGCGTGACGATCAGGGTGAGCGTCCTGGGGCCGGGCTGTTCCGGCGGCGTGCCGGCGCCTTCCTTTGCGGCGGCGGTCTCGGAGCGGATCACCGTGATCAGTGTTTCGCGGCCCGACGTGCCCTGGAGCGCCCAGTCGAGGTCCTTGCCGGCGGTCGCGCGGTCTTCGATGTGGGTGATGATGTCGCCGGGCTTGAGCGCCATCGCGCCCTTGCCCTGGGGCGAGTTGAAGAGCAGCCGCGTGACCTTCCATCCGTTCTCAACCGGCTCGGCGTCGAGGGCGAGCGAACCGACCGCGAGCGCCGGCGGCGTGAACGTGCTGGGCCCGCCCATGATGCCAAGGTGTGAGCCGTCCAGCTCGCCGAGCATGAGCGAGTAGACGCGGTTGAACTCGCTGGTTGTGCGGGTCGTCTCTGCCAGTGACAGGTACCGCTCCGTCAGCTTCTTCCAGTCCAGACCCTTGAGCGTCGGGTGGTAGAACAGGTTGCCGACGATCCGTGCGGCCTCGAGGAATTTCTGGCGCTGGGCCAGCTTGACGTCGAGCACGACCGGCGCGTCTACCGCGTAGGTCTCGACCTTTCCGCCCGCACCGCCCGTCAGCGCGGTTCCGGCCGCCTGGCGTGCCTTCACAAACGTCACGCGGTCACCGGCGGGGGAGACCGAGACATTGCTGACACCGCCGCTGGCGACAACCTTCTTGTCGTCTCCCTTGTACGAGACGCTGACGAGCGAGCCCTCGGCGCCTGGCCCGGGTGCGTCGGCGGGTGCGCTCACCAGCACCCTATCGCCGCCCGGTGTGATGTTCAGGTTGGAGAGGTTGCCGGTCGAGGAGAGGACCTTGCGTACGCGCATGTAGGCGTTGGTCGCGTCGATCGTCAGCGGCTTGGAGGGCTTGGGCTTGTCCTTGCTCACCCAGTCGGCATCGTCCCACAGCACGGGCGCGATCGGCTTGATCGACTTCGCGGCCGCTGCCTGCTTCTTGAAGTAGTCTTCGAGCTCGTAGGCGGGCATGGCCTCGAGCGTCTGATCGAGGTAGACGCCCCACACGGCGAATTGGAAGTTCTCGCCGTCGCGCTCGGAGAGGAAGTAGAGCACTTTGCCGTCACGCGACAGGCGCGGGCTGACGTCGAGGTCGGGGTGGCGCGTGATGTTGATCGGCTCGGCGTGCCCGTCCTTGTCGTCGGGGGCGGTGTCGAGCAGGAACACGTCGCTGTTGAAGTCCAGGTCTTCGCGGGCAAAGACGATCTGGCGGGAGTCGGAGGCCCACTGCACCTCCGGTTCGTTCCACCCGGTCATGAGCGTGCGAGATTGTTTTTTGACCAGGTCGATCAGCACCAGGTCGCCAAGGCCCCGCGTGACGAGCAACTTGCGTCCGTCCGGCGAGGGGTTCGGGGAACGAAGTTCCATCCCGAGCACGCCGTCGTTGCTGCCCGCTGCGACGAGCGAATCGTCCAGCCTGTGTACCTCAAAGCGGAGGCCTTCTGACCAGCGCTTGCCGAAGTCCGGCTTTCGCTCCTTTGCGGCAGAGGGCTTTCCTCCATCGTCTTTTTTTTCGCCGTCGGTGGACGCGCCGTCGTCCTTCTTCTCCGTTTTCTCGGCGGCGTCGTCTTTCTTCTGCTCGTCGGGCTTTGCGCCGTCCTTCTTCTCGTCGTCTTTCTTTTTGTCGTCGTCCTTCTTTTCATCCTTCGGCAGCAGGTCTTCGCGTGCGAGGGCGACTGTGGCGTAGTAGATGCGGCTCGTGCCGCTGTCGTCGCCGGCGAACCAGAGCACGCGGCCGTCGGGGCTCCACGCCAGTCCGGACTCTCGCCCGGGCGTGAACGTCACGCGGCGGGTCGGCCTGTTCTCTTCTGTGGAACGCACAAAGACCTCGCCGCGAGCGATCACGGCGATCGTCTTGCCGTCGGGGGAGAGGGCCTGCTCGCTCACTTCACGGGCGAGGTTCATCCGCTGAAAGTCCACGTCGTTGAGGTCCACGGCGGTTGTCACGGTGACCGCGGCCGGCTTCGCGCCAGGCTTGGTGAGGTCGAGCGTGTAGAGCGTGTCCCACACGCAGAACGACGCGAGCGTGCCCTGTGCGTTTACGCTGAGGTCACGCACGCCGTGTCCGATCGTCGCCTCATCGGCGCTTGGCGCAAAGCGCGTGAGCTGCACGGCGTTGGCCTCGCTGCCACCCTTGGGCATGCGGTAGACGTTGCACGACCCGTCGCGGGTGGCGACGTACACCATCGAGCCGTCGGGCAGAACGAACCCGTCACCCTCGCTCCGCGCATCGCTGGTGAGCTGGGTGAACACTCCGGACTTCATGTTCATCGCCCACAGATCGCTCGCGCCGGGCCCGGCGTATCGCGGGCGTGTGTACTCGGCCCGTCGCCGCGTGAAGACGAGTTCTGTGCCGTCGGCGCTCACCCTCGGCGAGCCGCCGTACGCCTCGGTCAGGGGTCTTGTCAGACCGCCGGCGAGCGGCGCGGCAAACATCTGTGTGCCGCGGTAGATCCCGGGGGCTCGCTCAGCAAAGACCACGGAAGTGCCGTCTGGGGTCCAGGCGCCGCCGCCGCTGGGAAGGACCTGCGGCTTGTCGGAAACGGTTACCCGGCGGACCGGGCCCGTCGTCAGGCCGCCGTTGTCGGCCCTGCTTACCTGCATGACGTAGATCGAGCGGCCGCCGTCACGGTCGCTCTCGAAGGCGATCGACGAACCGTCGGGGGAGAAGTTGGCACGCTGATCATCGGCGGGGCTGCTGGTCAGGCGCGTAGCGACGCCACCCTTGGCACCGACCGCCCAGAGGTCACCGAGCCAGTTGAAGACAATGGTTGAGCCGTCGGGGCTGAGCGCCGGGTACTGGATGAACCCGGGCTTGGCCGCCTCGGCCGCGGGTTCTGCGTGTGCGGCCCTCGGCGCAGTGTTCGTCTTCTCCTGGGCGCTTGCGGAAACCGCACACCCCCAGGCGGCAGCGCCGACCCCGTACCCTACCAACGCCATGCCCATCACGGACCGGTTCAGATGCTTGTGCATAGCCACAGCATATCAAACCGGCGTGCCGGGCGCAGCGCGCGGGGTAAACCCCTATCCGGACGCTACCTTCGGGCCTTGCGTGATGGTGCACCCGCGAGAGCGAGCGGCGGGTCGATCACGGTGACACCAGCGGTGGCGTCGGGCGCGGAACTTGCGCCAAGAGCGGCGTAGGCGCGCTCGGGCAGGCTGATCCGCCCCTGCTTGTCGATCATGAAGCCGCACTGGACGGCCACGAACTCGCCGTCGGCATCGATCACCGACACAATTCCGAAGTCCTTTGTCGGCGATTTGTCCTTGATGGGCTTGCCGAGCTTCATCCGGCGGGTCTGCCGAACGAGTGAGATGCTGTCGGTGGCGGCCTCAATGTGCGGGCCACCATCGAACGGGTCTACACGCATGTGGTACTTGAAGCCGAGTTTTTCGAGCATCTTCTTCGCGGGCACGGTCTCAGGCCCAACCTGGCCGACGACCGCGCGGGCGGGCGGCGGCAGCAGCGACAGGTAGATCTCCTCGTGCGGGAAGAGCGCGAGGATGAACTCCTTGCTCTCCTGGCAGAAGGCGTCGGCCTGGTCGTAGGTGAGGTTGATGAACTGGCGCGTGCAGTGCTCCCAGAAGGGGCTCTTGCCGCCTTCGCGGTCCACTGTTACCACGCCCATCATTTCGGCGAGCACGCGGTCGGCGAACATCTGGCGATAGAGGCCCATGTAGTGGAAACGCACGAGCGACATCAGCCGACCGAGCTTCTCCTTGTGCCCTCGGAAGCTCGGCTGCATGATCAAGCCGCCGATCTCCGTCGGGCCGCTTTGATCAAGGTGAAGCTTTGCGACCGTGTGGGTTGCGCCGGTCTGGAGCGACTCGCTGAACATGACCTTGCGCGTCAACTGAAGGGAAAGGTTGGGCTGAGCCGGTGGCGGCCCACCCATCTGCGCGATGATCTGGCTCGTGCCGATCACACCCTTGGATTCGGTCTCCTCTAGCACGAACAGGAACTGCGGGGGGCGGCCGGAGACCGATCGGACCATCTCCGAAAGGTCGTGCCCTGCCCCGTCGGCCTTGCCCCTGGTGCCCTTTCTTGGCCTGGCGAGGGCGGTTTCCTGTGCCAGCATGAACGACTGGCGGCTCCAGGCGACTTTGTCTTCCAGAACTTCCTTGATCGCCGGAAGGTTGATGAAATGCACCATCCGCGCCAGCTTCAGCAGCGTTGAAACGTCGTCGGTCTTGCCTCGGCGGACGATGAACATGGTCAGGGCAGCATAGGGGTGGGGGGTGGTTGGTCGGAATCGCGTGGTGTCAGGGCGTTATCAGGGTGGGCATCACTGAGGGTTGGATCGGCACCCGGGCGTCAAATCTGAAGGTCACTCGAACTTACTCCTTACATCGCGGCCGGTCCCTGCCTACTTCTATCCTCCCGGATGCCCGTACCCGCGCCTGTCGACCTCATTGGCGGTTCTTCCTGCCCGATCCCCGGCGATCGGCTTGTTTGCCACGATCCGGCGGAGCCCCGACGCATCGTCTATTCGGCCACCCCGCAGATCGAGCATGTCGGGCAGGCGGTAGACGCGGCCCGGCGCGCCCTGCCCGCGTGGGGTGCCATCGGGCGCGAGCGCCGGTTCGCGGTGCTGCGGCGGTTCGCCGCGATCTCCAAGGCCGGCATTGCGGAAATGTCCGGGCGTATCTGCGATGAGGTGGGCAAGGCGATGTGGGAGTGCAAGGCGGAGGCATCGCTGCTGTCTGGCAAGGTCGACATCACGCTCGACAGCGCGGCGGAGGGTGGGCTGCAGCGCGTGACCGACTTTGACCTGGCGCTCAGCGCAACGCGGATGGGCCGGTGCACGTTCAAGCCTCACGGGGTGATGGCCGTCATCGGGCCGTTTAACTTCCCTGCCCACCTTCCCAACGGGCACATCGTCCCAGCGCTCGCGGCGGGCAACACCGTTGTGTTCAAGCCGTCTGACAAGGCGCCGGGCACCGGCCAGCTTCTCGCCGAGTGGTTCCTGCGGGCGATCGTCGAGGAACTCGGGCCCGACGCCAAGGCGTGCGCGGGCGCGATCAACCTTGTGCAGGGCAGCGCCGATGTCTCCGCCGCGCTCACCTCTCACCCCGGCATCGACGGTGTGCTTTTCACCGGCTCGTGGCCCGTCGCGAAGAAGATCGCGCTGGCCAACATCGACCGCCCGGGGCGCATTCTCGCGTTTGAACTCGGCGGCAGCAACCCCGCCGTGGTGATGGATGATGCCGACCTCAAGCTGGCCGCGCTCGAAGTCGCCCGAAGCGCCTTCAACACCACCGGCCAGCGGTGCACGTGCACGCGCCGGCTGATCGTGCACGAGGCTGTCGAGCGCAAGCTCATCGGGCTCATCGGCAAGATCGCCTCAAACCTCGTCACCGCTCACCCGCGGGCGACGCACCCGGTGTTCTGCGGCCCGATCATCAGCCGCGCATCCCTCGAGGCCGTGCTTGGGTTCCAATCGGCCGCGGAGCAGTCGGGCGCCTCGGTGGTGATGCAGAGCACCGCGATCGATTCTGCAACCGGTGGCCACTTTGTCTCCCCCGGCATCCTCCGCGTCGAACACTTCACCGCCGAACCGCTCGACCGCGCCGTCAAACCGGGCGAGACCGTCGACCCGGGCGCCGACGCGGAGGTCTTCGGCCCGCTGCTGCGTTACACGACCGTCCGCTCCTTCGATGAAGCAGTCGAGCAGGCCAACGCCACCCGCTACGGGCTCGCCGCCGCGGTCTTCACCGCCAGCGAGGCCAACGGCCGGGCGTTCATCGATCGCTGCCGCGCTGGGTGCATCAACATCAACACCGGCACCGCCGGGGCGTCGAGCAAGCTGCCGTTCGGCGGCCTGGGGCTCTCGGGCAACCACCGGCCCGCGGGCTCGTTCGCCCTCGACTACTGCGCCTCACCCGTCGCGTGCATGATCGAGCGGTCGCCAGCGCCGCCGGCGCTGAGCGAGGGGATGCGTTTCGACGACGCGTGGATGGGCTGAAGCGCCTGCACGGGGCCGACCGCCGGGCCCCCCGGAAACCGACGCCCGGCCCGGTACACTGCCCCCGATGTCGCGACTGCTTGAAGCCAACTTCGACGGCCTCGTCGGCCCCACGCACAACTACGCCGGGCTCTCGTTCGGCAACGTCGCCAGCACGACCAACACCGGCACCACCAGCCGCCCGCGCGCGGCCGCCCTGCAGGGGATCGCCAAGATGCGGCGGGTCATGGCGCTGGGTGTGCCGCAGGGTGTGCTGCCGCCGCACGAGCGCCCGCACCTGCCCACGCTCCGCGCGCTGGGGTTTGCCGGCGGCGATGCCGCGGTGCTCGAGTCCGTACGCAGGGCCGACCCGCCCCCCCGCGGTGTGCTGCTGGCCCAGGTGAGCAGCGCCTCGCCGATGTGGACGGCCAACGCCGCCACCGTCGCCCCCTCGATCGACACCGCCGACTACCGCACGCACCTGCTCACCGCCAACCTGGTGAGCATGTTCCACCGCAGCATCGAGCACCCCACCACCACGCGGGTGCTCAGCGCCATCTTCGCCAACACCGCGCGCTTCACCGTCCACCCCGCCCTCCCCTCCGCCCCCGCGCTCGGTGATGAGGGGGCTGCCAACCACACGCGGCTTTACGACGACACCGCCGCCGGCGGGAGCGATGCGCCAGGCCTCCACCTGTTCGTCTACGGCGCCTCCAGCAGCGACAAGTCGGCCCCGCGCCCGAAGAAGTTCCCTGCGCGCCAGACGCTCGAGGCCTCGCGCGCGGTCGCGCGGCTGCTGGCGATCGACCCCGACCGCACGCTCTTTGTCCAGCAGAACCCGGATGCGGTCGATGCCGGCGTCTTCCACAACGATGTCATCGCCGTCGGCAGCGGGCGTGTGCTGCTCTACCACCAGCACGCCTTCGCCGATGAGCGTGCCACCCTCGACGCCATCGCCGAGCGCCTCCCGGGCCTGGTGCCGGTGCGCATCACCGCCGATGAGGTCACCCTCGCCGAGGTTGTCGCTTCCTACCTCTTCAACTCGCAGCTGCTCGCCCTCAACCCCGACCGCTACACCCTCGTCGCCCCGATCGAGGCGCAGCAGATGCCCCGCGTCAAGGCCGCCATCGACCGCATCCTCGCCGACACCGCCAACCCGATCCGCGAAGCGGTCTACCTCGACGTGCGCGAGAGCATGCGCAACGGCGGCGGCCCCGCCTGCCTGCGCCTGCGTGTGCCGCTGACCGAGGGTGACCTCAAGGCCGTCAACCCCGCCTGCATCATGGATGAACGCAAGCTCAACGCGCTGGAGTCGTGGGTCACCAGCCACTACCCCGAGGAGCTTACCCCGGCGGACCTTGCCGACCCCACGCTGCTGCGCGAGTCGCGCGATGCCCTCGACACCCTCACGCGGCTGCTGGAGCTGGGGAACGTGTACGAGTTTCAGGGGTGAGGGGGTGGGGGGGGG
>CAYOGE010000020.1:0-60074 GCA_964403525.1 uncultured Phycisphaeraceae bacterium | reverse complement strand
CTCGGTCTGCGCCTGCGACTACATCACGCACGAGGTTGAGCCGTGATCCGTATTAATCCGTGCAAGCTCTCGGACCACTTTCGACTGAAAAAGACCCCATTGCCCTCTGCAGGTTGCGAACGGTCTGCGACCGTCCTGCGAGCAGACTGCGAACAGTGCGCAAGAATCGCCCCGCCCTGTCACGCCCTGAAGATCGCACCCAGCTTCTTCCCCATCATCACCGTTGCGCCCACCAGCGTCACACCCAGCAGCGCCATGCCCCACACGCCCATGGCGCTGGCGATGTGCGGGCCGTCGGCCAGCCGGTTGGCGAAGGCGAAGATCGCCTTGGTGATCGGGAAGTGGCGCTCCTGCTGCGCCAGGATCAGCGAGTCGCTCACCTCCAGCATGCTGAACGCGAACGCCAGCAGCCCGCCGGCGATCAGGTTCGCAGCGATCAGCGGCACGATCACGCGCCGCACCGCCGTGAATCGCGAGGCGCCGAGGTTCATCGCCGCTTCTTCGAGTTGCCCGCTGGTCTGCTGGAGGCCGGCCACCGTCGCCCGCACGATGTACGGCAGACGCCGCACCGCGTACGCCGCGATCAGGAAGGGGATCGGGTTGGGCGCAGCGCCGACGATCGTCAGCGCCTCCAGCGGATTCCCGTTGCCGAACGGCCACCGCAGGCTCATCGCCACGTACCCAAACGCCAGCACAAGCCCCGGCACCGCCAGCGGCAGCATCGACAGCGCATCGAGCACCGGCAGGAACATGATCTTCGTGCGTACCAGCAGGTACCCCACCAGCAGCCCAAGCCCAAGCGCCAGCAGCACCGCCGAGAGCGAGAGCATCAGGCTCATCGTGATCGAGCCCGCCGCCAGGTCGCTCGTGAGCGCCTGGTGGAAGTGGTCGAGCGTGAACTCGCGCGGCAGCACGCTGCGGTACCACTGACCGGTGCCCGAGAGCGCGGTGCCGACCACGCCCGCGTGGGGCAGCAGCGCAAGCGCCGCCACGAGCGTGAATGCGCCCGTCGCGCACCACCCCCTCCACCCCGTCAGCCGCGCCTCTTGCGCTGCGCGGCTCGCTTTGGCGAACATCGCGTGCCCCGCCCGGCCGAAGACCGCCTTGCCGATGATGTAGCTCGCCACCGCCACCGACAGCATCACCACAACCAGCGCGTACGGCTGCGCCGAACGCTCAACCTCCTTCAACCCGTCGAAGACCTGCACCGGCGTCACCTGGCGGTACTCAAACACCAGCGGCGTCCCCAACTCGGTGAACGACCAGATGAACACGATCGTCGCACCGGCGAAGATGCCCGGGCGGATCAGCGGCAGCGTGACGCGGAAAAGCCGACGCCAGAACCCCGCCCCCAGGTTCTCCGCGCACTCATCCAGCGCGGGGTCAAGGTTGGCCAGCGCGGCCGAAGTGTTCAGGTAGATCACCGGGTAGAGCGTCAAGGCCTGTACCGCGCAGACACCCCAGAACTGCGACAACCCGATGAAGTCAACCTCCGTCCCCAGCAGCGCGTTGATGGCGCCCTGAGACCCGAGGATCGCCTTGAAACCGATCGCCCCCACAAACGGCGGCAGGATCATCGGCACCAGCACCAGCGCGTTGAAGACCTTCTTGCCCGGGAACGTGTACTTGGTGCTCAGCACCGCCAGCGGCACGCCGATCAGCAGCGCCAGCGATGTGGTCGTCGCCGCCACCCGCAGCGAGTTGAAGACACCGCCGATCAGCAGCGGGTTCTCAAAGACCATCGCCAGGTTCCGCAGCGTCAGCCCGCCCGATGGCCCGGCGACCGGGTCGGCGAAGAAGGCCCCCTGCACCGTCAGCGCGATTGGGTAGAGCAGCAGCGTCCCGAGCGCTGCCAGGATGACAGCCAGCAGCGCGTAATGTGGCCACGAACGGGGCATTGGCCGTGAGGATAGTCGCCAGCCGCCCGCCGACTGGTCGCTACTTGTTCGTCCGCCCCATCGGCGCCACCACCGGGCCCACCCACCGCTCGTAGCGCCCCTGCAATTCCGCAGTGATGTCCCCTGCTTTCACACCCAGTGCGCCATAGTCGATCGGCGCCTTGAACTCCACCGTCGCCCGGCTCAGCACGAAGAAGCTGCGGTAAGTGTTGTCGCGCACGGGCACGCCGCGCAGCACAACCGGCAGCACCAACCCCCGGCTGCGCGCGATGATCAATCCGATCCCCGGCTGGAACGGTGTGATCACGCCTCTCCGCCGCGCGATCCGCCCCTCGGGGAAGAGCCCGATCACGCCCGGCCGCCCCTTCATCAGCGGGTGCGATGGGTCACCCTGCACGTAGCGGATCGCCTCGCGCACGCCCGCCAGTTCGCTCCCCCCACCACCGCCGCCCCCCCCAGACGACTTCAGGAAGATCACATCCGCGAACTCAACAAACGGCTGCACCAGCGGCGAGACCGTGTCGGCCGCCGCTAGCCAGCGGATGAAGAACGACCCGCCCACCGCAGACTGCACCAGCAGCGGGTCGATCCCCGCGGCGTGGTTCGCCGTCACAAGCAGCCCGCGTGGCCGCTTCCCGGCCTCACCCTGCAGCACCCCCACTGCGGCCGCCAGATGCTCCGCCCCTTCGATGCGCATCCGATGGACCAGCCGCAGGTAGACCCAGATAAGCAACGCTGCCAGCGCCGTCGAGAGGTCGGGTCGCGGCGAGGCCGTCCCTCCCCCTTCATGGTCTGCGCTCTCTGCCACGCCCCTTCCAGCCGGCCCGCTCCGACGCTCCGCCAGGGCACCGATCACGGCCAGCACCACCCACGCAACCAGCGCAGCGGCAAACCACAGGATGGAATCGGTCGGGTGGGGCAAGATTGCATGTTAGCGGGCACCAACCAGAAGGAAAGCCCGCGCGCGGACGAACTCGCGCTCGCCTGCCCTGACCTCAATCGCGGAACATCCATCCGCGACTTTGCCACCCGTTCTGTGGGCTCCTACCGCCGGGTGCGCCGATACACTCGGCGTCATCCATGGATGGATCACCTGACACCGCCGCCAAGCCTCCCTTCCGCAAGCCCCTCCTGGATGCGGGCTGGCTGCTGCTCATCCCCGGAATCGTGCTGGTCGCCTGCACGCTCATCCTCCCCGCCATTGACGACCTGGAGGCCGCGCGCTTCTACCGCGACCGCCTGCAACTCGTTGAAGAGCACCGCGACCAGCGCATCGGCCACTACACCCGCTACCTCGATGCGCTTGAAAAGGGCGACCCGCAAACAATCCTCTCTCAAGCCGCCGTCAGCCTCAACAAGGCGCCCGAGGGGATGTCGCTGATGGTCCCCGCCGGTGACATCGCCCACAAGTCCGCCTCGGTCTTTGAGGCCCTCGAGCCGCCATCGCCCGTCCTCCCCGAGCGCGAGCGTGAGTACAGCACGCTCGAACGCCTTAGCCGCGACCCCCATTCGCGCATCTGGCTCATGCTCGCCGGCGCGACGCTGATCTTCCTGGGCATCCTGCCGCCGAGCCGGGGCTGACCACCTCTCAAGCCAAACGCCCACCCCACTGTGCGGCCAAGCACCCCAGAAGCGCTCTCCCTAACTGAACCGCCGTGATCCCGCGGGCCGAGCGAAGCGGCGCTTCTTAGAATCGCCCGTGCCCTCCCGGCGGTTTCCCAAGACGGTGCAACTGACTCACAACCGCGAGTACCAGCGCATCTACGCCGGTCGGACCAGCGTCACACGGGGGCCGCTGCGCGTCACCGCCGTGCTGCGTGAAGACACCGGCTCTTGCTCACGCATCGGCCTGAGCGTGCCGGGTCGCGTCGGTACCAATGTCAAGCGCAACCGCATCAAACGCCGCATCCGTGAGGCTTTCCGCCTGCATCGCGATCAGCTCCCGCCGGCGCTCGACATGGTCGTCGCCGTTCACCCTCACGACGAACGAACCGTCGACGAGTACGCAGCGATGTTGATGAGCGCAGCGGCTGCGCTCGCCGAAACCTGGGCTGCCCGCGCGGAGCGCCATCACCGTGGCTGAACCCACTCCGCCCGCGCGTTTGCCCCTTGTCTACCGTGCAGCCCGTGGCACAGTATTGGTGCTGATCCGCTTCTACCAGGTTTCCCTCGGGCCATACCTCGGTGGTCGCTGCCGCTTTCACCCTTCGTGCAGCGTCTACGCGACCGAGGCGTTCCAAACCCACCCGCCGATCCGCGCTCTGTGCCTTACTCTGCGCCGGGTCGGCCGCTGCCATCCGTTAGGTGGAAGCGGCTTTGACCCCGTGCCGCCACCGGAAGAGCCCACTTTCAGCCAGAACAACCGCCCTTAGGAACGCTGCCCGTGCTTCGCGGCCCCCCTATCCTTGCCCCCCCATGACCTACCCCCCTTCCTCGAGCCTTTTCTCATCCACCACACTCGCCGCGTGGGACTGGAGCACCTTTGGGCTCGGCCTGTCTGTCGTGGCCTTCGCCGGCGTCTGCGTGCTGCTGGTACTGGCGATCCTGATCCAGAAGCCGCAGGGTGGTGGGCTGAGCGGTGCGTTCGGCGCCGGCTCCAGCGGCTCGGGCCAGACCGCTTTCGGCACCAAGACGGGTGATGCCCTCACGTGGATGACGATCATCATCTTCCTGGTCTACCTCGGGGCAGCGATCGGGATGAACTATGCCATGCGGCCTCGGCTCATGGGCCCAGTTGTGCCCAACGCCGCCGCCCCGGCCACTACGCCCCCCGCCACGACGACTCCCGCAACCACTCCCGCCAAGACCGACGAGAAGCCGCCGGTGGCAACATCGACGGTGAACGTCAAGCCCGCCGAGACGCCAAAGCCCGCCGAAACACCCAAGACAGACGAGCCGGCCAAGCCCGCGACCGATCCCAGCGCGCAGCCTGTTGCACCCGCGCCGATCGCGCCCGCCCCCGTGGCCCCGGCCCCGGCGCCCGCGCCGCGATAACGCGCTCACCCTCTGCTCCCCTGCCCCCCCCCGGCCTCTACCCCCCGGCCCCCCCGGCCCCCCGCCCCCACCGCCCGTCGCTCTGAAGGAGTTCGCGTTGATCCGATCCATGACCGGCTTCGGCGAAGCGTCGAGCGAATCGGCGGGTGTGCACTACTTCCTTGAGGTGCGTTCGCTCAACAACCGCTACCTCAAGGCGGCGATCCGCCTGCCGGAAGAGTTCCAGGGGCTCGAGGCGGAGATCGAGGTTGCGCTGCGGGCGCGGCTCACGCGCGGGTCGGTCACCGTCACCGGCTCCTGCACCGATCCCTCCGCTTCGGCGGCGTTCACCATCAACCACCACGCGCTGTCGAGCTACATCGAGCAGCTCAAGAGCACCAGGCAGGTCGCCAGCGGCGACGTGAAAATCGACATCGGACCTCTGCTGTCGCTGCCGGGCGTGCTCCAGCCGCCGGCGGATGAGGAGGCCCGCCTCGACAACGCCCGTGCCGCCTTCATGGGCCTGCTCGAGAAGTCGTGCACCAACCTCGAGAAGATGCGCGAGCGCGAGGGTGACATGCTGCTGAAGGACCTCCTGGCGCAGCGCGACACGATCATCGCGCAGCTGGAGATCGTCAAGCAGCACGCGCCGAAGGTCGTCAGCGACTTTGAAGCAAGGCTCCGCCAGCGCATGACGACGCTCATGACCGAGATGGGCATGCAGGCCGCGCCGGTCGACATCGTCCGCGAGATCGCCGCGTGGGCGGAGAAGACCGACATCTCCGAAGAGATCACCCGCCTCAGCGGGCACATGGAGCACTTCACCGACCTCCTGGCGCGCAAGCCCGGGCCCGCCGGCAAGGGTGCGGACGCCAAGCCGGTCGGGCGCACGCTCGACTTCCTGGCGCAGGAGATGCTCCGCGAGGCCAACACCATGGCCAGCAAGAGCAACGACGCCGTGATCAGCCGCGCGATCGTCGAGGTCAAGGGCGCCATCGACCGCATCAAAGAGCAGGCCGCGAACGTCGAGTAAGAAGCCTCACCGCCGCGCACGCACTGCCCGCCGCCGACCGAGCAACCCGGCGCCGATCGCCAGCAGCGCCCCCGCGCTCGGCGCAGGGACCGCAACGATCTGCAGGCCGGCGATCGTCCCCAGCGCCCCGTTGATCGAGTAGACGTCGATCACCAGCGGCTGGTTCGCCGCGAGGGTTACCGTGTGGTACGAGTACGTGCCCGGCGTGAAGGAGCCGGGCCATACGCCGCCGATCACCTGCACGCCCTGCCCGTTCACGTCGATCCCCGTCGAAAGCGGACCGAACGTCCACGTATAGCCGTACACGTCGTAGGTCCCCGCGGCCAGGCCGCTTACCGTCCAGGTGTCGATGAACGGGATGCCGATGTAGTCGTCAAGCAGCGCATCATCATCGCCAAGGGTGAGGGGGTCGTTGAAGCCGGCGAGGAACCCGGTTGGGCCGCCGGAAATCGTGACCGCCGTTGGCGACCCGCTGAGGTTTGCGAGGCCCATCGGGCCGCCCGCGTAGGGATTCCAGAACCCCGCCGATCCAGATGCGGCACCGTAAGTCGCGGCCGGCGCCGGGTTGGCGTTCCCGAAATCAATGTTGAACGACTGCGACAGCACGGACGAACCGGCAACGCACAGAACGGACACAGCTACAGCGGTACGCACGGTCTCTCTCCTCTGGTTGGGGCCGCTTCCGGCACAAGCGCTTGAGCGGCCGATGGTGTGGCCGGATGCTCTCCGACCACATTCACGTTACATCAATCCACTGCCGTTTGCAACAATTCGGCCGCAGGCCGCCTCCGGCAGGCCGGGCGCATATGCATGAACAGGCTGCGAACTGAGGCAGCGGACTGCACGGGATGCCCGGTGGAACCCCAACGAATGTCGCCATTCCCATGAGTGGGTGACACCGCAGGCGGTCCGTCTGAAACTGGGGAAACCTCCGGCAAAGCGAGGGCCGCCCGCTCTGTTATTTCAGTACGTCCGGCATCCACGCCGGCAGGTCCTTGATCGAGTCCCTCGCCGCGGGCGAGGTCGGCACACCCCACTTCTCAAAGAATGGGCCAAGGTTCTTCCCCACAGCACGGCTCATGCGCACCATCCATTGATCGTGCTTCTGCTCCTCGGTGCGGGGGCGCTCGTCCTTCGTCAGCGTCTGGTACTCGGCGAAGACGCGCGTGAAGGGGGCCCAGCCGAAGGCCTCGCGGAGTTCGTAGTACATCTCCAGCGCGAGGAACGGGTCACTCTTCCACCGGCCAAAGTCCGCGCCGGTCTCGATGTGCCTGCGCGCCTTTTCGTGGCGCTTCTCAGCATCGTCCATCGCGCCGTGCCCCTGGCCCGGCTGCTTTCCCGCGATGGTTTCCATCAGGTAGAGCGACCAGAGATTGTTGGTCACCTCACCGGTCCCCTCAAACGTCCACTCGCCCTTCTGGTGGTTGTGCCCGAGCTCGTGGAAGAGCCCCCACGACCCCGCCTTGAGCTTCGCCGCCTGGCTCATCTCGTCGACGGCGTCCAGGTGCGTCATGATCGGGTAGCCGCTGTGCATGTACCCCGCGCTGATCTGAACGTCTGGCACGTAACGCTCGGGCCGCTGGCGCTGGCGAGGGATCGCGCCGAAGTCTGCGGCATCGTCGAGCACGTTCTGCCAAGTGGTGCAGACCTCTGTCGGGTCGTCGAGCCCGCGGATAGCGCTGCTGGGGACGGTGATAATCACGCTGGGCGTTGCGAGTTCCGCCCATGGGCCCGGTGCATTGCGGATCGTCTTCTGCCAGTCTGCGACGGGCGTCTTGCCGAGTACGAAGAGGGGCGCTTCGACGCACCCCGCGATGCTCACGCTCACCGGCTCGGCGTCGGTCGTTTTGTCAACCTCGATGTAGAAGATGCCACCGAACGCCGACGCGAGCGTGTTCTCGCCCGGCTTGAGCGGCCGGTCGATGGCGATCTGCGGCACGCGCTTCCATGCCGGCAGGTGCCAGAGGCGGTCGGTGTGGCTGCCGATGCGCGCCGACAGGCCCTTCACACCCGGCGGCACCGTCACCTTGATCAGCCCGCCGGCCGGCGCATAGAGGCCCAGGCTGTGCCACCGCGGGATGCGCGTGTCGATCGACACGGTGCGCTCCACGCGCAGCGCATCGTCCGCGACCACGCCGGGGAACGCCGCCGCCGCGGGATGGGCGACGACCTTCTCCGCCGGCAACGCGTTGATCGCGTCCACCTGCAGCGCCATGAGCGTCCGCAACAGGGGTTTCCTCCCGTCCAGCGGAGACTTCTCGGTCGGGACAAGGTCCTTCTCGTGCGCGGCCATCAGTGCCGCAAGGCGCGGACGCGTGGTCTGGTCGGTCTCGGGCAGGATGCGCACGCCGCGGGAGACGATCGCCGACGCCTGGTTGAGCCGGGCAAGGCGCGCCGCTTCGGCCGCCTTGTCCTTCGAGGGCTTCTCGCCGTCGCTGGCCAGCAGCACACCGAGCGCCGCATCGAGCGTCAACGGGCCCGAAGCGGTCGTCGCCGCGTCGAAGCCCTCGCCATTGGCCGTCTTGTCGATGATCTCGTCGGTCCACGCGATGCCCGCGTCCAGAAGCAGCCGGTTCAGCGCGTTGGTGCGCATGTCGGGGCCGCCCTTGATCTGCTGCCACCCCCAGCCGGTCTGCGCCACGATGAGCCCGCCGCCGCCCTTG
Organism: uncultured Phycisphaeraceae bacterium; assembly: GCA_964403525.1. GTDB lineage: Bacteria > Planctomycetota > Phycisphaerae > Phycisphaerales > UBA1924 > JAJTGZ01. The sequence continues at coordinate 51,507 of CAYOGE010000020.1, read as the reverse complement.
ATCCACGCACGCAGTGCGTCACACTGCGCGTCAGTGAGGTCGCGCCCGCCGAGCACCAGCAGCCGGAACCCCTTGAGCCCTTGATCGGTGAGCTTGCCGGTGCCGAGTTTCGAAGCGTTCCACCCTCTGGCTGTCAGCCACTCGGTCATGTCACCGTCGACGACGCCCGCGGGGAGCGGCTTGCTCTGTCCATCGCCACCGGCCGCCCATCGCGCGAGGCGTTCCATCAGCACCGCGGTGTCGTCGGCCTTGAGGTTGTCCTTGTCGATGTACCCCGAGTGCCCGAAGGCAACGACGCGCCCCTTCCCCCACGTGCCCGCCACGATGACCGGGCCGAACGTCCCCTTGTCGAGCCCGCCGAGCACCACCGGCGAGATCGTCTCCTTCAGTGAGAGCACAACGCCCGGGCTGCCGGGGGCGGCGAGGGTCTTGACGTCTTTCAGCAAGTCGGCGACCGGCGCTTGAGCCAGCGCGGAGTGCACCGCTGCGGACGCGACGAGCAGTATGAACGAAGCGGCGGGCTTGATCATGCCGCAAGCGTACCACACGCCGCGACGAAGCCGCTGCCGATCGGCCAGTCACATCCCCGGCAGGTGCTTCTCGATCCAGTCGTCCTGCTTGAGCACATCGGCCCGCCCGCTGCGGGCGCGGCCCTGACCCACCCGCTGGGCCCGAACGAATGCACGCTGCGCCAGCCACAGAACCCGGCCGCGAAGCTCGGTCCCGCCGGCCGCGGCCATGGCCTTGAGCAACTTTGCCGCGCGCGGCGTGTAGAGCGTCAGCAATTCATCCTCGAGGCTCAGGAAGACGGAACTGCTCCCGACGTCTCCCTGCCGGCCGGCTCGTCCCTTGAACTGGCGGTCGATCCGCTCCGCCCCGTGCATCTCCGTCAGCACCACGGCCAGCCCGCCCGCCTTGATCGCCGCCTTATCGGGCTTGATGTCGGTGCCGCGCCCGGCCATGTTGGTGGCGACGAGCACGGCGGCGCCCGGGCCACCCTCGGCTGCGTTGCGGACCAGCGCGGCCTCCTCTTTGTCGTGCAGAGCGTTGAGCACCTTGTGCGCCAGGCCGTGGCGCTGGAGCAGGCCGCTCATCTTCTCGCTCGACTCGATCGACCGTGTGCCCACCAGCACCGGGCGCCCCGACGCGTGGAGTGTGCGGATCTCATCGACAACCGCCTCCCAGCGGGCGTCGCTGGTTTTGAAGACCCGCGGCGGATGATCCGTGCGGACCATCGGGCGGTTGGTGGGGATGCGGACCACGCGGCGCTGATAGACGCGCTCGATCTCAACAGTCGCGTCGGCGGCGGTGCCGGTCATGCCGCACAAGAACGGGTACATACGGTAGAACCGCTGGAAGCTCAGGCGCGCGAGCGTCTCACGATCAGCGGTGACGTCGAGTCCTTCCTTCGCTTCCACCGCCTGGTGCAGTCCGTGCTCCCACGAGCGGTCGGGCATGAAGCGCCCGGTGTATTCGTCAACAATCACCACCCGCCCCTCGACGACGTGGTACTGCTGCCCGTGCAGGTAGCAGTGCCGGGCCACCAGCGCCTGCTTGACAAGCTCTTCTGCGCGGCGCGGCGCCCTCCAGACGGCGTCGGTCAGCGCCTCGCACAGCGCGGCCATGCGCTTCCGCCCCTTCTCTGTCAGCAGGGCACGCTTGCGGAGCAGCTCCATCGTGTAGTCGTCTTTGTGGACAAGGAGCGACGCGATGCGTGCGGCGTCCTTGTAGACAAGGGCCATCTCGTCACCGCGCCGCGCCTGCGCGATGATTAGCGGCACGACACCCTCGTCAACCAGCACCGCGTCGGCCTCGTCGACCATGCAGGCCGAGAGGCCCGGCACGATCGGCCCGCTCCCGCCCCCCACCAGCGAGCCCTGCCCGATGGCGACCAGTCCACGCCCTTGCCAGGCGCTGGCCGTCTCGCCGAGCTTGATCTGGTCGCGCAGGTAGTCGGCGGTCATCTGCTTGGGCGTGCCGTAAACGATCGCCTTCTGGTAGACCTCGGCGCGTTCGGCGGGCTCCTGCTCCTGCACGATCGCGCCGCAGTCGAGCAGGCACCGCCGGTAGATCCCCGCGCGGCTCTCCGCGTCGCGTGAAGCCAGGTAGTCGTTCACCGTGAACACGTGCAGGCGCCGCCGGCGCCATGCGATCAGCGGGGCCGCCACGCTGCCGGTGAGGGTCTTCCCCTCGCCCGTGAGCATCTCTACCACCGCGCCGTGGTACATCGCCAGCGCACCCATGAGCTGCACGATGTACGCCTCCTCGCCCGTCTCACGCCGGGCGATCTCCCTGATCACCGCCAGCGCTCTGCGCACAAGCTCGCGGTCGCGCTCGCTGCCGATCCCTTTGCTGACGGCACGCTCACCGACGCCGGCGCCGGCCCTCATCATCTGCTCGCGCACCTCTACCACCACCGCGTCGAGCGCACCCTCGCTGTGCCCGCGCATCGAAGGCTCAAGCAGGTGGACACGCTCGGCCTCCTGCCGCAGCCAACGGACGTTGAGCAGCCGCGTCGATCGGCGCAGCTTAAAACCCGCCGCGATCCGATCAAGCCCCGTGGGCGCAGGCTCACGCCGCGCCCGAGACAGGAGCGAGAGATACAACGATTGGTACCGCGTCAGCGCTTGGGACATTGAACTCTTGTCATCAACGTTACTGCAGGGCCAATCTCTAGAGGTTCACACGCCCCTGGAGCATCTTCCGGACGCGGTCGATCGCCTGCCACGCCAGCGGCCTGCTCGGCAGCGTGAAGCGGACGTACACGCGCTCGCCCGGGAGCGCGCCCCCTTCCACCAGTGCGCCGACGGCGGGCTCGATGTAGACGCTGAAACGGCGGCTCTTGGCGCCCGTCGGGTTCCCGCGTGCGTCGGAGTCGGGCTCGACCGTACCTCCACCGGCGAACGAGAGCGCCCCGTGGGGTATCTGACGCTGGCCGCTCGGCACCGGCCGCGCCGTTCCTCCGTCGATCACGTTCGCCGGGTCGCCCGCCAGGCGCAGGCTGACCTCAAACTCCTTCGGTGCCGAGTCGTCTTTGCCGAAGAGCCAGTTCGCGTCGCCCTGGTTCATCAGCGCGTGCACACGCAGGCTGGCGGGGTCGACGATCTCGCAGATGCCCTGGCCACGCTTGACCCACATGCCCACCATGCGGGCGGGGTCACCGTTGACCAGCACGCCGTCGGCTGGCGCCCGCACGATCAGCTCGAGCTTTCGCTTCTGGAGCTCCGCGATTACAGTCTCGATCGCCTCGACCTGTCGCGCTACGACCTGCTCGGCCGCGGCCTCGTCTCCTGCGCGTGCCTCGCGCAGCCGCACGGCGTATTCGGCACGCTCGGCGATGGCCTGCGCCAGCATTGCGTCAAGCTCTGTGCTCTCGATCACCGCGATAACGTCACCCTCTTTCACTCGCTGCCCTGCACCGACGAGCGCGCTCGCCACCTTTCCGTCGGAACCGGCGAAGACGCCGACACGCGTGGTGCTCTCGATCACGCCCTGCGCCCGGCGCCAATCCGGCAGCGGCACGCCGCCCACGAGAACGAGGAAGCCGACGACCATCGCCGCCGTGACCAGCACCGCGCGGGGGCGCTTGTCCGAGAGCTGAGGGCTGCTCGCCAGCCAGTGGATGAACGTGCCGACCGGGACGATGAACCAGGCGCCGAACGACCACGCCGCGAGCACGACGCCCAGCCCGAACAGCTGCCCGAGCAGCCAGGTGAGGATCCCGAAGAAAACAAGCAGGCGGTAGATCATCGCCGCCACGCCGTAGATCAGCAGGGCCCACCACTCGGCACGCTGCTGGGTGACGGGCCTGACGTTCTCGACGCGGTAGACGTGCTTGCGGAACAGGTCCTTCAAGAGCGTGTTGGCGCGCTGCGAGAGGTTGGGGATCTCCAGCGCATCGCTGAGGATGTAGTACCCGTCGAAGCGCATCAGCGGGTTGCCGTTGAACAGCACCGTGCTGACGCTGCTGGTGAGCATCACGTAGTACGCGATCTGGTTCACGAGCGTGCCGGGCGGGGTGTTGAGCCACACCAGCGCACAGGCTGCGGCGGCGGCCAGCTCAAAGAACATGCCCCCCATGCCCACGGCCATGCGCTTCCACTTGCTTGTAAACGCCCAGGCGCTCGACGCGTCGACGTACGGCGACGGGAGCAGCACCAGCAGCATGGCCCCAAGCTCGGGAACCTGCCCGCCGAACCGCTTGCAGATCACCCCGTGCCCAAGCTCGTGCCAGAGCTTGAGCACGATGTACGTGCCGATCAGGTATGGCCAGGCGTTGGGATCGGTGGCGGAGTCAACGCCGCTCACCAGCCTGCTCCACTGCGGCAGCACGCTGACGATCGCGAAGATCACAAACGCCGCCCAGGCAAGGAAGCCCCACCGGTTGATCAGCGGCCGGAAGATCGGCTCGACCGCCGTCAGCAGCGAATCGGGGTTGATCAGGCGGACCTTGAAGTACATCAGGCTGATCGCCTGCTGCATCAGCCGCTTCTTCACACGGTCGCGCCCGCGCCGCAGGAGCTGCTCGGTCTCGGGCGAGGCGTCAACGCTCAGCAGGTTGCTGTTGTAGAGCTGGCCGATCAGCTCGATCACCTCGTGCTGGGTCGGTGCCTTGTCGCCGAACTTCTCGAGGCTCAGCCGCCAGGCCTCGTCGACCGTGCGCGAGCCGTCGAGCGATGCGACGAAGTCGTAGGCGACCGGGCTGAGACGGTAGAACTGGTTGCTCGTGGGGTCGTGGGCCACGTGCCAGCGCCGGCCGCGGTAGCGCTGACGCGTCACCTGCACGTGCGCGCGGAGGCGCGGGCGGGTTGCCCGCAGACGGTGCCAGAATGGTGAGAAGGTTGGACGTTCCATGAGTTACGCACTAACCAGCCGTCACGCGGCACGAGCAGGTGAACTCCAGCTTGCGGACCGTCACCGGTGCCCCGCGCACCGCGCGTTCGGGCTTACCACAACCACAGCCGCACCTGGTTCACAACACGGCGTGTGCCAATCCACAGCAGGCTGCGCTGTCCCGCGTCGATCCGCACCTGGCCCTCCATGCCCGGTCGCATCCAGTCCGACGCCCTGTCAAGGCTCGCACGGACCTCAAACAGGTTCTTGCCGTCCTTGGGCATCGCCATCGGGACGATGGTCTCAACCGTGACCGGGAAGCCCTCGCCCGGCCGCGCCTTTGTCGCGATCTCGCCCCGCGCGCCCTCGTGGATGAGCGCGATGTCACGCTCATCGACCCGCGCAACGGCCATCAGGTCGTCCAGGGGCGCCAGCAGGAAGAGCTCCTCGCCGCTCTTGACCGATGCGCCAATCTTGTCTCTCAGGTCTCCGGCGATCACGACGGCGTCCATCGGCGCCGTGAGCCGGGCGTTTCGGATGCGCACCTCGGCGAGGTCCTTCTCCGCACGAGCCTTGTCGATCGCCGCCTGCGCCATCTGGGCGTCGACCACCTTGCCGTCACGGCGGGCGGTGGAGAGCTGCTTGGTCCCCTGCTGGATCTTCGCGTCGGCCTGGTCGCTCTGAAGCCGCAGCTCGCGCGTGTCCATCTCGAAGATCGTGTCTCCCTTCCGAACCACGCGCCCGGGCTCGACGCCCTCGCCGATCCGCGCGACGACGCCGTCGAACGGCGCAGCGATCGTGCGCTGCACCCGCGGGCGCAGCTCGACCGTCGCGCCCACGCGGTGCTCGATCTTGAAGAACGTGACAAACAGAGCGACGACCAGCACGAGCACCGCTACGCCCTTCCACACGGTGTGGCGCGTGCCGACCGCCCACGCGAGCGCCTTGCGCGCATCGCCGAGCGCCCGGCGTGGCAGCAGGCGGCTGTCGCTCCACTTCACGGCGAGCACCGGGCTCACAAGGTCCATCGCCGCCTGAAGAACCTCGACGCCGCGCAGGTCGAGCCCGCCCGACTTCGCGTCCACGCGCTTCAGCTCCACCAGCAGCACGCCGAGCGTTCTGTCCCCGTCGCGCAGCGGCACGCTGCAGAGGCTGAGCCTCGTATCGCCGCCGGTGAGCTCGCGGTGAGCCGTGGTGATCGCCTGCGAGAGGAGCAGGTCCGCGCCGGTCGGAGGGGGCGGGAAGAGCACCGCCTGCTCTTGATCTGCGCACTCGTCCATCGCGTCGGCGATCTGGCGGACCATCTTCGTGCGCGTGTCGAACTTCTCCGCGTCGCTCAGCGCGACCACCGTAACGGTGTCGCCGGTCGCCCCGCCCACCCAGCCGAGCGCGGCTCGGTCGGCGCCGAGCTGGCGCGTCAGGTCGTTCACCAGACGCAGCGCCGCCCCCTTGAAGTTCGGCGCCGCGTTGATCGCACCGATCAGCCGCGTCGCCAGCTCCATCGAGAGCCCCGCCTGCTGCATCCGCTTGATCTCCTGGCGGCCGGCGTGGAGCGTCACGTAGCCGGCGAGCACCTCCGCCATCGCCAGGGTGCTCTGCACGGCCGCCTTGCTCCGCGCCTCGATCAGCAGCGTCACCACCGCCGCCGCTCGCCCACCCTCGCCGATCACCGGCACCGTGAGCACGTAACCCTTGTTGCTCCCTATCCCGCCGTCGTACAGCCCATCCTTCTGATCGAGCCCGAACGCTCGTGACTGGGCGGTCTCCAGCGTGCCGATCGCCGCGGCCTTGACTTCCTTCTCCTGCTCAAGACTCTCCGGCGCAACCGGCTTGCCCTCGCCCCCGCCCACCGGCGCCGGCCAGACGCTCAGCAGCCGCGCGCTCAGCTCGCCGGCAGAACTCCCCGTGCCGGCGACGAAGACGGCGGCCTGGCGTGCCGCACTGACCTGGCCGATCACGCGCGCAAGCCGCTCCAGATAGGCGCGGTCGTCAGCGGCGGGAGCACTCAGTTCGGCGACAACCTTTTCCCAGCCCGGTGCCTTCAGGCTCGTCAGATCGATCACTTCTTCACCCCCGCGGCCTGCTCACTGCTGTCGCCGGCGACGCCCCCGGCAACCGGCCGGTCCGCTGGCTTGTCAAACCGTACCCGCGCGCGGGTTCCGGGGGGGAAGTGCTTCGGGTTGGGCACCTCGATGCGCACGCGGCGCGTGCCCGCCGCGGCGTCAGCGACGGGGCTGACATAGAGGATGCTCCCCTGGGCGACCTGCGAGCCGGGCACGTCGAGCATCACCCAAGCCGGGTCACCGCTCTTGAGCGCGCGGCTGAGCGTCAACTCGGTGGGCGCGGGAAGATCGATCCAGAGCACGTCGATGTTCACGATCCGCAGGACCGGGTTAGGAGGTTCGATCGACGAGCCGGCCTCGACAAGGATCGACTCGATCGTTCCGTCAAACGGTGCATCGAGCCGGTAGCGGGCGAGCGCCTCCTCGAGCTGTTTCAGTCGCGCGGCCTCTTCCTTGAGGTCATTCGCCGCGTTGAGCAGCTGGGCACGGGCCGCATCAAGCTGCACGCGGCGGTCGTCGATCTCCTGCTGATTTGTCGCCTTCTCTTTGTTCGCCTCGAGGATGCGGTCGTAGCGGGTCTGCGCCGAGTCGACCGCCGCCTTGGCAGAGTCGAGCGGGCCGGTGTTCGTCACGCGGACGCGCTGCGTCTCCATCGCGGCGACGGCGTCGCCATCGCGGGCGCGGATCAGGACGTCCCCCTTCTTCACCCGGTCGCCCGGCTGCACCAGCAACTCCCGAACCTCGATCGGGATGGTGAAGCTCATGGTCGCGTCGCGGCTGGGGCGGGTGATCCACTCAAGGTCGCTGAACGCCTTGGCCCGCTCAGCCCATTCAACGCTCGCCGCCGGCACCGGCTGGCTCTGCGGCTGCGGGGTGGGCACAACCGCACCGGCCAGCGGGGCGGCTGCGGCGAGGATCATGATCATGCTCCGGGAAAAACCCGATACGCCGGCGGTCTTCATTGCTGTCATTCTAAGTGCGTGATTGGGCATCCGCATCCTCAGGCGCTGCGAAGTCGATTCGCCCAGCTTCACACGGTGGTTTGTCGGCTTTTTGCCTCATTCCTGCCGCCAGAGTCGGGCATGTCGCTATCCTTAGGGGTATTGGGCACGGCGGCCCTCTGAATGTTGGCTCCAGCCAATCTCTGCCGAACGTGCATGCCCCTCCACCTGGAGTTTCTTCGATGTCAACCACCACGCCAGCCACCGTTGCCGCCGTCCCGTTCATGAAATTCGAAACGACCGACGCGGACATCGAAGCGGTGATGCGGGTGCTCAAGTCGGGCATGCTGCGTGCGGCCACCAAGTGCGCCGAACTCGAGACGCGCTTCGGCGAGATGAGCCAGGCGAACCACGCGATGACGTGCGCCAACGGCACGTGCGCGCTGCAGTTGGCCTACGAGCCGCTGTTCAACCCCGGCGATGAGGTGCTTGTCCCGGCGTGGTCGTACATCGCTACGGCTTCGATGCTCGTCGCCCGCGGCTGCAAGCCGATCTTTGTCGATGCGCTGGCGACCACCGGTCAGATCGACGTCGCCGACGCCGCCAGGCGCATCACGCCCAGGACAAAGGGCATCGCCGCTACGCACATGTACGGCTGCCCGGTGGATATCGACGCTGTCGGCGCGCTCGCCGCCAGGCACGGGCTGAAGGTCGTGTACGACGCCGCCCAGGCACACCTTTCGACCTACAAAAACAAGGGTATTGGCCAGTTTGGCGACGCCGTGACCTATTCGTTCTACGCGACGAAGAACCTGGGCACCGGCGAGGGTGGCATGGTCACCTGCAACGACGCGGCGCTCGCCCGGAAGATCCAGCTTCTGCGTTCGCACGGAGAGACGGAGAAGTACCTGCACGAGCAGGTCGGTTACAACTACCGCATGAACGACCTTACCGGCGCGATCGGTTGCTCGCGGCTTGACCGGCTGCCGGCCGACACCGCGGCGCGCCGTGCCGCCGCCGCTCGATACGACGCGCTGCTGTCGACAATCCCGGGCATCGAGCCGCTGGCGATCACCGAGGGTGCCGTCAGCGCTTACCACCTCTACACCGTGCGGATGGACCCTGCGGTGCTCTCGTGCAGCCGCGACCAGCTCTGCAAGGACCTTGGTGCGCTCGGCGTGCCGACGGCGATTCACTATCCCAAGACGCTGCCACAGCAGCCGGCCTTCAAGAGCCAAATCGCAGGGCAGGCACCTTGGCCGGTGGCTGAGCGCTTCACACAGACGGTCTTCTGCCTGCCGATGCACAGCTTCCTGACCGATGCGCACTTCGCGACACTGGAATCGGCGCTGCGGACGGTGGCTTCGCGGTACGCCCGATAAGTCGTTCAAAAATCAGCACTTAGCGGCAAGCGGAGGCATCTTGGCCTCGGCGGCGGCGATCGCTTGTTCGGGTAATGGTAAAGCCTCGAGTTAATCCAGCGAACCTTTTTCGTCTTTTTCGGATTTTCGGCTTGCCGCCACACGAATTGGTGATATCTTGAAGTCGGATTGCTAGTGAGAGCTCGACCTGTGGAATTCCCACGGGCGAGGAGAGGAGAGGGTTTATGACTTTGAAGACAAGTGTTCTGTCTATTGCCGCTCTGGCTTTGGTTGCGCCCGCAATGGCCGCGCCGATTGGCCCGGGTGGTACGCTGTTTCTGCCGCCTGGAGAGGCTGAACCGTTCGCCGGTTCGACGGCCATTGCGTTCCAGACGTTGCCGTTTTCGACAGTGTTCTATTCAGGAACGCTGACGTCGGTCGTTCTGGCCGGTGACACAACCAACCCGCTGGGTGGGCTGACGTTCGTGTACATCATGCGCAACGACGCGACGAGCGCCAACTCGCTGGCCCGGTTGACGGTCAACGGCTATGCGGGATGGGGGACCGACGCTTCCTGGTCGACCCTCTTCCCAGGCATTGATCCGCTGTTCATCGATCGTCAGGCAAACGGCGACTCGCTCGGATTCAGCTTCTCGAACGCGCTGGGCCACAGCCTGGTGACGCCTGGAGGATCTTCCTCCGTGCTGATCATCCAGACCAACGCACCCTGGTACACCAACAACATCGCCAACGTCATCGACGGCGCAGTGACGCAGGTTGATACGTACGCACCGGCGATCCCAACGCCCGGTTCGGCGGTCCTCGCCGTCACTGGCTTGGTCATGGTCAGCCGTCGCCGCCGCTGATCGGCAAACCGTGCTCTCGGCCGCTTGGCGCGGCACGGTGAACAACAAACGCTCGCACGCCCCGGCCTCAACGCCCGGGCTGCGATTTCCACTGGGCGGAAGCCCGGAGGAGGGAGATATTCAATGATCAAGTTCGCATTCGCTACTGTGCTTGCCGTTTCATCGGCGGCGTTCGCTTCCCCCGTCATCCCCGGCCAGACCGACCTGCCGGCGTCGCCTGAGATCCCCGATGGGCTCGTGGGCGCGCTGGTTGGCGGCCCGCTCGTGTCGGCGTTCAACGATGTGAACGGCTTCTACAGCGGCACGGTCACCTCGCGGGTTTACACCAATGATCCAACGAACCCGTTTGGACCCAATGGCCTGACGTTTGTCTACGAAGTGAGCAGCAACGCCGTGAGCGTCAACTCACTGGGACGTTTCACCGCACTGGGATTTGGTGGTTTGCCCACTGACGTTTCGTTCAACCCCACCCTCGGCGGCGTGACCCCTTACCAGCAGGACCGCGACAATACCGGCATGGTCATCGGCTGGTCGTTCGGTAACATCCCGGTCCCGGGCGGTGTCGGTCCGATCGGTCCCGGCCAGTTCTCCGCCCTGCTCGTCGTGCAGGTTCCTGCCACGCAGATCAACGTGAGCACCGGCAACGTCATCGATGGCAGCATCGCCACGATGGACATCCTGGCACCGATTCCGACGCCCGGAGCCGGCGCTCTGCTGGGCCTGGGCACGCTGGCGGCCCTCCGCCGCCGTCGCTGATCCCCGCACTCGCCCCTTCTCGGTCAATCCACTCCGCCCCGGTCGCCCCGACCGGGGCGTTGTTGTTGATAGAGCGTGTTGGGGCAGAAAACGGTTACGTTGGTGCGACCAGGCGGGCGATCAAGACCCTGGCGGCGTGCTCGCCGGGGCCGGCGACCAGCGAATCCCACGCGGCGCTGAAGGCCGGGACGACGCACGCCTGCCCGGCGTGGATCTCTGTTCGCGTGCCGCTGGTGAGCAGGTCGCCGATCGAACTCGAGCCGCTCAGCATGACCACGACCGCGGGTCCTGAGCCATCGCCGATCGGCAGTGCGTCGCCGGGGTTGACGGCGTACTCGTCGAGCGTGAAGAACTCAGTGCTCACCAGTCGTGCGGACTGCTGGTCGTCGGCCAGCCGGGTGGCCTCCGGGGCGGCGGGGCTGGCGAAGTCGATGCACGCCAGCGCCTGAGGGATGTGCAGCTCACGGCCGGTGCGCCCCCAGTCGAAGACCCGATAGGTCGTGTCGCTTGGGGTCTGCACCTCCGCAACCACAACGCCCGCTCCGAGCGCGTGCACGGTACCGCTGGGGAGGTTGTGGCACTCCCCCACCACCGCCGGAACGGCGGTCATGTCCGCCGCGACGGTGCCGTCGTTGATATGGGCGGCGAACGAGTCGGAGGTGACGCCCGACTTGAGGCCCTTGTAGATCACTGCGCCCGGCTCAGCTGAGAGAATGTACCAGCACTCAGTTTTCAGGTTTGCGCCCGCGTGGGCTTTGGCGTACGCGGGTGATGGGTGGACCTGCACGCTGAGATTCTCGCTGGCGTCGAGGAACTTGACCAGAAGGGGAAAACCGCCGGACGTGGAAAGCGGGTGCACGCCCATCATCCGATCGCCCCACATGGCGGCGGCGTCGGCGAGCGTCTTGCCGGCCAGCGGGCCGTTCTCAATCGTTGAGCGGGCGGCACCGCCCCCGGCACCCGAGGCACTGGTCGAGCCCATGTCGGCGACTTCCCAGCTTTCGCCGATCTTCGCCGGCGCGGGTGGGATGGCCTTGCCGAGTCGCTCGAGTGCGCGACCGCCCCAGACCTTTTCAAAGAAGATGGGCTTGAGGATCAATGGATACGGCTCGACAGCGGGAGGCATGGCATGCTTATCGGCCGAAACCGGGCCAGGGGCCAGCGGAACAAACACCCGCCGGCGTTAGGGTATAAACGAGGGCATGATCCGCGGCGAGACCGACAAGGCGGCGAGGCTTCCCACCGTCACGACGGTCTGGACAACGCTGAAGGGTCTGCTGGGCAACCCGTGGCAGCTTGCCGTCGGGCTCAAGATGCCCGGCAGGTCTCACAGGGGGCCGCTACCGCCGCTGACGGACGCGCAGCGTGCGCTTTCGGCCGCCCTGCGCCGCGACGTCGAGTTTCTTTCGCTGACGATCGGCGAACGGAACGTCTTTGCACGCGACGGGTACGAGCGGGCGCAGTTCTGGCTTGGCGAGCAGATCAGCGCGTGCGGGCTGAAGGTGAACCTGCAGCCGTTTGACTGCCGCGGGTACACGTGCGTCAACCTGTGGGGAGAGGTGGCCGGGCGCGACAAGCCGGACGAGATCGTCATTGTCGGTTCTCACTACGACTCGCTGCGTCACTGCCCGGCCGCCAACGACAACGGGAGCGGCGTAGCTGCAACGCTTGCCCTCATGCGGCGCTTCACCGCGGGGGAGAGGCCCTCGCGCACCGTGCGGTTTGCGTTCTTTGCCAACGAAGAGCCGCCGTTCTTCTGGACGGAGTACATGGGGAGCGCGGTGATGGGGGAGAGGTGCCGCGACAACGGTGAGCGGATCGTCGCGATGCTGACGCCAGAGACGATCGGCTGTTACCGCGACGCGCCGGGGACGCAGAGGTATCCGCTGCCGCTGGTGAAGCGGTTCTACGGCGATCGGGGCGACTTCATCGCCTTTGTCGGGATCGGCAGCTCCGCGGGCCTGGTGCGCCGGTGCACCGGCCTGTTCCGCGGGTGCGCGCAGTTCCCGTCTATCGGGGCGGCGCTCCCTTCGGTGGTGCCGGGGGTTGGCGCGAGCGACCACTGGGGCTTCTGGCGCGTCGGATACCCGGCGCTGATGGTGACCGACACAGCGCCGTTCCGGTACCCGTTTTATCACACGCGGGAAGACCTTCCAGACAAGCTCGACTTTGACCGGATGGCGCGCGTGGTCGAAGGGCTGCACGGGGTTGTCGCCGGGCTCGCCGCCGGGGACCAATAACGCCGGTGCGCATCGTCCTGTGCGGTCTGTGCGGCCGGAACGGCCCACGCTGCGGCGGCAGCGCACACCCGCGCTTGCGGCCAGCGGCTGTGAATGCCAAAGTCTCGGTGAGCACCCCTCGCCTCGATCCGGTGGTGTGCTCACAGGAGCTTACATGAAGATCAATCTGACCGCGACCGCCGTGCTCACGCTTGCCGCCGTTTCGTCCGCGAACGCCGACCTGGTAAACGCGGTCGTAACAGCCGACAACCACTACGCCATCTACACAGGGACCGACACGTCTGTCACCTTCGTCGGGCGCAACGAGATGGGGGCGGGCGGCTCGCCCGGCACGTACAACTGGTCGCTGCCGGAGGAATGGTCGTTCACAACTGGCGCATTCATCTACATCGTTGCGTGGTCTGACGACGCGGTCGCCCAGGGGCTGCTGGCGCAGATCACCGGCATGAGCGACACGTACCACTCTGGCGACGCCCGCTGGGAAGTCTTCCCGACGTTTGTAAACCTCGGCGACGGCGATGCCGCGCCGTCGGAACTCCAACTCACCGCTTTCATCGCCGACGCGAACGGCGGCGGGAAGTGGGAGACGCCGCACATTGGCGGCGCCAATGGCATCGGCCCGTGGGGCACGGTGCCGGGGATCGACACCGCGATCAACTGGATGTGGGTGCAGAACCCCGGCCAGGCTGATCCGCTGCAGGGGGGTTCCGGATTTGGAGAGATGTTGATCTTCCGCATGGCGGCTACGCCCGCTCCCGGCGCAGCGGCGGCGCTGGGGCTGGGTGGGCTGACGGTGCTGCGGCGAAAGCGCCGGTAAGCGCAGGCTGCGGTGCGATTGCGCGGGCCGCATGGATTGCGGCCCGCTTTCCGTTGGCGCAGCCGGGGAGCATCCGTGGTGCAGTTCGGCCTTCCGCCCGCCCGGGCTTTCAGCTGTTGAAATGGAAGTGGCACACGTCAGAGTCGTGCATGACGTAGTTCTTCCCCTCTGAGCGCATCTTGCCGGCCTCGCGGATCGCCTTCTCGGTCTTGTACTGCTGAAGGTCGGCGACGGAGTAGACGTCGGCGCGGATGTACCCCTTCTCGAAGTCTGTGTGGATCACCCCGGCCGCCTGCGGGCCGGTGGCCCCGACGGGGACGGTCCAGGCCCGCACCTCCTTCTCGCCCGCGGTGTAGTAGGACTGCAGGCCCAGCAGCTTGTAGGCGGCGCGGGCAAGAGCGGCCAGCGCCGGCTCCTTCATGCCGTAGGCGGCGAGCATTTCCTTCTTCTCGTCGGGGGCGAGCATCGAGAGCTCGGCCTCGATCTTGGCGCACACCGGGACGACCTGCATGCCCTCCTCCTTGGCGCGCTTGCGGACGAGCTGCGCCAGCACGCCCTCACCGTTGACATCGTTCTCATCGACGTTGGCGACGTAGAGGACGCTCTTGGCGCTGAGCATGCCCAGGCCCTTGACCACCTTGATCTCTTCGGGGTCGGTGAGGCCCGCGATCACGCCGCGGGCTGGCTTTCCTTCGTTGAGCACGGGCGCGAGCTTCTTCAGCACGCTGGCGCGGGCAACGGCTTCCTTCTCTCCGCTCTTGGCGGCCCGCTCGGCCTTGCTCAACGACGACTCGATGGTCTGCAGGTCGGCGATGATGAGCTCGGTCTCGATCGTCTCGATGTCGCGGACGGGATCGACCTTCCCGTCGACGTGGGTGATCTCCTCACCGCCGGCGGCGTTCTCGAAGCAGCGGACGACGTGCAGGATCGCGTCGACCTCGCGGATGTGGCTGAGGAACTTGTTGCCCAGGCCCTCTCCGGTGCTGGCGCCGCGCACGATCCCCGCGATATCGACGAGCTTCAGGGCCGCGGGGATCACTTTCTGGGTCTTGATGAACGACTGGATGATCTCCAGGCGGTCGTCGGGGATCGGGACGATGCCGACGTTGGGCTCGATCGTCGCGAACGGGTAGTTGGCCGCCAGCACGCCGGCGTTTGTCAGCGCGTTGAACAGCGTGCTCTTTCCGACGTTGGGCAGACCGACGATTCCGGCTTCCATGGGCGATGCTCCGCGCGTGCGCAGGACTGAAAATGGGGGCCGATATTAGCGCCGGCGGAGGGCCGTTGCGCCGCGGGCGGGAGCGATTCCTACGCTATGTGCAGCGTCCCGGTAGCTCAGCTGGATAGAGCGGCGGTTTCCTAAACCGCAGGTCGTGGGTTCGAATCCCGCCCGGGGCACTTTCCGCATTCGGGGCAGGGGGCGTCTTCTGCCAGGCCGGCGCGCGGGTAACGGCACCGCTCGCAGCGACCGTGCGTGCGGGCCCGCTTGATGGCGCGGCGCGCGCGGCCGGCGAGCGCGATCACCCCCCACCAACATGCAGAGAAGAACACCACGTTGACGCACGTGCCCAGCCAAAGCGGACGCGTGGGTATCGCCGGCAGCTGCGACTTGTTGAAGACCATCTCACCCAGGCGCGAGCTCTTGAGCCATTGCGGCGCATTGATGTAGGCCCAGCCGCCGTAGCCCGACCAGAGCGTGCGCGTCGGGTGCCAGTGATCGGTGCTCTCGGCGTAGGTCGGTTCCCGGTCATCGCGTTGACCCCGCGGCGGTGGGCCCGGGGGCGGGCGGGTGATTGTCAGCCCGTGCTCGCCCTGGACCATCGGCAGCGGCCAGCCCACGCTCAGCACGGTGACGGTGCGGCTGGTCCGGTCCGGGGGCCAGGGCTCGATCCCGGCGATCCAGGGCGCTGCGCGCTGACCCATCTGCGCGGGCCAGGACATCGCTTCGGTCGTCGACGCGTAGTTGAACGCGCCGTTGACAAGCTGCTGGCTCGCCGTGCCCGAAGCGAGCCGGTATCCAAAGCCCGACTGAAAGTTGAGCGACACAAACCCGCGCCCCTCTCCATCATCGGGGCGGCGGTCTCGATCGAGCCGCTGCACCTGCGGGTAGAGCGTGCGCGGCCAGAACGCGATCAGGGGCACGCTCGCAGCGGCCGTGAAGAGACCGAGCGAGAGAACCACCGCGATGGAACGGATCGAGGGCCGCATGACGCTTCAACGATGGTAGTAAACGACTGCGTCAGTTGGGTATTTCCCGGTGCTCGGCGGTCTCCAGCGGAGCAAGCGACAGGCGTTCCGGGGGTGTGCCGGGTCTGCCCAAGTGCACCTCGCCGGGCCCGTCGACGCCGATCGACAGGTCCCCGATCAGCAGGGCTTCGGTCGGCTCGAGCGTGCGCACATCTACGCCCAGCTCGCGCAGGCGGGTGAGGAGCCGCTCCTGGTCACCGCCGGGGCGCGCTGCGGCGACCCGCACAAACCCGGGCGGGAGCAGCACGGTCTGCACGCCGAGCGTGCGGGCGAGGTCGGGGAGGTGATCGAACCGCTCGGTCTGAAGCCCTGTGATGATCACCGTGCGGGTTCGCCACGCGCCGCTGGCGGCGAGCGCTCGGCGCAGCGTGAAGGCGCCCGAACGCTTCGCGCCCGAGCCGGGGTCGATCAGCACACACTGGTCCGCGGCCCGGATGAGCGTCGCGGACGAGTTGGGCAGGGCGTAGCGATCGATCGTGCCGCGGCGGACGGGAAGTCCGGCGGCGACGAGCGTTCCGGCGAGCCAGAGCACGCACCCGAGCGCGGCGAGGCGGGTGCCTGTTCTTCGCCACCCGCCCGGCGAGATCGCCGCGATGGCGACCGCCGTGGTCGCGATCGTCCAGGCCAGCGGCACCTGCGGCAGCGTGAGCGCAGATGCGGGGAAACCGGCCGCCAGTCGCGAGCCCTGGGCGGTAACGTCGGCGAAGAACAGCGCAACGTCGCCGATCGGCCCCGCCGCCGCCGGCGAGACCACGGCAACCACCATCGCGACGAACCCCGCGGCGATGGCGCAGATCGAGGGGACCGTCAAGACGATGCCGGCGACCACGCCGGAGAGTGAGAGCACGCCCACGTGGTACGCCACGACCGCCGACGAAACCGTCCACGCGATCGCGGTCGCGGTCACGAGCCAAACGGTGTGGTTCGCGGCCGACTGCACCAGCCCGACGGGCTCGCGCCGGGTGCGCCCCTTGACTCCCGGCATCGACAGCAGGCCCGACGACGCCAGCCCCCGGCTCCACGCGCCGGCCCGCCAGATGAGCGCTGCCGTCACACCGAAGGAGAGTTGGAACCCCGGCGAGAAGATGTCCAGCGGCCTCCACAGCGCGAGCGCGCACGCCGTCCAGGCGAGGATGTTCAGCCGGTCGTAGCGGCGGCCCGTCGCCTCGGTGAGCAGCAGCACGAGGACCATCACCCCGGAGCGAACAACCGGCGCCTGCGCTGGGACCACCAGCAGGTAGAGCCCGATCGCCGCGGCGGCGAGGGCGTACTCCCACACGCCGCGGTCGCCGGTGAGGCGGATCAGGTTGACCAGCACCCACGCGACGAGCACCAGGTGGAAGCCGCTGATGGAGAGGATGTGCACGATGCCCAGGCGCGACATGTCGTCGGAGACCGGGCGGAGGGACGGGTCTTCATCGCCGATGATCATGGCCTTGAGCAGCGCCCGGCTGCGCGAGCCGCTCTCGTCGCCGGCCGGGCCCAACGCCGCGCTGAGCGCATCGCCCGCGCACTGGTGCACCCGCGCGAGGCCCGACGAGATCGCCGCGCGGACCCGGGCGGCCGGCCCGGGCGGCGAGGGCATGACCGTCACCGCATCGGCATCTTCGATGGAGAGGGTGCCGACGCGTCCTTCCTGCGCTGCCCACCTGCGGGCGTCGCGCTGGCCGGGGTTGGCCGGCCCGCTCACCGGGCGGAAGCGGCCGGTCGCTTCGATCCGATCGCCCGGCGCTGCCCGCGTGGCCGCGCTGCGCACATAGATGGCGGCCTCGCCGCTGGCGTCTGCCCATTGCGAGCCGCGCTGCACGCTGTCGACCTCGACGGTGAGACGGAGGGCCGGGCCCTGCCAGTGGCGCGGGCGCTCCCAGGTGTCGGACGCTTCTTCAGCGCGCGGCGGCGTCAGCACGGTTCCGCGCACGACCAGGACCGGCGCTTCATCGGCCAGCGCAAGCCGGTCACGCGGGGTTGAGAGCACGCGCGCGGCCATCGACCCCGCGCCGAGCAGCAGCGCGGCTGCGGCCAGGAGCGGGCGGCAGTGGCGCGAGCGGCACACACCGGCGAGCGCGAGCAGCACGCACGCGGCGGACAACCAGACCGGTGCCGGGATGGCCGGGAGCGCATCGGCGAGAAGGATCCCCGCGGCGATGGCGGCGAAGGCGTGGAGCCCTCGCCGGGTGTACGGGATGGTCTGGGCCTGCTCCACCGCGGGAGCGTACCGGATCTGCGATCAGGCGTGGACCGGCTGGCGGACACCCGCGAGAAGACCCTCGAGCGCCTTGACCGTCGCCGGGGCGGCGGCGGTCATCGGCAGCCGCAGCACACCGTTGTCACGCCCGAGCAGCTTCATCGCGGCCTTGACCGGGATGGGGTTGGTCTCGATGAACATCGCCTTGCAGATGGGGACAAGCTCGCGGTGGACCTTGAGGGCCTCGGCCCAGCGGTTGGCCAGGAACGCATCGCAGAGGGAGACGATCTTCGCGGGCATCAGGTTGCTGACGACGCTGACGACGCCGACACCGCCGACTGAGGCGAACGGCAGGGTCATGGTGTCATCACCCGAGAGCAGCGCGAGGTTCGGCGCCTTGATCAGGATCTCGCTGGCCGAGTCGGTCGAGCCCGTCGCCTCCTTGATCGCCTTGATGTTGGGGTGTCTGGCAAGCCTGCCGACGGTGTCGGGCGCGAGCGCCACACCCGTGCGGCCGGGGATGTTGTAGAGGATGACCGGCAGCGCGGCCGCATCGGCCTGCTCCATGAAGTGGGCGTAGAGCCCCTCCTGCACCGGCTTGTTGTAGTAAGGGTTGACGCTCAGGGCCGCATCGGCGCCGGCCGAGGCCGCGAACTTCTGCAACGCGCAGGCGTGGTGGGTGCTGTTGCTGCCGGTGCCGGCGACGGCGAGGATGCCCGCCTCGTGGGCCATCTGCACGCCGCGGGTGATCAACTCGCGCCACTCGGCGGCCTCGAGCGTCGGGCTCTCACCGGTGGTGCCGGCGAGGACCACGCCCGTCACCTTGCCCGCGGCCTGGAACCTGATCTGCTCTTTGAGCGCACCGAAATCGATCGCCGACGCGTCGTCGGAGAAGGGGGTGGTGATGGCGGTGAACGTGCCGCGGAATTGGGGCGACTGAGGCATGGCGGATCATTGGCAGCGACGGGGGCGGAGGGCAAAGGGCCAAAGGGCCAAATGAAAAAATCCGGGCGGTGCACCTCACGCCGCCGCGCTGAGCGGGCCTGCGCTGGCCGCGCTGCCGTTGACCACCGCCCCCGGCGTGTAGACCGCGACGCCCGGCCGGCCCTCCGCCACGCCGCGGCTCCTGCCACCCCCGCGCTGGCGCACGGGCGTGACGGTGTACTCGACGCTGACGAAGCCGACGGGGAGCGTGGTGTCGATGAAGAGGCCGCCGCGGACGATGCCGATGGTGTCAGACTCGCCGGCTACGCGGTGCCTCTCGCCCACGCGCATGGCGACGGTGCGGCGCACGGTGTAGAAGGTTGCGCCGGTGGTGGAGAGGTCGCTCTCCCAGCGCAGCTCCAACCCATTGTCCGGCCTCGGCGTGAGGCGCACATCGCCGGTGCGCGGCGGCGGGACGGCGGTGTAGCTGGGCTTCTTCGGCGACTCGATGCGCGCGGCGGAATAGACCGTGTTCGGCGCGGACGCCTGACGGGCCGTCGCCTTGATCGTGGCGACCGCGTTGCCGCCGAGGGCGGTGAGCCTCGCGAGCTCGTCGCTCAGGCGCAACGTCGCGACCGCGGCCGCCGACCGCGCGGCCACCGCTTCGAGATAGAGAGCCCGCGCGGAAGCCGTCGCGTCGATGATCGCCTGGGCCTGCTCCTCGCTCAGCCCGAGCTCCTCGTGCGAAGCGAGCCACTCGGGCCCGTGCGTCTGGAAGAAGGTGATGATGTCGAGCTGGTTCTTGGGGATGACGCGTGCCATGGCCCCTCGCATCGGCGTTGTGAGCCGCCGACTTCACTCCGCCGCCTGCCGTTGCCGCGGAACCGCGTGCCGGAGCCCTGACACCGCCCGCCCATTGACCGCAGCCTCGCGCCGAAGTTGCGCGGGCGGGCGTTCACGCGATGCGGACACGTGCCGGCGCTGCGCCGGCACGTGGTGGCGCGGCGACGGCGGGTGGTGATGGGGCGCGGGCGGCACACTGGACGTAGCTGTGTGGCTCGGCATTCGAGGTGGGATGTCTTGAGGGGGCGGGAGGTGTCGGAGGGAGGGGTTCTCCCCTCCCTCTGACATTCGCATCAAGAGTGGATGCAGGTGTCGGGAGGACCCCCGACTGGCTGCATTGCCCAAAGCCCCCCAAGCAAGAAGACAGCAAGACGCACTCACGCGTCAGCCGACATCGGGCGGATCCTCGCGGTCTCCGGCAACAGGCGCTTCCAGCAGGTACTTGCGGGGCTCGATGAGCATCTCGCGGATGAGCCCTAGTCGACTGCGCAGCATCTCAGCGTGCTCGCGTGTCGGCTCTACGTTCACAGGCATGAACCCTTTCACCGCCTCGCCGGCGGTCACCGCTTCGACCCACCTGTCCATCTCGCCCACGTAGCAGTTCACCGCCTGACACGGGTTGCGTGCGTACCACGGAGAAATGCGGGCAGGGGGTATATCGCCGACGATGAGCCAGGTCCACGTGTCCAAACCCTGGCGATGTTGATCGATCAGGGCCTCGAACAGAAACACGCCAACCTTGTCGGCGACTCCATCTCCATACCACCGGCCACTTGGCGCAACGCCGCCGCCGTTGCCCACACCCACGCACCAGACAAAGCGACGCAGGTAGGCCTCCGCCCGGGCCGCGAGCACCTCAACGTCCTGCTGCTGTTCCTTCGATGTCCAGCGGGTGTTCTCGAGCGGGACGACCCGTGTCCAGTCGATGTCGTTCTTCGCGTCAAACACGATCGATCTCCGATGGGCGCGGCACGACAGGCCGGTGTTGCGGACTGTAGTGTGCCTTGCGCAGTGTGCTTCGTTACGTGGGGGCTCTTGTGCGTCATGCGACCGGAACCGTCCACGCCCCCACGTTATCAAAAAAGGCCTTGAAGGCCTTTGCCTTTGCCTTTGCCTTTGCCTTTGAAAGGGGTTCCGGCAACCTACTTCTTCAAGTCCCGCAGCAGCGCCGCGAACTCAGTCTTCGCCCAGTCGAGGGCGGCATCGCCCGACCACGACTTGCCCGCTTGCGGGTCGGTCAGCTGCCCACCGCTCATCCGACAGAGGACGCTGGACGCGGCGATCGAGGCAGCGAACTCGCGCGGGCTGGAGCTGGTCGCGAGCGTGACGAAGAAGTCGGTGCCGGGCGGAACTTCTTCCGGCTCTTCGTCGAAAGTGGCGTCGAGCGGGGCCCAAGGCGAGGCGTAGTACTCGAAGCCCGCTTCACGGCCTTCGACCGTGCAAGGCAGGAAGCCGGAGAACTCATCCACGTCGAAGTCCGTGTCGATCTCGACGGAAAAGCCGGCCGCGCGGATCGCGTTCTGCCAAGCCGGGGGGGACGGCATCCGCGCGCGGGAGAGATGGACGATCATGTCTACGGACATGGCAAAGAGGATACCAGCCCGCACGGCGAAGCACGGGCGCAGTTGCCCTTATCCCCAACGCTCTCTAACGGTCGCGTCTCGTTAAAGACAGGTCACTTCAGCAGGCGTTCTAAGAAGTGGATATCCACCCCGCCGTTCTTGAAGTCGCTGTTCTCCATCAGGCGCTGGTGGAGGGGGATGGTGGTCTTGATGGGGCCGACCTGGAACTCGCGGAGGGCGCGGGCGGTGCGCGTCATGCACGCCTCGCGTGAGTCGTCGTGGACGATGAGCTTGGCGACCATGGAGTCGTAGAACTTCGGCACGGTGTAGCCGGTGACGACGTGGGTATCCATGCGGACGCCGGGGCCGCCGGGGGGCTGCCAGAGGTCGACCCTGCCCGGCTGGGGCATGAAGTTGCGGGCGGGGTCCTCGGCGTTGATGCGGCACTCGATGGCGTGGCCGTTCACCTTGATCTGGTCCTGCGTGTAGGGGAGCTTCTCGCCGGCGGCGACGCGGATCATGGTCTTGACGATGTCGACACCGGTGATCATCTCCGTCACGGGGTGTTCCACCTGGACACGCGTGTTGACCTCGAGCATGTAGAAGTCCTGCTTGCTATCCATGAGGAACTCGCAGGTGGCCGCGCCGTGGTACTTGGCGAGCTTGATGAGGCGCGTGGCGGCGTCGCAGACGGGCTGGATCTTCTCGCGCGAGAGGCCGGGGGAGGGCGCCTCTTCGATGAGCTTCTGGTGGCGGCGCTGGACGGAGCAGTTGCGCTCCCACAGGTGGATGGCGTTGCCGTGCTTGTCGCCGATGACCTGGATCTCAACGTGCTGGGCGTGCTCGAGGTACTTCTCGATGAAGACCGCGCCGTTGCCGAAGGCGGCCTGCGCCTCGGTGCTGGCCGCCTGGAGGTTGCTGCGGAGCGACATCTCGTTGTGGCAGACGCGCATGCCGCGGCCGCCGCCGCCGGCGCTCGCCTTGATGATGACGGGGTAGCCGATCTTGCCGGCGACCTTGACGGCCTCCTCGGGGTCTTCGATGGCGCCGTCGGAGCCGGGGAAGACGGGGACGCCGGCCTCCTTGGCGGCGTTCTTGCACGAGACCTTGTCGCCCAGGCGCGCCATGGCGGTGGGGGTGGGGCCGATGAACTCGATCTTGCAGTCCATGCACGCCTGTGCGAACTCGGCGCGCTCGGAGAGGAAGCCGTAGCCGGGGTGGATGGCGTCGACGTCGGCGATCTCTGCGGCGGCGATGATGCGGGAGATGTTGAGGTAGCTCTCCTTCGCCGGGCCGGGGCCGATGCAGATCGCCTGGTCGCAGAGCTTGAGGTACGGGGCGTCGCGGTCGGCCTCGCTGTAGACGCAGACGGACTCGACGCCCAGCTCGCGGCAGGCGCGGACGATGCGGAGGGCGATTTCACCACGGTTGGCGATGAGGACGCGTGAGAACATGGTTAGCTCTTTAGGGATCGAGGGATCAAGGCATCAAGGGATCGAGAAGAGAGGGAAAGGCAAGGGGAAAGACAGGGGACAGTTGAGCTAGGTGTCGAGCGAGCGGATGAGGCCGGCGAGGACCCTCTCGCACTCGTCGATCACGGCTTTGCAGGCCTTGTAGTCATCCTTGGTTACGAACGAGAGATCCACGGCGAACGAGACCTGCGTGTCGATTTCATAGAGAGCGCCTCTGGCGATCTTGAGGAACCGAACATAGTCGCTCCTGCCACCACGCCCGTATCCCTCCGCGATGTTGCTCGCCACTGAAACTGAGCCTCGGCGGAGCTGGGAGGTAAGACCGTACCGCTCGCTATCAGGAAACCGAGCGGTGAGCTTGTAGATCAACAAACCAAGTGCATACGCCTTCTGCCAAGCGACCAAGTCACGATAACCCTTCACCGCGACCTTCGTAGCGGTCAGGCCATTCCCCTCTTCTTGATCCCTTGATGCCTTGATCCCTTGATCCCTTTCTCAGCTCGGCCTCACGAGGAAGAGCTTCTGGCCGTACTCGACGGCCGAGCCGCTCTGGACCAGCACCTTGACGACGGTGCCGCTGGTCTCGGCCTTGATCTCGTTGAAGACCTTCATGGCCTCGACCATGCAGACGGTGGTGTCGGGCGCAACCGCCGCGCCGACGGTGGTGAAGGGGGGCGCATCGGGCCTGGAGGCGGCGTAGAACGTGCCGACCATCGGGCTGACGACGGCCACGAGGCCGGCCTCGTTGTCGGCCGCCGCCGCCGCCGCCGCGGGCGCGGGAGCGTCGCTCTCGTCATCGCCGGAGGCCGCGCGCGCGGCGGGCAGGTGCACGGGCGCCCCGCCGACGGCGACCATCGGCACGCCGCCGCCGCCGCGCTTGACCTGCACGGTCTCCTGCTGGTCCTGCAGGTTCAGCTCGCTCAACTCGTTCTCGACCATCAGGCGGACGAGTTCCTTCAACTTACGGATATCGATCATGTCAAACCCTCACAGAGCGCTGCGACAATGACGCGGCACCGCGTCACCGGCGCGTGGCCCACTTGATGTCCATCGGCAGCGTGCAGAGGTTCTGCGCGCCCCGGTTTGTGATCAGGTAATCGTTCTCCAGCCGCACGCCGCCGACGCCGGGCAGGTAGATGCCCGGCTCGACCGTCACGACCATGCCCGTCTGCAGCGCGGCCTCGGGGCCCATGTGCGAGAGGCGCGGGTCCTCGTGGATCTGCAGGCCGATGCCGTGCCCGAGCGAGTGCGAGAACTGCGGGCCGTAGCCGGCGGCGGTGATGTGCTCGCGGGCGATGCCGTCGATCTCCTTGCCCGAGCGCCCGTTGGCGAGGTTGGCCGCGGCGAGCTCGTGGGCCTCGCGCACGATCTCGTACACCCTGGCGAGTTTGGCGGGCCACTTGCCAAAGCAGACCACGCGCGTCATGTCGCCGTGGTAGCCGTCGTAGGTTGCGCCCCAGTCGATCAGGAGGGGGACGTCGCGCGCGATCGGCGCGGGGCCGGCGCGGTAGTGCGGGAGCGAGGCGTTGGGGCCGCTGCCGGCGATTGTGCCGAAGCTCGGCTCGGGAGAGCCGCGCATCTTCATCTCAAACTCAAGGATGGCGGCGAAGTGCGCCTCGGTGACGGTCTTTCTCTTGCGCAGCAGCAGGCCGAGCTGGTCCAGCGCTGACTCCAGCGCCCGCTCCTGGATGTTGATCGCCGCGAGGAGCTTCTCGATCTCGGTAAAGTCTTTGACGACGCGGAGCCCCGCGAGGACCCCCACCGTCTCAACAAGCTTGACACCCTTGCACCTGCGCGCGAGGAACCCGCGACGCGAGAGGGTCAGGTGGTCGGCCTGGATGCCCAGCACCTTCACGCCCGCGCTGGAGACGACGTCGCCCACCGCGTCAAACATCGGGTTTGTGCGTATGTGCACGCGGCAGAGCGACTTGAGCGGCTGCAGTTCCTCAGCGAAGCGCCCGTCGCTGATCAGCGTGGTCTGCTTGCCGGCCAGCAGCAGGAACGAATCACCACCGAGGAACCCGGTCAGGTAGCCGACATCGAGCGGGTCGGTCACAAGGAAGTGGCCCCCACCCCCCACCGCCGCCTGGGCGGCCCGGGCTGCGGATGCAAGCCGCTCGCGGTACGCCGCAGGGTCGTTCTGCGGGTGAGCTGCTTTCTTTTTGCCCTTGGCTGGGCGGGACCGTGGGGGAGTGCGTGTGGCCATTGACGGCGATGATACCGGGTCTGCGTTGTTGTTGCCCAGGCCCCAACCTACGCGATCGGGGTTTGTTCTTCATTGAACCGGTGCCCAACACGCACGATCGCCACCGGTGAGCCTCCGCGCGGCCCACCCCTGTACACTGCGGGAGCTTGCGCGATGCCCACCAATCCCGGCACCAATACAGGGCCGCGTGCCGACCGTGCGGGAGGTCTGCTTGAACCCGATGCGCCGCCTGGCGGTTTTGATTGTCGCCGCGGTTGCCTTGGTGTCGGTAGGGCTTCCGCTTGTAGGGGTGGCCGTGCGCGCGGCCTGGCCGACCGGCCCATCCAAAGTGCTGCCGACAGGCGCTGCCGCCCCCGGCGGGGCGCCCGCGACGACGCTCGAAATGGCTGTAGCGACCGTCGGCGTGCCGTTGCTCATTGCCGTTGGGGCGGTCTCCATCGCCTGGCCCACCTGCTGGCTGCTCCGTTCGCCCGGGCGTTCCAGCCGCGTGACGCTCGCGCTGCTGACTGTCCCGATGCTCATGCCCGCTTACCTCGCATACGCCGGGTTTGGCCTGGGGCGAGCGCCTGGCACGTGGGCTGGCGAGATCGTCAACCGCTGGCCCTCGGGCGCGAACGTTCTCTTTGGGCAATCCTTGGCGGTTGCGGGGTTGGTGCTTTGGTGCTGGCCGCTCGCGACACTCGTCATGCTCGGAGCCGTACGGCGGGTTGAGCAAGAGCACCTTGATCAGCTGGCCCTGACGGGGGCGACTCGCTGGGCGACGCTGGTTCAGAAACTGGCCATGGTTCGAGGCGCCGTGCTGGTTGCGATTGGCGTTGTGTCGCTGGTCATGCTGGGGTCGGCGGTTCCGCTGCACCTGGCGCAGATCCCAACGCTGGCGATCGATCTTTGGGCCAGGCTCGCGCTGGCACCAACATCCACGGCCGTTTGGCTCGAGGCCTGGCCCCTGCTGGTGGCCGCCGCCGTCGGATCGGTGTGGGTTTCGCGGTGGGCGTGCGCGGATCCGGCGCACGAGGCACGATCGACCGCTCCGGCGGGTGCCCGGAGGGCTCGGTGGATGATCCCGGTCGCTGCGTGGCTGCTGGCGGTCGCGCTCCCGATGGGGCTGTTCGCTGCTTCGGTCCGGTACCCGCGCTTGCTTGTCGACTTCTGGCGTGAGAACACCCAGTCCGTCATCGACAGCCTCTCGGTCGCCGGAGGGGTCGCTGCGGTGCTGTGCATGCTCGCCCTCGCCGCCTGGTATGCCGCGGAGCACGGGGGCGCACGGCGGGCGGTGTCCATCGCGCTGGGTGTACAGATGCTTGGGCTGCTGCTTCCGGGCGTGTTGATGGGCAGCGCGGTCAGCGGGATTCTCAACCACCCTGCCCTCGGCGATGCGGGGCGCTGGTTGAGCGACTCGACCGGCTCGGTCGTGCTCGGGCACGTCGCGCGGTTTGGTGCTCTTGGAACCCTTGCCGGGCTCTGGCTCTCGCGCCTTGAAGCGCAGAGCCTGCGCGATGCCCGGCGACTCGCCGGTGGCGAGGGTGTTCGAGCGTGGCTCGGGCTGGCCGTGCGCCCGCAGGCCGCGACGCTCGCTGGAATCGCCGTGGCCGGGGGGAGCCTCTCGTTGCACGAGATTGAGGCCACGATCCAATTGCAGCCGCCCGGGTACCGGTCGCTGGCGCAGGTGATGCTCGACCACCTGCACATGAACTCGACCCACGAACTGGCGGCCGCGGGGATAAACGTGCTCGCGACCGGCTTGCTGCTGGCCGGATTGGGGGGGTACCTCCTCAGCCGGGCGGCGCGCCCTCGTGTGAATCCGGGTGAACCGGCTGCATCGGGCCGCGTACCGAACCGGTAGACCAACAGGCGAGTCTGCACCCTGAGCGCCGGGTGCGATACGCTCCGGCATTGGGAGGCAGCCTGACGCGGCAAAGCAGAGGACAGCACCGCCGACCCGGAGCGCTCGCCGCAGGCGTGATTGGTTGTTGCGTCGCCCTGCTTGCACTCGGCGGGTGCCGCAGGGCACCGAGCGACACGCCGAGCCCGTTGGCACCGGGGACGATCATCGGTGGGCCGGGCGATGCCCCGGGACGATTCATCAAGCCGCGCGCGATCGACAGCGATGGCAGCCATCTGGTTGTGATCGACCGCTCCGGCAGGGTGCAGGTGCTTGAACCAGACGACGGCCGTTGCGTGGCCGTCTGGCGGCTGCCCGAGACGCACCTTGGGTATCCAACGGGCGTGACGATCGGTCTCTCCCCGCGGGGTGACGGGGCGGAGGCGGTGTGGATCGCCGACACCCACTACAACCGCGTGCTTGTCTATGCGATGCCCGCGCTGCCCAAAGACGGGAGCATGAGCACTGCGCAACCTGAGTTGCTGCTTTCGTTTGGCACCTACGGCACCGGACCCGGCGAATTTACGTATCCCAGCGATGTACTCGTGCTCAGCCAACCGGACGGCAAGACTATCAAGCGGGTCTACGTGAGCGAGTTTGGCGGCAACGACCGCGTGAGTATGTTCGAACCCGCAGGAGCCGGCACACCGCCCCCCATGAAGTTCGTTGGCCAGTTCGGGCACGCGGGAGACGCCGCGGATCCGAGCGGCTTCCAGCGCCCGCAATCGGTCGTGCTCCGTCCCGCCGGTGGCACCCGGCAGGACGAGCTGGTCGTCACCGACTCGATCAACCACCGGATCGGCCGTTTCACGCTCGACGGCGGGTTTATCGCGTGGCTCAACGGGGCGGGGGTGCCCGGGCGCGCACCAGGGCAGTTCTGGCACCCCAGAGGCCTGCTGATGCTCGAGGATGGCACCGCGATGGTGGTGGAGTTTGGCAACAACCGTTTGCAGCAGATCAATCTTGATACCGGTGCGTGCCTGGGCCTCTTTGGCGCTCCCGGCTCCGGCGTTGGCGAAGTTGCTGAGCCGTGGGCTCTGGCGTCCATCGGGCGACGGGGGTTTGTTGTCGATGCCCGGAATCACCGCCTGATTGAGATGAAACTTCCCTCCGCGGGTGTGCACTTCCTGGCCGGTTCTGGTACCGTACCTCCCCTGGCGGGCGTGACCACAAGCACGCCCTCAACCCGCTCCGCACGCTCTGGGAACCCATGACCAGCCTCGCGTTGATTATCTCGTTCGACCGTCCGTGGTGGTGGGTCGTCCTGATCCCGGTGGCGGTGCTGATCCTCTGGATCGGGCGCAAGACCCTTTCGGGCCTCTCGTCGCGGACGCGCAAGGTCGCTCTGGTCATCCGGTTGATCTGTGTAGCGCTCATCATCGGCACGCTCGCGGAGCCGCAGTTCCGCCGCACCAACACGCAGATGGCCGTGACGTTTGTGCTCGACGCCAGCAAGAGCCAGCCGCGCGAGGTAAACAGCAAGTTCGCTGACTCGTTCAAGAGGTGGGAAGACGAGAACCGCAACAACCCTGACAACCTGTTGGGCGTTGTCACCGCTGCGCGGGTCGCCAGCGTGCAGATCATCCCGCGGAGGCTCGATGGCTTCGATATCAAAGACGTCGGACCGACCGACGCGACCGACCTCGCGAGCGGGCTTCGGCGCGCGATGGCGGTGATGCCCCCCAACGCCGCCAACCGCATCGTCATCGTCAGTGACGGCAACGAGACGATGGGTGACCTGATGGACGCGGCCCGCTCCGCCGAAGCGTCGAGGATCCCCGTTGATGTGCTGCCGATCCGCTACGCCATCGACCGCGAGGTGATCGTTGACAAGCTCATCGCCCCTTCAACCGCGCGCCCGGGCGAGGTGGCGGTGCTCAAGGCGGTCATCGTCTCGACCAAGCCGGCGAAGGGGAAGCTCAGCATCCTGATGAACGGTCAGCCGGTGGACCTTGACCCTGACAGCGACGACCTGGCCGCGAAGGTCGAGCTGGTGGCGGGGACGAACGTCCAGGCGGTGCCGATCAAGCTCCCCGCGAACGGGCCCGTGAAGTTCGAGGCGATCTTTGAACCGCTGCCCGACGCCGACGGCAAGAGCCCCGACACGCTGACCGAGAACAACCGCGCGCTGGCTGTGACGTTCATCGGCGGCCAGGGGCGCGTGCTGGTGCTGACGAGCCGACCGGACGAGGCGAAAGAACTGGTGCGAGCGATCTCTGCGGGCTCGCGCACGATCACGGTGAAAGAGCCGTACGAGGCGTGGAGCAGCCTTGCCGAATTGGGGAGCTACGAGTGCGTTGCGCTTGTCAACGTTTCAGCGAGCGAGGTCAGCCAGTCGCAGCAGGAGGACCTGAAGACCTACGTGCACGACCTGGGCGGCGGCATAGTGATGGTCGGCGGTGACCAGTCGTTCGGAGCGGGGGGCTGGATCGGCAGCACCGTCGCGGACATCCTGCCGATCAAGCTCGACCCGCCGCAGAAGCGCCAGATGCCCCGCGGCGCACTGGGCCTTGTGATGCACAGCTGCGAGATGCCCAACGGCAACTTCTGGGGCAGGCGCTGCGCCGAGGCCGCGATCGATGCGCTGCAGGCGCAGGACCTCGCGGGCGTGATCGAGTACAACTGGCAGGACCCCGCCGGCGGGTGGGTCTTCCCGATGCAGGTCGTCGGCGACAAGAGCGCACCAAAGCGCGCGCTGGGAGGCCTGACCTACGGCGATGCGCCGGACTTCCAGAGCATGCTGCAGGCGATGTACAAGTCGCTGTCGGCGGTCGCGGCGGGTCAGAAGCACGTGATCCTCATCAGTGACGGCGACCCGCAGCCACCCACCGACGCGCTGCTGCAGCAGTACGTCGCTGCCAAGATCAGCATCTCGACCGTCGCCGTCTTCCCCCACTCGCCCTTCAAGGGCGCCGCCGACTTGTCGAAGATGAAGCGCATCGCCGACAAGACCAACGGCACCTACCACGAGATCACCGACAGCACCGGCAACCTCCGCAGCATCCCGGAGATCTTCATCAAGGAGGCACAGACGGTCAAGCGCTCGTTGATCTGGGAGGGTGACCCCCTCATCCCGCAGATCACCACCATCACCGAGGGCCTCCGGGGCATCTCACTCCTCCCCGCGGTGACCGGTTACGTTGTCGCCGCTGACCGCGAAGGGCTCAGCCAGGTCTCCGTCCGCGGTGCGCAGAACGACCCGATCCTTGCGCAGTGGCAGCACGGGCTCGGTCGCGTGGTGACGTTCACGAGCGATGCGACCGGCAAGTGGGCCTCTCGATGGATGGGGTGGGACCAGTACCGCCAGTTCTGGGATCAGCACATCAAGTGGGCGATGCGCCCCGCCAGCGACCAGAACATCCGCATCGTTACGGTTGACGAGGGCGAGAAGACGCGCGTGATCGTCGAGGCCGTGGACGAGAAGGGGGAGCGGATGAACTTCCTTAACTGGCGTGCCCGCACGGTCTCGCCAGACGGTGTCGCGACCTCGTTCGATCTCGTGCAGACCGGGCCCGGCCGGTACGAGTCGACCATCGATACGTCCAAGGCCGGGTCGCACACGATCAGCATGGGCTACGACGGCGGCGGCGAGGGGCCAGGCGCGATCCGCGGGGCGGTGCAGGCCGCGATCACCCGCCCGTTTGCCGACGAGTACCGCTCGCTGCACGACAACGCTGCGCTGCTTGAGCAGGTGGCGAAGCGGACCGGCGGGCGGGTGCTCTCGTTCACGCCGGAGGCGAAGGACCTCTGGGACCGGAAAGCGATGACCATGCCGGTGAGCCTGCGGCCGATCTGGGTCGGGGCGTTGATCCTGATGCTCGGGGTGTGGCTGGTTGACGTCGCCGTGCGACGCGTGCGGATCGACATCCCGCTCATCGCGCGGAGCATCGCCGGGCTCTTCGGCAAAGCAAAGGAACAGGCGGGCGAGCAGATCGATGCGCTCAAGCTGGCCCGCGAGAAGGCCCGCGAACGGATGGCCAGGCAGGCGGAGGCGGGCGGCGGGCGCGTCGGCCAGAGCATCGGGCTCGACGGGAGCGAGCACGGCGAGGCCTCGTCGGCGAAGTTTGAGGCATCGGCCGAAGAGCTCGCCTATCTGCGAAAGACCAACCGCTCGATGGACGAGTTCACCGGGCCGGGTGCGCCGATCGAATCGCGCAGTGCTGCACCGGAGGGCCCGAGCGTCGAGCAGGCAAAGCAGGACGCCGAAGCGGGCCTCAGCCGGCTGATGCGTGCCAAGAAGCGCGCCCAGGACGACATCGATCAGAGTTAACGCGAGATGAAGCACCATGGGTCCTGAGGGACCCATGAGAACCACCGGACCGATCTGACTTTCGAAGGACCACCCATGGCAGCGATGACCGAGACTCTCCCCGCGACTCCCGCCGAAGTGAAGGCCAAGTGCGAGCAGTTCCGCAGCAACTTCATCCGCCTGCGCGACGAGATTGGCAAGGTGATGGTGGGCCACCAGGAGGTGGTCGAGGGCGTGCTGATCGCGCTGTTCGCAGGCGGAAACGTGCTGCTGGAGGGCGTGCCCGGCCTGGGCAAGACGCTGCTGGTGAAGACGCTCGCCCAGTCGCTCTCGCTGCCCTTCAACCGCGTCCAGTTCACGCCCGACCTGATGCCCGCAGACGTTGTCGGCACCAACATCGTCACCGAAGACGCCGCGACGGGACGCCGCCAGTTTGAGTTCCAGAAGGGCCCGATCTTCGCCCAGATCGTGCTGGCCGACGAGATCAACCGCGCGACACCCAAGACGCAGAGCGCACTGCTGGAGGCCATGCAGGAGCGCAGCGTGACCGTTGCGGGCACGACGTACAAGCTCGCGCAGCCGTTCCTGGTGCTCGCCACGCAGAACCCGATCGAACAGGAGGGCACCTACCCGCTCCCCGAAGCCCAGCTCGACCGCTTCCTGCTGAAGCTCGTCGTCGGATACTCGCAGCTCGACGACCTGATGACGATCCTGGACCGCACCACCGGCGCGATTACGCCTGAGGTTGGCAAGGTGCTGGATGGCCCGGGCATCCTTGAAGGCCAGAAGCTGGTGCGCGAGGCGGTGGTTGCGCCGCACGTGAAGGAGTACGCCGCGCGGCTGGTGATGGCGACGCACCCGGGCGGCCAGTACGGCACCGAGATCGCCAACAAGTACATCCGGTGCGGGGCATCTCCGCGTGGCGCTCAGGCGCTTGTGCTGGGCGGCAAGGTGCGGGCGCTGATCGACGGGCGCTACCACGTCGGGTTCAAGGACATCCAGTCGGTTGCGCTCCCCGTGCTGCGTCACCGCCTGCTGCTGAACTTTGAAGCCGAAGCCGACCGCGTGGACAGCGACGCGATCGTCAAGAAGATCATGGCAGAAGTGCGGACAGAGGCGGTAAAGGCGTAAAGGCGGAAACTCAAAGAGAGAAGAAGGGCTCGAAGGGCTCAAAGATGGGCAACGAGATTGTGCTTCCTCAAGAGATCGAGTCGCTTGGAAACCGAGTCATCGGTTGCGCGATCGAAGTTCACCGTGCTTTGGGGCCGGGCCTTCTTGAAAAACTCTATGAAGAAGCTCTTGTTTATGAGCTCGCGGCTTGCGGCCTCCGGGCCGAGCAACAGGTCATTGTTGAAGTCCCCTACAAAACAACCGTTCTACGAGGCCAGAGGGTCGATCTCGTCGTTGAGCGCCAAATCGTTATCGAAGTGAAGGCCGTTCTGGAAGTACACGAGGTCTTTGCCGCACAATGTCTCTCGTATCTGCGGGCCGGAAACTGGCCGCTCGGCTACGTCATGAACTTCCACGCCCGAACGCTCCGTGACGGTCTCAAGCGTATTTGCAACGAGCGATGGGCCGCCCTGCCGCCGCTCCCTTCTTCTTTGAGTCCTTTGAGCCCTTCTTCTTCCCTTTGAGTTTCCCTCTTCTTTGCTACCCATGCTCAAGACAGCCTCCCCAACCCGCCCCAAGTCGATCGAGGACCTCCTCGACTCGCAGCTCGTCGCTCGACTCGGTCAGCTCGA
This sequence comes from uncultured Phycisphaeraceae bacterium, assembly GCA_964403525.1. Taxonomy (GTDB): domain Bacteria; phylum Planctomycetota; class Phycisphaerae; order Phycisphaerales; family UBA1924; genus JAJTGZ01. Next base: position 18,318 of record CAYOGE010000020.1, on the reverse strand, counting down.
CATCACCGCCCGCAAGGTCCTCTCCGGCAAGCTCAAGGGTGAGCGCCGCTCCAAGCGCCGCGGCGAGTCGGTCGAGTTCGCCGACCACCGGCCGTACGTCGTCGGTGACGACCTTCGGCACATCGACTGGAACATCTTCGGGCGGCTCGACCGGCTCTTCCTCAAGCTCTTCCTCGAAGAAGAAGACCTCTCACTGCACGTGGTGATCGACGCCTCAGGCAGCGGCGACGCCGGCACGCCCAGCAAGTTTCTGCTCATGCAGAAGGCCGCGGCGGCGCTTGGGTACGTCGGGCTGGCGAACCTGCACCGGGTGCAGATCACCGCGATGGGCGGGCTCAACGAACAGGCAGAGCCGCAACTGATGAGCGTGATCCGCGACCTCCGCGGCCGGCGGCGGCTTGTCGACCTCGTCCGCTACCTCTGCCAGATCGAACCGGGCGGACCGTGCAATTTCACTGAGGTCTGTCGCCGCATCAACCTCACCCGGCGCGGCAAGGGGGTGATGGTGATCATGTCCGACTTCTTCCACAAGGCCGGCTACGACGAGGGTCTGCGCCTGCTGGTGGGCACCGGCTACGAGGTCTTCCTGCTGCAGATTCTCTCGCCTCAGGAGCTCCAGCCCGACATCGGCGGCGACCTGCGCCTGAAAGACTGCGAAGACGGCGACACAGCGGAGGTGACGATCTCTTCGGCGCTGCTGAAGAAATACCAGGCAAACCTCACCGCCTACTGCTCACGTCTGCGTGAGTTCGCCGGTCAGCGTGGCATGGGGTACCAGCTCGTGCCGTCGAGCACGCCGGTCGACGCGCTGCTGATGGACTATCTGCGGCGCAGGGGGTTGCTGGCATGACCCTGCTCACGCCGCTCATCGCGGGCATCGCCGCCGCCATCGCCATCCCGGCGCTGGTCATCCTCTACTTCCTCAAGCTGAAGCGGCGGGACGTCGAGGTCTCGACAACCCTCCTGTGGAAGAAGGCAATCGAGGACCTGCAGGCCAACGCCCCGTTCCAGAGGCTGCGCAACAACATCCTGCTCATCCTGCAGCTCATCGCCCTGTGCGCTGCGATCTTCGCCCTCGCTCAGCCGGAGGTGAAGAGCAACTCCCTCGGCGGTGGTCGGCACGTCATCGTGATCGATCGTTCGGGCTCGATGAGCGCCACCGACGGAGGGCCCGACGGCAAGCCGGGCGGCATCACGCGCCTGGAGGCCGCCAAGAAGAAGGCCTTGGAGTTCGTCGACACGATGCGCGAGCCGGGCCTGCTCGACGAGCGCGGCGACGAGGCCATGGTCGTCGCCTTCGACGTAATCGCTGACCGCCTGGCCAACTTCACCAGCAACAAGGCCGAGCTGAGGCGCGCGATCGAGAGCATCCAGCCGACCGACGCCCCCACCAGCTTTGTTGCCGCCTTCCAGACCGCTCGCGCCTTCGCCAAGACGATGATCGACGACCCCGAGGGCAAGGGCGGCAAGGGGCTTATCACCGTCGGCGGCGCCACCATCCACCTCTTCAGCGACGGGCGTCTGCCCGACCTTGAGCAGCTCGGACAGAGCAAGGACCTGGCGATCACCGCCGAGGATAAGATCGTCTTCTACCCCGTCGGCTCACCCGACACCTGGAACGTCGGCATCACCGGCATGCGCGCAGAGCGTGCGTTCGAAGAGCCGGGCAAGCTCTCGATCTTCGTCGGCGTCATGAACTCGGCGAAGGAGCCAAGGACGGTTGACGTTGAGCTCCGCATCGACAGCCGCGTTGACGCGATCAAGCAGGTGACCATCCCCGCCGCCCGCCTGACCGAGAGCACCACCGGCGATGAGGCGGGCGGCATCCGCGCATCGAGCAAGCTGGTCACTTCCTCCTCTGGTGTCGTCTTTGACATGGTTCGCCCGCAGGGGGGCGTCTTCACGGTGGTCGTCCGGCCGCCAGAGGGTGATGCGCTCGCGTCAGACAACAACGGCTACCTGGTCGTTCCGCCCGCCAAGCGCCTCGCGGTCGCGCTGGTAACAGGCGGCAACCTCTTCCTCCGCGAGGTGCTCGACGGTCTGCCGCTGCAGAAGCTCGACGTCTGGTCGCCCTCAGAGGCCGCGGAGCGGTTCAAGGACGGCGCAACACCCGCCGGGTACGACGTCTTCGTGCTCGACGGCTGGCTGCCGACGGTCAAGGGTGCCGACGGGAAAGATGTGCCCGGTCTGCCGCCGGGACGCTTCCTGGTGTTCAACGCTCTCTTGACCCCCCCACTCGGCCTGGTCGATCAAGGGCCGGGTGAAGCGACGACCGTCATCAACTACGACCGCGGCCACCCGGCATTGCGGAACATCTCGTTCGACGGGCTGACCGTCAACCCCTCGCGCAAGTGCAGCATCCCGCCGCGCTCGGGCGTGAGGTCGCTGGCGGAGGGGATCAGTGGGCCGTTGATCGTTGAAGCGACCGATGTCGGCACCCGCGCCCTTATCGTCACGTTCGATACGCTCAACAGCAACTGGCCCTTCGACGCGGGGTTCGTCCTCTACACCGCTCAGGGCCTGACCTACCTCGGCTCAAGCAGCGGCGAGACCGGTGCACTTGTGCTTCGCCCCGGTCAGACCGTCGAGCAGACGCTGCCGCCGGGCGCCACGAACGCAAAGGTCGGCCTGCCCGACTCGTCGCGCAAAGACCTTCTGGTGAGCGCCGAAGGGCGGGTCGTCTACGGGCCGCTGCCAAAGGTGGGCATCTACACCATCAGCTGGGAGGGTGCCGCCGGCGGCACGGACACGCTGGCGGAAGGCCGCGTTCGCCGAATCGTCACCGCGAACCTGCTCGACCCGTACGAATCGGAGGTCGCCGCCGTCAAGGCCGATGACCTCAAGGCGCTCATGCCGTCGAACATCTCGACCGGGCAACTGCAGTCGGGCACGCGCCGGCTGTGGCCGTGGTTTCTGCTGCTGGCGCTCACGTTCGTGCTGATCGAGTGGTTCGTCTACAACCGCAAGGTGGTGGTGTAACGTGTTCTCTCGCGCGGCCGTCGCGTGGCTGCTTGCGCTCGTGTGCCTGCTTACGCCGCACGCGCGGGCCGACGAGGCACGGATCGCCGGAGTGAGGATTGGTTACGACGGTCTTCTGCCGCCGGAACGTTGGGCACCGCTCTGGGTCACGATTCGACCGGGAGACAAGGAGCAGTCGCTCACGCTCACCGCCTACTACGAGCAGGACCCGACGCAGCGGGCGGAGATGATCACTCCCGTAACAACCACGCCCGGGCGTGAGATCACGGTGCCCCTGCTTATCTGTCCGCCGCGGTTCGTTGACCGGATAACGGTGGAACTCTCCGGCGGACGGCGGACGAGTGGCGTCACGTTCGCCCGCGCCCCACGAGACAACGAGTTGAATCTCGGCCAGCAGGTGGAAGGGGGCGCGCTGATCGTCGGAACGCTTGGCGCTCGCATCAGCGCCGAAGCGATCAACGACTGGAAGGCCGACCCCTCGAACAACTGGAGCAGCGGGCTCGACAGCGCAGCGCTGGTGGCGCTGCGCCCGGGAGACGTGGGCGTCAGCTGGGCGTGCCTGGACGGGTTGAACGTGCTGGTTGCGCGGCTCAGCGCACTCGAAGCTCTCCCCACTCCCGCACTGGATGCGCTCGCCGCGTGGCACTCGGGCGGCGGCCGTCTGGTGATCGTTGCCGAGGCGCCGGGGGCTGTGTGGCGGCGGTTTGTGCCGCCGGGGGTGTTGATCGCGGACCAGCGGCCGGTGAGGCCGCCCGCTCGGTTCGCATCCCTCCTCGCCAGCGGCGAGGATGCCGCTGAGTCCTTTCCTGCGCGAGTGGTGTCGGTCGGCGGCGAAGCGGCGGAGCGCGGGTGGTCGCTGCAGCAGCAACTCGGGACGGGTGGAGCGCTCATCGCCTCCGGCCCCTTAGGGGGCGGGCTCACAACAATCGTCGCGTTTGATCCCCAGCTCGCCAGCGCTGCCCTGTCCGACGCGGCGGTCGCCCCGCTCTGGGCCGCGCTGCTGCGGTCGGTGCTGCCCGATCGACCTGCCAACGCGCGTGCGGACGCAGAGAACGGTTACGAGTACCGGTACATGGTCTCCAGCGGAGACGGGGCGGCCGGCTCGGCAGCACTCGGCAGCGCGGTGGATGCGCTCTGCGACATCCCGCCGATCCCAGCGTGGATTTACGTTCTGCTGGTCTCGCTCTCTGCGCTTCTTGCGCTGGCCGTGAGCGCCGGCGACTACCTGGTGCTCGGCAGGTTCAAGTCACGCCATCGCTCGTGGATCACCGCTGCGGGCTGGGTTGTGGCCTTTGGAGTGGTGGCGTGGGCGCTCCCGAACTTCGTGAGGCGCGAGTCAACCACGCTCGGGCGCGCGGTGGTGATCGACGCGCTTCCGGCAAGCAGCGGATCGCCGACCATCACGTGGCGCTCAGGGGTGACGTCGATCTTTGCCGCCACCAGCGCAGCGGCGCCGCTCGTACCCGCCGCGAAGGCGGCCTCGGTGACGTCTGCATCGCAGAGTCTCGACGGCTACTGGCGGGGTGTGTCGGTGCTGGGCGTAAACTCATACTTGTCGGAGCGACGGTCCAGTCGCACGGTCGTCACCCTCCCGCTCCTCCAGCGCATCAGCGCACTCGACGGTGCAACAGCCGCGTCGGTCCCTCCAACCGGCGGGGTCCAGTTGCGGCAGTGGACCCTTCGCACCCTGCAGGATCAAGGCACAGTCAGCGGACACCCGCGCGTGACGTTTGCTGACGGCGGAGAGCATGGCGTGTTTACGGTCACAGGTCTGCCCGCTGGAACGACCCTGCGCTCAGGCGCGGTCCAGACGGCCTCCGGGTGGGCCGCCCTCGTGCCGGCTGCAGACGAGCAGACGGCGGCCGGTTCGCTGCGGCTGGCCGTGAGCGGCCGCTCTACACCGGACCTGGTCGGCTGGCACCTCCTGCCCGCAGAAGATGACGGGGCTCATCGCCGTGTCTTTGCCTATGGGAACGACGACTCGCGCCCCGCCGGCGGAGCACGTTTGCTGTTGCTCGACGGCGCCCGCCGCCGCACGCCGGCCTTTGACGCGCTCGCGAGCGCCGGCGGCTACGCCGTTGTCCACGTGCTGCTGGACGGGCCCGCCGACATCACGACGACCATCCCGCACAAGTCTCGCGGCGTGCTGCTCTACCGGATCGCCGTGCCTCTCACCGACCCCGCACCACAAGTCACCCCATGATCCACATCGAGAAGCTGAGAAAGACCTACGGCCCGCTTGTGGCGCTCAACGACCTCTCGCTGTCGATCGGTCCGGGAGAGGTGTTCGGCTTCATCGGGCCCAACGGCGCGGGCAAGAGCACAACGATGAAGATCCTGTCGGGGCTCGTGCGGGCCGACGCGGGCAAGGCGCACGTGTGCGGGCTCGACGTTGCCACGCAGCTCGACCTCGTCAAGCACAAGATCGGTTACATGCCGGACTTTCTCGGCGTGTACGACGACCTGACAGTGGACGAGTACCTGCAGTTCTTCGCCGCGGCTTTTCACATCGGGCGCAAGCGCCGGCGTGCCGTGATCGACTCGGTGCTTCAGCTCACCGACCTGACCGAGAAGCGCCACGCGATGGTCGACTCACTCTCACGCGGCATGCAGCAACGCCTGGGTGTCGCGCGTGTCCTGCTCCACGAGCCGGCCGTGCTGCTGCTCGACGAGCCCGCCAGCGGGCTCGACCCTCGCGCGCGGATCGAGCTGCGGGAGCTGCTGCTTGAGCTTAAGCGAATGGGCAAGTGCATCATGGTCAGCTCGCACATCCTCACCGAGCTTGCGGAGATGTCGTCGTCGATCGGCATTATCGAGCGGGGCACGCTCCTGTTCGCCGGCACCCTCGACGAGGCGTTCCAGAAGGCGGGCGTCGGTGAACGTGTTGCCGTTACGCTCGAGCCCGGCCCGCTCGACGCCGCTGGCGCAGCGGACTGCCTGCGCGGCGACGAGCGGCTGCTTGACGTAGAGGTCGAAGGTGGGGCCGTAGTGGCGACGTTCAACCCGGCCCACCGCTCGCACCATTTCCTGATCGAGAGGCTGGTCGCTTCCGGGGCTCGCATCGGCGCATTCACGCCGCGCCCGGTCCGCCTCGAAGAGGTTTTTCTCCGCATCACCAAGGGGGCTCTGCAGTGAGCGAGGCCGCGCTCGATCCCGTGCCCGCGGGAGCGCCGGACCCGCCCGGCTTCACGCCGGTCCGCCCGCCGCGGCTGTGGCGGGCACGGCGCTTCTTCCGATCGCTGAACCCGCTGCCACTCATGCTTGGTCCGGTGTTTCATCGCGACATGCGGATCAGCGCCCGACGCAAGGGCGCGTACGCGGCACGCTTTGTCGTGCTGGCGATCCCCACCGTTATCGTCGCGCTCGTCTTCGCCGCGATGCCCACCGCCTACTACGGCGGCAACTACGGGTCCGCCGCGGCGCGGATCCAGTCTCTTCAGGACACGGCCTCGGCCGTTGCAACCACCGTCGCGTGGTGCCAGCTCATCACGCTCTCGCTAATCGCACCCCTGCTCACCGCGGGGGCGATCGTCGAAGAACGCACGGCACGCGCACTCTCGGTAATCGCCGCCAGCCCACTCTCCCCCGGGCGCATCATCGGCGGGCTCTTCACCGCGCGCATGGTCAACCTCGCGCTGCTTGCCGTGCTGCCCGTCCCGCTCATCCTCGCCATCCGCACGTTCGGCGGACTGGAGACCTCTTTCATTCTCTGGTCCAGCGCGATCGCCATCTGCAGCGCCGTCGCGATGGCGGCCGTTGGGCTCTGGGCTTCGACCCGCGTCAGCCGGCCCGCCGCAGCGGTCTCCTTTGCGCTGCTGTTCCTCCTTGTGCTCTGGGCCGGGCCGCCGGTGTACGTTCTCTGCGAGGCGGCCCTCACCGGTTGGCGTTCTCCGCCGTCGCTCACGCCTTTTATCGCGAGCCCTCCCGCGGCGCTGGCTCTGCTCGCGGTGCCCGGCGGCGGCCCTGGGATCGGCTTCACGCCGGAAGAAGGCGCCGCGATTAACTGCTCCATCACCCTCGCTGTCGCGGTCGCCGCGCTGCTCGCGGCCCGACTCCAACTCGCCCGCCTGATCGCCACGGACAGGGTTGAGCTTGTCCGCCAGCCCTCCCGCCGGCAGCGCAAGAAAGCCCTTCGCAGAGGGGCAACGCCTGGTGCACCTTCCGGTCGAGAAGTCGCGGACATGAGCGCATCCTCTCGCACCATCTCGGGCAACCCCGTCATGTGGCGCGAGCTCCGACAGCCGCTCTTTGGCTCCACATGGAAGCGGTGGCTAGGCATTTCCGCGGTTGTCGTGGCTGTCGGTGCGATCCACACAACAACCTTGAGCGCGGCGTCGTATGAGGCTATCGCCGTCGTGCTCGTGCCAGCGCTTGGTGCGCTGGTGCTGCTGCTGCTCTCGGCGGCCGCTGTGCCGGCGGGGTCGATCACGACGGAGCTAGAGGCACGGACGTGGGCAACGCTCCTGACGACGCCTCTGCGCACGCACCAGATTCTCCTTCCCAAGGTCGCCGGGGCGATGCGGCGGTTGTGGCCGCCGTTCCTCTTCGTAGCACTCCACCTGATCGTCTGCATCGCCCGCGGCATCGCCCCGGCGAGCGTGCTGGCGCTGACGCTCGTGCACTTCACCGTGTTCGCCGCGTTTCTGTCGTGCACCGGCGTCTTCTTCAGCCTCTGCTCACGCAAAAGCGCAGTGGCCAGCACGCTGAATCTCTCGCTGGCTCTGTCGCTCTGGCTGCTGGGACCCATTCTGTTCGGGCTCGTTGTCGCGCTGATGTTCCGAGGGGGCGGGGGCGACGATGTCTTCGGGTACTTCTTCTTCAGCAACCCTGCGATGAGCTACGGCGCGGCGATGGCGGGCCTGTGCGAAGGGGGCAGCCAGTACGACATGGGACCGCTTACCGTGAGCGGGCCCGCTTTCTTCGTGCTCTGGGCGCTCTCGCTGATCTCGTTTCTGCTGGCCGCCAGCGGCGTACTGGTCTATGCGGGCCGTCACTTTCACCGCCTGTCCACGGCCCGGATTTGAGGGTGAAACCCCTCCTTTGCTCCCCAATAACGCGCGGATCGGCTTGACCCGTGCCTCGCGACGACCGATATCCCCTTCATGCGGCCCCTCGTTCATGTCGCCGCCGTCATCGGCGCGGCTCTCTGCATCACGCTCCCGCTGCGCGCCCAGCCCGCCGCTGCGCCCACTCCACGGCCGGCCGCACCCAGCGCGCCCAAGCCGTCAGCGAAGCCGCCATCGGCACCGATCGAACTGGCGGGACCGCCGTTGATCTTCCCGATTGAGCATCGCACAACCCCGAGCGACGAGGTCACCGGTGCCGGCGGTTCTGCGCCCGCCGCAGGTATTGACCGCCCCTCATTCGCCGGGCGCCAGGTCAGCGTCTTTGACTTTGAAGAAGAAGCCTTCAACCCGGAGGATGTGCCCCGCAACTGGTACCGGGCGCAGGACAGCGACTCGCGCAGGCGCAGCGGGTTTCCCCGCTGGAACCAGGCGGCATTCGACACGCAGTTTGCGCGGTCTGGAAAGTGGTCGGTCAAACTCCCCACCCGGGGAGGCAGCACATCGCTGCGGCTCGCTTCTGGACTCATCCAGGTCTTTCCGGATGCGGAATACCGCGTGTCGGGCGCGATCCGTACCGAGGGGCTGCGCCACGCCGGCGCCCTCATCGAGGCGGCGATCCTCGATAGCAACGGTGACCCCATCCCCGGCGCTGTTGTGCGTTCGCGGGCGATCCAATCTCCCGACGGCTGGACCCCCGTCGCGATCACCCTGCACGGGCCGTTCACAGGGGCTCGCTCGCTCCGCATCGACCTGCTGCTGCTCCAGCCGGATCAGTTCCCCGTCTCTCGAGTCGCTGAGCAGTTCATCCCACGCCCTGAAGACCTCTCGGGGGCGGCGTACTTCGACGACGTCGCCGTCATCCAACTGCCGCGGGTGCGCCTGACCAGCACCGCCCCCGGCAACGTCTTTGTCGGGCCGAGCAAGCCCGAACTGTCGGCACAGATCCGCGACCTGACCGGTGAGGACCTCCACGCAGAGATCGTCACGAAGGACATCAACGACGCCGTCGTCGACCGCCAGGAGATCGCTCTGGGGCGGGGGGGTTCAAAGGAGCGGATCGTTCCTCGCCTGCCGCGCTACGGGTGGTACTCGGTGAGCATGAACCTCACCCGTGTAAACAACTTCAACGCCGACAGCGGGCAGCTCGCTGAGACCACGATTCTCTGGCTCGGCGACAGCCACCGCGAGGATGGCTCGCTCTCGGGTGACCGGGCCGGCCTGGCCGTCAGTCCATTTGCGCTCTTGGCCGAGAGTCCCACGCAGCGGCAACTGCAGGTTGCACACGACCTCGCCGCGGTCACCGGGGTTTCACGCCTGACCGTTCCCGGTTCGCTCGACGATCCACTCCCCGGTGTGACCCGCTCCCCCCTCGAAGAGCTCTTCGCATCGATGACAACCGGCTCTGCCGAGCTGGCCGTCGGCATCAACGCCATGCCGATTGCGATGGCCGACCGGCTGCGCCTCGACCCGGCCGACGTCCTGGCGCTGGGCGCCATCACGCCCAACGAGTGGATGAACCTGTTCATGGAGCGGTTCGGCGCCGTGGGCCCGCGCGTCGGCAGTTGGCAGATCGGCTCGCTGAGCTCGGTGCGGCCGGGTGACGATGCGCGCCTGCTCACGATGATGTCCGCACTCCGCTCTGGCATCCACAAGTTCTCTCCAAACCCTCGCCTCGTGCTGCCCTGGCGTGCCGACCATCAGTGGCTCGGCAGCGGCGGCAAGACCCGGCCGTTCAACGCGGTCACACTCCTGTTCCCGTCGTCGTTTGCAGCCAGCGAGGTCGACAGGGCGGTCGCGTCGATGCAGCCGATCCGCGACGAGGGACTGGACCTGACGATCGTTCCAGAGACGCTGCCCCCAGCCCAATTCGGCGTGCGCGCCGAGCTGAATGATTGGGCTCAGCGGGCGGTCCTGCTCTGGGCCGCCAGCCAGCCGACAAGCTCCGGGCACTCGCGCCCGCGTATCGGCCTGCTCGACCCGTGGGACCCGGCGGTCTCCGACCCCACAAGCCTTGTCCCGCGCCCGACGATCGCGGCGCTCACCACGCTCAACCGGGCGATACAGGGCAGGCGGGTCGCCGGTGAGGTGCCCGCAGGTCCGCACGTGCACGGACTGATCATCGCGCCGGAAGAGGGCGGGCCGGCGATCGGCAGCCTCTCGATCGGGTTCGGCGGCTTGATCGCCTGGACAGACGCGGGCGACGACGCGACCGACACGATCAGCGGCTACTTCGGCGGCGGCACGCTCACGCTGATCGATCTGTTCGGCAACCGCACACCGATCACCGCCGAGCCCGGCACCGGCAGGCACATCATCCCCGTGACAGGAACGCCCGTGATCGTCGAAGGGATCGACGCGCACCTGGTGAAGTTCATCTCGGAGGTCAGGATCGCGCCCTCGTTCATCCCTGCCGTGATCGCGACCCACGATTGCGAGATCCTGCTCAAGAACCCGTGGTCCACGCGCATCACCGGCGACATCCAGCTCATCCCGCCCGAAGCCGGCTCACGCGCGCAGCGCGACTGGTCGTTCGCTCCCAGCACGCCCATGGCCTTCTCGATCGCGCCAGGCCAGACCGCGCGCCTCCCCTTCTCGTTCATCTTCTCTTCAGTCGAGGAGGCCGGTCAGAAGCCGATCCAACTGCTGGTACGCCTCAGCGCCGACCGGCCCTACCCGCCGATGCGCATCGGCAAGTCGATCACCGTCGGGCTCGAGGACCTTGACCTCAACGTAACGGCCAACCTCGGCCCCCGCGAGGACGGGCCGAACGTCGTCATCACCACGACCGTCACCAACAGCGGCCGGCTCACACGCACGCTCCAGCTCTCCTCGCACGCGACGGGCTTTGCCACGCAGAGCCAGCCGATCGTTGACCTCGCCCCTGGCGAAACGGCGGTCCGGCGCTTCATCCTCAACAACGGCGCAGAAGCCCTGGCCGGGCGCAGGGTCCGCGTGCTGCTGGTCGACGTCGACGGTGCCGAGCGCCTCAACAAATACGCCGTCGTGCCGAACTAGCCGCCGCGCGCCGTCGCCAACACCCGTTCGTACACCTTCTCAAGCTCCGACACCATCGTCTGCGCGCTGAAGCGGTTGAGGCACATCTCCCGGCCGCGCTGCGCCATCGCAGCCCGCTCCGCCGGGTGGTCGTGCAGCCACACAACCGCGTCTCGAAGGCCGCTCCGATCGCCAAGCCGCACCAGCTTCCCCGTCTGCCCCTCGATGCACGCCTCGCCCGTCCCGTCCACGTCGTACGCCACCGGGCAGACCCGCCCCAGCAGCGCCTGCGGCACCGTCCGCGGCAGTCCTTCGCGGTAACTCGGATGGGCCAGCACATCCATCGCCCGGATAAAGAACGGCACCCGCTCACTCGGCACCAGCCCGGTCGTTACTACCTGCCCGCGCACGCCCAGCTCATCCAGACGCTTGTAGAGCCGCTCCTTCAGCCACCCATCACCCACCCACAACAGCTTCCAGTTCGGCCGCTGCTTCAACTCACTCCCCAGGGCATCGAGCAGGTCGTCGTGCCCTTTCTGGGCGCTCAGCCGCGCCACGGTGCCGATCACAAAGTCGCCTTCGTTCAGCCCCGCTTCACGCCGCGCGGCCCGGCACACAGCACCATCGACATCGTCCTGCGCGTACCGCTCGACTTCCATCCCGCTGTAGACGGTCTGGAATTGCTCGGGCCTCCCGATCCCTTCTGCCAGGTACTTGCCCGTCATCGCGTTGGCGACGCTGAGGATCAGGTGGCACCGCTTCGCCGCCCATCGCTCGCTGGCAACGTACAGGCCGCGCGCGAGGGGGTTCTGCCCGTCGTAGAACGGCGGCCCGTGGATCGTGTGGATCACACCGATGGGCCGACCCGTCTTCTTCAACACGCTCCACGCCACGCCGCGCCCGATGATCCCCGCCTTGCTGCTGTGGGTGTGCACGATGTCGGGCTTGATCTCCTCGATCAGCCGCCGCAACTGACCCCAGCACTTCCAGTCGTGGTACGGATGGATCGCCCGCACCAACGACGGCACCACGTGGCGCGTGATCGCCCGCCCGTCGTTCGTCTTGAACTTCTCCACCCGCTCAAGCAGCGACCCCTCCGGCCCGTAGATCGGCCCGAACGCCAGGTGGACATCGTGACCGAGATTGGCCTGCCCCTCGCACGAGAGAACCGTGTTCTCCTGCGAGCCGCCGAGGATGAGCCGGGTTGAGATGTGCAAGATGCGCACGGGCAACGAGGCTAGCCGTTCTCAAGGCCGCCGGTCGACCGTCCACATTCAGGGCACTTGCCCCCCACTACACCCCTCACGTCGTAACCGAACGCGCCGCATGCTCCGTCGCTCCTGCGTCCCCCCGGCCTGCGGCCCCACCACACGCCGGCACCGAACAACACCACCGGGATCCACAGCGGCACCACCACGAGCCAATACTCGCTGATCGATCCGTTGTCATGCCGGTACAGCGGCATCCAGCGTTGTCCCCACCGCAAGTCCCGCGGTACAAACTGCGGGACCGACCACCCCGGTTGAAAGTACTCGATCCCGGTAAACATCACCCTGTCGGGGCCCGGGCGGTATGTCACGCTCACACTTGAGCGGCACAGCAGGAATCGGTTCGCCACGCCGTAGGAGTTCTCGCACCAAGAGAGCGCGTAGAACTCCGAATAGGCCGCCACCGCCAGGGTAATAACCAGACCCGCGGCCGAGCCCCACATCACCCACCTTCTTGGCCGCCTCACATTCAACACGCTTTGCTCACGGACTAAACGGGGTACCAGATGCGTTCCAGGCACAACCCCTGCGGCGGTGCGGTAATGCCCGCCTTCGACCGGTCCAGGCTCGCCAACGCATCTCTGACTGTTCCAACTGGTTTCTGGTTCAGCCCCACCTGCATCAGCGTCCCCGCGATGATCCGCACCATGTTCCACAGGAACCCGTTCCCCACCACTTCCATCCGCACGACCCGGTTGCCGTCGGCGTTCGGCTCAAGCTCCCGTACATCGAGGGAGTAGATCGTCCGCACCGTCGAGAGCCGCCCGTGACCTGCCGCGGCAAACGCGGCGAAGTCGTGCTCACCCACAAGCGCCTCGCCCGCCTGATTCATCGCCGCCACGTCAAGCGTCCCGCGTGCCAGCCAGTTCACGGTGCGCCGTGTCCAGATCGGCTTCACGGGCCCGATGCAGAACGTGTACGAGTACATCTTCTTCACCGCGTCGCCGATCGGGTTGAACCCGACCGCCACCTCCGACGCTTCCAGCACCGTCACATCGTCTGGCAGGCGGCTGTTGATCGCGGCCATCAGCCGGTCCGCACCGCGCTCGCTCGGCCACCCGGTTCCCTTGCCGTCGGGGATCGTGCTGAACGCCGCGACCTGACCGCGCGCGTGCACTCCGCTGTCGGTACGTGAAGCCCCCACCAGTTCGATCCGCTCGCGGCACACCCCCCGCACCGCCTGCTCCAAGACCCCCTGCACCGTCCGCAGCGCCACCCGCCCGTCACGCGTGCTCTCCATCATCGGCGTCTCTTCGCCGTAGGCGGGTGTCCGCACACCCCCGGCATCCCCCGTCACCTCCGGGTGCGCCGCGACGTCCGCGGCCGGAACCGGCTCCTGCTTCTGCCACCCGCAGAACTCCGTCCCGTCATAGGCAACAACGAGCTTATAGCGAGGCATGCTCGCTCCCGCACGCAACTGCATGCATCAGATTTGAGCTGTGAGCTTTCAGCTTCGTGCTTTCTCTTCACTCAAGCCTCACGGCTTCCCACACTCACACTCCACCACCCGAGCGATCACCACCGTGCGGTCGTCCTGGTACAGCCGGCTGCCGACGTGCGCCTCAACCCGCGCCACCAGCTCCGCCAGATACTCAGACGTGCTCGAGCGCTCCTGGCGCAGCGATTCATCGAGCCGCGCGTCACCGAACAGCTCGCTCTGGGCGTTCATCGCTTCGGTGATCCCGTCGGTGTAGAGCGTCAGCACATCCCCGGGCGAGAGCGTGATGGTCGTGTCCGAATACTCCCAGTCGGCCATGATCCCCAGCGGCAGCCCCTGCGCCTGGTCGAGCGGAAGGATCATCGACGGACCGGACCCGGCAACGGCGTGCCCGGCCTCACCCGTGATCTCAACAGCGCTCAGCTTGGACGCAGCGTTCGCCAGACGCAGCCGCGGCGGGTTGTGCCCGGCCGAGGAGTACTGGAGCTCGCGGGTCTTGCTGTCGTACACGGCGTAGAAGGCGGTCACGAACGTGCCCGTTCCGCGGGTGTATCGCTCGCAGAGCTGCTTGTTCACGAACGTCAGCCATTGGCGCGGTTCCGCCGGCTGGTCCTTCGGGCGCAGGTGAGCGATCGCGTGAAGGATCGCCATCAGCACCGCGGCCGGCGTCCCGTGGCCGGATACGTCGGCGATGAGGATGCCCAGCCGGTCCTGGCCGAGGCTGAAGAAGTCGTAATAGTCACCGCCGGCGTTGCGGCTGGTCTGGTAGTGGGTCGCCAGGTCAAGCCCTGCGCACTCGGGGAGCCGCGTGGGCAGCAGCGATCGCTGCATGTCTGCGACGGCCTTCAGCTCGTGGTCGAGCGCGTCGTACGCCTCTTTCAACCGGCGCGAGAGGACCAGGTTGTTGGTCGCTCGACCGAAGAGGTTGCTCTGTGAGACAAGCTCCGGGAACCGCTCGGCGTCAAAGCCGTTGACGGCGCGGCTGAGCACGACGACCATGTTGAGTGCCTCGCCGCCGTCGTACTGCGGGATCGCAAGCAACGACCGGGCTCCCATGAACAGGTCCTTGCACGGGTCATCGTCGTCGAGCGACAGTTCGGGGATCATCACCGGCACATCGCCGTAGAGAAGGCGCCCCAGCAAACCCCTGTCGTGCAGCGGCAGCTTGAACTCCTCACGCCACGGGTCAGGCTGGTACTGCCAGGCGGAAGCGCGCGTCACCTTGTACCTGGGGGACGGCAGATTCCGGCGCGAGACGCTGATGATCCCGTCGTTTGGGAACATCTGCCGCGTCCGCTCGGCGTACATCCGAACGATCGATTCCGGGTCGTTCTGGCGGCTCATGTCCCGCATGAGCGATACGACCGCCGCGAGACGGTCGGTCCAGGGCAGCAGAGGCGGGATGGCGGGCGGGGGCTGTGCGGTCAATGGCTACCTCAGTCGTAGTGGATCGTCTGGGCGTTCTCGTCCTTCACTCCGGCCCGCTTCTTCCGGTCTTGCGCCCAGACGCCGTACTGGCTGCGCCAATAGAAGAAAACCGCCAGCCCCACGACCAGGACCGCGGCGATAAAAACAACCATGAAGACGACCGGGTTCACGCGGCATCGTAGATGTCGCTTTGAAGGGTTGACCAGTGAGCGCCCCCGGCCGGCGGCAACCACGGCCCCGTGGACAAGCCCCTGCCCACGCGGCAGCGCGGGCGGGGGTCGATCGATCAGCGCCTCCGACGATTCGCGGCGATCACACAGAGCCCGAGCAACGCGCTCGCGCCCGGCGACGGTACGAGGTAGAAGTTCTCTGGCCCGTCGCCCGAGTCGGTGATCGGCGATCCGGTCGGCACCAGCATCCCCACGCGGTTGGATGGGTCAGCAAAGAAGTCCGCCGCCTGGCTCGAGGTCAACGCGATCAAGAACAGGTAACCCGCGCCGCCCGTGCCCTGATTGAAAGGGGTCAGCGTCAGAGGTCCGTCCCAGGTGATATCAAAGAACGAACTCTCTGAGTTGTAGTAGAACCGCATGGTGAACGTCTGAATCGTCACGTCCGCGGACGACCCCGGCTCGTTGATGTTGAAGACAACGCCGAGGTTTCCGGCGTTGATCTGGTTGGCCGTCATCTCCGCAACGGTGCGGGTCGTGCTCGTGTTGGCTGCGTTCCCCGTCGTCACATCGGAGCCCGCTGTACGCAGGACCGACCCCGCCTCGCTCGAAATGGCCTGGAGCGTCAGCACGTTCAGGATGCTGCCGAAGCCGGTGCCCGAGTCGTCGTACGGCCCGACGAACGTGATCGGGTCCACCCCGCCCAGCACAGCCGCGTGCGCGACCAGAACGCTGGAACAGGCCAGTGATGAAATGAATGAACACTTCATGCGTCTCTCCTCTTTTCGGGTGCGAGTAAAACACCACGGCGCGCGGCCAATCGCAGGCACCTTCGCGTCCGTTCCGACACTGCCAAGCTACACGCTTCTTGGCCCAACGTCACTTCAAAAAAAAGTAATTCAGGCCGGACGAACGCCTGTCGCTCAGAAACGCCGGTATTCCCTCTGCTTTGCGCGAAGACGCGGCAGGATCGCCTCAGTCTCGGCCCCGGCTACGGCCAGCACGCCCACCTGCATCAGTGATCAAAAACTCGCTGCCCCTGAGCGCCATCCCTGGAACAGGTTATACTGCTCCTGAATCGACCCACCCCAACCCGCTACCTCTTCCGGGGCTGCGGGGCCATTGACGGGAGACCACATCATGGAAGCCAACGCCACTCTGCAGGCCGAAAACGCGTCACTGCGCCGCGATATCGACCGTCTCAAGGCCGATCTGGACGCCGTGCGCAGCGACTTTGCCGTGCTCGGCCGCGACGCCGCCGCCGCCGCTCGCACCGGTGCCACAGAGGCCAAGCAACGCATTATGGAAGGTGCGAAAGCGGCAGCCGCCAAGGGCAAGCAATCCCTCGACGCGGTGGAGCACGAAATCGTCGAGCACCCGCTGCTCGCGGTCGGCGTCGCCCTGGCCGTGGGTGTGCTGGTTGGCGTGGCCGTCAGTCGCAGGGGATAAACGACCGTGAGAAAGATCACCGAACTGCTGGTGCGCGCAGCCGACCTGGCGGAGGCCGAGGGCCGTCTGCTGCGGGTCATGGCCGCGCGGCTCGCGCTGGCGGTGGCGGTAATCCTGATCGCTGCTGTGTCGGGGGCGATCGGCGTGGGGCTGCTTTTAGCGGCGGTCTACATCTTCGTCGCTCATCACCACGGGCAGGCGGCGGGCGCAGCCGTCACGGGCATATTGGCGCTGGGTGCAGGAGGGCTGCTGGCATGGCTGGGTCGCCGGATCGCACGCTGATGACCGTGGCAGAAGCCAAGGAACGCCTGCGCGACCTCGGGCGCGAGAGCGCTCAGTCAAAGGGCATGCTGTCGAGCCCCCTCGTGCGCATCGGTGGAGCGCTGCTGATCGGGGCGGTCTTGGGGAAGGCGGGAGGGGCTCGCAGGAATGACGGCGGTGGCAGAGCAACCGGAGAAAGAGGGGAGTGGTTGCGAAGATTGGTTCTGCCGCTGCTGGCTTCAGCGGGGCCGGGGCTGCTCGATCAGTTGGTGGGCCTGCTGACCGACCCGAAGAAGTCAAAGAGCGCCGAGCCTGACGCGGGGTGAGCGACAGCCCGGGCGCAGCGCAGGCACCGGGTCAAGAGATGCTCGGCGACACAGAGCCAAAAAAGCCACGGCCCGGCTTCTCCGCCGGGCCGTGGGGTTCAACCAGACCAGCAGTTCACCCGCAAGCGCCCTCAACGGCGGCGACGGGCCAACGTGCCAACCAAGGCCATGCCGACTGCCGCGGCTGCACTGGGTGCGGGAACCACCAGCGCATCGACCGAAGCGTTCGTGCTGCGCTGCAGCGCAACGTCGTGACGATCGCCGTACTGCGGCAGATCGCCGTAGAGCATGCCGATGTTCGCGTTCAGCAGCGTGAGGTTGATCAACGCCTCCCACGAGCTGGCCACCGAGCCGTCGTGCACGTACACAAGGCGGCCGTAGTTCACGTCGATGTTCGCAACGCCCGAGCCGGTGTAGATCTGCGCCTGGTCGGGCAGCCGAACCTGGCCGCTCGGCGTGCCGATCAGCGTGCCGACGGTGTTGTTGATGAGGATCGAGCCGGCCCCACCCGCGCCGCCGCTGAAGCTGCTCGCACCGTTGCCCGAACCCGGCGCCACGGTGCTCGGGCCAAACGAAGTCGGCGAGGTTCCAAACTTGGCAACGATCCGCATGCTGGACGTCCGGTCGGCGTTGTCCATCGTCATCGAGTACGAGGGCCAGCCGTTCGCAGCGGCGGTCGGAGCCGTGACAGTGAACACACCGCCGATCCCGAGGATCGTGTCACCGACGTTCCACTGGAAACCGGCCGTGCCTGAGAGCAGCGGCGAGCCGGCGGTGAGCGTGAAGGTTGTTGCGTACGGCGTGTAGTTCATCCGGGCGGCGCCCTGGATGTACGTGCCGTTCGCCGCCGAGTTGCCCCCCGAGTAGAGCCAGCCGTCGGCGACCGGGTTATACGGAACCCCGAAAAAACTCGTGCGCGTACGGCGCATGATCGGGTTGCGC
>CAYOGE010000019.1:0-61010 GCA_964403525.1 uncultured Phycisphaeraceae bacterium | reverse complement strand
CCTCATACCCCTGTTTGGAGCCAAACATGCCCTTTACCCTTCCCACCCTCCCTTACGCATTCAGCGCCCTCGAGCCCGTCATTGACACGCAGACCATGGAGATCCACAGCCAGAAGCACCACGGGGCCTATGTGGCAAACGCCAACAAGGCCCTGGAAGGCACCAAATGGGCGGACATGCCCGCAGAATCGGTGCTCGCCCAGCTCGCCGATTTGCCAGAAGACAAGCGTGGGCCGGTGCGAAACAACCTCGGCGGGCACTTCAACCACTCAATGTTCTGGCAGCTGATGGCCCCCCCCGGCAGCGGCGGAGGCACCCCCCCCACCGGCGAACTCGCCAGCGCAATCGATGCGGCCTTTGGCAACTTCGAGGCGTTCAAGGGCCAGTTCGCCGCGGCCTGCATGGGACGATTCGGCTCCGGCTGGACGTGGCTCTGCTGGGACCGCGACGCCAAGAAGCTGGCGATCTGCAGCACACCGAACCAGGACAACCCCGTCATGGGCAAGGGCATCGCCGGTTGCGGCGGCGCCCCGATCCTCGGGCTGGATGTCTGGGAGCACGCGTACTACCTCAAGTACCAGAACCGCCGCGCGGACTACGTCGCGGCCTGGTGGGGCGTTGTGAACTGGGCGCAGGCCGCGAAGTACTTCGCGGCCGCCAAGTAATTGAGTCGTGCCGCCAATCGCACATCACCCCCGGCGCCGGTCGCCGGGGGTTTTTGCTGTGCGGGGGCCGGCCCCACAACCCCTTGTGGCATCGGGGTTTGAGGGAACCGTCCGGGGGGGACGCACGAACGCAAGCGGCGAGACAAAGCGGTATGCTTCACCCCTTGGCCGGTCGATGGGCCGCCCGCAGGTGTTGGCACAGGAGTCTGTATGACGCAGTTGATGATCCCGGGCACGTTGAGCGAAGGGGGCCCGATGAGCATGCTCGGGGGCACCTGGACGCTGGGCGAGGCGTTTGTGCTGGTCTCGTTCTGGAAGCCGCTGATCCTGCTGGCGACCATCTGCGCCTGGGGGTGGTTCGTTTCCAGCGTTTACGACAAGCACGCGGCCCGGTTTTTCCTGCCGCGCGAGCAGTGGAACATCTTCCACCTGTGCATGGCGACGCTTGCGGTGTTGCTGGCGGTCATGATGCCGATCCAGGGCGAACTGGCGTTCTGGATCGGGTGGGTGGTGATGCTGGCGGTGCTGGCGATCGACCTGGTCGCGTACGCGATGGTTGCCAACAAGGACGACCGCGTGCCCGAGGCGTTCCGCATCAACGCGAGCATCTTCGGGAAGATGGGGGAGAAGAAAGAGAAGAAGGACAAGGCCGACAAGAAGGCCGTCAAGGTGCTGCTGGCGATCAAGGGGGCGGACGGGCGCGCGGTGCCGGCACCGCAGGCGGAATCGCCCGAGGCGGAGCTGCGCGCCGTGGCCGAGTCTGTGTACATGAAGGCCATCGAGGGGCGCGCGTCTCAGGTCGAGATCGCGCCGATGGGGCAGCAGTACGGCGCAACGATGCTCGTGGACGGGCTGCCGGTGAAGGGGGACGTGTGGGAGCCGGCGGCCGCGGTGCGGCTGATGGACTTCTGGAAGTCCGCCGCGAAGCTTGACCTTGCCGACCGGCGGAAGAAGCTGTCGGCGATGATCGACGTTGAGCTCGGGCAGGCGAAGAAGAAGGTGAAGGTGATCAGCCAGGGCGTGCCGAGCGGCATGAAGCTCTCGCTGCTGTTTGACCCGGAGGGGTCGGTCCGTCGCGCGGCCGATGCGCTGGGCTTCCTGCCCGAGCAGTACGAGGCGATGAAGGAGCTCACTTCCTCCACCAGCGGCCTTGTGATCGTGGCGACGCCCCCCGACGGCGGTCGGACGACGCTGTTCTACAGCGTGCTGTCGATGCACGACGCGTACACGCACACGGTGCAGACCGTTGAGCTGGAGCCGCAGCTGACCCTCGAGGGCGCCAAGCACCAGGCCTTTGACTCTTCGGTCGAAGGCACCGACTTCGCCACGCTCGTGCGGTCGATGCTGCGTCGCGACCCCAACGTGCTGGGCGTGTCGGACATCCCCGACGCGGCGACGGCCAAGAACGTGGCGATGGCCGACTTCTCGCGCACGCGTGTCTACGTGGCCGTGCGTGCCAACACCGCGATGGAGGCGCTGGAGGGCTGGACGAAGGCCGTCGGCGACGCCGAGCTTGCGACCAAGCACCTGCAGGGCGTTGTCGCCGGGCGTCTGCTCCGCAAGCTGTGCGTCAACTGCCGCGTGCCGTACGCCGCCTCGCCCGACATGCTCAAGAAGCTCGGCGTGCCCGAGGGCAAGAGCGTGCAGCTGTTCAAGAAGGGCGGGCAGGTGCTCATCAAGAACAAGCCCGAGGTCTGCCCGGTCTGCAACGGCGGCGGGTACATCGGTCAGGAGGGCATCTTCGAGGTGCTCACCTTCGGCGATGACGAGCGTGCCCTCGCGGCGGAGAGCAACTTCGTCGGCGTGAAGGCCTCGCTGAAGAAGCGTCAGACACCCTCGCTTCAGCAGGCGGCCATCCGCAAGGCCGTCGAGGGCTCAACCAGCGTAGAAGAAGTGATGCGTGTGACCACCCCGGCCCCCGCGCCCGCGAAGGCCTGACCACCGAGCGAACGACCCCTGTCTGCGGGCACGGCCCGCTTGTCCTGACCGAACCAAGGCCGCCGACTGTGCGGAGAACAACCCATGATGGTTACGAATCTGATCGCGATCCTGCTGCTGGTGCTTGTGGGGTACGTCTGGTCGGCGCGGGGCTTCTTCTCGGCCCTGCTCAACCTGCTGGTGACGCTGGCGGCGGGGGCCGTTGCCTTTGCGCTGTGGGAGACGGTGGCGATGGCCATCGTCAAGGGCGCAGCGAGCGACAACCGCTTCCTGCTCGACATCGTGTGGGGCGGCAGCCTGCTGACGATCTTCGTTGTCGCGCTGGCGGCGATCAGCCTGATCGTGAACGCGGTCGTGCGGGCGAACATCAAGGTGCCCAAGGTTGTTGATTGGATCGGCGGCGCCGTCTGCGGGCTGGGCGCGGGGCTCATCGTCTCGGGCATGACGCTGATCGGCACGAGCCAGCTCCGCACGGCGGAGATCGACAACCTGATGCAGTACCAGCCGGTGGACTATGACAACAACGGCTACCTGGTCCGCAGCCAGCTCTGGGTGCCCGTTGACACCTGGACCGCGGGCCTGTACAGCTTCTGGTCCGAGCGGTCGATGCGTGAGACCTTCGGCGGCGGCAAGACCATGGCCGCCTGGCGCCCGCAAGTGGCCGACGAGGGGCACCTGCTGCGCATGGCCGAGACCGATGTGCTGCTGCGCTACAGCCTGAGCGAGAAGGACGTTGACTTCGTCGGGCGTTACACCGTGGGGCTCGAGCAGCCCCCCGCCAGCAAGCGACCGAAGGACTACAAGCCACCGACACTGAAGGACCTCGTCGGCGTCGACAGAAAGCCTGTCGCGATGATCGACGGCACGATGATCGACGGCACCGCGTACGTCGAGGGGTTCCTGGTGAACTTCCACTCGACGGCCAAGGAGAAGGGGGGCCAGGTCGCCGTCGGTGCCGGCAGTGCCACGCTGGTGCTGCGCAACCAGTCGGACACGAAGTCGCTCGCCCTGCAGCCGATCGCGGTCATCAGCCAGGCGAAGGGAAGCTCGCGCGACATCGGGCGCTGGCGCTTCGACACGCGGAACTTCTTCGTGGGATCAGTCGGCGGTCAGTCGGATGCGTCGATGGCGTTTGAGTTCCTCGTGCCCAACAACAACGCCAACGACCCCGACCAGGTCTGGCGCCCGCTGGCGCTCTATGTGCGCGGCGTTCGGTTTGACCTGACCGTTGACGACGGCCAGACCGTTAAGCCGGCCTTGACGTTCTGGACGCCGGAGGATCGTGACGACGCGGTGGAGAGCCGCTCGCTGTTTGAGCTTGTTGAGGCCAACCGCCCGGAGAATTCGCCCGGATCGCCCATCAAGATCGACAAGAACGACCCCAACCGCGCCCTGCGCATGGCCAACCGCATCCCCGACAACATCACCCTCAACGGCGGCGAGTTGAGCGGCGTTGAACTGACCAAGGGTCAGCAGATCATCAACTGCCTTGATCTGCGGCTGCAGACGAAGTTCCTCGCGGGCAACGACGTCGATCGCTCGCTGCGTGTTGAAGAGTTCCAGCCCGGCCCTGGCACGGCGGTGATCAGCATCAACGTGAGCCGCGACCTGGGCAAGTGGAGCGCCACCGAGCCGGAGTCGACCGGCGCGGCCGGCCCGCCGACGATCGTTGACATCCTCGGGCAGCGGTACGAAGCGATCGGCTACGTCTACCGCGACCGAAACGAGGTGCGGATCCGCTTCACCCCCGGCCAGCCGCTGTCGAGCCTGGGCGATGCGCCGGCGATCTCACGCTCGCGTGACGACCAGAAGCTCTTCCTGATTTTCCGGATCGCCTCGGGCGTGAAGCTCAAGCAATACTCGATCGGCACCACGGGCATCGTTGACATCCAGAGCGACGAAGAGACGCCGACGCAGACGAACAAGTAAGCGGGGCGCACCGGCCTCAGCCAATCACCCAAGGCCCGGCACACGCCGGGCCTTTTCGTTGCGGTGCATGGGCCGCGGAGTGCGTTCGGCGCTCCGCCTGACGGTTGCCTTCTTTCCCCAACGCCGAAGGAGACGCCCTACTCGCCCGCTTCTGCCACGATCCGGGCACGCTCTTCTTCTAGTGCGTGCTGGGTCACCACGTCGTAGCAGGTCGCCAGCAGGCCCACGAGCGGGAACTTCGCGCCCGTCGCGGCGTCAAAGGGGCTCGAACCGAGCCGGCGCAGGAGCGGGTGGCTGACGTCTGGCTGCTGCATCGCCAGCTCGATCTGGTGCAGCCCAGCGCCGACTGACCAGAAGTGCTCGATCGCCTGCTCCAGCGGCACCGACGCTTCGTCGGCACCGGCGAGCCGCGGGAGGTAGACGGGCACGGGGCGCGTGTCGGCGGCCATCACGGTTCCGCCCGGCCCGGGCTCGGCTGCGCGGGCGCTGGTCTGGCGGGTGCGCCGGGCGCGGAGCTGCTCGAGCAGTTCGTCGCGCTGGATGCCGCGCAGTGCGAAGATCAGGAAGGTGTCGTTGCCCAGCCGCTCGGCGACGAGGGTGAGCACGCAGGCAACGTGCTTGCACCAACCGCCAAAGAGCGGGCGTGCCGGTGGCGCGGCAGGGTTCGACGGGTCGATCTGGCTGACGCCGGGGGGCTCGCACTGGCCGCAGGTGCACGAGACCGAGAGGTCAGAGACCTCCGACGGGAAGAGCCGCAGGTTGAGCGGGAGGAAGAGGTCCTCGATGTTCGAGGGGACCTCACCGCCGAGGAGGCCGGCGACGTGCCTGGCCTCGCCGGTCATCGCGTCGAGCACCTGGGCCCACTGCTCGGGCCGGATCACCGGGAGCCGGATGTCAACGGTGTACGGGAAGGGCATGCGCCCCTGCACCGACGCGTGGATGTGCCCGCTGGCGATGTTGAGCGCCCGCGCCTGACCGGAGCGCGCGTAGATGAGCCCCTCGGCCGCCGCCCCCTGCGACGAGAAGTCCTCCACCATCCGCAGCCATCGCTGGCCCGCCCACGCGCTGGTCACCGGTCCGGAGCGCGAGAGGAGCTTGACGCCGTTCTTCACCTTGCGCGGGTGGGCCGTGGGCACGGCGGCGCGGGGCATGAACGTGCCGGGCATCGTCCCCGTGCGCCGGTCTTTGAGCTCGTCGGCGGCCATTCCGGGGAGTTCGCCCTTCGCGGCGGTGCGCGGCGGTTTCGGTGCTTGATCGCTCACGCTTCCACCTCCGCCTCTACGGCGTCCTGCCTCAGCGTGAGCACGTCGCGCAGCTGGTTGAGGTTGAGCTCGGTCAGCCAGCTCTCGCCGCTACCGATGACGTTGTCGGCCAGGTCGGCCTTGCTCTCGATCATCTGGTCAATCTTCTCTTCGAGAGTTCCGGCGACGACGAACTTGTGCACCTGCACCGTCCGCGTCTGCCCGATGCGGAACGCGCGGTCGGTCGCCTGGTTCTCAACCGCGGGGTTCCACCAGCGGTCAAAGTGGAAGACGTGGTTCGCGGCCGTCAGGTTCAGGCCCACGCCGCCCGCCTTGAGCGAGAGCACGAAGATCGGCGCCGAACCGTCGCCCTTCTGGAACCGGGTGATGAGCTCCTCGCGCTCTTTCTGCGGCGTGCCGCCGTGCAGCAGCAGCACCTCTCGGTCGAGCTCGTGCCTGAGCATCGCTGCGAGCATCTCGCCCATCACGCGGAACTGGGTGAAGACCAATGCCTGGCCGCCGGACGCGACCACCTCGTCGAGCATCTGCACGATGCGCGTGCACTTGCCCGACCGCGCGGGGGACTGGAGCCCCACCGCCTGCTTCGCCGCCGGCGCCGCATCGGCCTCGTCGCCCTCGACGCCGATCGAGCCCTTGTACTGGGCCGGGTGGTTGCAGATCTGCTTCAGACGCATCAGGCCCGCGAGGATCAGGCCTCGGCGCTGGATCCCGCTTGCGCTCTCGGCCTGGCCGAGCATGCCCTTGACGGTCTGCTCGTAGAGCGAGGCCTGCTCGGGCGTGAGGTAGCAGAACTCCTTGGTCTCGACCTTCTCGGGCAGGTCGGCGATGACCTGCGGGTCGGTCTTGAGCCGCCGGAGCACGAACGGCTGCACGAGCCCGCGGAGCTGGCGCGACTTGTTCGCGTCGTTGTACTTCTCGATCGGCAGGCTGAAGCGCGAGCGGAACTCCTGAGCGCCGCCGAGCAGGCCGGGGTTCAGAAAGTCCATGATCGACCAGAGCTCGCTGAGGCGGTTCTCAACCGGCGTGCCGGTGAGGGCGATGCGCCGCAGGCTGTCGATGCCGCGGACGGCCTGCGTCTGCTTGGCCTGCGGGTTCTTGATGTTCTGCGCCTCGTCGAGTGCGACGCGCCACCACGGCACGGCCTCAAGGTCGGCGCGGTCTCGGTGGGCGAGCGCGTAAGTGGTCACGACCAGGTCGCTGGCCATCGCCCGTTCGCGGAGCGTCTCGCCGGATGTGCGCTCGAGCCCGTGGTGAACCATGACGCGCAGCGACGGCGCAAACCGCCTGGTCTCGCGGACCCAGTTGCCCACCACGCTCATGGGCACCACCAGCAGCGTGGGCCCGGGGTTGCCGTAGAGGGCCGCGGCCTCGGCGTTGCGCTCGTGCAGCAGCATCGCCAGGAGCTGGATGGTCTTGCCAAGGCCCATGTCGTCGGCCAGGCAGGTGCCCAGCCCGAGCCGGTCGAGGAAGGCGAGCCACGAGAGCCCCTTCACCTGGTAGGGACGCAGCGAACCGACGAACCCCTCCGGCGCACCGAGCATCGGCATGGAGAAGTTCTTCTGCTGCTCGCTGGTGCCCGTGCCGCCCAGCAGGCTGGAGACCCAGCCGGTGGTGTCGACGCCGACGACCGAAACACCCTTGGCGGCGGAGTCGGCGCCGTAGGCCATGCGGATCGCCTTGCCGATCTCGATCTCGCCGCCGGGGTTCCCGCGGATGAACTCAACCGCTGCCTTGATGTCGTCTGGGCGCACCTCGACCCACTGGCCCCCGATGTAGACAAGGGGTGAGCGGCTCCCGGCGAGCTTCTCGAACTCCTCCAGCGTGAGCGTTGCACCGCCGAGGCTGATCTGCCAGCGGTAATTGACCAGCGTGTGCAGGCCGAAGGCCGGTCCGGCTCCGCCCGGCGACACACCGGCGGCCCGCGCGGCGGGTGATTCGGGTGAGTCGATCCGCAGGCGCACGCCCAGGCGGGCCGTCGGCGAGTCCCACCAGGCCGGCGCCAGCACGCCGAAGCCCTGCTCCAGCAGCAGCTGGCGGTGCTCACGGAGGAACTCGTAGGCCTGCGCGGTGCCGAGTGCGAGCTCGGCGGGCTCCGACTTGCGGAGCGCCTCCTCGAGGGGGCGGTAGACGCGGGCGGCACGCCCGAGCTCGGCCAGGAGCAGCTCCTGCGGCTGGTCGACGCGCTTGCCGCTGACCATCGCTCCGTCGGTCGGCAGCACCCACAAGTCGGCGGCGCTGATCGTGACCGCCGGCGACTCGATCGACTGCAGGTGGAACGTGAGGTTCCACTTGAGCGCATCGGCGGGGGCGAGCATCGTCTGGCTCGCGGGCACGTCGATCGGCTCGGCGAGCTTGAGGCACAGGCGCCACGCCGAGTCGCTCGACCGCTGGTCCAGCACGCCGATCCACCCGCGGACGCGCTTGAGCATCTCGGTGCGGCGCTGGCCAACGGCCGAGACATCGTCCTGGGTTTCGAGCAAGCCGGCGAGCCAGGTCACGTGCGGGTCTTCCGCCTCTGCGCCGGGGAGGCTGCGTCGCGACTCGATCGTCTCGACCATGTTCTCGCGGGTCATCACCGCGCGGCAGCGGGCGTCGCACACGCGCACGAGGAAGTCTTCTACAACGCTCCACGCGTCGTGCTGCAGCGGGTCGATCGCCGCCCGCGCCGCGGGGGGCATCGCTTTCAGCAGCGACATGGCCCGCTGGGAGACGTGGTCGTCGGCCAGCCACGGCTGCCAGAGCCCGCGGACGCCGCCGGAGATGTCCTGCACCAGCCCGGGGACGAACCGCTGCTGAACCAGCAGCCACTGGCAGAAGCGGTCAGCGGTGATGAAGAACTCGACGCCGGCGCCGGCGACGAACGGGCAGTCGGCCGGATCGTCGGCGGCCCGCTCGAGGGCCGCGTCAAGGTCGCCCAGCACCGGGGCGGCGTCGGCCGGCGCAACGGCGATGGTTTCGACGGAGACGGCGTCGAGCGTTGTGACGCCGCCGTCTTCTTCAAGCAACCCCGCCGTGTGCGCAGCGCGCGGGCTGGGCACGGGGGTCATCCGCCCGCCGGCGTTGGTGTGCACCGGCAGGCGCAGCATGATGCGTGCATCCGCCGCCGCGCCGAGCGAGGCGCTCTTGATCGTCGCGAGCGCAGCGCGCAGCTCTGCGCTGGTCATCGCGCCCGGATGGGCGATCGCGCCGTCTGAGGCACGCGGCGGGTCGCCGCCGGGCTGCGTGGCGGTCTCGGCCAGCCGTTCACCCCACAGGTGCAGGGCGGAGTCGGTCCAGTTTGCGTGCAATACAAAGCTGCTCAATCAGGCTCTCCACCGGCGCGGTGAAGGGGTGGTGCGCCGGTTTCCAAATGAGGGCGTTGGGACTCGAACCCAAGACCTACGGCTTAAAAGGCCGCTGCTCTACCAACTGAGCTACGCCCTCGACAAAAACCACGATGACCCTCGCGGCCGGTCCGTTCCGGTTCGCGGGGTTCATTGAACGCAAGGGGTGAGCATAGGCGCGGAGAGAATCACGGGGCACGCAAGCGTGCCGCGCCGCCGACAGAACGGCTCGGTAAACCGGCGCCGACGGGCCGGCCTTTGCCGGATCGCACCGCCCGCGCCGGTTGCGATCGCCGGAACCTCACGAAAGTGCTGCCCCTTACCTTGGGGCGTTGAGCATCGCCAGCAAGAGCGCCGCCTGCCTCCGCGTTGCACCCTGGTGCTCACGGATGCACGCCCGCCCACGCCGCGCCATCGCCGCACGCTGGGCTGCGCCGTTGAGAAGCCCGCCCAGCACCACGCGGAGCTCGCCGGCGGTCGCCACGCACAACCCCTCCGCCGCGACCAGCGTGTTGACGACCGTCGTGAAGTTCTCGAAGCTGGGGCCGATGATCGTCGCTTTCCCTAGCGCAACAGGCTCGATCGGGTCCGAGCCGCCCTTCTGGGCGCCCGGCAACCCGAACGACCGCCCCACAACGACCACGTCGGCGAGCGCGTACGCCTTGCGGAGCTCACCGAGCGTGTCAAGCAGAAAACGCTGCTTGCTCGAGCCCAGCGCTGAAGCGCCGTTGGGCCTCGCCTGCTCTCCGGAGCGCCGGATGCACCCGGGCAGATCGGCGGCCGCCGCGTCAAACCGCTCGGGCTTCCTCGGCGCGCACAGCAACTGCACCCCGGGCGGGCAGGCCTGGTGCAGCAGGCGCTCTTCGCCCTCTGAGGTGCTGCCGGCCACCACGAGCAGGCGCGAGCGGTCGATCCCCATCTCGCCGGCGAATTCCTCGGCGCCTTCCACCTCGTCGTTGATGCGGGCGGTGTCCCACTTCATGGTGTCGGTCACCGTCACGCGCTTGGGCGGCACGCCCATCGCCCGGAACCGCTCGGCGTAGGTCTCGTCCTGCACCGCGGCGAGGGCCAGGCGCCCAAACGTCGGGCGCAGCAGCGGGCGCAGGCGCCTGTACCC
This sequence comes from uncultured Phycisphaeraceae bacterium, assembly GCA_964403525.1. Classification (GTDB taxonomy): domain Bacteria; phylum Planctomycetota; class Phycisphaerae; order Phycisphaerales; family UBA1924; genus JAJTGZ01. The sequence goes on along the minus strand of CAYOGE010000019.1, from coordinate 50,776 downwards.
CTTGAAACTCCTGGCGCTGAGCCGGCCGTTGATCACGGCAACGGGCACCCCGCGCCGCGCGCACTCACCGATGAAGTTTGGCCAGACCTCAAGCTCGCACAGAGCGACCGCGTCGGGCGACGTCGCGCTCAGGAACCGCCGCACGCTCCACGAGAAGTCGAGCGGGTAGCGCACGACGAACACGCGGTGCATCTGGCCGTAGAGCTTGCGTGCCTGCTCGATGCCGGTGTCGGTCGACGCGCTGACCACCACCTCGGCGCCGGTCTCCAGCACCATGGGTATCAGCTCGCGCAGCGCCCCCTGCTCGCCCATCGAGACCCCGTGCACCAGCAGACGCTTCGCCCCCATCGCCGGGAGGCGCTGCGTGTGCCCGAACCGCTCGTCCCACCCGCTCCGTGCCTTGCGCATCCAGAACGGCGCGAGCGCCACAGCTCCCACCGAATACGCGAGATCAAACCCGTTGAACCCCAAACAGCCTCCCGATCAACGCCACCGATCCTGCACCCATCCTCGCGACTGGCGAGCAGCAGCTCGCGACTCTTCAAATGGGCAGGCAGGGATTCGAACCCTGGACCCTTCGCATGTAAAGCGAATGCTCTAGCCAACTGAGCTACCCGCCCGGGTAGCCCCACAATAGCGCCGCCGCGGCGGTTTGTGCCCCCCTTGAGCGTGCGTGCACTGGACCGGGCCGGGCCAAGAAGCACCGGCCCTGCGGAGCGGCTTCGCCCCCGGCGCGCCCGCGGTCAGGCTCAGGTTGCCAGCATCTCGTGGAGAACCCCGTCGCGGATGCTCCCGGCGCTGACAACAGCCTTGCGGCAGCGGAGGCGCTTCATCGCACGATGGAGGATGACCAGCCCGGCCACAATGACGGCCGAGCGGTCGCGGCTGAGCCCCGGCACCGCCAGCCGCTCCTTCGGTGACATCTCACGGAGGCGCTTGCACCAGTCCTTCACGGTCGCCCGCTCGACCGCGTACCCGCGGACGGCCCGCGAGACGGCGACCTTGTCCTCAGGGTCAACCTTGCCGGGGTGGCGCGCGAGCAGGTCCATCACCGCCAGCGCCGTTGCGCTCCCGCCGGTCACCACGAGCACATCGGCGGCGCTGTGGGCGTGCTTGAGGTGCTTGTTCAGCAGGCCGTCGATGAACTGCTTCATGTCCTTGTAGTGATCCTGCGGCGCACGCTCGGGCCCGCCGAAGCGTTCCGTGAGCCGAACCGCCCCGACCGGGATCGAGGCGATCGTCTCGATCTTCCCTTTGTGGGCGATCGCCAGTTCGGTTGAGCCCCCGCCGATATCGATCACCGCCGACCACGCCTTGGCAAGATCGAACTGCCGCGAGGCACCGACGTAGGCCAGGCGGCCCTCTTCTTCGCCGCTGATCACCTGAACGTCGAGCCCGGACTCGGCCTTGATCATCGCGACAAAGCGAGCGGCGTTCTCGGCCTCGCGGACGGCGCAAGTCGCCACGACCCGCACCTGCAAAGCGCCGTGCGCCTTCGCCTCGGCGATCATCCGCAGCACCGCGTCGACCGAGGCCTCCATCGCGTTGGGGTCCAGTCGCCCACTGAGATCAAGACCCTGCGCAAGCCGGGTCGGGGCGCGCGTCTCGGTGACCAGCCGAACCTCGCCTCCCTTGCCGCGCGAGCCGACCGCCATGCGGACGCTGTTTGAACCGATGTCGATCACCGCCGCGCGGTCGGTCGTGCCCGGAGCCGTCCCCGCCCCCGACCCCCCCGGGACTTTCACCTCTGCGGACGCCGCGAGGGCTGCGGCCCCGTTGCTCCTGGCCAGCACGCCGCGCCCGTTGCTGGTCGCTCCACCGGTTGAACGCTTGTCTCGCTGTGGTGCCATGGTGCTGCAGCCTAACCACCCGCACCACAAGCGCGGCAGAATCTTTGCGCGTTCCTGTCATTCTTTACGCGGTGTCAGGGTCTACCGACCCGGCACCGGCGGGAATCGGCTCTCGAGCGGGGCCGCGTCACGCAGTGTGGCCGCCACCCGCGGGTCGATCTCCGGCTCCGCCCGCTCGTGATGCCCGCCGCCACGCCAATGCCCGGTGCGCGGCGTGTGAATGACGGTGAAACCGAAGTTGCTGCGGTCATACCCAAACGCCCTCAGCAACTGCTCAGTCCGTATGCCGGCAGGCTGGTCCACACCCTCCGCCGGGATCCAAGGTGCCACCCCCTCACGCTTGCCCACAACCGTCACGCCGCAACCGCCGGCGACAGCGTTGGTCGGAACCGTCACGTATCCGGTGGGTGAGGCGTTGCCCATCACCTGGCGCACAACCACCGGCGGGCCGCCGCCGGGGCGGCTGACCCGCACGACGGGCTCGTCGGCGAGCGGACCGACCATCGTCACCAGCGCGATGCCCAAGGATGCGAGGACCATGCCGTTCTCCAGTTTCCAAGCCTTCCTGCACAACCAGTCTGCCACGGAATCTGCCCCCCCGCCACTTCTATCATGTGCGAAGTTGAACATGGCAGAACCGGCATCGCACCACCACCTGCACATCGGCCACGCGGCGGCCATCTTGGCCGTTGCCACTCTGCTGACGGGGGCCGGCTGCACCGGCGGCGGTGGTCCTGCGAACCCCCCAGTTTCGCAGGCGCCCGAGATGGTCGGGCCGCGGGTGGACGCGGGACCGCAGTTCCCTATTGCTTCTTCGCGTCTGGACGCGCGGTTGTTCGCGGTCCGCGAGGGTGAATCGCTCCCGCCCGAAGTCGTCGCGCTGATCAAGGCTCAGAATCAGGCACTGCCCGAGCCGATGCGGACCACGCTCGCAAGCCGTGGCCTGCTGGGTGCGCTGCTGAATGACGCCGGCCTTGAAGAACTTGAACGGTTGCTGACATCAACCCCCGCCCCCCCACCGCCCCTGGACCGAACGCCCGCACCGACGGTGTCGGAGGCGGATCGGCAGGGAACCGGTGCAACGGGCAACCCTCAAGCATCTGCCCAACCGGTCGAGGCTGTCATCGGCGCAATGCCAAAGGGCGCCCCGGTCAACAACCTCTCGTCGATGACAATCCAGCCCGGGCCCACATGGTCACCGCTGCTGGATGCACCCCCCCGCACCGACCAATGGGCGCTCTCGCTCGACCAGGCGATCGTTTCGCTGAAACCCGGCACGCTCCGGTGGTACGTGCGGACGTGGCCGGCGCCCGCCGAGGCGATCCCAACGGCCGGGCTGGCCGCCGACTTGCGCGTGCAGTTTCTGCCCGTGGTGACCGGTGTGCTGCACGAAGCCGTGCCCGACCCGCTCTCGCCGCCGCCGCTGTCGACGGACCTCGCTGCGCGGGGGCAGGTGCTCGGACGGCAGGCGTTCACGCTCTCGCTGCGCAGCGGCGCCTCGCTGGTGTTGATCGCTCTGCCGGCGGCCGAGGCGTCGGGAGCGACCGGGCCGCGCGTTGAACTGGCGCCGATGCTCGGGCAGGCGCTGCTCGGGTCTGGCCCGCCGCCGATCCCGACTGGACGACCGACCGGCCCGCGCGTGCTCGTGCTGCGTGCGCTGGTGCCGGGAACGTACCGCCTGCTGCTCGATCGGCCGGCGGTGCCGCAGGCCAACGACGGGCAATAAGCAGCGCCGCACGGCGGCTCAACCCTTTGGTGCCGGCGGTGCCGACGCCGCCTCACCCGAGCCCGCTGGCGGCTGCGCCTTGGGGGTGCCACCGGGGCGCTTCCCGCCACCGGGCGGGCCACCGCCGCCCGGCGCACCGGTCGGCGCACCACCCATCGGTTCGATGCGCCCCTCGGCGACGCGTTGAAGACCAACGGCGGCGAGCGCTTCGTTGCTCCAGGGCCGGTCGATCAGCTCGCCGGTCCGTGGCACCCGCAGCAGCACCTGCTGCCCCTCGCCGATGCCAGCGAGGACCTCGATAAACCGCTCGCTCCGACGGCCGACCCTGATCGGCGTTCGCACGTACTTATCCCCCTGAGGCGTGAGCACGTAGCGGACCAGCCCCTCGCTGAAGACCGCCTGCACGGGCACCGCCAGCGCGTCGGTCACGCGGTCGAGGGTGATCTCGGCCTCGCAACGCATCGAAGGCTTGAGCACGCTCGATACGTCGGGCACATCCAGGCGCACGCGGACGGTGTACTCACGCAGGTTGGGGTCGCGCCAGCCGCCGCTCTCGGCGATCACGCCGACCGAGAGCACGCGACCCGGCACCGACTTGCCCCCCATCGCGTCGACCTTCACCGTCGCGGTCATGTCGGGCCTGATCCGGCCCGCCAGCGACTCGTGCACGCGAACCGCGGCGATCATCTCGGTCACGTCGGGCAGCGCGAGGATGAGCGCGTTGGGGTAGACCTGCTGGCCGACGTCGATCGACGTTCCCTGTCCTCCGAAGCGGTCACGCTCGAGGCTCGACGCGTAGACCACCAGCCCGTCCTGCGGGGCCTTGATGGTCGCGCTGGCGAGCTGCGCGTTGTACTTGTCCAGGTTCGCTTCGCGGAGCTTAAGTGTTTCGCGGCTGTTGTTCAGCTCCGCCCGGCGGCTCTCCAGCTTGCTCCTGTTGAGCGACGCCGTGCGGTCGCGGCTCGCCTGGGCCTCTTCGACGGCTGACTCTTTGACCTTCTGGTCCTTGGCGTACTCGATGCCGTTGTAGACGTCCTTGTTGAGCGTCGCGGTCTTGAGGTTGGCGTCGGCCTCGAGGTAGGCGAGTTCGTCCCGCTTCAGTTCGTCGGTCGAGAGGAACCCCTCGGCGTTGAGAGACTGCGAGCGCTCAAACTTCTCTTTCAGGCGCTGCAGCTCACGCTGCGCCTTCTCAAGGGCCAGGTCGAGAGCCTGGCGCTTGCTCTTCACGTCCCCTTCTGCCCACTGCCGCAGTTCCAGCTTCGCCACTTCAAGGTCAAGGGTCGCCTTGCGCATCGCCGACTCGTTGTCGGACTCCTGGATCATCAGCGCGTTCTCGGCGACCGCGAGGTTTGCACGGGCCGACTCAACCGCGAGTTGCTCCTGCGCGATCTGCTGCTCGATCTGCTGGGTGTTGAGCTTGACGATCACGTCGCCCATCTTGACCCGCGACCCCTCCTTGACGATCTCGGTGATCGTCGTCTGCTGGTCCAGCGGGTTGCGGATCTCAAGCTGCTTGGCGGCCTGCAGGTCACCCGTCGCGGTCGTCGTGATTTCAAAGCTCATGGTCCGGGCAAGGGCCGTGTCAATCACCCCGCTGGAATTGGGGGCCGGCTGAGCTGCGCCGGAAGTGCCCCCAGCGGCCGCCGCCTGCGACGGCCCGATACCCACCGCCCACCCTGCCGCCACGAGCAGCCCCGACGCCGACACAAGGATCGCGTTCCTGGTCATCACACCTACTCCGTTCCAGCCCCCGAACAGACAAGTCTAGTGATGATCTCTCCCCTGAAAGCCGTCACACGCGGGGCAGCGGCGCACGAACGCCCGGCCCTGAGAATCAGGCTCACGCCCCAGGGAGCGGTCTTCGGGCTTCTAAGTCTAGTATTTGCAGATACTTAGAGGACCACGCCTTAATAATCGGCACATCCTGCCGGTTCCGCCCATTCCGCACAGACATTTCCCGCGATCGTACTTCCCCGGTGCATCTATTGACGCAGCGGTTGCGGTAATTCACATTTGTACTGCGGACGGACACCCCCTCGAGCCGAAGATTTGTTTGGAAAATGTTTGGATTCTATCCAGCCGATGACCGGATAGGCCCTAACCTTGTCCCCGGCCGCACAAACCACATGCACAGAACCGCTCGCCCAACACGCAAACTCCGCCGCCCGAGTTTTTTCGCCGGGGGAGAACCCCTCGTCTTCGCGATGGTGCTTGTTGTCGGCGCTGCGGCGGCGATTGTCATTAAAGAATTCACGTCTCGCTCAATCGGTCCCGCACTGGCGGCGATCGATGACCGCTCAATTCCTCAGCCCGAAACGCCCGAGTCTGCGTCTCTCCGCATTACCGATCCGCTGGTTGAGGAGGCCGCGGTGCCCGCCGTTGAAGTGCTTGCCCCAGCCCCGCAGGTGAGCAAGGCCGCGGCCGCGCAGGACCTGTCCACACGCTGGTTCAACGGCCGCCCGGTGAAGCCGGTCAGGACGATCTCGATGCTCGTGACGGCCTACTCCCCCGACGAGAAGTCGTGCGCCGGCTCGGCCGACGGCATCACCGCCAGCCTGCACAAGGTTGAAACCAACGCCCACCGCCTGGTCGCCGCGGACAGCCGGATTCTCCCGCTGGGGTCGATGATCACCATTCCCGGCTACGACAGCGGCCAGGTTGTGCCCGTCCTTGACCGGGGCGGCAAGATCAAGGGCAACCGGCTGGATGTGCTCTTCCCGACCGACCCCGAGGCCCGCCGGTGGGGCGTGCGGCGGATCAACGTGACTGTCTGGGAATATGCCGACGGTCAGAAGGCCGAGAATTGGCGCGCGATCCGCGACTCCAAGAACTGACGGGCCGTCGCTTCTGCCCCTCGCTCCCCTACCCCCCGCCACCCCCCACCGCCCCGCGCCCAAGCCAGGCTGTGCACGCGTAGCCGCCCCGTGTACCCATAGAGTCTCGGGTGCTGATCCGCACCAGTCATCGAAACGCCGGCGGCTCCGGGGAAGGGGGCACCCTCACCATTTCTGACCTTCTGCCTCCCGGCCTGACGTCCCGACTTGACGGGCTCGACATCAAGTCGCGCCGGGTTTTTTCGGGCAAGCTTCAGGGTGAGCGACGGAGCAAGCAGCGCGGACGGTCGGTGGAGTTTGACGACTTCCGCCCGTACGTCGCGGGCGATGACCTCCGCCACATCGACTGGAACGTCTACGCCCGGCTCGACCGGTTCTTCATCAAGCTATTCCAGGCCGAGGAGGACCTGACCGTTCACGTCGTGCTCGACGCCTCGGCCTCGATGCTCGCGGGAGACCCGAGCAAGCTGACCGCCGGCGCCAGGCTGGCCGCGGCGATCGCCTACGTGGCTCTTGTGAACAACAACCGCCTGCACCTCTCGGCGATCGGTCTTCCGACCGGCCTTGACGATCAGGCTGGAGGCCTTCGCCCCGTCGGCGAGGGAGGCCTGGCTCAGCTTGAGCCTGTGCGAGGGCGGGCGAGCGTTCAAAGGGCCGGGGCGTTCGTGCTCAACGCAGCGCGGGCCAGCGCGGCGGCGCCGCCCAACCGCGGAAGGGCGACCGACTTTGGTGCGGCGATGCGGTCGATCAGTGCCGGGCGTTCGGGGCGCGGGGTGCTCGTGGTGATTTCCGATCTGCTGATCCCCGGCGCGACGGCCGGAGAACCGGGCTATGCCACCGGGCTGCGCTACGTCGCGGGGGGCGCATCGTTTGAGACGTTTGTGCTCCAGCTTCTCGCGCCCGGCGAGCTCGATCCTGCGGTTGAAGCACCAACCGGCTCTTCGTCGTCGCGATCGCCGCTTTGGGGAGACCTTCGCCTTCTGGACGCGGAAACAGGTGTGGGCCGGGACATCACGGTGACCGGCGATTTGCTGAAGCGGTACCGCGCATCCGCCGCGCGGTTCGTCGAAGGGGCCAGCGCCTGGTGCCGGGCGCGGGGCATAGAGCACGCGCTGCTCACCAGCGACCTGGAAACTGAAACGGCCGTCGTCGACGCGATGCGAAGGGTGGGACTTCTAGCGTGACTGATGGACAGCCCGAATCCTTGCCCTCCAATCGCCCCCTCTCCGTGGCGCTGATCGTGCGGCGGTACGACCCACTCGGTGGTGGAGCCGAGAGATGGACGCACGATCACGCGGTTTGGCTTCTGCAGATCGGGTGCCGAGTAATCATCCTGGCTGAATGTCTAACGGAAGCTCCGGCGGGAGCGGAAACGCACAAGCTGAGCGTGGGAACGCGGTTGTATCGGCACACTGCCCACGAATTCGCGGTTCGCGCAGCGGATGCGATTGCGCGAGGTCGACCCGATGTCGTCGTAGACATGGGTCACACCTGGTGCGGCGATGTTGCCATCCCTCACTACGGCACGCGGGCAGCAAACGACCGTGCGCGGATGGCGATGCGCTCGCCGCTCAGGCGTCTGCTGCGGAGATTCTCGACGGCAATACTGCCGCGGCGTCGACGGCTCGCCGCACTGGAGCGGCGCATGATGCAAGAGAAACCGCTGGTCGTAGCGGTCTCGTCGATGACTGCCGGGCATCTGCACGCCGACCTTGACATAGATCCCTCGTTGATACACATCGTTCCAAACGGCGTCGACCTTGCCAGATTCAGACCACCAGCAGCCGCAGAGCGCGTTGAGGCTCGGCGGGCGCTGGGCATCGGCGATCGGCCGGTCGCGCTCCTTGTTGCTCACGACTTCAACCTCAAGGGAGTATCGACGGCGGTGCTCGCGATCGGCGCTCTGCACCGCTCTGGGTGCAACGCGCCTTCCCTGATCGTGATCGGTCGCGATCCGGCGGGGCCGGTCAAACGCCTGGCGACTCGGGTGGGCGTGGGACATCTTGTACGCGTTGAGGGGCCGCGTGGCGATGTGCGCGCGTACATGCACGCAGCAGACCTGCTCGTCCATCCTACCTTTTATGACCCGTGCAGCCTTGTGGTATTGGAAGCGATAGCTTGCGGGCTTCCAGTGATAACGACTCGCCAAAACGGGGCGGCCGAGCAATTGGACTCCAACGCCGAGTGCCTGATCCTCGACGACCCTCGGGACCACCAGGCTCTCGCGGCGCTGATTGCCCGCGCAATCGCACCGGCAGCCAATACGGCCATGCGTGCCGCCGCTGAGCAGCGCCGCGACTCGCTGGATTCGCGCTTTGCCAACACCCGTCTTCTAGACATATACCGCGCGGTCAGCACGAAACGCCAACAGGGGTCACGCCCGCCACAGACGGCGCGCACTCAACCTGGTGCGCACGTCGATGAACCCTCAACAGCAGGCGGGACTCGTTGATCAACGAAATGAAGTAGTTCGGTGATGCCATGACCGGGTCGCCCTCTTGGACACGTTCAAAGCGCCAGTCGCGCACCAGCGAGGCGAGGAGCGCAACGCCCAACTGTTCCGCCAGCGAGGCACCGATGCACCCGCGCGGCCCGCTGCCGAACGGGAGGTATGCATGACGCGGCCGACTCGACACGGCCGGCTCGGCAAAGCGTTCGGGATCGAACCGTTCAGCGTCAGGGAAGTAACGCTCGTCCATATGTAGCGCGAATTGGCTGATGAAGACCTCCTGCCCCGGCGCAATCTTCAGGCCGCCCGGGAGTGTGTCGTGCGTCGTTGCCCGCCGCGGCATGAGCCAATTGGAAGGGTGCAGCCGCAGCGCCTCACGCCAGAACGCGGTAGCGAAAACCAGGCCCGGAATATGACGCGCCGAGGCACGCTCGCCCCCGAGCACCCGACGCGCTTCGGACACAAGGCGTGCTTCGTGTTCAGGGTGGCATGCCAGTCGCCACAATGCTGAGGCGGTCGGTGTGGCCGTGGGTTCACTGCTGGCTACAAACATCGTCTTGAGGTGCTCGATCAGCCGCCAACGATCGAGGAGGTCCGGCTGCGTCTTTGCGGCGGTCAGCAGGTGGTCCAGGAAGTCGCCCCGCCCATCGTCACGCACGCCGCGGCCCAGACGCGCATCGATCAAAGCGCTGAGGCGATTGTCGAGCTTCTCGCCAAAGGCCTTGTAGCGCCGGTGCCGCCGAAGGGGTACTCCCTCGGGAATGCGGACCGGGCAGCGCATCATCTTGACCCCTTCCATCAGCGTGCGGTTAGCGAGCTCAAAGATCTCCTCCGCCTCCTGCTGCGACTCGACTCCCAGCACTGTTTTGCCGGCAAGACCAATGTTGAGGCGCAGTAGCTCGCCGGCAACGTTCACCTCGCCGCCGTCTTGCCACTTTGCAACCACCCTTTCCAGACACGCCGTGCCCGGCTCAACCGTCTCTCCTGCTGCGCGGGGCGAATAGAACGGCTGACAGAGGCGGCGCTGTTTCAGGTGCGGCTCGTTGCGTTCGCCGATCAGCCCGCCACGGAAGAGCCTGCGGATATCGGCGAAGCGCGAACGGTTGTAGTTGGCCGCGTTTGTCACCAGGACGTGCCGGATGTCGTCAGGATGTCCGAGGAGAATGGTCGGCTCCCACAGGTTCAATAGCGCAACGTCGCCGCAGGTACGGCTTGCGTTGAGCACCGTGGCAAACGGATCCGCCTGGAACGCCCGGTAGTCTCCGCGTTCCCTCGGCGCGATCGGCACATCACGGCGAATTCTGGCGATCGCGTCCGCGCGAACCTGCGCGGGCAGGCCAGCGCTGCCGACCGCCACGCGGATCCGGCTAACCGCCCAGCGCCGGAGCGACCGCACATCGAGAATAGCACGCGGGTCGGCGGTGGCCGCGCTCGCGTACGCGGCCGCGGCGTCCGCGTAGCACCCGTTTCGATAGAACGTGCGCCCGCGTTCACGCTCGAGAGACGCGAGGTACTGGTTGCGGAGCCCCATCGCCGCGGGGCTCACGACCGACGGGTCAAAGACCGCGTCTACCAGGCCGGTGCCCGCCGCCACGATGGACGGCAGGTTCTCGCGGAGCCGACCGGGGTGGTCGTGTACTGCGAGCAACGGCTCGCGCACGAACGCGCAGCGGCCGGTGAGCATGAGGTGAGCGAAGACCAGGGTCTCTACGCTGTGCCTCACCGGCGACCGCCATGTGTGCAGACGCTGCAGTTCTGCTCGCGCAAGCGCGGCGGCACCCGTGACGTATCGCTGGCGCCCTGTGAGCACGCCGCGAAAGTCGGCGATCGGGTCACCGCTGGGAGGGATGAAGGGCTCTGAACGCACCGCACCGTCGGGCCTTACGCACCTCCACGGCCCAACGATGGCCGCCGCGCCCGGATTGCCGGCGATTGCAAGAGCAAGAGACTCGAGCGCGCCCGGGAGCAACTCGTCGTCGGCGTCGAAAACGACCAGCCAGGGCGCCGTCGATGCGCCGAACGCACGCTGAACCGCCGCGAACGGTCCGGCGTTTGACTGCCGGATAGAAGTCACCCTCGCGTCATCGACCGCCGCCAGGATCGTCTGCGTGCCATCGGTTGATCCGTCGTCGACAACGATCAACTCCCATTCTTCTCGAGTCTGCGAAAGGACAGAGTCGATCGCACGACGAAGGAATCGTCCGTAGTTATACGTCGGTATGACAACCGAGAAGAGCGGCTCAGTTCGGGCAGGTATTGAAGATCGAACGTCCTTCTCGGCTGTGCACATATGGTTCTGGGAATTATCGCATCGGGTTGCCCGATTCCACCGTCGAGGGCTGAGCGGCCGCCGGGCGGCCGGGCTCCATCGGCGGCGCATCGATGAGCCAGGCCGACTGAACGACCGGCGCCTTCTGCGGCTTGTCCGTCCCGGGCTGAAGGGGCGTGCGCGAGATTCTGAGCACCGTGTCGATCCCGCGCGTCACCACGCCAAAGGCCGCGTAGGAGCCGTCGAGGCGTTTGGTTCCTTCACGTGAAAGACAGACAAAGAACTGGCTGCCGTTGCTGTCGGGGTCGCTCGCCCGGGCCATGCTCACCACGCCAAGGTCGTGGGCCAGCCGCGAGTTCTCCAGATCGACGTAGTAGCCGCAACCTCCCGATCCGGTGCCCGTCGGGTCGCCACCTTGGATCACGAACGGCTGCCCGTCGGCGGTCAGCGGCACGACACGGTGGAAACCGGTGCCGTCGTACAGCCCGCCGCCGACAAGGCGCAGGAAGTTTGACGAAGCGAGCGGCGCGGCGTCTGGGCGGGTCGCGATCTCAATCTCGCCCTCGTCGGTCTTGAGCACGGCGCGCCTGTCGACCCACGCCTGCACGCCGCTGTAAACGTCTTCTTCACCCTCGAGCGGTTCAAAGGTGATCACCGGGCGTTTCGCACCGGCGACGGCCTTTGCCTTTGCCCGCGGGCGGTTGAGCATGGGGCAGAGCACCACCGGGGCGCCGACGCCCTTGCCGTCAACCCGCAGCTGCGCAAAGAGCACCTCGCGCGGCTGGCGCGACCAGAGCATCGGGAGCAGCGCAGCGAGATCCACTTTCCCCGGGAGCACGGGGGCGACAGCGAGCGGTGCATCCGCAACTGCCGACAGGAGCGCAACCTCGCAGGCGGGCTTCCTCGCGGGTGTGGTCGGATGCTCGGCGGCGGGCGCGGCGTCTGCCTGCGGCAGGTTCACCGTCATCGGGATGGGCCGCCCTACGCCGTAGAACTCACGTGCGGGCACCAGCTGAGCGGCGGCGACGTGCGCTGATAGGGCGAGTGCGAGCATGGCAAACAGCAGCCGCCGCGGTTGGATCATCATTGTGGATTGTTCACCTGTCGAGCCCCGACCGCGCGCAGAACGCCCCGCTCGCAATAAACACTGCTCAGTTCCTCGGCTGACTATTTGTAGAGTGCTCGATCGATCTCGCTCCAGGCCGACTGCAGCTTGTCCTTCGCTGCCGGGTCGTCGTAGCCTGTGGGGAGCAACAGCGTGTGAGCGGTGTCGTCAAACCAAGCCACGCTGAGGTCGCTGGCGACGATGTTCCCGCCCACGGCGTGGTTGAAGTCGAACTCGCTCGCCATGCCGTCTGCCAACAGCGAGATACGGTCGGGAATCTTGTTCAGGTTGGCCTGACCGAAGGCGTTGCCGCCGCGGTACTGAAAGTTCATGAAGACGTCGATGGGCGCGCCGTTCCAGCCGGCGGCGTACGTCTCGAACCGATGTACTGACCTGTGCGACGGGCAGTAGAAGACCTGGCCCGCCGAGCAGTACTGCTTGCCGTACAGAAGCCCGAGTCCGTCCCAGTCAGACGTTGGCCAGGCGATGCGGGCCTTCATCAGGTCCTGCGGCAGGAAGGTCTCGCCCACTCGGTACGACTTCTCATAGCTGCGGCTGTAGGGCAGTTGACCCTTGTAGTCAGTCGCGTAGATCGCCGTTGACAGTCCGATCTGACGGATGTTCGAAGAGCAGATCACCTTGCGCGTGGTCTCGCGGATCGACGTCAGCGCGGGCATCATCAGCCCGATCAGCACGACGATCACGGAGACTGAAACAAGCACATCGATCAGCGAGAACGCCGACCGGTGCATCCTGCAGCGCCGCCTGGCGCTGTCAGCAGTTTCATTGACCCACACGATTGCCCGCACGGTCGTCTCCTGATCTTTTCGGAAACCGCCCAACCGGCACTAGTTGACTTTAATCCACATCCGGAGTCAAGACCACCCCTCGGCAGGAAAAGGGGGGTGAAATACCCTACATTCTCGGACATTACCCTTAGGGGTAGTAGTGGTTTGCACTGTCTTCATGTGGTATGCTCTCAGTGCTTCGTCCGTTCGCCGCAACCCACCTTCTGCGGGGTGCGTATGGAAATGCGCCGGCACATCTGCCGGCCGGACGTCGGAAAGGTGCTTGATGCCCGCCGATGCGGAAATCCAGGCTGCGGACTTGCGCCTCATGCAGGGAGTCGCCGCGGGTGATCCGTCCGCGGTGGCCACGCTGTACGACCGGTTTGGCAGTTTGATCTACCGCATGGCGTATCAATCACTGCCGAGCCGGGATGAAGCCGAGGATGCCGTTCAGGAGGTCTTTGTACGTCTTTGGAGAACCAGCGACCGTTACGACCCGACGAGGGCAGCGCTGGTGACCTGGGTCATGCTGATCAGCCGCCGGTACATGGTTGACCGGCTCCGTCGGTCCCGCTCGGCGATCAAGTCGTCGGGGCTTGACGAGAAGCTGATGGACGCTCAGTACGGGTTGGCCAAGGGCAGCGCATCTGGTGATCGGCTCGACGCGGAGCAGCAGGAACGGTTTGCGACTCTTATGAAGAAAATCGATCAACTCCCCGAACTGCAGAAGACCGTCGTGGTGCGTGCGTACCTCAACGGGCAGACGCTGCGCCAGATCGGCGAGGAACTCAATACCCCTCTGGGAACGATCAAGTCCGCTCTCAGCCGCGCCCTGGTGCGCCTGCGCGAGCGCGACGTCAGCGAAGGAATGACCGCATGAACCCCTCATCACCGACCCCCCCACACCCCGACTTCAGCAACCGCGAGTTGATCGAGCTGGCCCAGTTCGACGCGCTGGGCTTGCTCGACGAGGCCGAACGCCAGGCGTTCGAGCGCGGCTTCAAGAGCGCGCCGGCCTCCATCCAGCAGCTCGTGCGCGACGGCCAGGAACGCGCGTCGCAGATCGACGCGCTGCTGCCGGACGTGCAGCCGCCGGCGTCGCTGCGTGGCCGCGTTCTCGCGGCCGTTGCGGCGGCTGTTGGGAGTGAGAAGCGCCAGCCCCGCGTGGCCGGGCGCCTTGCCCCGTCGATCGCCCGGCCCGCCGCGGTCGCCCCCTACTGGCGCGCCGTTGCGATCGGGAGCATGGCCGCGGCGCTGCTCTTTGGCGTTGTGACCGTCAAGCTCTACGGCGACTTCCAGAGCGTCAACAGCACGCTGCAGAGCAACGCGGTTGCCGACTTGTGGCTGAAGGACTTTGGCCCGAAGTTCGAACACCTGCTCACCAGCGACAAGACGCAGTTCGTGCAGTTCTCGCCGGCGACGGCGAGCGCCCGCGGCTCGGCGCTGCTGCTGCTTGACGGCGACACGGCCAGCGCTCAGTTTTTCGCCAAGGACCTGCCGCACGTAGAGGGCGGCTACACGCTCGCGCTGCTCGATTCGTCCGGCGCGGTGGTGCGCACGATCGCCCGCATCGACTCGCAGTCGAGCCGTGTGGTGAACCAGTTCGCCAATCTGAAGGTGAACCCGGGCGAGAGCTTCGCGTTGAAGGCAGCGGGCGAACGCGAGGCGGTGCTGAAGAGCAACAACCTGTAGTCGAAGGCGACAGCAACGAAACTCAAGAGCCCGGGGCCGCCCCCGGGCTTGTTTATTCCAGCTGAACTCGCGGGTCCGGTCAGGCCGCGGCGCTGCCGGGGCGGTCGGGCACAAGGCGGGCGATGGGCTGGTTGCTCATCGCTTCGAGCGGGTCGGTGCCGGGCTTGGGCCTGTGGGCACGCGTGAAGACGGCATAGACGCCGAACCCCGTAGCGGCTGAGGCCAGCAGGCCGACCACCAGCGAAACGGCCATCGCCGTTTGACGCTTGTTGTCGAGCGCTTCGCTCCCTGCCTCGGCCGGTTTAGCGACGACCGTTCCCAGGCCGTCCTGGCGCATCTGGCGGCGTGAGTTGGCGATCGCGCTGACCGCGCCGGCGAACGTCTCGAGTTCGCGGGCGGTCCCTTCGCGGCCCACACCGCGGAGCTCGAGCGTGACTTGCCCGGGCACATCTGTGATCACGGCGAGCGCGTTGCCGAAGCGGTCCTGCACGGCGGCGGCGGTTGAGAGCTCACGCATGCCGCGCTGCTGGAACCGCTCCGCCGCGAGCGTGTACACCTGCAGGTCGGTCGCGAGGCGCTCGTGCGCCGAAACCCAGACTCGGTTCTGCTGCTCGGTGGGGCTGCGGCCGTCGCTCTCGGCGGCAAGGGTCGCCCGGGCCGCGTAGGTTGAGGGCCACAGAACGCCGGCGGCGAGGTAGCTGAGCCCGCTCACCGTGACAAGCGTCATCATGGCGGCGACGATGATCGAGCCGGCGGCCGACTTTGCACGCGTCTTGTTCGCTTCGGCTTCGGCGGCCTGGAGTGACTGGGCGATCTGGCTCAACCGGGCCCGCTGCTGAAGGACGGCGTCCGCCTCGGCCTTGTGGCGACCCAGGGCCTCCTTGGCGAGGAGGACCTTGCGGTGCTCCTGCCCGAGAAGCTCACGCACGCGGCGGAGTCGGCGTCGGCGGGTATCGCTGGCGGCGACCTCGGCGGTTGGGTGTTGCACGGCCCCGTTCGAGTCGGTCCGATTGAACGCCGAGTCGACGGCCCGCTCTTCCCAGGCGGTGATCTCGTCGCTCAGGCGGTCGAGCTGCGACTGCATTGTGACCGCTCGCTCTTCGCTGTTGAGCAGCCGGTTGGCCAGCACGCTCAGCGCCTCTTCACGCTGCGCCAGCTCGGCTTCGAGACGCCGGCGCTGGTCGGCTGAGAACCCCTCCCCGGCGCCGGCGGTCGCCTCAGCCTGCGCAACGGAGACCTTGGCCTGGAGCTCGGAGATCAGGACCTCTGCCTTCGCGAGCTTTGACTCAAGCTCACCGGTGCGTCGCCTGCTCTCCTGCAGCGCTTCGGGCTCGCTGGCCGCCCCCGCCTTGAACTGCTCAGCCCGGGCGGCGGCGTCGCTCGCCGCCTGCTCGGCGGCCGCGACGCGGCCAACGAGCTCTTCGGCGCGCTCGGTCGCCTGGGCGGCGCGGGCGGTCTGGTCGGCGATCTCTCGGGCCGCCTGCTCTGCATCGGCCCTTGCCTGCTGAGCGGCGGCCTGTGACGCGGCGAGCGAAGCGGCGTGCTCGTCGAGGCGGGCCTGGAGTGCGGCGAGTTGCTCGGCGTGGCGGTCGGCGGTGGTCGACATGGCACGCTGGGCTTCGTCGAGCTGACGCGCGAGCGTGTCGTAGCGGGCCTCCGCCTTCGCCACCTCGTCGCTGTTCTGGTCGATGATTTCCTGGAGCGTCGCGGCGCGTTGCTCGGCCGCTTCGGCTCGCCTGGTCAATCCCTCGACCCTTCCCTGTGCTTCGGGCGACAGGTTGATCCCCAGCACCTTGACCTGATCCATCTCCTCTTCAAGCGCGGACGCCCGGGCCTGGGCGGCGGCCAGTTGCTCCTGCAGCTTGTGGACCTGCTGCAGAGCACTCTCGGCCTGGAACTGGGCTTCGGCCGCTTTGTCCTGCCACTGCGCTGCCTGGCGCTCTGAAGCGGCCTTGATCTGCTCGGCCTGCTCGCGGAGGTGACGGCTCGTCGCCTCGAGCTGGCCGGCCTGTGCCTCGCACTGGCTGACGAAGATGCGGCGGCGTTCCAGCTCATCCTGGGCGGCGCGCAGCTGCTGCTCGCGGGCGAGGATCGCTGCCTCGCGCCGGTCGAGTTCGCCCTTGGCCTGCGAAGCCGCCTGCCGGTGCGCCTTCGCCTCTTCCTCGGCCGTGCGCACGGCGAGCTCGGCCCGCTGGACCTGCTCTGAACGCTGCGAGATCTCGGCGACCGCGGCGGTGTGCTCGGCGGCCCGGCGGGCGGCGAGCTCCGCGATCGCGGCGGCCGCCTTCTCCCGGTCGGCGAGCGCACGGGCATCCTGATTGAACTTTTCCTCCCGGGCGGCAAGCGCGGCGGAGGCTTCCTCGGCCTGCGCAAGCCGGGCCGCGCACGCGGCCGACTCACGGGAGAGCGTCTTTTCCTGCTCGTGGAGCGAGGCTTCCTTTGACTGGGCTTCACCGAGGCGGGCCCGGCCCTGCTCGGTGAGCGCCCGCGCCTCCTCCCGCTCACGCTCGGCGGCGGCCCGCTGCGACTCCGCGGCGGCGACGATCTGCTGCGCCCTGGCCTGCGCCTCCGCTTCGGTGCGCTGCTGCGCTGCGCGTGCCTCTTCGATCAGGCGTGCCCGCTCTGCGGCCGACTCGGCCTCCGCCCGTTCGATCTGTGCGCGCAGCTCCTGCGTCTGAGCGGCGGCGCGTGCGACGGCGGCCTCACGGTCGTCAAGGTTGGCAGCCCGCGCCGCAAGCTGGTTCTGCGTGGACCCGATCACGCGCTCGAGCTGCTCGATCTCCGCGCGGCGCACGTCGAGGGCACGCGCCTGCTCGGCGAGAGCGGCCTCGCGGCTGTTGAGCTGGGAGGTTGTGCTCTGGACCTGCGACAGCCGTTGCTGCAGCGACGCCAGGAAGCGCGCCGCCTCGGCGTCGAGCGCTTCCTGGGCGTTCGTGGAATGCGGAACGTTCTGATCCGTGGGATCGCTGCTCATGGTGACGGTCCGTGTCTTCGCAGAATCAGTGCTGGCGCGGGTTGGCCCACTTCGTCTATCGAGCCCCTGCGGGATGCGCTCGACGGGCGACGGGGTGTGGGGTGGCTTACCTCGCCGGTCGTGCGGGTTGATCGTCCGAGAACACCGGTCCGGGCTTCCGCTATTCTCATGCGGAATGACACCCGCCCCCGCCGCCAAAGAAGCGAACGAACCGATGGTGCTTGAGTCTTGCCGCGTCCGGCTCAGGGTCGACCATCGCAAGGGGGGCGGGATCGTCGATGCTCACTGGCAGCAAGGAGGCGTGTGGCTGCCGCTGATCGCACGTGGGGTCTCGGGGGAAGACCCGACCGTCAACCAGGCGAGCTTCATCATGGCGCCCTGGTGCAACCGCATCCGCGACGCGGTCTTTGCCTGGAACGGACGGCGGATCGCCCTGCGGCCAGACCCGCGCGACGGCACGGCGATGCACGGCGATGTCCGCCGGCGGGCGTTTGAGGTGCTCGACCGCTCGCCGGTCTCGGTGCGGCTGCTCTTTGATTCCCGCTCTCTCGCGCCCGGCGAGGTGAACTTCCCTTGGCCGTTCACGCTCCAAACCCGGTTTGAAGTCGGTGAGTCCTCCGTCATGCAGGAGGTCACGCTGACTAACGCCGGTGACGAGCCGTTCCCGTGCGGGGTCGGCCTGCACCCTTATTTTCCGCGCCGGCAAGCGGGGGAGGCAGCTGTTGCCCGCGTCATCGCGCCGGTCGGTTCACGCTACCCGACGGAGCGGTGCATGCCGATCGGTCCGGCACGGCGGGATGCACGCTGCCGCTGGCTGAACTCGGCGCGCAGGCTCCCGTTCGAATCGTTTATGGACTGCTACAGCGGGTACGAGAACGTGTGCGTGGTTGAGTGGGCTCGCACGCGGCTGACGATGACGTCTTCGGAGAACCACTCGCACATGGTGTTCTTCGCCCCGACCAACGCGCGGGGGCAGAGCGAACCGTACTTTGCCGTCGAGCCGATGACCATCTGCGCCGACGGGTTCAACATGCCGGCCCGGCAGAGCGGCGTGACCGTTCTGGCGCCGGGGGCCTCGCTGAACACGTGGTACCGATTTGAGGTTGAGGATCGGTGAGGAGGCGGCGGTCAGTTGCCGGTGTTTCAGTCGCGATCAACAAACAACGGAACCCTCATCCGGCCCGCAGAGCTTCGCCACCTTCTCCCCGCAAAGCCGGGAGAACGAGTCACTCCCACCTGGTGATGTGCCAGTTCTTCTTGCCACGCCGGAGCGCGATGGTCTTGCCGTGCAGCAGGTGGGCGGTGGTCATGCGCGCATCGGGTGCGACCCGCTGACCGTTCACGCTGATCGAGCCGTCGGCGAGCGCCTGTCGGGCCTCGGACTTGCTCTTGCAGACCTTTGACTCAGCGAGCAGGTCGAGTACCGCGATGCCATCGCCGCCCAGGGATGCCTTGGCGTGGGCGCTGCTGGGGACGGCCGCGAAGACCTCGGCCAGCGTCGGCTCGTCCAGTGCTGAGAGGTCGCCACTGAAGAGCGCGGCGGCGGCGGCCTCGGCTTTCTCGCGCTCGGCCCTGCCGTGGAGCAGGTCGGTGGCGTGGCGTGCCAGCGTGCGCTGGGCCGGTCGGGCACCGGGGTTGGCGGCCTGCTCGGCCATCGCCGCGGAGATCTCCTCGACCGGGAGGAGCGTGAAGACCTTCAGGAACCGTTCGGCGTCGGCGTCGGCTGCGTTGAGCCAGAACTGGTAGTAGGCGTAGGGGCTGGTGCGCTCGGCGGTGAGCCAGACTGCGCCCGACTCGGTCTTGCCGAACTTGCCGCCGTCGGCCTTGGTGACGAGCGGCGTGGTGATTGCGAACGCCTCGTGCGCTGCGGCGGGCGCAGCGCCGGCGTGGGCTTGGGCGTGAGCGTCGCGCCGGATGAGGTCGGCCCCGCTGACGATGTTGCCCCACTGGTCGCTGCCGCCCATCTGGACGGTCACGCCCATCGAGCGGAACAGGTGCAGGAAGTCGTACGCCTGCAGGATCATGTAGGAGAACTCGGTGTAGGAGATGCCGTGCTCGCGTTCTTCGAGGCGTTTCTTCACGCTGTCGCGCTGCACCATCTGGTTGACGGAGAAGTGCTTGCCGACGTCGCGCAGGACCTGGATGTACCCAAGCCGCGTGAGCCAGTCGGCGTTGTTGGTCATCGTCGCCGCGCGCGGGCCGTCGAAGGCGAGCAGGCGCGAGAAGATGCGCTTCTGGCTCTCGACGTTGGCGCGGACGCGATCCTCGGTCAGCAGCTCGCGCTCGGCGCTCTTGCCGCTGGGGTCGCCGATGAGGCCGGTGCCGCCACCCACGAGCACGACGGGGGTGTGCCCGGCCTCCTGCCAGTGGCGCAGGAGCATGATCGTGACGAGGTTGCCGATGGTGAGGCTGTCGGCGGTGGGGTCGTAGCCGACGTACGCCTTTCTCGAGCCCGACGCCAGGTGGGCGCGCAGCGCCGCCTCATCGGTGCACTGGTGCAGCATGCCACGGGCGGAGAGCCTGGAGACGAAGTCGGTCATGGTCGGCGAGGGTAGGTGCGCGGCTCTATCTGCCGACGGTGACCTCCCACTGCAGCGGCACCGCCGGCTGCACCTTGCCCAGTTCGGCCTTGAGCACGTTGAGCTCGGCGTACGACGAAACGCTCCCCATGACGACGATCGACTGGCGGTCTTCGGAGGGCTGCGCGGTGATCTCGCCGAAGAGCTTGTAGAGGGGGCTGATCTTGGCGGCCTCTTCAACGTTCACCTGGGCAAAGGCCTTCTCCCACAGGGCCACCTGGTCTTGCGGCGGGGGGATCACGACCGCGGGCTTTGGCCAGAACAGCCAGGTAAGGAAGCCGAGGCAGAGGACGATGATCGTCACCGCGATAACGCCCTTCAACTTCTGAGCACGGGCGGCGGACTGGTCGGCTTCGATTCGAGCTTGGGTGCGCTGCAACTGGGGGCTCCTTAATGAAAAACGCTCGCCAGCATTATACTGGCGAGCGTGGGCTGATCGTCAACGGGTTCGCATCAGCGGGGGACGTAGGTCCAGTCGGGCCGGGTGGCGTAGTTGGACCACTTGCGCATGTCGCGCAGGTCTTCGATCGACTGGGCATCGACGTGGTTGTCGAGGTAGCAGACGACGGCCTTGTTGAGGTGGCGGAAGTCCATCATGCCCCACGTGGTGGGCGGGGCCTTCGGGTCAAACTTGTTCCCGGTGTACCAGGCGTTGGTGCCCTGCGGGGTCATGCTGGTGGTGTTCAGACCGGTCGCCCAGTTTGGGGCGTAGCGTGGGCCCGGGCTGGGGGCCATCACGAACGGGTTGCCCGGCCGGATCGTGCCGGAGTTTGCGGGGGCTGCCCACCAGCTCCAGTACGCGCCACCGCTGCCGCTGATATCGCCGCCGCGTGCCGATGCGGCGAAGATCAGGTTCGACGAGTTGGTCGCGCCCGAGAACTTGTTGATGTAGTGCGGCTTGGCGACGGTCTCCTTGCCGAGGGTGCCCTGGAAGGCACCGAACATCAGCGCACCGCCGACATACGAACCGTTCATACCGAAGGTCGGGTGCGCGGCGTAGGCGGCCTGGCGGCTGGTGACCGCTACGTTGTTGCCGCCGGTCGCCACGGACTGCACCGGGCGACGGTTGAACTCTTCGTAAGTGCGAGGGTCGATCTGGATGGCGGTGGGCGAGACGCCGGTGCCGGAGTAGAAGACCCACGTCCAGACCTTGACCGCGCCTCCCTCAACGTAGACGTTGGGGTCGTTGGTGTAGTAGTCCTGCGGGGTCATCCACACGCGATAGGCCTCCGGCGCGGGGAAGGTGTAGTGGTGAGCCCAGGCCCACGCGAGACCGGCGGGCATGATCCTGTCGTGGTTCTCGGCCGAGTACATGGCCTGCGCGTTCATGAAGTCGTGACCGGCGGCGAGCTCGCGGGTGAGCTTCGCCACCTTGCGCGCCTGCGCGAGCGCCGGCAGCAGGATCGCTACCAGCAGCGCGATGATCGCGATGACGACGAGCAGCTCGATGAGCGTGAAGCCGCGGACCCGTTTGCCGTTGTGAATTGCCATTCCAGATTCTCCTGACGAAGACTGACACGGAAGGACGGACCAGAGCGGAACGCCTCTACCCACCGAGAGAACCCCGGCGTGCCCCCGACAGCGATGCGTCGAGCGCTGCTGTCACTTCAAGACTATCGGAAGAACGGGAACGGGACAAGCGATTTCCAAAGATGAATTGGCCTTTAAATTCAGCGTTTTTTGCTTGTGATCGAAGCGACATGTTCACCTGACGATCGCTGCATTCTCCGCACAGTCTGCACGTTTGCGAGTTGCTTGACTGAAACCTCGATGACGATTCTCTCACGCGTGCATCGCTTCCGCATCTTGCTGCGCACCAAATCTGCTTCCGCTTCGGTCCATGAACGACCGGTTCGGCGTGCCCGAGCAATGCCTGGTGTCTCGACGCGCCCGATTCACGGCGCCGATTCGAACGCACGCTCGGCTCTGTGCGCACCATCACTTGCGCATCGCCGCTACCTCATCGGTCCGGCGATCGCGCCGGTTGCGGGGCGATCGCGTCAGCTGATTGAGATCGTCGAGGGCACGCGGTGCACGATCAGCGAGCGTCGCTGAAATGCCATCGCCCGCGGCATGTTCGCCGCGAATGCTCGCTTTGCCGTCGCGGTCAGGATCCACTCCGGCAAAACGAAAAACGCTCGGCCGCATGGAACGGCCGAGCGATTGATCTTTGGGACCAGGCGAAGGACTCAGCGGGGAACGTACGTCCAGTTTTCTGACGTGGCGTAGTTGGACCACTTGCGCATGTCACGCAGGTCCTCGATTCCCTGGGGTTCAACGTGGTTGTCCATGAAGCAGACAACCGCCTTGTTGATGTGACGGAAGTCCATCATGCCCCAGGTGCTCGGCACCATCAGCGGGTTGAACTTGTTGCTGGCGTTCCAGTTGCCCCAGGCGGTGCCTGCGCCCCAGTTCGTCGCGCCGAAGCTTGGAGCGGTGACGAACGGGTTTCCGGGGCGAATCGTGCCGGTGTTTGCGGGCTGCGCCCACCAGGACCAGTAGGAACCGGAGCTGTTGATATCGCCGCCACGGGCGGACGCGGCGAAGATCAGCTTCGACGAGTTGTACGCGCCGGAGAAGCGGTTGATGTAATGCGGTTTGGCGACGTTTTCTGCGCCGTCGGTGCCGCGGAAGGCGCCGAACATGTACGCGCCACCGACATACACCCCGTTCATGCCGAAGGTCGGGTGCGCCGCATAGGCCGCCTGGCGGCTGGTGATGCCCACGTTGTTGCCGCCGGTCGCGACGGTCTGTACCGGCCGGTTGTTGAAGTCCTCGTACGTGCGCGGATCAATCTGGATGGCTGTCGGTGCTACGCCGGTGCCGGCATAGAACACCCAGGTCCAGACCTTGACCGCTCCGCCCTCAACGTAAACGTTTGGGTTGTTGTCGTAGTAGTCCGTCGGCGTCATCCAGAGGCGCGGTGGGCCGTAGTGGTGGGCCCAGTTCCAAGCGAGGCCGGCGGGCATGATGAGGTCGCGGCTCTCTGCAGAATACATGGCCTGCGCGTTCATGAAATCGTGACCGGCGGCGAGTTCGCGGGTGAGCTTCGCCACCTTGCGCGCCTGCGCAAGCGCCGGCAGCAGGATCGCTACCAGCAGCGCGATGATCGCGATGACTACCAGCAGTTCGATGAGGGTAAAACCACGGACTCTGGTACCGCGCGTGCTTTCCATACTTGCTACTCCTGCACTTTGGGATTCGCCCGACGAGTAAACCGTTCGGATTGCCCTGACACACCGAGAGAACCGCGGTGGTCGCGCTTGGCTGCGCCGCTAGAAGGCCGCCCGAACGCACTACAGTGTATGTGACGGCCAATGAAAACGCAAACGAAATACGTTCATGAAACAGGCTTCATCGTTGCGGCATTGAACCCGTGCTGCATCCGAAAAAACGCCGACTTCGGGTCCGCTGAGAGGGGTCGCGGTCCCGAGGCCTGGGCCGCCGGGCAGCCATTTTGAGCGGCCTCTATCGACCGACGCTCACCTCCCAAGTGAGAGGGGCCTTGGGCTCGATGCCCTCCAGCACTGCCTTCAACTTTGCCAGATCACTCTTGGAGCTGACCGTGCCGGAGACGACAATGCTCTTGCCGTCTTCAGCGGGGTGCACGGCAACCTTTTCCATCTGCTGGTAGATCTCAGACTGCCTGGCCGTCAGGGCCTGCATCCAGGCGGCTACCGCTGGATCGGCATTGCTGGCGATCACCGTTGGCTTGCCGCTGAAGGCCAGGAACGTGAAATAGGCGATGCACGCGACAATCACGACGCCTGCGACGGCGCCCTTTGCCAGGTTGGCGTTGCTCGTTGTTCGTCGCTTTTTCGTGTCGCCCATTGCTCGCTCCAAAAAAAAGGGCCGCCCTGCTCGGACGGCCCGCATGCTACCGGTACGGGTGAAGTTGATCAAGGACGCGGAACAAACGTCCACGTCGGGGATGTGGCGTACGTTGACCAGCGGCGCGCGTCGCGCATGTCTTCGAGCCCTGCCGTGTCGGCGTGACCGTCGACGTACGAGGTGACGGCCTTGCCCATGTGGCGGGCGTCGACCATGCCCCACGCGCCGGGCGCGGCGGCGGGGTCAAACTTGTTGGACGCGACCCACGGGCGCGCGTTGCCGGCGACGGGCGTGGCCGACGCCGTGCCGCCGAAGGAGCCGCTGCCGCGCTGGTTCGGGGCGGCGAACGGCGCTGTGACCAGCCAATAGCCGGGGCGGATGACGCCGGTGTCGGGCACGGTCTGGCAGTAACTCCACCAGAAGGCTTCGCGGACGTCACCGCCGCGCGAACTGCTGAACACCATGAGCGCGGCGGGGTTGTTGCAGTCTGTCACTCGCGCGACATAGAACTTGCCGGTGCCGGGGATCGGTCGCCAGGGATTGTTGGTGGGAGCTGTGGCGCTGCCGTAGTTGCCGCCGGCGAATGCGCCGTGGCTGTAGGACCCGCCGACGAAGACGCCGTTCATGCCCAGTGACGGGTGGAACGCGAAGGCGGCCTCACGCGAGGTAACGCCGGGGCGGACCCAGCCAGGCTGCGACCCGGGTGTCGGGTCAACGGGGCGCGACATGAAGTCGTCCTTGGTGCGGTCGTCGAGCTGCATCGACTGGTACGGGATCGACGAGAACGCGACGAGGTGCCAGAACCAGTCCTTTGAGACTTCGCCTTCAATCCACGAGCCATAGCCCAAGTTGGAGTCGGCGGGACGCATCTGCTTGTTGGGGGGCGTATCTGTGTAGGGGTGTACGCTGGCCCAGGTCGGCCCGGCGGGAACGACCATGTCCTTGAAGTCACCGGTATACCCCTGCCAAGCGAGCGTCTGCTCTTTGGCGTACACAAGCTCCTTGGTCATCTTCGCGACCTTGCGCGCTTGTGCAAGCGCCGGCAGCAGGATCGCCACCAGCAGTGCGATGATCGCGATGACCACCAGCAGTTCAATCAAGGTGAAACCACGCAAACGACGGTTCGTGCCGAAGCGATGCATAACCGACCTCCAGAACCACGAGCGTTGCCACAAGCAGACTGACACCCACCGCAGGATGGGCCGCTGCTTAGGGCCGCAGCAGAACGCGCAGCCCCGTGCACGGGTGTGCACCAGTGGTGAAGTGTACATTAGAAAAAAATTGTGTCAACGCCGCAATCAGATTAAGAAGCGCACACCTTTTTAGGTGTTTTTCTTGCTTTAATGGGCATCTGTATGACACTCGACTCCCTAGGGGGCAAGCGGCGTCAGCAGCCAATCACTGCGATCCGCCCGGTCAGCCCACAATCGCATGTCGCGGAGTTCGTCAAGCCCCTTTGCGTCGCCGTGGCCATCGAGAAAGCTCACTACGGCCAAGCCGGCGAACCTGGGGTGGACGTTTCCGTGCTCGTAGGGCTGGCTGGACTCTGTCAGTTTGGAGGTTGACCAGCGTGCCACGGTGAACGAAGGGGCCTCGATGCGGTGAAAGCCTGAGACGGTGCCGCCGTCTGGGTCTACGCCGCGGGCGGAGCCGAAGACGATCAGCGAGCCGGGGCGGGTGGCGTCGTCGATGCGCTGCACGTAGAACTTTCCGTAGAGGCGCAGGCCCGCGGAGTTGAAGGCGAGGCCGTTGTCGTCGTTGCCGCCGACGAAGTCGGCGTTGATACCCATCGACGGCGAGAGGCTGACGACGTACTGGTAGTCGGTGCGGGCGGCGTAACGCTCGAGGATGTTCCGGTCGTCGTAGAGGCCGGCGAAGTTGTAGTCGAGGTAGGGAGCGATGCGCCACGGGTAGCGTCGGCCGGCCTGGCCGAGCACTGCGGCGCCCGCTTCGTCGCGGACCGAGCCGCCGTTGACCCAGTTGGCGGGCGTGTAGCCGGGGAGAACGGCGCCGCGCGCATCGGTGGCGTAGATCAGGGTTGCGCGCATGAGCTGCGAGCCGGTCGAGAGTTCGCGTGTCTGGCGGGCGATCGTGCGTGCGCGGCCGAGAGCGGGGCAGATCAGCGCCAGCAGGAGCGTGACGACCACCAGCACTACCAGCAGTTCGATCAGTGAAAAACCAAGGGGCCGCCGGAACGGGGAGGTGCCCGCAGCGCCCCTTTCTGTCTGGGGGGTTTCCCCTGCGTGAAACACTGAGATCGCCTGAATATCGTGAGGGCTGCTGGGGCGCATCGGGAACACTCTAGGTGACGCCAACGTATATTTCTCGACAAACGTATCCACTTATACGCACCGGGTGTCCCTTTGGATCGGCCCGGCGACAAAGGAAACCATCATGAACGCTCAAAACCGCCTGCTGCCGTGCCTTTCCACCCTCCTTTGTACGATCGCGGTCGCGGCGGGACACGCGGGCGCCAGCCAGGTCTACACCGTCGTTGGCATGCCGCCATCGCTCGACCGGTGGATGTACCCGTACGGCGACTTCTCGGGCACGCGTTCGAGCGCCCCGACCTACACCACGCTCTACAGCGGGTACACAACGTTTGACGATCGGGACGCGGAGTTTCTTATCGGGTTCAACACCGCGGCCCAGGTGCCCGCGGGGTACGCGCCGTTTCAGTACCGCGTGGCCGCTGCGGAGGTGAGCGCGACGATGGACGCAACGGCGAGTTTCGTCTACGACCCGACGCCGGACCCTGTCTCGAGCTACTTTGACGCGGGCGACGCCAACGCGACACCGCCGCGGGCGGCCGACCCTGAGCGGACCGATGACCCCGACGCGGGGCGCAGCGTCGACCTGTTTGCGGTGGCGTACCGCGGCGGCTTCAGCGCTGCGACGTGGGCGGAGAACTCACCGTTTGGGCCCCCCGCGCCGGCGCCCCGCACGCGGAACGCGTACCCGATCGACTTTGGCGGGACGGGAGGGGCGGCGCGGGACGTATCAAACAACGTGACGGACCGCTTCCAGCCCGAGCCGCTGGCGACCGCGTCGGCGTTCACCTCCGGCGGGAGCGCGATGAACGCGGGCGAGACGGTGCAGGACGGCGCGGTCTTGCGGTTTGGGATGAACGCTGCAGCGCCCGGCACGCGCGGATACCTCCAGAGTTCGCTGTCGGGCGGCAGGTTGAACCTGATCGCCAGCGGGCTGCAGTCGGCCACGGCGTTCGGCGCCGGCCCGGTGAGCTACCCGATCTTCCGCACGCGTGAGTCGTTGCTGGGGCCGTCGAGCGCGCTCTCACTGACGGTATCGATCTGCCTGGCGGACATCGGCAGCACCGGCGGCGTGTTCGCGAGCGACGGTGCGTTTGACAACAACGACTTCATCGTGTTCATCGACCGGTTCTTCGCGGGTGACATGGGCGTTGCGGACATCGGCGCAACCGGCGGTGTCTACGGGCGCGACGGCGTGCTGGACAACAACGACTTCATCGTGTTTATCGATGCGTTCTTCGCCGGGTGCTCAAACGGCTGATCGGCGCGGCGCTAGAGACCGGTGCGTGCACGGATGGCGGCGTCGATGGCCCCGGGCACCGGCACTACGCTGAGGCGGGAGATGCGCACGAGGGCAAACTCGGCGAACCGCTTGTCGGCCTTGATCGCCGCGAGCGTGAGCGGCGATGGCGCGGCCCGTACTGGGACAACGTCCACCACCGCGTGTCTGGGCGTTCCCTCGGGCGTCTGGCCGGGGTTCTTGGGGTCTTCGTACGCATCGCCCGCGGCACGGGCGAGGCCGACGATCGCCTTGTCGTCACCGGTGTGGTAAATGAGCAGATCGTCCCCCCGCCTGATCTTCCGAAGGTGGATCAGCGCGGCCGCGTTGGCGATGCCGTCCCACGTTGCGCGTTTCTCACGCGCGAGGTCGTCGAAGCTGTAGGTCGTCGGCTCGGTCTTGAGCAGATAGGTGGCCATGTCGGTGCCCGGCGTGACAGAGGGGGTGTGGGTGTTCAGTAGCCCGCGAGCCTGAGCATGGTGCCGGGGGACTCGGCCTCTCCGGTGCGGGCGCTGAGCAGCGCCGCCTGGCACAGCGCGAGCGTTGCGGAGAAATCGACCTGGCCGGCGAGGCCGACTCCCGACTCGACGTACCTCGTGAGCTGGGCCGTCAGCGCGTCGATGAATGGGTCCTCGTCGGGCCGGGCGGCGGGCGCGACGGGGATAACACCCTCCCCGTGGTGGTGAACGGTCAGGTGGTCGGCGCCGATGGTGACGGTTGCGCGGTCGGTCAGCAGCCGGAGCGCAAACGCGTGCGAACCCGCCCTGTTGCTGGCGGTGATGGTCGCCGCCCGGTTGCCGTCAAAGCGGAGCGAGATTGAGACGTCACCGTCGAGCCCGCGGATGTGGTCCGGCGGCGGCGGGGCGGCGTGGATGCCGCGTGCGGGTGACGCAGGCGCTGTGAACACGGCGTGCACGCCTTCGGCCGGGCCCAACAGCAGCAGCGAGAGGTCGGCGGCGTCGAACAGGCGGGCGCCGAGTGATCCGTGCTCGGGCGCGCCCAGGGCGTGGATCGAGAGTGCCCGCGGCGTGCCGATCACCGGGAGCAGTTCAACGAGTTCTCTGACTGGGCGTGCGAAGCGCGAGAGCGGCGCGAGCAGCGCCCAATCACCGGCCCTGCCGCCGTGCCCTTGAGCGCCGCCCACCCTCCCGCTCGATGCGCCGACGCGTACACCCGCCTCGGCGAGTTGCGTCAGTGCGGCGGGGATCGGCTCGAGCGTGGCGATCTTGACGCCGCGGTCGTCGGCGTTGTCGAGTTCTTCGACGTCAAGCCGGGTGGCGGCCCGTTCGGTCGAAGCGGCGGCGGGAGCGCCGAACGTGCCTGGGTCGGCGATCAGCACCAGGGTGCCCCGCTGCGCGGTGGCGATGGCCGCCCGCAGGTCACTGATCGCGGCAATCAAACCGCCGCTTGCTCCGCCCACCCCGGCCCCGCCTCCCCCCCACTCGCGGGCAAGGGCGGAAGACTGGGTCGGATCGGGTGAGCCGACCGCTACGACGTCCAGGCCCGCCCGTCGTGCGAGCCGACGCATCAGGCCCGTCTGGGCGGCGTTTTGCCAGAGGATTGTCCGCCGCGATGGAGAGGCCTCGGCCACGTTGAAGCGTAGTCGCCAACGGGCTTGGTCCGTTGCGCTCGGTGTGTGCTGTTGCGTGGCCCCGGGGGGTTTGCGGGTCGGCCCACAACTACTATGCGTCTTGACAAGTCCATAGGCGTGCGCATGCGGCCGCTGGCGGGGGCAACCCCGACAGAGGAAAGTCCGAGCACGGCAGGACAGGGTGGTGGGTAACGCCCACCCGGCGCCGGCCAGCGCTGAGGGACAGTGCCACAGAGAAGAGACCGCCGATGGCCGGGGCAACCCGGCTCAGGCAAGGGTGAAACGGCGGGGTAAGAGCCCACCGCCCGGCGCGTGAGCGTCGGGGCACGGCAAACCCCACCCCGTGCAAGGTCACGCAGCCGCCGCGGCGGGTCGCAAGACCTGCCGACAGCCTGTCCGGCTGGAATGGCAGCGGGTGGACCGCTTCAGGGTGACGGCAACGTCACTCGCAGAGAAATGGTCGCACGGCGTTGAAGGTCCGCTCGCTTGCGAGCGGAAACCACAGCGCCCGACAGAACTCGGCTTATCGCGCACGCCGGTCGCCCGCCCTCGTCGAAAGACGGGGGCGGTTGCTTTTTTGGTCAGGATCGCACGCGTGCGGCCGTGGGCTGGTCAGACCACCAGCCCCTGGTCGTAGGCGAACTTGACCAGCCCGGCTCGCGTGTGGATGTTGACGGAGTTCATCAGTCGCTCGACGTGACGCTCGACGGTGCTCTTGCTCAGGTGCATGGCCTCGGCCATCTGCGCGTTGTCGCAGCCGCGCCCGATCGACCGGAGCACCTCGAGCTCGCGCGGGGTGAGCGTTGACAGAAGGGAGGCCGGTGGTTCGCCGTGCTTGCCCGAGGGGGGGAGCAGGCGCTGCGCCTGCTTCGAGAGCACCGTTTCACCCCCGAGCACGCGTTTGAGGGCCGCGAAGATCTCCGAGGGGGGCTCGGTCTTGAGGACGTAGCCGGCGGCACCGTTGCGCAGCGCGGCGACGATCATGGCTTCTTTGCAGTAGGCGGTGAGCACTACCACGCGGGTGGCCGGCGAGACGGCCTTGACGTCGGTGATCGCGGCGATGGAGTCTCGCCCGGGCATCTCGATGTCGATGATCAGGATGTCCGGCCGGCGTTCGGCACACGCGACGATGGCCGACTGCGCATCGCCGACACTGGCGACAACCTCGAGCCCCCCCTTGTTCGCCGCGTAGGCCGCGAGCGCATCACGCAGCAGTTCGTGGTCGTCGGCGATGACGAGCCGGGGGCGCTGGTTCATTGTGCGTCCCTGCCGGGCGTGACGAGCGAGATCACAAAGCACGAACCGCCGGTCTCGCTGGGGCGGTAGGAGAGTTCACCGCCGACCTGCTCGACGAGCCGTGCGGCGATCGCCAGGCCCATCCCCGACCGGGTCGGACGGCTGCGCGTTGAGAAGAACGGGTCGAAGAGACGCTCTCTTAGCTCGGGCGGTACGCCGGGACCGTCGTCGCTTACTGAGATCGTTACGCGCGCTGGATCGGGGGCTGCCCCGGCGGCGACGCTGATGCGCACCTTGCCGAAACCGTTGAGGGCATCGCAGGCGTTGCCGAGCAGGATGCGCAGGACCTGCTCCAGAGCCAGGGGGTCTGCGCAGACCCAGAGCTCGCGCTCGGTGCAGCGGCCGTCGATCGTTGTCCATCGCGGCTCAATGTGCAGCGAGACGGCCATTCCTTCGGGGAGTATCCGCTCGAGGTGATCGATGCGCTCGTCAAGCCACGCGCGCAGCTCGAGCCGCGGGCGCTCGGGCCGCTCAGGGCCCGCGTAGAGCTCCAGCAGCGATGCGGAGAGCGACTGGGCCTGCTGGATCATCTCAACGGCGCGGGCAACGGGCCCTCGCGCCGCACCCTCGCACTTCACCTCGTCGACGCTCTGGAGCATCGTTGCCGCGGCGAGCAGCGTGCTGTTGAACTCGTGGGCGATCCCGCCCGCGACGGCCGCCATCGACTCGCGGCGCTCGGCGGCGGCGACGGCGGCGGCGGCCCGCTTCCGCTCGGTGATGTCAACGAGCACTCCACGCTCGAGCCATGAGCCGTCGCCCTTGGCCGACGGTTCGATAACCACCAGGTCTTCGATCCAGACGGTGCGTCCGTCGGCCGCGAGCATCCTGTACTGGAACCGGTGGTTCCTGCGGGCCTCACACTCAACACGGCCGTAGGCGACGGCCCACTCGCGGTCGTCCGGGTGGATGTGCTTCGCCCAGAAGTCCACGGTGTACCAGTCCTGGATCGGGTAGCCGAGCAGCGCGGCCTGGGGGGAGACGTAGGTGAACGTGCGGACCGAGGGATCAAACTCCCAGACGATGACGCCCGCCCCTTCGACGAGCGTGCGGAAGCGGGCCTCGCTCGCGGCGCACTTCTCCTCGGCGAGCTTGCGGTCGGTGAAGTCGATGTGCCAACCGAGGAACCGTTCAACCCCTCCCGACGCGTCGGCGAATACCTCTCCACGGGAGTAGATCCAACGCCAAGAGCCATCCTTGTGAAGCATACGAAACTCGGTCTCGAACGCGCCTTCGCGTTCGAGCATGTAGCGCTGCGCCTTCTGCAGCGCCGGCCCCACGTCGTCGGGGTGCACGAGGCGCTCCCACTCGCCAAGGTCGTCGCCGATCTCGTCGTCGCGGTAGCCGAGCTGGCTCTTCCACTCGCGCGAGTAGTTCACTTTGTTCGTGCGCACGTCCCAGTCCCACAGCCCGATGTTCGAGGCCGCGATCGCGAGCCGGAGGCGCTCGTCCGCTTCGCGCTTGGCGGCTTCTGCCTGCTTTGACTCGGTCACGTCGAGCGCGAGCACAAAGTAGCCGTTTATTTCGCCTGATGAGAGTCGGCGCGGGATGTACCGCACGTCGAACGAGTAGCCTTTTCCGTCTCGCCCGGTGATGTCAGAGTCGTAGCGGACGGGGTGCCCGGCGAGGACGCGGCGGATGTTGGGCAGCATCGTTGCGTAGGTTGATGGCCGGTGCACGTCGGTGAGTCGCTGCCCCACGATCTGAGAGCGCGGGCGCTCGAACCACTGCTCGTAGCGCCCGTTGACGATCTCGTACCTGCCCTCGGCATCGACGACCGCGATGAAGCTCGGCACCGCGTCGATCAGTGCCTGCAGTGTCGACTCGGCCTGGAGCTGCAGCGACTGTGCTGTCCTGCGCCGTGTGATATCGCGCGTGATTCCCAGCGCCGCGATGACGGCTCCGCCGGGGTCGCGCAGCGGGCTCGCGTGCATCTCAAGGTGGCGAACAATTCCCTTCAACCCCGTGCACCGGAACTCGACCACGCCCGGATTGCCCGCGAACGCGGACTCGACCAGCATCCGCACGGCGTTCTGGTCGTCTCCTGCAATCAGCGGATAGATGCTCCGGCCGGCGACCTGTTCGAGCGTGTCGGCATCGATCATCGCCAGCCCGGCGGGGTTCATGTCCAGCACCGTGCCATCGCGTGCGAGTTGCTTCACGCACTGCGTCTCGGCTTCGATAATGGCGCTCAGGCGCGCTTCACGAGCGGCGAGTTCGCGGTTGGCGTGTTCGAGTCGGGCGATGCGAGCTTCGAGGTCGGCAACTGTGGGCCCCACTGTTGGCGGCCCGCCATCGGTGTGCCTGCCGGCGGTTTGCGCGGCGTGCCGCGCGCTGTGCTCTGGAGCCAATCGCTCGCCCATGCAGATAGGTTAGCTGGATTTCACTGACGCATCGCGGCACTCCGGACGCGGGACGCCGCCTCAGCATACGGGGCAGCGTCGCATGCTCAGGGTTCATGGCCGGGCCGTAACCCTTAAGGGAACAATCGCCATCACGGGCCTGCCGCCGCGGAGCGAGTCCACGCCGGGTCGCGAATCCGCGAGCGGGTGTCTATGCTCACTTGGATCAGCTGTTGCGCGGCTCTTCAACAGGGGCGTGCGCACGGGCAGAGCCGGGGCGGCGGTGACTGGGAAGGCGTGCGGGCTGCGCGTTCCCCCGAAGGTTTCGCGTTTGAACACTTGAAGAAGGGAGCTCTGGCAATGGCACCAATCCGCTGCATCCTTGCCGTGACCGTCGCGCTTGGTTTCTCGGTGGCCCCGCCGCAACGGGCCGCTGCTGACGTCACGCGGATGTGCTACCAGAAGTACGTCGGCAACGGGGCCTATGTGTCGGTCTGCGCGAACTTCGCGAACGTTGCATGCTCCGCTGCGCAGTCGAGCTTCAATCCGTTCGGCGGCGATGTGTTCTCTTCGTGCGAGGTGGTGGAGGCGGTACCGGTCCCGACGCTGGACGGCGCGCGCCTCATTGGCCAGTACGCGGAGTACTCCGTCTACTTCGATTCGCAGTCGTCACTGTGGGCCGTGCGGACTTCCGGTGATGGGCGCGTGTTTGACATCGCCGCGCTCGCGCGGCCGGTGATCGAGAGCCAGGTCCTCGGGGTCTATTGCGGGGTGATGCCGCCGGGCGCTGTGCTGGAGGGGCTCCCGTTTGTCGGGTTCGGTCCGTTCAATCCGCCGATCGAGTCCACGGGCGATTTTTCGGTGTACTTCGTGCGCTTCGTGCGCAGCCCGGCGATCGTCGTCGGCGCCGACGCGATCGAGGTGAACACGCAAGACCTCTTCTTTACGACCGTGGCGGTCTGCGCGGCTGACGTTGGGTCGCAGGGCGCCGTGCCGGTTCCCGATGGCACTGTCGACAGCAACGACTTCATCGTCTACATTGATCGCTTCTTCAACCAAGACCCGGCCGCCGACATCGGCACGCAAGGCGGGGTTGAGGGCGCCGACGGCACGTGGGACAATAATGACTTTGTCGTCTTTATCGATCGGTTCTTTGCCGATTGCTAGAGGTGCATGACGGTCAGACATGGCTGACCCGCCGCGTAGTCCGGTTTGATTGCGGGCCCGCCCTGCGCCGAAGGAGCCATCCGATGCAGCCGATTTCATTGCCGCGTGTCTGCGTTTCTCTTCCTGCGGCATGGCTTGGCGCCCTGAGCCTGATCTCGCTGGGCGCATGCGCAGAGAACCGTCAGTCATCGACTGCAACGACCCAATCCCAAGCCGTGGATGCGGGGCGGACAACCTCGCGCCCAACGACCACTTCGCCTGAAACCGCAGCGCTCGCGCCTGGCCTGCCGGTCGGCGCGGCTGCGCCGGATGCGTTGGTTACGGGGACTGACGGCAAGCCTGTGCACCTCGCTTCTCTCTACAAGGACGGCCCGATCGTGCTGACGTTCTACCGCGGCGGGTGGTGCCCCTTCTGCAACCGCGCTCTGGCGGCATGGGGACCCAAGATCGACCAGCTGCGTGCCGCGGGCGGCACGTTCATTGCTCTGACGCCGGAGAAGCCGGAGCTGGCGACCGCGACCCGCGAGAAGGCACACGCCGACTACCGCGTGTTCAGCGACACCACACAGGCCGCTGCACGCGCATTCAACGTGCACTTTGTTGTTGACGATGCGACCCGTGAGAAGTACCGGGGCTATGGCCTCCAGGTGGGCGAGGCCAACGCGAGCGGTACGTGGGAGCTCCCCGCCCCTGCAACGTTCGTGATCGACAAGGGGGGGATTGTCCGGTGGGTGTTCGCGGACTGGGATTACAAGAAGCGTGCGGACCCTGACGATGTCATCGGCGCGGTGAAGGCAATCACCGGCGGCAGGTAGCCGCTTCGCCGGCTGGTGTCCAAAGTGATGGCCAGCTGGGCTCTGTTGCGGCCAACAAAGCTGGCGGGCGGTTTCACATCCGATGCCACGCTACGCTGCTGATCACGATGTCGGGCATTCTCACCTCCGCCAAGCGACCACGCAACCTCTCCCACTGGCACGCCGGGCCGTTGTTGTTTGGCGACTGGGGGACCAGCCGGCTGTACGTTCTGGGCATAGGCGCCGTCACGCTCGGCCTGGCCGCGCCGTACTACCTGCTGGCGCTCTCGGTGCTTATGGCAGCGGTGGCGTGGGCCTACACGATTGTGTGCCGGCTGTTCCAGGACGGCGGCGGCGTTTATTCGGCGGCGCGGCGGCTCTCGCCGCTGCTGAGCGTGATCGGCGCGACGCTGCTGCTGGGCAACTACATCGTCACGGCGTCACTCTCGACGGTGGAGGCGTTTGTCTACTTCGGCGTGCCGAGTGACGCGAAGTGGCTGATCGTCGGGTGCAGCACCGGCGCGTTCGCGGTGCTGGGGGTTGTCAACTGGTTCGGGCCAAAGAGCGCGGGTGAACTTGCGAAGTGGGTCGCGGTCGCGTCGGTCGGCCTGGGGCTCATCGTGGCGGTGATGGTGCTGCCGTGGGTCCCCGCGGGACTTCGGCTGGTGCGGATGGACGGCGATCCGATGGTCACCCGGTGGTTGAACTTCACGGGGATCATCCTCGCGCTGTCGGGCGTCGAGGCGGTGGCGAACATGACGGGCATCATGTCGGAGCCGGTCAAGCGGACGGCCGCGCGGACGATCTGGCCCGTGCTCGGCGAGGTGGCGCTGTTCAATCTCATCTTTGGTGTTGCGCTGCTTGGCCTGCTCGGCGCGTCGAGCGCTGCTGCCCTGCCCGCGATCGACGCCGGCACCGCCGTGACGATCGGTAGCGACGACTTCACCAAGCGTGAGGTGCATTCTCACGCGATGAAGATCATCGCGATTGAGGGTGGCAAGCACTGGCTGGGGGCCGCGGGGGGGTTGGCGTTCGGCAAGGTCACGGCGGTGGCGTTCGGCCTGCTGCTGCTCTCAGCGGCCAACACCGTGATCGTGGGCATGATCAGCCTGCTCTACTCGCTCGGGCGCGACCGTGAGCTGCACGCATCGCTCGCGAGGCTGAACTACTCGGGCGTGCCTGCGCTGCCGCTGCTGATCGCCTGCGCTGCGCCAGCGGGCCTGCTGCTGGTTTTTCACGATATCGAGCGGCTGGCGCCGCTCTACGCGATCGGTGTCACGGGGGCGATCGCGCTGAACCTGTGTTGCTGCGTGCTGAACCGTTCGCTGGAGATCAAGCCGATTGAACGGGCCGGGATGTCGGCCGTTGCGCTCCTGCTGGCGACGGTCTTTGTGACCATCGCGATCACCAACAGCGGGGCGGCCGTCTTTGCCGGGCTGCTGGTGTTGATCGTTCTGCTGGGGCGGGCGGTTGCCCGGCTTATCGCCAGGCGCGAGTCGAAGCTCCCCGAGCCGGAGATCGGCTGGCTGGCGGAGCTGCAGCGCAAGCCGCTGGACCTTGACCCGAACAAGCCGCGCATCATGCTGGCCGCACGCGGGCGGCACCAGGCCGAGTACGCCGTGGACCTGGCGCGCAAGCGCGGCGCGACACTCTTTGCGATCTTTGTACGCACCCTGCGTGTGATCGCCAACGAAGCGAGCAGTGTGCCGCGGATCGAGGAAGACCCCGACGCGCAGGAAGCGCTCGGCACCGTCGCCGTGCTGGCCCGACAGGTGGGCGTGCCGTTCGTGCCCATCTACTGCTCAAGCCCCGAGATCGCCGAGGAGATCCTCGACTACACCGTCACCTTCGGGTGCGACACCCTGATCATGGGCAAGAGCCGCCGGACCAACCTCGCCCGCCAACTCGGCGGCGACCCGGTGGCGAAAGTCGCCACGCTCCTGCCCGAGGGTGTCTCGCTGGTTGCCCGAGATTCAACACCTCACGGTGTCGGCCCCGGAGGCAACGCCTGAGGTCGTCAAGGGCAAGGCATGGGAGGGGGACCAGCCCGGCAACGGGCACAAGGCCGACGACCCTGAAGATGTCGGGCACGCTTGAGCCGCCGCACCCGCTCCTGCTCTTTGAGATGGTTCTCTGCTGACCCAACGGGTGCCCTGGGGTTGCATCGTTAAGAACCCACTGGCGCTTACAGGCACCTTCCGCATTTCCGCAAGCAGAGCCAAGAGGCCTCCAGCACGCCGCAGGAGGCCTCATGGAGGTGCTCGCCTGGTTTTCCCTCGTGCTACGCTGGCTTGGTTGCCCCAGCCACGCGGCGCTCCCGCACCGCAAAGGCGCAGGCCACCAACCTATGTCGGGCATTCTGACTTCTGCCAAGCGTCCGCGCGACCTCTCACACTGGCACGCGGGTCCGTTGTTGTTTGGCGACTGGGGGACCAGCCGTCTCTACGTGCTGGGCATCGGCGCCGTGACACTGGGTCTGGCCGCTCCCTACTACCTGCTTGCGCTCTCGGTGCTGATGGCGGTCGTCGCCTGGGCCTACACCATCGTGTGCCGGAGTTTCCCAGACGGTGGCGGTGTCTACTCGGCTGCGCGCCAGCTCTCGCCGCTGCTGAGCGTGATCGGCGCGACGCTGCTGCTTGGCGACTACATCGTTACGGCGGCGCTATCGACCGTTGAAGCCCTCGCCTACTTCGGTGTGCCCGACCATAAGTGGCTGATCGTCAGCCTCAGCACTGCGGCGATCGCGTTGCTGGGAGTGATCAACTGGTTCGGCGCACGGAGCGCTGGAGAACTGGCCAAGTGGATCGCGCTCGCTTCGATCGCGCTGAGCGCGGTGGTGGCCGTGCTGGTGCTGCCTTGGGTGCCAGACGGCCTTCGTCTGATGAAGCTCGACAACGCGCCGCTGCTGGACAAGTGGGTGAACTTCACGGGGATCATCCTGGCGCTCTCGGGCGTTGAAGCGGTGGCGAACATGACCGGCATCATGAAGGAGCCGGTTGCGCAGACCGCCCGGCGGACGATCTGGCCGGTGCTGGCGGAGGTGGCGACGCTCAACGTGCTCTTCGGTGTCGCCATGCTCGGCCTGATCGGGCTCAGCGCTGCCCACCTTCCTGAGATGAACGCCCAGGTCGAGGCGTCGCGTCACCTTGCCATCGACGCGGTCGGTCGGATCAACGACCTGCCCGTGCACTTCTCCGGCGCGTCGGGAGGGGGCGGGCTCGGGCACGCCGAGTGGTCCGTAAAAGAAGTGCAGACCCACGCGATGAAGGTGATGGCCGTTGAAGGGGGCCAGAACCTGCTCGGCCAGACCGGCGGCCTGGTCTTCGGTAAGGTGACGGCCGTGGTCTTCGGCCTGCTCCTGCTCTCGGCGACAAACACGGTGATCGGCGGCATGATCAGCGTGATGTACGCGCTGGGGCGTGACAACGAGCTGCCCAGGGTGCTGACGAGGCTGAACTACTCCGGGGTACCCCGTTGGCCGCTGATCATCGCTTGCTTGTCACCGGCGGTGCTGCTGTGCGTCTTTTACGAGCTTGAGCCGCTGAGCCACCTCTACGCCATCGGCGTGACCGGGGCGATCAGCCTGAACCTTTCCTGCTGCGCGTTCAACCGCAAGCTGACGGTGACAACGGTCGAGCGGACCGGGTTGTTTGTGGTTGCAACGATCATCACGGTGGTGTTCATGACGATCGCGATCACCAAGCACTCTGCGGCCCTGTTCGCGGGGATCCTGGTGCTCAACGTGCTCATCGGTCGGCAGGTCGCGAAGCTGATGGCCGCCCGCGCTGCCCGGCTTCCGGAGCCGACGATCGGCTGGCTGGCGGAGCTGCAGCGCAAGCCGCTGGACCTTGACCCGAACAAGCCGCGCATCATGCTGGCCGCACGCGGGCGGCACCAGGCCGAGTACGCCGTGGACCTGGCGCGCAAGCGCGGCGCGACACTCTTTGCGATCTTTGTACGCACCCTGCGTGTGATCGCCAACGAAGCGAGCAGTGTGCCGCGGATCGAGGAAGACCCCGACGCGCAGGAAGCGCTCGGCACCGTCGCCGTGCTGGCCCGACAGGTGGGCGTGCCGTTCGTGCCCATCTACTGCTCAAGCCCCGAGATCGCCGAGGAGATCCTCGACTACACCGTCACCTTCGGGTGCGACACCCTGATCATGGGCAAGAGCCGCCGGACCAACCTCGCCCGCCAACTCGGCGGCGACCCGGTGGCGAAAGTCGCCACGCTCCTGCCCGAGGGTGTCTCGCTGGTTGCCCGAGATTCAACACCTCACGGTGTCGGCCCCGGAGGCAACGCCTGAGGTCGTCAAGGGCAAGGCATGGGAGGGGGACCAGCCCGGCAACGGGCACAAGGCCGACGACCCTGAAGATGTCGGGCACGCTTGAGCCGCCGCGGGCCTTCTATCCTCGCATCCGCATGGATGCCCGCGTAAGAGATCGAGATCACCCGAGCGACCCGCTGCTGCGCGACCTGACGCCCAGCCAGGCAGAGGCGGTGGCCAGCGTTGACGGCCCGGTCCTCGTGCTGGCCGGGCCCGGCTCGGGCAAAACGCGCGTAATCACAAGGCGCGTGGCCTATCTGCTGCGCATGGGCGTCCCACCGTGGGCGATCCTCGCGGTGACCTTTACCAACAAGGCGGCGGGCGAGATGCGCGAGCGCATCACCCGGCTTCTGAGCGGCCCCGACGCACCCCACGACGCGCAGCCGCCGCGAGGGCTGACGGTGGCAACCTTTCACTCGCTCTGCGTGCGCCTGCTGCGGCGCTACGGCGAGATGGCCGGTTTCGCCGAGAAGGGGCTGCTGGCCTCAAACTTCACTGTCTTTGACGCCGACGACCAGTCGAAGCTCGCAAAGAAGGTCCTCGCTGAGCTGAACTTCAGCAGCCAGAACTTCACGCCGCGCGGCATGCTGGAGCAGATCAGCACCGCAAAGAACCAGCTGATGGAGCCGGAGGAGTACGAGAAGCGGGCCGGCGATTTTTTCACGCGGTGCATCGCCAGGTGCTACACCGCATATCAGAAGGCCCTGCGCCAGAGCAACGCGTGCGACTTTGACGATTTGTTGCTGCTGGCGGCAAAGATGCTGCGCGAGAGCTCAGCGGTGCGTGCGGAGTGCCAGAAGCGCTACCGCTACATCCTCGTCGACGAGTATCAGGACACCAACCGCGCGCAGCTGGTGATCGCCACGCTCCTGGCCGGGGAGCGCACCCGCGACCGCACGCCCAACATCTGCGTCGTCGGTGATCCGGACCAGTCGATCTACGCGTGGCGCGGGGCCGATATCAGCAACATCCTGCAGTTTGAGGAGCAGTACGGCGGCGCGGCCGGTGCGAAGGTCGTGCGGCTGGAGGAGAACTTCCGATCGGTTGAGCCGATCCTGACGACGGCCAGCCGCCTGATCAAGCACAACAGCCAGCGCAAGCACAAGGACCTGATTGCAACGCGTGGCAGCGGCGAGAAGATCGAGGTGGTTTTGTGCCGCGACGAGCACCACGAGGCACGCCTCGTGGTCGACTGGGTCCGGCGGCTGAAGGAAGAAGGGCTGAAACGAAGCGACGGCACCCGCAGGGAAGTGGAGTGGAAGGACTGCGCCGTCTTCTACCGCACCAACGCCCTGTCGCGCGTGATGGAGGACGCCTTCCGTAACGCGGCGATCCCCTACGCGATGGTACGCGGGACCGCGTTTTTCCAGCGCGAAGAGGTCCGCGACTGCGTTGCGTACCTGCGCGTGGTTGCGAACTATCAGGACGCGGTCAGCCACGAGCGCATCATCAACAAACCCACACGGGGCATAAGCGACAAGACCTGGGACGCGGTCTCCACCGCCGCGAGCATCCAGGGCGTGGGCGTGCCCGACGTGCTCCGCCAGCCCGACCTGATCGGGGGGATCACCACGCGGGCGCAGAACGCTATCGCCAAGTACGTCGAGCAGATCGACGCCTGGGCGAACCCGCAGCACGAGTCGTTCATGGGAGGCAGCGGGCAGGAGGAGGTCGAAGTCTCGCTGCGCCAGCTCGTCGAGCGGGTCATCCGTGAGAGCGGGCTTGAAGAGCACTACCGGAACGAGGAAGAAAAGCGTGAGAACCTTGCCGAGTTTGTCTCTTCCGCGGCGGACTTTGAGCAGCGACTGACCAGCGGGGAGTTTGACGACAGCGAAGGACCCACCGACGACGAACAGTCGGAACCGCGCTTCTACACACTTGCCGAAAAGCTCGCCGGGTTCCTTGAGCGCGTCTCGCTGGTCGCCGACACCGACGCGCTCGACCCGGCCAGCGGATCGGTCACGCTGATGACGCTCCACGCCGCCAAGGGCCTGGAGTTCCCCGTCGTCGCCATGATCGGGCTCGAGGAGGGCATCCTGCCCCACGTGCGCGGGATGGAAGACCGCGACGCGCGCGAGGAGGAACGAAGGCTCTGCTTCGTCGGCATCACGCGGGCGATGGACCGCCTGCTTATCACCTCCGCAAGCTTCCGCACCGTCCGCGGCCTGTCCGAGCGGCAGATTCCCAGCACGTTCCTCGAAGAGATCAAGGGCGAGGGGGTCACCGTCAGCGACCAGGGGTACGCGGGCGGGAGCGGCTTTGGCGCTTTCGACGACGCCGAAGATCCGGCGACGGCGCGCTGGACCGGGCGCAGCGGCACGAAGATCGGAACCGGCACCAACAGCGGCGGTCTGGGCGTCGCAGGGCTGGGCGAGAGTGGTGAGCGCCGCATCGACCGGAGCGAGTTTGAGCCCAAGCCAAAGGCGAGCGCACCCTTCCCGGTCGGCTCGATCGTGAGGCACCCGCAGTTCGGGCTCGGAGAGGTCAAAGGGTTCATGGCCGGCGCCAACGCGCGCATCAAGGTCCACTTCAAGACCGGTGGCGAAAAGACGCTGGTGCTGGAGTTCGCACGTCTGGAGCGGGTGAAGTGACCCTTCACAGCGTCACCAGCGAGCGGCTGAGCATCAGGATGGCCCACGAAGACGCCCTCCGTGCCGACCTCGAAGACCGTTTGAGCACGCGCGAGAAGATCTCCCCCGACTGGCCGCCGCTCTATTGGGACAAAGATGTGCTCCGCTGGTCACTGGCGAAGGTCGCCGAATCGCCTCGCGAATCCCTCTGGCGGCCTTGGCTCATCTGCCTGCGCGGCAGCGGCATCTTGATTGGCACGTGCGGCTTCAAGGGACCGCCCAACGACGACGGGCTCATTGAGTGCGGTTACGGCATCGTTGCGTCGCACCACCGCCGCGGAATCGCCACAGAGGCGGTTTCTATGCTGCTCAAGTGGGCGTGGGTGAACACCGCAGCACGAGGGTGCATCGCGCACACGCTGCCGGGCGACCCGGCGTCCGGCGGCGTATTGCAGAAGAACGGTTTCGCGTTTGTAGGCAGCGTTGTTGAACCCAACGAAGGCACAGTCGACCGCTGGCTGAAACACCGCGCTCCGTCAGAAGCCCGGCGCTGAGTCACGCCGGCCGCACACCCATCGCCAGTTGGCGCAATCGTTCCACCTGCGCCCGCTTCGCGGTATCGAGCACGTGCTTGGGGATGCGGTACGCCAGCGGGTTCGCCGGGTCCTCGGCGGTGTTTGTGCAGTGGTCAAAGATGCACTGGTAGACGAATTTGAACGCGTCGCGCGGCTGGCGCACGTGCTCGAGCGCGTCGATGAGCGAGTCGATCGCGATGTCTGGGGCGAAGATATCGGCGAGGGCGATCGGCGGAGCATCGGGGGGGCGGCACGCGTTGAGGCGCTGGTTGCACAGGTCGTAGAGCGCAACGCCCGTCCACGAAAGCGCCTCGATGGTGCTCTGCTTGTCGAGGCGTG
Source organism: uncultured Phycisphaeraceae bacterium (assembly GCA_964403525.1). Taxonomy (GTDB): domain Bacteria; phylum Planctomycetota; class Phycisphaerae; order Phycisphaerales; family UBA1924; genus JAJTGZ01. The sequence continues at coordinate 8,135 of CAYOGE010000019.1, read as the reverse complement.
CATCCTGAAAGAAGGCCGCAGACTCACGCATCAGCGTGTGGCGCAGCTCGATCGGCAGCAGCATCTTGAAGGCGATCCCCTCCTGCTGCAGGAAGCGGTTGCTGAACATCGGCCAGATGACCGACTTCATCCGCTCCGGGTCGCCCTGGATCAGCGGCGGCTCATCGACGCGGTCGACAACGACCACCGCGTGGTCGAAGCCGTACTGGCGGATGACACGGACGAGTCTTCCGAGCATAGCCAGACGCACATCGTCTGAACTGGTCGAGGGCATCAGGTGGCTGGGGCGCCACGAGGGAGGGACCTGCCGCAAGGAACGAACGTACGACCCCTCGGTGCGCGGGCTGACGCGGATCTGCCGGCGGAGCCGGCGCGCACGCGTGCGGATGCCGAACCGCTCGGTTGCGGCACGCGTCAGGAGAGCCGCCGCCCACAGGCACATGGCCGCGGTGAAGATCGTGATCCAGATCTGATCGTTGTACTGAGCGCCCGACTGCTTGAAGAGCACGAACACCGCAAGCGGCACGAGCCAGCCACCAAAGGCCATCACGTCTTCGATCCAGACGATCGCGGGCATCCGCACGCCCAGCGCCCGGCGCAGCTCGCGCGTGCGCTGGTCGGCCACATCGGGGCGGTCGTAGGACGCCTGCATCACCATGATGTCGCGCTTAAGGTCCTTGTCGAGTTTCTTCAGCCCCTTCCGCGGCTCCGGCCCAAGGTCGATCCGCTCGCCCTGCGGCTGCTGCTCCAGCAGCGCATCGATCAGCCTCGGCACGACGAGGCACATGATCGCGTCGACGTGATCCGCCAGGCGCACCTGCTTGAGCGAGTCGGCGGCCGGGCTCTCCTTGCCCTTGCGAACCGTCTTGACGCGGTCGTGCAGACGCTGGAGGACCGGCGCGAGCTCGTCGTAAACGATCAGCAGCACACGCTTGGTCGGGTTCGAGGCATTGAACGAGGCGGCGCTTGTCGAAAGCTGAAGGCGGATCGCCGTCTTGCCGCTCCCCTTCTCGCCGAAGACGATCGAGGTGCTCGGGCGCGAGAACTCGCCGGCGATCTTGTCGTAGTCTGGGTGGCGCGGCATGCGGCTGGGGCGCAGCGGGTTTTCGGCCGCCAACCGAACGCTCGCGTCGACCATCCGCGAGAGCAGCGGGTCCTGGCGAGCCTCCTCACCCCGGAATGGGTGCTCGATCAACTGCCAATGCTCGAGGAACGCGTCGATCGTCATGGCGGAACTCAGCTCACCGACCTGCGCGGGGTCGCGACGGCCCCACGGCGGCGGCCTTAGAGCGTATCGCACCCGGCACGCTCGCGACGGGGCGCAGGCGACCGCGTCTCAATGATCGACCTTGTGACCGAGCGTCGGCGTCAGCTTCGCGTAGACCTCGTCGAGCGTCTTGCGGTCGCGGGCCTCGAGGTTCAATCGCAGCAGCGGCTCGGTGTTGCTCTTGCGGATGTTGGCCCACCAGCCCTCCTTCGCGAAGCAGTCGATCGTCACGCCGTCGAGCTCGTCGATCTGCCCGTTCTTGCCGTAGAGCTCCTTCACCTTGGCGAGGGCGGCGTCCTTGTCCTCAATCTGGAAATTGATCTCGCCGCTCTGCACGTAGCGCCCGATCGGCTTGATCAGCTCGCTCATGTGCTTGCCGGTGTTCGCCAGCACGGTGAGCACAACGCACATGGCGATCACACCGCTGTCGGCGTTGAAATTGTCCTTGAAGTAGAAGTGCCCCGAGAGCTCGCCGCCGAACACCGCTCTGTGCTCGGCCAGTGCGCCCTTCATGAACACGTGCCCGACGCGCGAGCGCACCGGCTGGCCGCCCGCCTTTGTGATCTCCTCGGCAACAGCCTTTGTCGAGCGGAGGTCGTAGACGATCGTCGCGCCCTTGTTCGTTTCGAGGAAGTGCCGGGCGAGCAGCGCCGTGAGGTGGTCACACCCGACGATGTGCCCCTTCTCGTCAACGACGACACAGCGGTCCGCGTCACCGTCGTAGCAGAAGCCCACGTCAGCCTTCTGCTTGACGACGGCCTCGCAGCACTGGCGGACGTTCGATGCGACCAGCGGGTTCGGCTCGTGGGCAAACTCACCCTTGGTGTTGTCGAAGTTGATCTCAATGATCTCGACGCCCTCGACGGTCGGCTTCTTCGCCGTGCCGAAGAGCTTGGGGATGCTCGTGCCCGCCATGCCGTTGCTGGCGTCGATCACGATCTTCAGCGGCTTGCGCCCCTTGCGCTGCGACAGGTCCAGGAACGACAGGACGTGCGCCCGGTAGGCGTCCCACAGGTCACGCTTCTCTGTGCGGCCGCCCGCCGGGTGGAAGTTGTTGTGAAAATCGACCGTCGCCGCGAACTTGCGGATCTCCGCAAGCCCCGTCTGCTCCCCCACCGGCTTGGCCTTGCGGGTGCTGATCTTCATGCCGTTGTACTGCGGTGGATTATGGCTTGCAGTCACCATCACGCCGCCGGCGCAGTCGAAGTGATTCACTGCGAAATAGATGAACGAGGTGTCCACCATGCCAACGTCGAGCACGTTCCCGCCCTGATCGGTGATGCCGCGCATCACCGCCTCGCTCAGGCTGGGGCTGCTCTTGCGCATGTCGCGCCCGACCACCACGTTGGTCATCATCGGTGATGACTCACCGGCGGCCTTCGCGCTCGCGATCAGGAACCGGGCACACCCGTAGCCGATCTGTCGCGCCATCTGCTCGTTGAGCGGGTCGGGGTATGTGCCGCGGATGTCGTACGCCTTGAAGACCTTGCCGAGCATTCAGTAGGTTCCTGTTTGGGGGCGGAGGGAGGCGCGGACAGTAGGAGCCACAGGGGGTGATTTCCTCCCCTCCAGCGAGTTTGCGCGTCGTCAAGCTGGCAATACGCATCCCCGCGCGTTTTCGGACACGCGCAGTCCCCCCAGCTTCGCCAGCTCCCGTCCTTTTACAGGGATTTTCTCGTGCTTCACGCCGACTTGCCCCCGCTTGCTTGCATCGAAGCGCCTGCGCAGTAGGCTCTGCAACTGGAGCGGTCGGGTCCGCCGCGGCTGTCGCGGCGGTGCCCCCGCATAGGAGAAGAGAGCTATGTCATCAATTCGTACGTTCCGTTATCTCGTGGCTGCCACGGCTGTCGCCGTTTCTGGTGTTGCCGCGTTCGGAGACCTTGTCGCCTTCGGCACCTACCGCCTGGGCAACCACCCAGACGGCAACCAGAGCCCCCCGCTCTACGGCCTCCGCCTGGACGAGATCTACAACGCCACTTCAAACCACGACGTATTCACGTTCAACTTCGACCACGCCCTCTCCAACATGCGGCTCGACTACAACGGCACGTCGATCCACATTTACGGCACGGCCTTCGGCGGACGCGACATCGGCACCGAGTACGCCAACGACATCTACCGCGGCGTGTACACCATCGACTTCACGTACACCTGGGGCGTCGGCATGGCCCCCGGCGATGATGACGTGATGGTCGACCCCGGTTATCACTACAACTACGGCACGATCCAAACCCCGATCGGTGACACCATCGGCCTCCGCGACGGGCACTACAGCACCGGCCAGCCCGACTTCCGCCTCGGCAACGAGGACAACGACGCCGGCCACCGCGGCTATCCCGGCATCTCCGGCTGGGGCTGGCTCTTCACCAGCACCGGCGCCGGCGGCGCATACGTCAACTACACCAGCAACGACTGGCTCTTCACCGCGACGCTCGTGCCCACCCCTGGCGCGGCTGCGCTGATGGGCCTGGGCGCGCTGGCGGTCGGCCGTCGCCGCCGCTGAACGCCCGCGACACATCGACAATGAACGGCGGGCCGCAAGGCCCGCCGTTTTCAATTCTCACCAGCCTCCGGATCAACGCCGGCGTGCTGCTTGGGCGGGCGCAACGTTTCGACCGGAACGCCAGCGGGCAGAGCGCGCAGGAATATGCGCCCATATCCGGTGCTCACGACGCGCGCATCGAGGATCACCACCTGGCCGACGTCGGTCTTGGAGCGGATCAACCGACCGAACCCCTGGCGGAACCGCAGCAGCGCCCGCGGCAGAGACTCCTCCTTAAACGGGTCGCCACCGCGCGCCTTGATGAGGTCGCACCGCGCCTCGACCAGCGGCCGGTCGGGCGGGTCAAACGGGAGCTTGGTGATGATGACGTTGCGCAGCGTGTCGCCGCGCACATCAACACCCTGCCAGAAGCTCGCCGCCCCAAACAGCACCGACCGCTCCGACTGCCGGAACGCCTCGAGGATGCGAGCCGGCGGCCCGTCGCGTCCCTGCACAAGCAGCGGGTACGCCCGCAGCGCCAGCCGGGGGCCCAGCCGGTCCGCGCACGCGTTGAGCACCGCGAAGCTCGTAAACAGCACAAACGCGCCGCCGTCAGTGGCATCAATGTGGTGCAGCAACCGGTCGCCCAGCACATCCAGGTACCTCGTGTACGCCTCGCCCCCGCCGCGGGCGTCGGGCACGGACGTGTCAACGATCACCTTCGCCTGCGTGCGATAGTCAAACGGTGAACCGAGCTGGAGCGTCGCCGCGGCCTCAATCCCCAGGCGTTTGCGGCAATGACCGAACGGATCGGCCACGACAGGCTGAGCGGGCGGCTTGGCCTCTGCCTCTGGCACAGCTGCGTCATCAACCGGCTCGATCCGCCGCTCGGTGTCGATCACGATCGGCTTCGGTCGCTGCTTGCGGTGGGGGCTCTCGGCGCTCGTTGCCAGCGTCGCGCTGGTGAGCACGACGCCGAGTTTCTGATTGAAGAGACGCTCGCGCAGGATCGGCCCCACCTCGATCGGCGAGCAGGCGAGCTTCAGCTTCGCCGTTGGCCGCCGCTGACCGCCGCGCCCCACGCCCCCCCACTCACCGCCCGTGTCTCCCTCGCCACTGCTCCCCGCGCCCTCCACCCAATAGACGCACCCCTGCTGCTTCTGACCGCCGAGCACATCCGCATCAAACGCCGCGGCGTCCGCCCGCACCGCATACGCGTTGAGCTCGAAGCGGTCCTCCTCACTCTTGATCGAGTCGCGCAGCACACGCAGCCGCCCCGACAATGACTTGAGCGCGTTGACCATGTCGTCGGCCGGCTCGAGCAGGTCGGGCGAGGCGATCCGCCCGTTCCGCAGCGTGCCCGAGCGGGCGAGGCGGAGCAGCCCTTCAAAGAACGCCCGCGATGCGCGGTGCGCGTGCGCCACACCCTGCACGCAGTTGTCAAGCAGGTCGTGGGCGTTGCCGCCACCCTCCTGCGCCACCGCCACGAACGCGCCCTGGTTCAAGTACCCGCGCTGGGTGTGGGCGTTGTAGAGCGTGTTGAGGTACCGCTCAATCCGGCTCTCGGTGAGCGACAGGCCGAAGTGGTCGCTGGCGACATCTTCCAGCGTGTGCGCCTCGTCGAGGATCACGTGCTGGTACGGCGGCAGGAAGCCGGCGTTCTCACCCGAGCCGCGCAGCTTGAGGTCGGCGAAGAACACAGCGTGGTTGCACACCAGCAGGTTCCCCTTCTCCATCTCCCGGCGTGCCTTCTGATAGAAGCACGACTGGTACGTGGGGCACTTGCGCCCCATGCAGTTGTCGGTGTCGCTCTGCACACGGTCCCACACGCTGTACCGCTCAAGCTGCGGCAGCGAACTCAGCGTGCCATCGTCGGTCGTCTGCGCCCACTCCTGCACCGTCTTCAGGCTCCGCTGCTCGGCGCCGTAGTCGAACAGCCGGTCGCTGCGCTCGCCCGCCAGCTTCAGCCGCCGCAGCGAAACATAATTCCCCCGCCCCTTCACAAGCACCGGGTTCAGCTCAACGGTCGAATCCGGATCAAGCCCCCACGGCTCGCCGTTGCCGAGCGTGTCCTGCAGCAGCGGAATGTCCTTCCGCAACAACTGCTCCTGAAGGTTGATGGTGTGCGTGGCAACGACCACCCTCTCCCCGTTGGCGATGCACCGCAGGATGGCCGGCACCAGGTAGGCGTAGCTCTTGCCCACGCCCGTCCCCGCCTCGGCAATCAGGATGCCCTTGGAGGCGAGCGTCTGCGACACCGCCTTCGCCATCGCCAACTGCTCCTCGCGCGGCTCGTAGCCGCTGCCGAGGAACTTCGCAATCGCACCGTTCTCGCCCAGGATCTCCCGCGTCAGGTCGCGCACTGCCTCAAAGATAGGGAACTGTCAGGCTGCGCAGGCCTAACGCTCACCCCCGCCCACGCAGGTCTGCACAAAGGCGTGACCAACGCTTCTTCATCGCTGCAAGCGTCAACCCCAAATACTCAGCCGCCGCCCGATGCCCTACTCCCCGCGCCATGAGGCCAGCCAATTCTCTATCCGAATCTGATGCTCGTGCCAAGTGCAGCATCACTTGGTCGAGCTCTTCACCCACCCGCGCCTTCACCCAGCTTCGTTCTTCGTGATTCATGCTCGAAAATACCCGTTGCTCCACCACCCCCCGTCGGCGGCGATCACTGACGACATTCGCCACTACTCTGTAGATATACGCCCAAATCTCCTTCTCGCTCCTGGTTCGCAGCCGATCAGCCTCAGCCTCCCGGTCGATTCGACGCCAAACAGAACTGAGGACATCGTCAGTGTCCATAAGGCATGACATTGCTGCAACGCCACCCTTCCCATTCGCCTGCTTCACCTCCCCGCGAATGCGCCGCATCACCTTGTCGATGTTCAAAAGAAAAAAGGCCGCGACTCGCTCACGGTGTGCTCCCGATGCCACCCCGGCATGCGGCACCAAAACCGGAGACTCCTCATTGCTGACGGATTGTGTCACCATTCCTCGCCCCGTTCGTATATACTTAGTCGGGTCGACTGACAATCGCTGCCTCGGTAGATCATACCACAGGTTCTACACGGGTACCCAATGCTCCTTCTTTGCCTCACAATCGCAACGCTGGCTTGCTCCGATCCGTCGGTGGAGGCCGCCGCGTGGCTCCAAAGCTCGATCAAGCAAGCTGGCTCGTGGTACCCCTCGGTCCCCGTCCGCATCGACTGGGAGGTAGAACAACACTCGACCCTCACAGACAAAGAACTCGCGGATCTTGGCGCGTTGGTCCGCGATCGCCCTGAGCACCCCCGCCAAACTGAATACCAGCGTGCGATAGCCGAACGCTCCGGCCAGCGGAGCATCATGGCCTTTTCCTTGGCCGCAGCAGATGCAACGCAGTGGCGCTTCAATCTAAAGGGACCTGCTGGCAGCTACATCGACCAGGGTCAGAACTCCTCCGAAGTCTGGCAGTTGTCCGAGCCGGCCTTGATCACCGCCAAGAACGGCGATGCAGCCGACTTTCACCCCGAAGCAGGCAGAAGCGATGCCCGCCGAATGCTGCTCAACGCGTTGGCGGGCGGTATCCAATCCTCCGAAATCGCACCTTGGCATGTGGTCACCCTCTCACGACGAACCGATGGACAATTCTCGGCAGTGGTGAACCAACCCGGCGTCCAGGGCGAACAGCCCGTTGGAACGCTCGTATTCCGGTGGGACGAGAATCTGCAGCGTGGTTTCACCGAACGATTCGAGTGGCCCCAGAGCGCAGAGCCAGGAGGCTACGAACTCTATGAGGGCTGGAAATCGCTCAGCAAAGACGTCTGGTACTGTTCGACCATCAAGTCGTTCGACAAACTTGGGCACCTGTACGCGGAATGCCGCATCACTGACATCAAGGCCATTTCAAACAGTGAACTCGGGCAACTGACAAAAACGCCAGCCATCGGCACGACGGACCCGTACCGGGGCCGCCTCGCACCCCGCCAGTCTATCGAGTACAACCGCGACGGCGCCGCGACCGTTCGCGCATCCGACGGCGATGTCCGCGCCCGCACACCGGCACCCCAGGCCGTCCCGCGATCCACTTGGAGCTTTGCCGGGTGGGTCATCGCTGCCTGCCTCATGGTCGTCACCGCGTTCCTCTGGCATTGGCGACGCCAAAACGCCTAGTCGCCTCGCACACTCTTACGGAGAAAACATGCATATCTCCTCGACCTTGTCCAAGCTGTCAATCTTTGCGGCTCTCTCGCTCCTTGTTGCGGCACCAGTACTCGCAGAGTGCTGGGTCGACATCGAGCCGGCTTCATGCTGCGCACCAGTGACCGTACCATGTGGAAACGGTACGTGCACTAGGTTCTGTTTGACGGATCGAGCAACCGCAGGCACCTCTGGATCATGGCG
>CAYOGE010000018.1:0-61295 GCA_964403525.1 uncultured Phycisphaeraceae bacterium | reverse complement strand
TGGGGGCGGGGGGGGCGGGGCGGACCGGCGGGTGGTGATGGTGCGGATCACACCCAGCGGCCTGGCGCTGCTGAAGAAACTCGACCAGCCGGTTGCCGACTTGCACCAGCGACAGATGGGTCACATGGCCGACAGCAAGCTTGAAGCGCTGAGCCGCTTGCTGTGTGAGGTGCGCGATGGGGCGCCGGACCGGTCCGGAAAGGTGTAGCCGGGTGAAACTGGGCGGTCTCCGGCCGCGGGGCCGGTGAGCGGGGTGGTGATTGTGGCGGTGTCCGCGGGCGGCGTCCCTTAGGGGTGATGCGGTTGGGACGAAAAACTCTGCGCGATGCGCGGAACCGTGGCTGGTTTCGCGCATACTAGAAGGGTGGCCCGTCGCCGCGTGGCGATCGGTCCGTACTTGGAGAGGCGCATGCGCAAGCTTGGCTCGACGGTGATTGGGCTCACGGTGTTGTTGGCGGCGGTCGGCGGCGGTTGGCTGAGCGGCTGCTCGAGCGACTACGACGGGTACGGGTGGGCGCAGCCGCCGATCCCCGAGCAGACGAGCCCGGAGCCGAAGTCGCCGACGGCGATTGCGCCCAACGGCAACCTCACGCCGGAGCAGAAAGAGAAGCTGCTCGACGCGGTGACGGGGATGGTGCGCGAGCGTGCGTACGCGGCGGGCGTGGACTTTGCCAAGTGGCCCGACCACCTGGCGAAGCACCAGGCGGCGATCGACCGCGCCACCAACATGACGCAGTTTTCGTCGGCGGTGAACCGTGCGCTCAACGAGTTTGGGATCAGCCACATCGACTTGATGTCACCGCGGGCGGCGCAGATGCAGCGTGCGGCACGGTTCGGCGGCATCGGCATCACTGCGGAGAACGTTGAGCAGGGGATCCGCGTCACGAGCGTGCGCGACAACGAGCCGGCGGCCAAGGCCGGGCTCAAGACGGGCGACGTGATCACCGAGGTGGAGGGCGTGAAGGCCGAGCTGGGGTCGATCCGCGGCGAGGTGGGGACGGACGTGAACCTGACGGTCGTGCGGGCCGACGGCGGCAAGACCGAGCAGCTGCGGGTGCGCCGGGCGGAGATCAACACCGCGGAGCCGCCTCGCCTGATCAAGGTGAGCGACGAGGCGGCGGTGGTGCGTCTGGACTCGTTCACCGAGGGGTACGACAGCAAGGTGGTTGCGAAGGTGATGAAGGAGGCGGCGGCCTACCCGTACCTGGTGATCGACCTGCGCTCAAACGGCGGCGGGAGCGTGCAGAACTTCATCAACTTCCTGAGCATGCTGCTGCCCAAGGGGACCGAGGTCGGCACGTTCATCAGCCGCGACATGGTGAAGAAGTACCTGGCCGAGCGCGAGGCCGACGGCGCGCCCAAGGACGAGAAGCCCGACCCGGTCAAGGTCGCGGAGTGGTCCAGCCGCAAGGTGCGGATCAACCGCAACCCGGTGGAGCCCTACCCGGGCAAGGTGGCGGTGCTGATCAACCGCGGCAGCGCGAGCGCCTCTGAGATCGTGGCGGCGGCGCTGCGTGAGCTGCGCGATGCGCCGCTGGTGGGCGACCGCTCGGCCGGCGCGGTGCTGATGAGCCAGTACGTGAAGATGGACGACGGCTTTGAGATGAAGGTGCCCACGAGCGACTACGTGACGATCAAGGGCCTGCGCATTGAGGGGTCGCCTTTGCAGCCGGACATCAAGAGCGGCGCGACAGGGCGCGGCGGCAGGGGCCGGCCGCAGGACTACACCACCGACAAGACGGTGCAGGCGGCGATCGATGCGCTGCGGGCCGCGGCGGGAGCGCACGCGGAAGAGCCGGCGAACGCGGGCGACGGGAAGTAAGCCTTCGTCGTCTGACAGCATCTGCGGGTTGTGGAACCGCTACATCCGATCCAGCAGCGGCATGCCCAGCAGCGTGAGGCCGTCGCCCAGGACGCGGGCGGTGAGGCCGCTGAGGGCGAGGCGCGCGCTGCGGGTGGGCTCGGCGGCGGTGAGGACGGGGCAGTCGTTGTAGAACTTCGAGTAGGCGTTGGCGATGTTGTACAGGTGCGCGCAGAGGCGGCTGGGCTCGAGGGTTGTGCCGACGGCGCTGACGGCCTCGGGGTAGCGGAGCAGCAGGAGGGCGAGTGCTTTCTCGCTGGGGTGCTCGACCGAAAAGCCGCTCGCCTTGAGGCCCTGGGCCTCGGCCTTGGCCGCGAGGCCTTTGGTGCGTGCGTAGGCGTAGAGGAGGTACGGGCCGGTGTCGCCCTCGGCCTTGACCATGCGCTGGAAGGAGAAGACGTAGTCCTTGATGCGCTCGGTGGCGAGGTCGGTGTAGCGGATGGCGGCGACGGCGACGGTGCGGGCGATGGTTCGCTGCTGACCCGCCGGGAGGTCGGGGTAGCGTGAGACGACCTCCGCGAGCGCGCTCTGCTCGGCCTCGTCGATCACCTCGTTGAGCTTGACGCTGTCGCCCGAACGGCTCTTGAAGGGGCGGCCGTCTTCACCGAGGATGGTGCCGAAGGGCGCGTGCTCTAGGAGCGCATCGGGCGGGCAGAGGCCTGCTTTTTTCGACGCGGCGAAGACCTGTTTGAAGTGGAGGCTCTGGCGCGCATCGACGCAGTAGACCACGCGCCTGGCCTTGAGCGTGCCCGTGCGGTACTGCACGCCGGCGAGGTCGGTGGTGGCGTAGATAAAGCCGCCGTCGCGCTTGCGGATGATGACCGGCTCGGGGATGCCGAACTCGTCGAGGCGGACGATGAGGGCGCCGTCGCTCTCGACGGCGACGCCGCGTTTGACCAGGTCGTCAACCAGCGGCGCGAGCTTCTCTTCGTAGAAGCTCTCGCCCGCGGAGTGCTCGGGGAGGACGATGGCGTTGAGCCGGGCGCAGGTGGCCAGGCAGGCGGCTATGGTGACGTCGTAGATGCGCTGCCAGACGCGCTTGACCTGCTTGTCGCCGGACTGGAGCCGCACGAGCGTGGCTTTTGCGTGGGCGAGGGCCGCGGCAGGGGCTTCATTGGCGGCCTCGAGCTCGGCGAGCACCTTGGGCCCTGAGCCCCAGGCCTTGACGTAGGCGATCTCGTCGTCGCAGGTGTCGCAGAGCTTCTTGGACTCTTTGTAGATGCCGTCGAGCTGGTCGAGGGTGATGGTGCCGAGGTCGATCTTCCCCGCGGCCTCAAGGTTCATGAGGTGGGCCGTGACCATGGCGATCGGGAGGCCCCAGTCGCCGACGTGGTTCTGGCGGACGACCTTGCCCTTGCCGATGAGGCGCTCCAGCACGCGGGCGAGCGTGTCGCCGATGACGCTGGAGCGCAGGTGGCCGATGTGCATCTGCTTGGCGAGGTTGACGCCGCAGAGGTCGACGACGGTGATCGGCGCGGCGGGGTCGGGCACGATCCCCAGCGCGGGGGTGTCGAGCTGCGCGAGCCGCGCATCGATCGCGCTGTTCTTGAGGGTGAGGTTGATGAAGCCGGGGCCGGCGATTGACTTGTCGGTGAGTGGTTCGGCCAGCCCTTCGAGGTTGACCCTGGCGGCGAGTTCCTGGGCGACTTGGCGCGGTGGCTTGCCGAGCGTCTTGGCGAAGGGCATGGCGCTGTTGCACTGGTAATCACCGAACTGCGCGTTGCCGGAAGGAACGACCGCGACGGGTGGGAGCGCTGCGCCGGGGAACGCGGCGTCTGCGGCCTGCTGGAAGCGGTCGCGGAGGGCCTCGATTGGGTCAACGGTGGGGGCGGACATTGGAGGCGAGGATAGGGAAGTGCTGGCGCTGGTGGTGCGCCGGGCGCTTCAACGGGGCGTCGCCCATGCCTTGAGGATCGCCCGCAGCCGGTCGGCAACTTCGGCCATGTTGGTGCCGGGGATGAGCGACATCGGATCGTCGATGATCGCGATGCGCCGGTTGGTCACGGCCGGGACATCCAGGCGTGCGATGACACCGAGTGAAGCGAGGAGTTCTGCGGCGGTTGGCGTGGCGCTCGCTTGTGCTGCGCCGCTGGAGCGCGGCCGGATGATGATGATCGCGTCGGGGGCGAGGCGAGCGACGTCCTCGGCGTCCAGCGGCATGAACACCTGGCCCTGCGGAGTTGCCGAGCGCCCCCCCAGCCGCAGCAGCAGGTCGTGGTGGTAGGAGCCGGGCCCCAGGGCGGCGGTGTGCCCGCCCCCGGTTGCCTGCTCGCCGTCACCCTGGTAAAGGAGCAGCACTCGCCCGGCGGTTGCGAAGGTCTCGTCTGGCACCATCGCCGTTTCGAAGCGCTGCAGCAGCATCATGTGGGCGACGGCGAGGTTCTGCTCTGTCTCGCTCGGCTGGGCGCTCGGGCGGCCGTCGGGAGTGTCGGTAGCGGTGTGTGCCCTCTCCCACCGCAGCGCGTCGGCTTCCTGCGTTCTGAACGCGGTGTGAACGGTGTTGACCGCGGTGGCGATGTCGTCGAGGGAGAGGAGGGGGACGTTTACAACCGTCCATCCCTTCTCGGCGGCGAGGGCGGTGAGGCGGGGGGGGATGGGGTTTGCGCCCCACTGCAGGAAGACGTGGGTGGGGTGAGCGGCGAGCAGGTTCTCGTAGTCGATGCCCTGCGGGTCGCAGCAGACGCGGAGGCCGCGGTCGGACCATTCATCGGCCGAGTGGCGGCCGACGAGCAGGTGCGCGCAGCCCAGGTCGCGGATGATCTGGGCGATGCCGGGAGCGATCGCCACGATCCGCGGGTGAGGGACGTACGCCTGCTCGGCGGTCTCTGGGACGAACGCGAGGCGGCCGGTGCGCCACAGGTTGCGGTTGCGCGTACGGCTGGCGCGGTGCGATTGCTCGCTCGCCTCGCCTGCGTCGCTGCTGAACCAGAAAGTCACGGCGGCGGTGAGTGCGGCGGCCACGGCGGCCGAAATCAAGAGGGCGCGTCTGTTCATCTGCCACCCCCCATACGCAGCGCGACAACGACCGCCAGGAAGGCGATGCTTCCGACGACGATCCAGATCGGGCCGTCGCGCCAGAGCCGGTTGAGCAGGCGCGTGATGAAGGAGGGCTGATCGTCCATGGCGGCCGTCACGGGTGGAACTGCGCACGCACGGTGCGCTGCAGTTGCAGCACCATTGTGCGCGGCAAGAGGGGCCACGGCCACGTTCTTTCGCGAAGGATCGACTGGCGGGCGAGTTCCCCGGCCGTGTCGGCCGCGGCCTTTGCGGACGCCTGGATCTCGGCGGCGTGGGCGGTCCGGTAGGCCTCCAGGTGGTGCTGGAGTTGCTTGTAGAGCCGCAGGCGCTCGGCACGGTCGGCCGTCGCGGCGATCTTCGCGACCAGAGCGTCCTTCTGGCCCTGGGCGTTCGCATCACCAAGGGTGCGCGGGGCGTGCCGGGCGTTCTCGATGCGCCGGTGCGCCGCGACGAGGTCGGACTCGGTGAGGGTGGGGGCGGCACCCATCGGCAGCAGGGCCGTCGCGGTAGCCACAACGCTCGGCGCGAGCTCAACGCCCAGCCAGTAGCGCATCCAGAGCTCGGCGACCTTGTCGTAGCCGCCGTCTTCACCGGTGGCCCCGCCGCCGGTGCCGTGGATAAAGAGGTCGCAGCCGAGCCAGCGGAGCAGCGCCGTCATCAGCACGCCGCGGGGGGCGAGAACGTCCAGGGGCGTATCGCCCAGCGAAGCGGCGAAGACGCGCCTGCGCGGCGTGGGCTTGCTTCCTTTTCCTGAGAGTTGCCAGAGGGGGAGTTCGAATCGTCCCTTGTCGGCGGCTTCGCTGAGCGGTGCAACGGTGTGCACGCCCGACTCGGCGACGGCCCGGTTGTACGCTCGCGTGCAGGCCGCGGGGTCGTCGGCCATCTTCTCGATCAGCGAGCGGGCGGCGGCGGTGCGGAGGAGGTCGGTGGCGAAGAGGAGCGTCGGTGCCTGTTCCGCGTTGAGCGCGGTCGCGGCGAGCTCGGCGTTTGCGCGGGCGATCTGTTCAGCGGCGGTGGTGGCGTGCGCCCAGCGGGCGGTGCAGTCGGCGATCGCGCGGAGGGCTCGTGCGACGTCCGGGGTTGCGGCATCGGTCGGCGGCGGGTTCGGCGTGAACGCGGGGAGGTCGCACAGGGCGACGTCGGCGCGGAGGTGGGCGGCGAGTGACTCGGGCCCAAGAGCCCACGCGCCGCGCGAGGGGAGCGTGCCGCCGGGTGAACGCGCGGGGTAGACGACGGTGAGCGAGTCGCTGGCGTCCTGGTCAACAACCACCCATGCGCCGGCGGTGGCCGCGCCTTCGCACAGCGCGGCCAGCGCGATCTGCTTGGCGAAGATGCCCGCGTGCCACCACTGCGCCTGGTGCCCGCTCATCACCACCGGCTGACCGATCGGCAGCCCGAGCTCGCGCCGGAAACCAGCGGCCTGGGCGTCGGCGCTGGTGCGGGCCGCGTGTGTGCGCAGCAGGGCCTCCCAAGCGGTTGCCGGTGGCGCAAGGCGGGCGACCGGCGCATTGGCCGGCGCTGCGGGGTCTCTTTGTGTGCCGTCTGCGCCCACGGGCAGAGCGTAGCTGACCCGCACCGTCATGCGCCGCTCCTTGGGGTCATGGTGTGCGCCACTGCTTCCCTCGCCGTCTCATCCTCGGCCCCCGGGCTTAGCCGCAGCCGCACGACGTGCCGGCGGCGGCGAGTGCGGGGAGCCGGTCGCGGAAGCGTTCGATCTCGCAGTGGAGGACGTTTCGGTAGTGGGCGAGGCGGGTGGTGGGGTTGTTGAGCTCGCCGCCGAAGCTGCGGGTGAGGTCTTTGTAGATCAGCTTGACGGGGATCTCGCCGACGGTGAGCCCGGCCGCGGCGACCTGCACCCAGAACTGCATCGGGAAGGCGTACCCCTGCTCGGTGAGGTGGAGGCGCGAGAGCGCCGAGACGCGGTGGCTCTTGAAGCCGCAGAACGTGTCGGTGAGGGCCGGCTCGAATCCGAGCCGGCGGTTGATCTCTTCGGTGAGGGCGACGTTGATGGCGCGCCGGTCGGCCGGCGGTGTGGTGGCCTCGTCGATCGAGGCGATGTAGCGCGAGCCGCTGAGGATGTCGCGCGAGGTCTTGCCCTGCTCGGCAACAAAGAGCGGGATGCGGGCCGGCTCGTGCTGCTCGTCGCAGTCGAGGGTGATGACCCAGTCGTAGCTCTCGCGGGCCGCGTAGTCGAAGGCGTCGATGATCGACGAGCCGTAGCCGCGGTTGCTCTCGTGCCGGATGAGCCGGACGGGGAACTTCTCAACCAGCGCGGCGGTGGCGTCGGTCGAGCCGTCGTCGATGACCAGGATGTCGGCCGGGGTGCCGGGGGCGAACTCGATCACGCTGGCGAGCACGCGGGAGACGTACTGCTCTTCGTTGAAGACCGGGATGGCGATCAGTGTCCGCATCGGTTCCCCTTTGCCTGGCCGCACCGTGGGGCTGAGACTCTACGGGGGTGCCCGGCGAACGGTTCGATGGTTATCGAATTAAGATGTCTAAATCGACCCCGGGCGGCACGCCCGACCCCCGTTTGCAGGGCTCGGCAGGAGCCCGGTTACTTCTTTTTGCGGGGCGAGAAGCGGGGCTTGTGGATCGCGGTGCTGAGCCCGTCGTAGGTGCTCAGCGGCCGGGCGACGCCGAGATCGGCCACGCGGGTCCAGGCGCTCTGCGCGTTGGCGGCGCTGTACTCGCAGCCGATGAATCGGCGGTTGAGCGCTCGGGCGACTACGCCCGTTGTGCCGCTGCCCAGGAACGGGTCGAGCACGAGCATCCCCTCGTTGCTGGCGCAGCGGATGACGCGGTTGAGGTAGGCCTCGGGGAGCTGGTTGTCGTGCTTGTCGCGGCGCTCGGTGTTGTTGCCCTGCACGCGTCCCCAGTACGGACCGTACCAGACGTCCATGGGGATGCGCATACCGGGTGGCATGCCGTCCTTCTTGCTCTGGGTGCGCGGGTCGAAGTAGGTGGTGGCCCGGTCGGAGGGCTCGAGCACGGCCTTTGGGTTCCACGTTCGGCCTGCCGGCGACGGCGAGAAGTAGAGGCAGTGGACCTTGCTGTTGATGAACGAGTCGGTGCGGTTCTGGCCGAAGCGGTAGTGCCAGACGCACCAGTTGACCATGTGCATCGGTCGCGCCGGCTTGGTGGGCAGGTGCCCCTTGAGAAAGCAGACGATCTCGGCGGCGGTGTCGTCGGGGATGTTGATAAAGAGCGAGCCGGTGGGGGTAAGCCCGTTGATGCAGGCGTTGATCCACCCGTAGGTGAAGTCGAGGTAGTCCTCGCGCTTCATGCCGTCTTCCCAGGTCTTGTATTCGTCCGTTTCGGCGGCGCCCGGCCCGTTCTGCTTGAAGCGGTCGTAGTCGCGGTTCCAGTTGAAGGGCGGGTCGGCAAAGACGAGGTCGACCTGGCCCTTGCGCACCTCGGGGATGCGCGGCAGTACCTCGCGGCAGTCACCGATGTACACCCGCGTGTCGGGGTCGGGCTTGCTCCGCCAGGGGACGGCGACTTCCGGGCCGGTCGGCGCGGCCGGTCGCGTAGGCTCCAGTGTGATCGCAACCGGCTCCCGCGTCTTGCGCGTGGGCGTGGCGGTCGGGGTGTTCGCGCTCAGCTTGGGCACGGTGCGAGTGTATCGGGACGGCGAACGCCGCGCTCGGCCGGCGAGCGGCCGCCGTCGGAGGTCGGTTCTGGGCGACTTGCCCTTGCCTTACTGGCAGCCGGCAAAGAAGGCGTCGATGAACCCGATGAAGTCGTTGTTGTTGATCAGGCCGTCACCGGGGGCGAGCCCGCCCTGGCTGGCGAAGTCGGCACGGGGGTCGGCGGCGAAGTAGTAGTTGATGAAGACGATGAAGTCGTTGTTGTCAAGCAGACCGTCGAAGCCGGGCACGCCGCCCTGCTTGCCCATGTCGACGTTGCAGGGAGACCTGGAGCCGGTCTCTGGACCGGCAACGTCGGTCGTCGGGTTGCCGTTCTGCGACACCCGGAGCCAGTAGGTGTACACGTCCCCGGCGCCGGCGGTATCGTCGATGTAGGTGGTGCTGTTTGAGGTGCCGATCGGGATGGCGTTGAGGCGGTTGGAGTCGTCGCTGCGCCAGATGCTGTAGGCGGTGACGCCGGGGATCGCGGTCCAGCTCAGGTGGACACCGTCGGTGTAGGTGCCGTCGGTGGCGTAGAGGCCGGTCACCGCCGAGGTGCTGACGGTCAGCCGGTAGAGCTGGCTCTGCGTTGCCGTGCTGGAGTTATAAACCTTGACGTAGAACTGAGCGCCGCCGGGGACGAGCACGCTGGCGGCGGTCTCGGCGATGCCCGGTGCGCCGGAACTCGCTGAGCCGAGCGTGGTGGTTCCGTTAGCCGCGATCACGGCGACGGCGACGTCGGCCTGCGTGAGCGCGTTGACCGGCGAGCCGGACGGGCACGACGAGCCGCTCTGGACCGCTGCGTCGTAGGTTGTCCCCAGCGGGGTGACGGTCGCCGAGACCAGCGCCGTCGCGGTGAGGTCGAAGCGGTACCAGTCCTGATCGGTGCTTGAGGTGAGCGATACCAGTGATGCGTTTGACACCGCCGGCGTGGGAACGGTGCCGATGGTGAAGCTCTGGCCGGGGTTGACCGACGCGACCACCGTCGCGGCGGCCGCGGTGTTGTTGGGCTCGTACGGATCGCCGTAGCGGAACTGCACGCCGCGGATGTCGTCTTGCTGTGGCCCGTCGTACGAGCCTGAGTAGGTGGGCTCGAGGAGCTTGGTGTTGTTGACGGGGCAGACGTGCGCGAGCCCGAGCCCGTGCCCGTTCTCGTGCATGATGACGTTGCGGAGGAACCGGTAGTTGTTGTTGGAGTTTCCCCAGTTCTCTGCGCTGTCGAGCACCATGTCGCCGTTGTCTGGGTAGCTGTTGAAGGCGAGCACGCCCGACGCGCCGTCCATCGTGCGCATCGCGATGCGGATGTCGCCGCGCGTGGGCGAGCCGCCCTGGCCCCACGCCGCGCCGTCGTCCCAGTCAACCCCCGGCGCGGTGACCCAGACGTAGCTGACACCGGTGAGGGTGCTCCAGCGTGCGAACGCGTCCTGGATGCGGCTCATCCAGAGCGCGCGGTTGCCGCCGAACTTGGCGTCCATCGAGGCGAAGAGCGTGCTGGGCCCGTACGCGCTGTTGAGGTCGGGCGCGTTGACGGTGTCGGGCACGAAGCTGACGCGGAGCGTGATGGGGTTGCCGCTGGCGACCGACCCGTTGATCGACGTGGTCTGCCACCGGTCAACGGCGTTGTACTTCGCCAGCGAGTTGCGGATCAGCGCGTTGACGTTGGCGATCGTCTCGGGCGACGGCGGGAACTCGCTGTCGAAGCAGGCCGCGAAAGGGGCCATGTCGGTCGAGCCTGGGGGCGGCCCGCTGGGGAGCCAGGGCCGGGGGGTGTGCAGCAGGCGCTGGATCTCGGCGTCGTCCCGTGCTGCCTCGGCAATGAAGTCGCGCGGCGTGCTGCGCTGTGCGGAGTTGATCGAGGCGCAGCCGGTGATAGCGGCGGCGAACGAGAGCATCACCAATGCGGCAACAGCGGACCGGCTCTTCATTTCCAACTCCATTTCGCCCCCTTTCAACCGCGGCACCCGGGCGGGCACCACCACCATACTGACCGGTTGACGCGTGGGTTGCAAGCGGGTTCCCGCATATTGGTGAAAGTCTGCTGAAACCCCCGTGCTTGCGTGCTCGTCCCCACATCCGGGGCTTCGGTTTCGGCGTCCGAGAATGGCCGGAAGTCCGCGCGAAGTTGAGGTCGATCGGAGCTAGGTTATTTACCTAACCCGGCCGATGACGGCTCGATGCGCGTGCCCGACCGGAACGACCCGCTGATAGCGCGCTGCCGCAGGACCCTGAGGTTCTCAGCCGGGACGCTCTCGCCGGCGTACTGAGTGATGGCGCTTTCGAGGCTTGCGGCGATGTGACGGTCGTGGTAATAGAGGTCGCGGACCACGGCTGCGCGACCTGAGCACCCGTAGGCGAGCAGCGACCCGTCGGGGCTTACGCCGACAGAGGGGACCTCGCCCAGCCCGCTCTCGATGCTGCTGAGCAGGCGCGCGTGCGACGCTTCCCAGATCTTGACGGTGCCGTCGTCGCCGCCGGAGAAGAGCAGCGTTGAGTCCGGGCTGAACGCCACGCTGGCGACGACGCGGAGGTGCCCGCTCGGTCCGCCGATGCGGGTGCCCGTTGCCAGTTCGATGATGTCTACACCGGCCTCCAGCGTGCCGACGCCGACGCGCAGGCCGTCGGGGCTCGCGGCGACCGCCCACGGGGGCGTGCTGGTGGGGAGCAGGCCGACTTGTTTGTGGGACGCCGTGTCCCAGACGATGACCCCCTTGCTGCTGCCGCTGCTGTAGAGACGGGAACCGTCGGGGCTGAAGGCGACGCCGCGGGCGAAGACCTCCAGGTTGGTCGCCTCCCACACGAGCTTGCGGGTGCGTGCATCCCACACGCGCAGCGCGCGGTCGGTCGCGACGGTGGCGATGCGCGCTCCGTCGTGGCTGACGGCCATCCCGTAGAGCTCGCCCCTGGCGGCGGCAACGGTGCCGATCAGGGCGCCGTCACCGGCGGCGTGGAACCTGAGCATGCCGTCCGCGGCACCGGTGAGGATGACGTCTGGTGAGAGCCATCGGAGCATGCGGGCGCGCGTGCTGAACGGGCGCGATCCTGGCGTGCGCGTGGTGTCGCCGGTGATCGAGGCCTGCCAGACCGGCGCGCCGGTGTGCGCGTTCCAAAGCCGGAGTGCACCGTCGCCGCCTGCCGTTGCCAGGCGCTCGCCGTCGGGTGAGAACTCGGTGCTGAACACCCAGCTGTTGTGCGGGTGCAGGTGCGTCTGCGACGGCTCGGGCCGGGTGTCCCAGCAGCGCACCAGGCCGTTGACATCGACGGTGATCAGGCGGTCGCCGTTCCACGCGGCGTCGGTCAGCCCGTCGGCGTTGTAAGCGAGCAGGCGCGACTGGGGCGTTGGTGCCTGCACGATGATCCGCACGCCCAGGTTGCTGATCACCGCGAGCCGGTCGTTGGCGTCGGGCCTGTTCTCGAGTGTCGGCGCGAAGATGATCCGGTGCACATCGCCGGGCGTCACCCCGAGCCCGGCCGCCTGAGACCCGTCCGCGACGTTCCAGCCGTCGACCCTTCGCTCGCTGCCGCCGCCGTAGACCACCGCTCCGTCGCGCGAGAACATGAGCGCCGAGATCGGTGTTTCCCCCGCTTCGATCGTGCGGACCAGGCGGCCGTCAGCGCGCGACCACAGCTTGATGTGACCGTTGACCGCGGCCGTCGCGATGGTCTGCCCATCGGGAGCGAACGCGACGGCGGTTGCGCCGGGGCCGCACTCGATCTCGCTCTGGAGTGTGATCCCCGGCAGCGTCCACAGCCGGAGCGTGCCGTCGAAGCCGGCGGTGGCGATCACGTCGCCCGCGGGGGCGACCTGGCAGGCGGTGACCAGGGCGGTGTGCGCCTTCCAGTTGAGGGCCTCGATCAGCGAGCTGCTCTCGCAGGAGAACACGCGGCCGGTGCCGTCTGCGTAGAACACGGCGAAGAGGTCGTCGGCGATGAAACGGATGCAGTTGGCCCCTGTCGACCCGCCGGCGAGCGTGCCGGGGAGCGTCGCCCGGACGGCGCCGCTCTCGCCCGAGAGCACCGTGATCCCGCCGAAGCGGTCGCAGGCGGCGATGAGCCCGTTGCGGACGCTCACGCCCGTCAGCCAGTAAGGCGTGCGGACGACCCAGTCGCAGGGGAACCGCCCGTAGAGCTCCCGCAGCGCCCACAGCGCGGCGTCGTCGTCTGGGTCTTTGAAGAGGGCGGGCCAGAGGAAGCGTTCGGCGCCGGCGCCGTTCTCGGCGATCGCCTCCAGGCGGCCGCGCTCGATCACGCCCGCGGTGAGCTGGCGCTGGAGCTGGCTGTTGAGCGTTTCGTTCCGCGTCGACTCCGCCTGCGCGAGCTTGAGCGCCGAGTCGGCGCGGGCGCGGGCGAGGCCCTCGTCGAACGCCTTGTCGCGGAACTTCGCAGCCTGCACGCTGGCGTAGATGGCGAAACCGACCACCAGCAGCACGACAACCCCGACCAGGGCGGCGACGCCCTTGTTGCGCAGCAGGGTCTTGCGGACGACGTAGAAGCCCGAGTCGCGCTTCGCCCAGATCGGCTCGCCGGCGAGGTAGCGGCGGATGTCGGCGGCCAGTTCGGCGGCCGAGCCGTACCTGCGCGACTTGTCCTTCTCCATCGCGCGGGCGACGATGACCTCGATCTCGCCGCGCAGGTCCCGGCGGACCGCCCCCAGGCGCGCCGGCGTTTCGTCGCGGATCATGCGCGCCGCCTCGGGGATGGGCCGGTTCTTGAGGTCGTGTGGGAGGCGGCCGGTGAGCAGCTCGTAGATCACCACGCCCAGGGCGTAGACGTCTGTGCGGGTGTCGATCTGGTCGGGGTCGGCGGCGACCTGCTCGGGGCTCATGTACGGCAGCGTGCCGATCATCTGGCCGACGCTGGTCTGCAGCGTCGTCATGTAGAGGTCGTTGTTGGTGGCCCGGGCGACGCCGAAGTCGAGAACCTTCGGCTGCCCGTCGGCGCCGACAAGGATGTTGCCGGGCTTGATGTCACGGTGGATCACGCCGCGCTGGTGGGCGTGCTGCACCGCGTCGCACACGCCCGCCATGAGCTTCAGGCGGTCGCGCGGGCCGAGCTGCCGGCCGTTTGCGTATTCGGTGATGGGCGGTCCGTCGACCAGTTCCATCGCGAAGAACGGCTGCGGCCCCTGTCCCCAGGCATCGGCGGTGCCGGCCTCGTAGATCTGCGCGATGCCGGGGTGGTGCAGGCGGCCGAGCAGCTCGGCCTCGTGCTCCATCCGCTTGAGCACCTGCTGGCTGCGGTAGCCGGGGCGGATCACCTTCAGCGCGACGGTGCGCCGCGGGCGGTCCTGCTCGCCGACGTAGACCGCTCCCATGCCCCCCGCGCCCAGCACGCGGCTGATCTTGTAATGCCCGATCTTGCCGGTGGGGGGGAGCGGCACCTCGCCAAGGGCCGCCTTCTCAAACCCCTGCAGCAGGCTCTGGCCGACAGGGGCGGCGCGGTCGAGCACGCCGTCGCCCCCGTCGTCGCGGTGGCACCCCAGCAGGCCCTCAACCTCCGCGCGGAGCTCAACGTCGCTTCCGCAGCGTGACTCGATGACGGACATCCACCTGTCCGCGCCGGCCTCGACGGCGGCGAGGAAGACCTCCTCCACCAGCCTCTGGCGTTCGGGGGTCACTTGGCGTCCTGCCCCTTCTCATCGGAGCCGGCCTGCTTGGCCATCTCGCGGTGCAGCCACGCGCGGGCGAAGGCCCACTCGTTCTTGACCGTGGCGGGCGAGACGCCGAGTGCCGCGGCCGTCTCTTCGATCGAGAGCCCGGCGAAGTAGCGGAGCATGACGACCTCGCACTTGCGCGAGTCGTAGGCCTCCAGCTTCGCGAGCACGCCGTCGAGAGCGACCAGCTGCTCGTCGTCACGCTCGCTGCCGCTGGCGACGGCCATGTCGTCGCTGAGTACCTCGCGCTGGCGGTCCCCGCCGCGCTTGATCCGGTTGCGCGAGCGGGCGCGCTCGACGAGGATGCGCCGCATGGCCCGCGCGGCAGCGCCGAAGAAGTGCCCGCGCCCGTCCCAGGTGACGTTCGCGTCGCCGAGCAGGCGCATGTACGCCTCGTGCACGAGGGCGGTCGGCTGCAGCGTCTGGCCGGGTGCCTCGTTGGCCATGCGCGCCCGGGCGAGCTTGCGGAGTTCCTGGTAGACCAGCGGCAGCAGTTCTTCGGCGGCGCGTGAGTCGCCCCCGCTGGCGGCGTTGAGGAGCTGGGTGACTTCCTGTGGCGCGGGCGTGTCTTGCGGCAAGGGGAGGCTCCGGGGCGGGGAATGGGCAGAGTGTAACGTGCCGCCCGGATTCTGCACCTGGTAATCGCGAGGGTCCCGCTGGCGGTCCGGTCAGCTCTGCCCTTCGGCGGGCGGGAGGCCGGCACGCGCCCGCAGCCACGCGTCAAAGGTCCTGGCGTCGGCCTTGGTGCGGACGTCGGCGATCGGCCGAGACTTGGGCTCCCCTTCGACGACCAGGTGGATGCGCCAGTGCCTGGCGTTGTTGGTCGAGATCGGGCTGTCCTGCTTGAGCCTTATTCCGGTCACGCGAGCCAACGCGATCGACTCGGCCACGGGCCTGCGCCCACGGGGGGGGATCAGCACCCCCGACGCCCGGTCGATCACCGTGTCGCAGCGTCCGGCGGTGATCCAGCGCGTCCGCCAGAGCCACGCGGCAAAGGTGGCGAGCACGGTGGCACCCCAGCCGATCAGCAGCACCTCGCGCGCGCTTGACCCCGGCGCGAGCAGGACCGCCACGAACGTTGCGACAAGCCCGGTGAACCACGCTGCCGCCCCGGCGACCCAGGGCCAGACCGTCACCGCGCGCACGACGGTGAAGCCCGGCGCGGGCTCGAGCACGCGCACGGTGCCGACGTGCCCTCGTCCGCCGGCGCAAACCGAGCGCACGTAGACAACCCAGAGAACGACCGGCACGCTCAGGAAGAGCGCCACCAGGCCGAGCATCTGCCAGTCGCGGTCGCCGGTCCCACGCAGCAGCACCGAGCGGCTCGCGTCGGACGGGTCGTAGTACACAGCGATCTTCCTGCCGGCGGGGAACTGCGCAACCGTGCGCCGGGCGTAGCCGCCGCCGGAGTCGCTGAACGTTGTCGAGAGCGAGATCGACGAACTGTTGTAGTCGTTGGCACCGACGGTGTACTTGTAATCGACCTCCGGCGCGTAGGTGTGGCCGCCCTTGCTGCCGGTGCGGGTGGCGACGCGGCTGGCGATGACCTCGCCGGTTGTCGACGGCCACCCCGACGTGCCGGCCTGGGCGATCCAGCCGTGCACGAAGACGCCGCTGAGGGTCCAGAAGATCGCCGAGAAGACGACGGCGAGCGCGAGCATGAACCGGTTCTTTTTCATCCGCTGGACCCGACCGGCGCGCCCGCGCAGCGCGAGGGTGATCTGCGGGGCCGCGCGGCCGGCGAGCGGGCAATGCGCAGCGCGGCGGCTGGGCCGCGCTGCGCGGGAAGATCAGTGCTTGTCGTCACGGGTTGGCTTGCCCGAGCCGCCCGGTGAGACGACGCCGTCGCCGCGCTGCACCACTTCACCAAGCGCCGCGGGGAGCTTGATGCCCGCCTGGTTGGCGAGTTCGTGCAGCTTGGGCAGGCTGCCGATCATGCCGGAGAGGAAGTCGGCGGTGGCGTTGCGCCCGGTGGCGCTGTTTGTGCCGCTGTCCCAGACGGTGATCTTGTCGATCTTGAGGCCCTTGATGGCCTGCACCTGCGCCTCGACCAGCTTGGGGAGCTGCTCGATCAGCAGCAGCGTGGGCCCGACGGCCGGATCAGAGCCGCACGCCTCGATCAGGCGCCGGTACCCCTCGGCCTTCGCCTCCATCACCTTCTGCACGCCCGCGGCCTCGGCCTGGTACTTCATGAGCGTGGCGTCGGCCTCACCCTTGGCTTCGCGCCTGCGTTTCTCGGCCTCGGCCTCGGCGGCGATCTCGACGCGCTTCTTCTCGACCTCCTGCGGGGCGAGCTCTTCCTTGCCCAGGCGTGCGATCTCCTGATCGCGCTGGGCGATCAGCACGGCCTCTTGTGCCTTTGCCGAGGCGACGTCGGCGCGCCGGCGTGCGTCGGCCTGTACTTCGGCGAGCTGCGCGCCCGACTCTGCGACGCGCTGCTTGGCGTCGTTCTCACCCAGGATCGCCTGCGACTCGGCCATGGCGACCTTGACGCGCTGCTCCTGCTCGGCCTGCTTGCTGGCGGCGATGCGCTCGGCCTCGCGCTGGGCGACGGCGATGTCGCGGTCGCGCTTGGCGGTCGCCTCGCCCTTGGCCGCCTCGGCCTCAAGCGCGGCGACGGCGACGCGCTGCTTCTGCTCGGCCAGCTTCTGGCCCTCGACGCTGGCGGCCTGCTCCGCGGAGACCTTGACCGTCCGCTCGCGGACGGCGAGCGCCTCACCCACGGCGCCCTCGCGCTCCTGCTGGGCGACCTCGACCTTGGCGCGCTGAATGGCCTCGGCGGCCGCCCGCTTGCCGATCGCCTCGATGTACCCGCTCGAGTCGGTGATGTCGCGGATGTTGACGTTGATCAGGTAGAGCCCGAGCTTGTTGATCTCCTGACCGACGTTTTCGTTGATCAGGTTCATGAACTTCTCGCGGTCCTTGTTGATCTCCTCGATCGTCAGGGTCGCGATGACCAGGCGCAGCTGGCCCAGGATGATGTCCTGCGCCTGCTCGCGCACCACCTGCACCGGCATGTTCAGCAGGCGCTCGGCGGCGTTGTTCATCAGCACCGGGTCGACGGAGATGGCAACGGTGAACGTCGCCGGCACGTTGACGCGGATGTTGTTGAGCGACAGCGCGCCCTCGAGCGGGATGTCGATGACGATCGGCTCGAGCGACAGGTACGAGTAGTCCTGCACCAGCGGCACAACGAACGCACCGCCGCCGTGGAGGCACTTGCTCGACCGCTCCTTGCCGACCTTGCCGTAGATCACCAGGATGCGGTTGCTCGGGCAGCGCTTGTACTGCCGGGCCACCAGCAGGCCGAAGAAGAGCAGCACCAGCAGCAAGGCCAGGATCGCGCCGATGTAGATCAGCGGGGCGAAGCTGGTGCTGGAAGATTGTTGGAACGCAAGCGTGAACGTGTTCAAGAGAGTCCCCTTCGATGGGCGCACGGTGCGCCCGGGTGTGTGCGTGAGTGTACAGGAAACGGGGCCGCAGAGCGCGGCGGGTGTCTTGCCGGGCCCGCTGTCGACGGGGTGCGGCCTCACGGCTGCGCCGTGGGAGCGGGCGGTCGGCCCGTCCCCGGTGCGCACAGCCCTGCGCGGTTCAAACCGGCGTCACGATGATCGAGTTGTCGGCGTGGGTGTGGACGACCTTCACGCGGCTGCCGGTCTTGAGGGCCGGGCCGTCGGAGGTGGCCTGAACGATGCGCTCGCGGGTGCCGATGACGATGCGCACCTGGCCGCGCCCCTCTCCCTTGGCGGGGACGTTGGCGTAGACGTCGGCCTCGTGCCCGACGGCGGTGGCCATGTTGACGTTCCCGCTGCTCTCCATCTTCTTGACCGCGTGCAGCAGCAGCGCGACCAGGAAGCCAAAGGCCGAGCCGCCGACCAATCCGCCCAGCACGCTCAGCGCGGGCGACCACTCGAACGCCTTCAGGCAGACCAGGCCGCTCCAGCCGAAGCCCATGATGAAGCCGAAGGTGGTCTGCACGGACACGAGCTTGAACGCGCCGCCGGCGTCGCCGCCGTGGTGCCCGTGCCCGTCGCCCGCGTGCCCCACGTCGAAACTGTCGGTGTCGCCGTGGTGGTCAAGGCCCACCAGGATCAGCAGGAGCTTGAGCAGGAAAATGCCCGTCCCCAGCAGTGCCGGAACGGTGAACCAGAGCGCGGGTGATTGGAAGAGCTCGTTGAGCATCGCGGAAAACCCCCTTCGAAAGGCCTGCGGGCGAGCGGCGGATGATATGCGTGGTTCGCCGGCGCGAGCGGCGGGTTGTTTCGCGTTAGGTTGCCGTCACGCGGGGTCGCCCGCTGTGAAGTCAAACAGGAAGTGGTAGGAGCAGCGCCACAAGGGGAACTCGATCTCGCACCGGTAGCCGACAAAGTCGTCGGGGTTCCAGGCGGCGTGCTCGAAGCCGTACCGCAGCAGGTCGAGGTAGCGGTCCCACGCGGGCGTAGAGGCCGCTTTGAGCCCCTGGCCCAGCAGCTGCAGCTTCGGCCCTCCCGGGATGCGCGTCGACCAGCGGGCCATCAGGCGGGCGTCGGTGGGCGTCCACAGGTGCGCCTCAAGCGCGGGGATGCACGTGCGGGCGATGTCGCGGTGGAGAAAGACGTCGTGCAGCATCCGCCGGCTCGGGTAACGCACGATCGACGAGACCTCGCCCACCGCGGGTGTCAGCGTCGCGGGGTGAGGCTCGGGGGTGCCGGTGCGGTTGGCGATCACCACGTCAAACGGTGTGTCCGGCGAGGACTCCTCACGCTCAACTACGTGCGTGACCGTGCCCCCCAGACGGCGCGACGTCACGCGCGGCAGCGGACGCGAGCAGAACGGCACCACCAGCGCCCCCCACGGGCCCGATTGACCGTCTTCGTCGAGGTTCGCGTACACCGTCTTGTCCGTGTCGTGCACCTGGGCGCGGCTGCCCAGTTCCAGCGGCACGCTCGTCTGATGGGCGTGGTGCCCAAGGTGGGCACGCAGTTGCACGCTCTGGGTGAGCTTGGGCGAACCGACGACCGGGCGGATGATCGAAACGCCCACCAGCGTGTCGGTCCAGCGACCAACCACGTGCGCCGCGGCGTTAAAGAGCGTGGCGCGTGCGGCAACGTCGTCCTGCCCGAGCCAGTCGTTCTCGGCTTTGGCCACCTCGACAGGCTGCACCGAGTGGTCCTCGAGCAAACGCCTCAGGCCGCGCTGTGACACCTTCAGTTGGTCCAGCAGGCTCTCAAAGCTGTCGATGGCGTTCGCCGCGGACTCGATGAGCTGCTTGTCGCTCGGGGCGGCCTTGGGGCGCCGGGCGACGGCGTCGATGAACAGCCGCAGACCCTCGATGCCCGGAAAGTTGACGAGCGTGCGGGCATCGGGGGTTGGTTCGGCGAGGGTCGCCACGATCCGCTGGCAGGTGGCCCGGTCGAGGTGGAGCTTCTTGGCGAGCGAGCTGGCACCCCGATCGGGTGGGGCAAGCAGGTCAAGCACGCCGCGCAGTTCATCTCTGAGGCGGAGAGCAACCTGCTGGGCCTTGAGCTTTTCGGTCCGGGTGAGCGGCGTCGTCCGCCCTCGGACAGTCGATGAAACCAGGCTTTTCAGACCGGAATGTGACGACATGGTCGGAATTCGCAGAAGGAGCCTTGACGATGTTCTCAGAATCAGTATATTGATCTGAGAACACTTCGCAAGGTTTTGTCGAAAGAGTGTACCAGAGTTTCAGAATCAGTGGTAGGGTGTAACCGGAAGCGCAGAAACGAAGGAAACAAACCATGGCTCGGAGCATCTCAGCGTGCCTGCTGGCGGTTGCCGCATCGTTCGCGACAAGCGGCGCAGCGTTCGGTCAGTTCTCAAGTGACCCTTTCGCCCTTCCGGCGGTTGGCGACCTGGGGGGCGATCAGACGCAGAGCAAAGTGCGGATGATGCCCGACGGGTCGTTTTACGTCTCGTGGTTTGACAACCGCTCCGGCGGCTACGACGTCTACCTGCAGCGGTACAACGCGGCCGGTGTCGAGCAGTGGCCCCACAACGGCGTGCTGATCGCCGACCGCTCCTTGAGCTCAACGCAGGACTACGACATGCGGGCGGACAGCGCGGGCAACGCCGTGCTGGTCTACCGCATGGACGCCAACACCATCCAGTTGACAAAGGTCGACGCGACGGGCTCGATCGTCTGGAGCTCCGCTGTTTCTCCGGCAACCGCGGTCGCCCGCAACACGCCGCGGTTCTGCATCCTCAGCGACGGCAACTACATGGTGGGCTGGTCCGAGGCCCCGACCAACCCCTCGGCCGTGAAGCTGCAGAAGGTCAACGCGAGCGGCACGCCCACCGGTGCGCTCACCACGCTGATCGAAACACTCCCGGTGATCAAGCCTTACACGCTGTGCGAGCTGCAGCCGGGCGAAGCGGGCTCGTGCATTGCGCTGTGGGTGCGTTCATTCGGCACCGGCGCGACAACCTCCAAGTACCTTCACGCTCAGAAGTTCGACTCGGCCATGACGCCTCTGTGGCCCGACGTTTCGCCGACGGTGCTGGGCGTGGCGATCTACGACCCGGCGCCGGGCTCGGCCTACCCGCTGGGCGGCGGCACGTACAGCGCAACGCAGGGCGGCTCGATCCAGATCGGCTACTTCCCCACGTTCGAGCCAGACGGTTCGGGCGGCGCCGTCTTCTCGTGGTACGAGAACGCGGGCCTCAGGCTGGCGTTTGTCCAGCAGGTGAGCGCGGCGGGCGTCAAGCGCTGGGCCACCGACTACGGCCGCCCGGTGACGGACGCCGACGCCGGTTTCTACAAGATCTCTGCCAGTTCGGCCTACGACGCGGCCAACAACGACATCTACGTCAGCTACACGCGCACCAACACCACGCAGAACCAGTGGGGCACGAACGTCCAGAAGATCGATGCCGCCGGCAACCTTGCGTGGGGGGCGCTGGGCACAACGGTCTCGGCGCCGGACGCGAACCAGGAATCGTTCGTCCAGACGGCCCTGCGGCCGCAGGGCGGCTGCTACGTGCTCGGTCTTGAGGGTCGCCCATCGACGGCGACGTCGGGCGTCGTTCAGGCGGCGCTGGTTGATGCCGCGGGCTCGCTGGTCTTCACGCCGGCGATCCACGAGGTGTGCAGCAACCTGAGCAGCAAGGGACGACTGTGGGTCGCGCCCACGCCAACGGGCGGCGCGGTCATGACGTTCAACAGCGGCGGCAACGGCGGGTCCGATGTGCTGCTGGCCAACATCCGCGCCAACAACACCCAGGGGACCTGCCCGGCCGATCTTGGCCGCCAGGGCGGACTCGCCGGGCCCGACGGCCGCAACGACAACAACGACTTCATCGTCTTCATCGACTACTTCTTCGCGGCCAACGCGCTCGCCGATCTTGGCGTGCAGGGCGGCGTCCCGGGCCAGGATGGAGCGTTTGACAACAACGACTTCGTCGTCTTCATCGACCTGTTCTTCGCGGGCTGCGACTGAACGCTCGTGACGACCGTCGCCTGATTGCTCCGATCGACGCTAACCCCAGGCCCCGGCCCGAGCCGGGGCTCTTTGTCAGGCATCGGCCGCGCACCGGGATGTGTTTCGCTCGCGCCGGGGCGGTACGCTTGCGCCGGATGATGCGCCAACAGCAACAACCCGCGACCGCCCCCCTCTGGCGGCGCGAACTGCCCAACTGGCTCACCTCAGCACGGGTCCTGATGGCGGTTGTGTTCTTCGCGGTGCTCACGCTGTGGCGTTGGGACGACTCGGCAGCCCAGGCCGGGCGGATTGACTGGTTGTTGCTGCTGGCGGCAGGCCTGTTCATCGTCGCGGTGCTCACCGACATCGCCGACGGCTTTTTGGCCCGGCGGTGGCAGGTTGAGAGCGCGTTCGGACGGATCATGGACCCGTTCGCCGACAAGATCCTCATCGTCGGCGCCTTCGTCTTTCTCGCCGGCCCGGACTTCTGGTGGGAGTTCCCGGGCGGAGCCGGCGGAGCGGTGCCGGCCCGCCTGAGCGGGCACGGCATTCAGATCAGCGGCGTCTACCCGTGGATGGTCGTCGTCATCCTCGGCCGTGAGTTGCTGGTGACGAGCATCCGCGGCGTGCTGGAGGGGCAGGGGATTAGGTTCGGGGCAGACTGGTGGGGCAAGGGAAAGATGATTCTCCAGTCGGTGGTCATCCCAACCGTGCTGGTGGCTACAGCGGTTACGGCCGTCCTCCCGGCGGTGCGCGAGCACGAGAAGTACCACTGGTGGGAGAACCCCTGGGGGCGCATGACCATCGACATCACGGTGTGGGGCATGATGTTCTTCACCGTCATGAGCGGCGTGCCTTATGTGGTGCGCTGCGTGCACCTGCTGGCGCAGGCCCGCGCCGCCAAGCGTGAAGCGAGAGTGGGGGGTGAGGCGTGAGCCCGATCGGTCGACGCCTGATCACATCGTTCGGGCTCGGCTTCATGCGCCCCGCGCCGGGCACCTGGGGGAGTCTGCCGCCGTGCGCTGCCGCGGCCGGGCTCGTGCTGCTGGATCAGGTCGGCACGCCGCTGTGGTACGGCGTGCTCGCCGTCTTCGCGCTGGTCTTTTCGTGGGCGTGCGTGCGCTTTGGCGACGGAGCCGAAGTTGAGTTTGGCCGCAAGGACCCGTCGCAGGTTGTCGCCGACGAGACGGCGGGCATGGCGGTAACGCTGCTGTTCCTGCCGCACGCGTGGCTGGTGGTCGCCGGCGCGACGGTGGAGCAGTCACGGTGGAAGACGGGCGCTGTGATGATCGTGGCGATCGGCGTGGCGTTTGTCCTCTTCCGCATCGCTGATATCCTGAAACTCCCCCCCGCCAACGGGCTCCAGAGACTCAAGGGCGGCTGGGGCATCCTCGTGGATGACCTCGTCGCAGGCGTGCAGGCGGGCATCGTGCTGGTGGGGCTCTGCTGGCTGTGGCAGAGCCAGAACCGCGTTCTATAGGGTTCAGGGCGGGTCCGCACCCCAATCATGCCGTGAAGGTCGATCAAGCTCCGCAATCACCCTAAGGTTGTGGTTCCCCCATGCCCCGCACAAAGACCACCACCCCGACTACTGAAGTCTCGGACGCGATCAACACGGTCGCTTTCGTCTCTTTGGGTTGTCCCAAGAACCTCGTCGACAGCGAGAAGATGCTCGGTCTGCTCGCCACAGACGGCATGCAGCCGGTGCAGTACGACCTTGCCGAAGCGGGTGAGCCGGTCGATGCGGTCGTGGTGAACACCTGCGGCTTCCTCGAAGCGAGCAAGGATGAGTCGCTCGGCGTCATCAAGGATGCCCTCGCCCGCAAGGAATCGGGTCAGATCAAGCGGGTCATCGTCGCGGGGTGCCTCGTGCAGCGTCACCGCGCCAAGATCCTTGAGTGGGCGCCGGGCATCGACGCGATGGTCGGCGTCTTTGATCGTGACAAGATCGTCGAGGCCGTCCGCGGCGACCGTGTCGCCCGGCGCGAGGCCGCTGCCGGCGGCGCCGACGAGACACCCAAGTACTGGATCAACGCCAACGCCCTCACCGCCGCGGGCGAGCGCGGCATGGCCGTCACCGGGCTCACCGTCAACGGCAAGGACGGGCGCGGCATCGGCTACTTCGAGGACGACTCGGCCCGCCTGCGCCTCACGCCGCGCCACTACGGCTACCTGCGCATCAGCGAAGGGTGCAACCAGAAGTGCGCCTTCTGCACCATCCCCAGCATCCGCGGCAAGATGCGCAGCAAGCCGCTGGAGCGCATCATCGCTGAGGCCAGAGAGCTGATCGCCGACGGCTGCTTCGAGCTCAACCTCATCGGCCAAGACACGACCAGCTACGGCGACGACATCGGCATCGGCTACCGCGACGGCACCGGCGGCATGCCGACGATGCTGCGCCAGGTGAGCAAGGCGTTCGACGAGCTGGGCGTCAAGGACGGCTGGGTGCGCCTGATGTACGCCTACCCCAGCAACTTCGCCGACGACATGATCAAGGCGCTCGCCGCCACGCCGCGCGTGCTCAAGTACATCGACATGCCGCTCCAGCACGGCTCAGACGCCGTGCTCGCCTCGATGCGCCGGCGCATCACGATGGACCAGACCCGCCGCCTGCTCGACAAGCTGCGGATGTGGGTGCCCGGCATCGCGCTGCGCACCACGTTCATCAGCGGCTTCCCCGGCGAGACCGAGGCCGACCACGAACTGCTCCTGCGCTTTGTTGAAGAGCAGAAGTTCGAGAACCTGGGCGTCTTTGAATACTCCATGGAGCCCGGCACCGTCGCCGGCAACATGGAGGCTGACCCCAAGCTGGCCGTCCCCGCCGAAGTCAAAACCCGCCGCCGCGGCGAGGTGATGGCCCTGCAGCAGAAGATCGCCTTCGCCCGCAACAAGAAGCGCGCCGCCGAGTTTGACGAGAAGCGTCCCGCAGCCGGTGGGATGAAGCTCGACGTGCTGATCGATGCGCCGCTCCGCAGCGCCGGCCGCGCAACCACCGGCGTGGGCAAGGGCGGCAGGCTCTACTCCGGCCGCACGTACACGCAGGCCCCGTCGATCGACAGCGTCACGTTCGTCCAGAGCGCCAAGGAGCTCTCGCCGGGCGAGCTGGTGAGCTGTGTCATCGTCGGCGCCGACGGCTACGACCTGGTCGCGCGGCCGGTGGACGAGATCGAGAAGCGCGTCAGCCTGAACGTGATGCGCTAACGACGCGCAGCGTCGAGCAAGCCCTTCTCCCAGCTCCGCTGGGAGAAGGACTCACGGCACTGGCACCGCAAACCCCGCCGGCAGTTCTGTCATCGCTCGCGCCGATCCGTCGAAGAAACCAGCGTTGAATGCACGCGACGATCGCCCGCCGTGCACCCATCCAAGCCGCGCACTCACGTGCGTTGGCTGGCGGAAGTCGATCTGCCCCGCGCTGCGCGGCTGCGCAGCGCCCGAACCGGGCAGAAAAAGCGAGTCAACAAACAGAGCCGTCTGAGATGGTGTCTGCACGCGGTTAATGTGGAGAAACACCTGTCTGCTCGGGTCCGTCGCCGCGGCGGGGTCGTCGTAGTCGTCTGGGTCGCTTGGAAACCCGCCGCTGTCGCGCGCGTGCCCCGTCGCGTTCATCGCGTAGCACCGGTTCAATCGTCGGCCGTCGCCGGTGTCGGTGTTGCTCGGGCAGATCAATGACGACTCATCGGAGTACAGCTCGGCGCCGGTGGTGCCGTTGCGTCCATACGCGGCCTGGATTACAAACCCCCAGAACGGGAACGACGTGTACGGCTGACCAACCGCTGGCGTCAGCCCCTTGTTCTCGTCCGCATACTCCTGAACGATCGCGACGTTCTGGCGCACGTTGCTCAAGCACTTCACGCCGCGGGCCGCGTTCCGCGCACCCGCCAGTGCCGGCAGCAGGATGCCCACCAGCAGCGCGATGATCGCGATCACCACCAGCAGCTCGATGAGCGTGAAGGCGGCGCGGCGGCCTCGGTGAGGGGGCTGGTGCGGCACGGTGAATCATGGACCACACAAACGCCCGCGGCCAGCAATGTCCGCCGACAATGCGTTCCATACCCTTGCAGCGTGACCACCACCGCGAAATCCTGCCTTCTGGTCCTGTCGGCGGTGGGGGGCCTGCTGGCAGGCGCGTGCGAGAAGTCCCCTTCCACCCCACCCGCCCCCGCAAAGCCCGCCGCAACCTCATGGGCTGAGCCGCTGACGATCGGCCCGATCACCTACTTCAACACCCAGTGCTCCATCTGCCACGGGCCCTACGGCAAGCTCATCGCCGACCACAACATCGCCATCAACTCAAACGCGGCCGATTACCGCGCCATGGTTCAGTACATGGTCACCGACCGCGCCGGCTCGTCCCTCCCGCCGCGTGAGCTCGACGCCCAGACCGCCTACTGCGCCAGCCTCGCCGCCGGCGGCGAGGGCGTCAAGAGCGAAGGGAGCCCGACGTTTGTGTGCGTCAAGACGCCGGTGATGGAGGGCGGGCTCGAGGGCGAGGTGACGCCCGGCTCGACCGTCACGCTCGTCATGGCCAAGGGTCAGGTGCGCATCGCCGCGACCGTTGACGGGCACACGTGGGCCATCTCGCCACAGCAGGTGCGCAGCGCCAAGCAGTCGGCGGGCGACGAGTGGGTCAACGCGGTGATCGAGGCCAACGCCGGCGCAGGAACACCGGTGGCGAAGCTGACGCTGAGCGAGGCCGCCTATACCGGCCCGCGGCTGAAGCACTAGACGCGTCTCGACCCTCCCTCTCCCAGAGGATTATGCAAGGCCGGTCCGTTGTCCCACAGCTTTCAGTGCGTCTTTGAGGGCGTGGAGGATCAGTTTGAGGCTTACCCACAGGCGTACGCGTGGCATGGAACGTGCCCAGGCGGGCAGGTCGCGTAGCCCGCCGCCTGTGCAGGTCTGACGGCTGAACTCGCGTTCGATGCCGCGCAGCGTGGTGACCGTCTCTGACCGCAGACGCCGGCTCATGGTTGACTGATCCGGGAGCCGACTTGGCCGTCGCGCCGATGCTTACCCAAGCAACCCCGCCACGGCCTTCCCGTTCCCGTCCTTGGTGATGTAGATCGGCCGCCCCTCGCTCACAAACGACGTCCGCGGGCCCATGCCCAGCGCGTGGTAGATCGTCGCGTGCGCGTCGATCAGCTTCACCGGGTTCTCAACCGCCAGCATCGGGTGGCGCTCGGCCGTCTTGCCGTAGGCGATCCCCTTCTTGAAGCCGCCGCCGAAGAAGAGCATGTTGTTGCACGAGCTGAAGTGCCCGTGGAAGCCGTACATCTTCTCGTCGGCGATCACCAGCTTCTCGCCCGTGTGCGTCTCGGTCGCCCCCTCCGCCTCCACGCCTGCCGCCGGCGCCGCCGCGATCGTCCGCCCGAACTCGGTGCCGATGACCACCAGCGTGCGCTCGAGCATGCCGCGCTCGTGAAGGTCGGTGATGAGCTGCGCGATCGGTCCGTCGATCTGCCCCTTCATCTCCTCCATGCGGGCTGCGCCGCTCTCGTGCATGTCAAACCCCTTGAACGGCCCGTACTGGTACTCCACCTGCACAAACCGCGCCCCCGCTTCGACCAGCCGCCGCGCCAGCAGCAGCCCGTTGCCGAAGCGGTCGCCGTAGTAATACCCCTTGTCCATCACGCCCTTGGGCCCGACCGCCGCCCTGTAACCGTTCCGCACGCGCTCCGGCTCGCTCGACAGGTCGAACGCCTTCTTCACCGGCGAGTCCATCATCGCGCGGGCGTCGGCCATCATCTTCCGCACCGTCTCGGCGGAGTCTGAGTCGCGCAGCGCGCGGTCGGCGAGCGTGTTGAGCTTCCCCAGCAGCGCCTGCCGCCGGTCGAGACGCTGCGGCGTCATCCCCGCGGCGGCGCTCAGCGTCGCCAGCCCGGCGCCGGGATCGGGGATCATGAACGGCGCAGCCGCCGGGCCGAGGAACCCCGGTCCCAGGTACTCGGCGATGAACTGCTTCTCCGAGTCGCTGGTGTCGATGTCGCGCCCGATGTAGATGTACTCGGGCACCAGCGGGTGCCGCCGCCCCAGCGACTGCCCGACCAGTGCGCCCATGCTCGGCGCCTTGAACCCCGCCGGATGGATGTACCCGGTCATCACCGCGTACTGCGCACGCAGGTGCACCGCGCCGAACATCACGTCGCTCGTCAGTGTGCGGAGGATGCACCCCTTGTCCATCACCCCCGCCATTTTCTCGAGCCCCGCCCCCAGGCGCACGCCGTCGGCCTTCGTCTGGATCGATGCGCACGTCCCCAGCACCTCGCTGCCGAGCATCCCCTGCTGGAAAGGCGTGTGCTGCTTGGGGTCCCAGGTGTCGGTCTGCGCCACACCGCCGGGCAGGTAGATGTAGATGCACGCGTCGGCCGTCGGCGCTGGAGCATCGGGGTCGGGCTCCATCATGCCTTGGCGGGCGGGCATCGAGCCCGCGGCCGCGCCGCGCGCGACAACCCCCGCCGCCGCCAGCGCAGCCGCCGTCATCACAAACTCGCGCCGATCCATCGTCATCGCGTCACTACCTGATGAACTGAAACTCCGGCCCGGTCACCACCGCCCACAGCACATCCTGCACGCCCTCGGCGGTAACGCTCTCGCCGAGGTAATCAGACACCGCCGACGCCTCTGCCGCGGACGGTTCGCGGCAGAGCAGGGCTCGATAGATCAGCGATGCCGCCTCCGTTCCGCTCTTGCACGCCGTCGCCCGGTCAACGAGCGGGCCACTCTTGAGCAGCCCGGCGAACTCGTCACCGTTGAGCAGCTCAAGGCCCTGCACGACCGACGTCTCCGCCGACCGG
Organism: uncultured Phycisphaeraceae bacterium; assembly: GCA_964403525.1. GTDB lineage: Bacteria > Planctomycetota > Phycisphaerae > Phycisphaerales > UBA1924 > JAJTGZ01. Next base: position 32,925 of record CAYOGE010000018.1, on the reverse strand, counting down.
CCGGTTGACACCTCGTTGCGCGTCGCCGCACGCCCCAGCGAGCGGGCCAGCCCCGTCGATTCGTTCGCGCGAAGCAGGCGCTTGGCAGGGTCGAGCCGTTGCTGCATCGCCACGCGGACGCTGTCGATCAGCTGCTCGGCCGTCAGGCGTCGCAGCGACGGCGTGCGGAAATAGCGCACCGCCAGCGGCTGGCCGACGTCGAAGAACTCCTCCAGCGCCGGCTCGTACGCCGCCTGGTACGCGCGGCTGGTCATGATGAGCCGGATCGTGTGCTTGAGGTCAAACCCGCTCGCGATCAGGTCGTGTGAGAGCCACGCCAGCAGCGCGGGGTTGCTCGCGGGCCACTCCTCGCGCCAGTCGTCGGCGGGCTCGATCAGCCCCAGCCCCATGTACCGCTTCCAGAGCCGGTTGACCGTCGTCCCCGCGAACCGCTCGTTGAACGGGTCGATCAGCAGCTGCGCCACACGCGTCATGCGGTCGTTCTCGCTCGCCGGCACATCGCCGGGCACCCCGGGGATCGGGAACGGGAACTCCGGCGCGATCACCCGCCCGGTCTTCGCTTCGCACCGCGCGATCTCCAGGTTGTTCGGCCCGAAGTACGAAGCGAACGCGTAGAAGCGTTTCTGCGGCCACTCACGGTTCTCAAAGTGGTTGTGGCACGAGGCGCACTTCATCGCCGTGCCCAGGAACACCTGGCTTACCGCCGCCGCCGTCTGCAGCGTGTCGGTCGGTGTCGCGTTGAGCACCAGGTGCGCCCGCACGGTGCCGCCGTTGGTCCCGCCCCGTTCGGGTTTCTTGTACCCCGGCAGCGCCGGGTCGAGCAGCTGCGCCACGAAGACGTCAAACGGCCGGTTCTCAACGAACGCCGCGTGGATGAACCCGGCGTAGTCCCCGTGCGTCGCCATGCCGCCGTTTGAGTTGTTGGGCGTGCTGGCGAGCGCATCCTCCCAGAACACCGCCCAGTGGTCGGCGTAGTCGCCGCTGCGCGCAAGCAGCTCGCCGATGAGCTTCGCACGCTTGTCGGGCGCGGTGTCGGCGAGGAACCGGGCCGACTCGTCGAGCGTCGGCACCACGCCGATCAGGTCCAGGTAGACCCTACGCACAAAGACGGCGTCGCTGCAGGCCACCCACGACGCCGAGCCTGGATCGGCTTGGTGCTGTGCCGACAGCAGGAACCGATCGATCGGGTTGGTGCCCGCGTCGCGGGCGTCGGGAACGGCCGGCGCAGCCGGGAGCAACGCCGCCCGCAGGTTGCGTCGCGCGATCAGGGCGGCTTCATCTCCGGGGGCGAACGCAGGGGTGGTGGCTCCAATCCCTGCCGGGTCAGGTGGCGCACCGCCGGCCAAAGGTTGGGCAACGCCAACAGCACCCATACACGCCAGCATGCACACCGCGATCCGCACGTCCGTTGCTCCTGCGACCGCGTGGAGTCTAACCGATCGCCGCGGAGGCACAAGCGTCGATTTCAGCGTTGCTTCGAGCCATCGCGGCCGATTTGCTCTGGTTACACGACGCCCGAGTGCGGAGGGCGCAGAATCGCGTTAACGCCAATGTGAGCCGCGCACCCGCTCGACCACCCGGAGGTACCACCCGACCCGTCGATCGAGCACCTGCGCAAAAGACCGCGAAAAGACACCATGCGCATGGCTTGCGACTCACCTCAAGCGGTGATCGGCCCGCGGAAGGAAGCTACTTCCCTGCTGGCACGGCTTCGGTCGGGACGCGTGTGGCCGCCGGCGCCGTTGATGCGGCGGTCTTGTAGAGGACCGCCTGGGCTGGCTGGTGAATCGCGTGCGGCATTCCGGGGATGATCTTCACCTCAGCGTGCAGGGCGTTGTCGGGGTCGAGTTCCTTCAGCGTCGCGGCGAGCTTCTCCACCGCGCCGTCGAGGAAGAAGTTGTCGGCGCTCCCGCCGTAGACGTGCAGCTTGCCGACGAGCCTGGGTGAGAGCGTCTTCCAGTTCCGCCGCAGCATGAGCGTGATGTCGTACGCCTCCCACGCTTTCGCTGTCTGGTGGTTGATGTTGCCGGTGGCCCTGTCAAACAACGGCACCGGCAGGCCGTCGCTGCCGCGCGGCGAGAAGACGGCCTCAAAGCTCTGGATCTGCCCGCCCGGTCCGAGCGCCGACTCCATCGCGACAAACTCCTTGTAGAAGAGGATGTTCGTGTCGCCGCTCCGGGCGATCGGCCTGCGTTCGCCGCGCGGGTCGGTGTACATGTTTGTGCCGGGCGCGTAGAGGTCGATCTGCTGGAAGTCGCGGAAGTCCACCGGGTCTGGCGAGTGTGACCAGCACCCGGCGAAGACGTCGGGGTACGTGACCTGCAGCCAGAGGCTCGACCAGCCGCCGCTGGAGATGCCGGTGACGTACCTGCGTGCCGCGGCCTGCTCCGCCGTCACTCCGGCAGCGCCGGCCGGTCCGTGGAACTGCTTCTCGACCGCGGGGATGAGCTCTTCGGTGAGCGCGCGCCCCCACGGCCCGGTGTTGGCCGAGTCGGCGAAGACGCTGTGCCCCCAGTAGTTGGTGGGGTCGGGGACGATCGTGATCACGCGGCGCTGGTCGCCGCCGGCGCGGGCGAACATCGCGGCATCGCGGTGGTTGCCGCCGAAGCCGGAGATGAAGTAGACCGTCGGCCAGGTCTCTTTGCTCTCCTCGGTCCACCCTTGCGGCAGGGCGACGCCGGCGCGCATGGTGATGTCGCGCCCGTGGAAGTCGGAGAGGAGTTTGCTCTTGATGGTGAAGAGCTTGACGTTCGCGGTCTCGCGGAACTTCGTTGCCGCAACGGTCTGATCGAGCGTCAAGCTCAGCGGCGCGGTGAGCGGCCAGGCGATCTCCTGCGGCTTGCTGTAGAGGTCGCCCTCGCCGGCGCCGGGCACGTAGTGGTCTCGGTTGCGGCGGGCGACTCCCTGGATGGTGTAGTTGCCCGCCGGGAAGCCGGCCATCGGCTTGGGGAAGCTGAAGGCGGGCGACGAAAGATCGATCGGTGCGCCCGGCGCCTGGCCGGTGACGTCGAGCGAGAAGACCTGCGGCGGGTTGAACCAATCGCTCATCATGCGGCGCGGTTCGCGCGTCCCCTTGGTCATCACCAGGTAGACACGCCCGCTGTACGGCTCGGTCTGCACCTGCGGGCTCAGCGTGAGCGTGATGGTCGGGTCGGCGGAGAGGGGCGCGGCGAGCGAGAGGGCCAGAAGGGTGGTGAGCATGCAGGGTCCTTGTCAGGTGCCGCGGGTGTTGCCGAAGAGGTCGATGTGGAGGCGCGTGCAGTAGCGGAAGTCACGGGCGAGGCACAGGCTGGCGACGGCGGCTCGCTGGGCCGGTGTGGGCGTGGCGACGCCCTCGGGCATGAGGAGGATGTCGGCGGGCGCCCAGCCCGTCAGCCTGGCGAGAAGGTCGTCGATCTCGGGAAGGTCGCCTTCCTTCGAAACGACAAATTTGAGCTGGTGGTCGCCGGGCGCGCTCAGCAGTGATTGAAGGGCGGGGATGTTCAGGCGGCGCTGCTCGTGCCGGGCGGCCCACGCGCCGGTTGGATCGCGCGGGTCGTTCGTGGGGGTCGAGTGTGCGAGCTTGGGGCTGATGCTCCAGAGGTCGCAGTGGGGGAGTGGTGTTGGTGCCAGTGTGCCGGCGGTCTCGATGGTGATGTGGATGCCCGCGTCACGGAGTGCGTGTGTGAGCGGGACGAGCGCGGCGAAGAGCATCGGTTCACCGCCGGTGAGCACCGCGTGGTGCACCCTGGCGGCCTTCGCTTCGGCGATCAGGTCGGCAAGCGTGCGGCGGGTGCCCTCGGGGCTCCAACTCGCGTAGGGCGTGTCGCACCACGTGCAGCGCAGGTTGCAGCCGCTTGTTCGGAGGAACCACGACGGGACGCCGGTGAGCTTGCCCTCGCCTTGCAGGGAGACGAACGTCTCCGAGACCGGGAGCGAGTCTCGCGTCGCGTCGTGAGCGTCGAGGATGGGGAGGGGGGAGGGCAAGTGGGGGAGGGTAAGGGGATGGACAGGGGGACATCGGACTGTCGGACAAGGGGAGAGTGCATTTCCCTTTCCCCATGTCCGAGCGTCTCATGTCCCAAAGTCCTGCCTTGGTTCGCGTACGCTCCGCTCGTGACCGACATCGTCGCCGAACCGAGCGGCTCCCCCCTCCGTGACCGGGTCTTCCGGTCGCTGTGGGTGGCCGCGCTTGCGAGCAACATCGGCTCGGGAGCGCACGACCTGGCGGCGGGTTGGAAGATGGCCTCGCTGACGCAGAGCGAGCTGCTGGTGGCGTCGCTGCAGACGGCCGTCGCGGTGCCGAGCTTTGTGCTCTGCGTGCCCGCGGGCGCGTTGGCGGATGTGGTGGACCGGCGGAACCTGCTGGTGTGGATGCAAGTTGCCAGTGCGGTGAGCGCCGGGGTCCTCGCGTTTATGGCGTGGGGTGATGTGCTGCTGCCGGGTGTGCTGCTGCTGTTCACGGTGCTGCTGGGGATCGCCGCGGCGGTGGCGAACCCGGCGTGGCAGACGCTGATGAGCGGGCTGGTCCGCCCGGAGAAGATCGCGGAGGCTTCTGCGCTGAACTCGCTGTCGATGAACCTTGCCCGGGCGGTCGGGCCGGCGCTGGGCGGGTTGGTGGTGGCGCACCTTGGGGGAGCGAAGGTGGCGTTTGCGCTCAACGGCGCGAGCTTCGCGGCGATCGCGTGGGTGCTGTGGCGGGCGCCGATCAGGAAGAAGGCCGAGGGCGGCGGCGGTGGTGCGCCGGGTGAGCGGCTGATCGGCGCGATCCGGGCGGGGTGGCGGTACATGCGGCACAGCAGGCCGATGCGGGCGGTGCTGGTGCGGACGACGAGCTTCGTGCTGCCGGTGAGCGCGCTCTGGGCGCTGCTGCCGCTGGTGGCGCGGGATGAGCTCGGGCTTGGGGCGACTGGGTACGGGCTCTTGATGGGGTTCTTCGGCGCCGGGGCGGTGGCGGGCGCGCTCGCGTTCCCGCTGCTGCGGGCGCGGGTGAGCTACAACGTGATGGCGGCGGCGGCGACTGTCGCGATGGTGGTGTGCATGGCGACGCTGGCGGTGGTCGAGCCGGGGGCGGTCGGGCGCGCGTGCGGCTGCGCGGGGATGCTGATCGGGGGCGGCGCGTGGGTGACGGTGGTGATGTGCAGCAACAGCAGCTCGCAGGCGGGCACGCCGCCGTGGGTGCGCGGCCGGGCGCTTTCGTGGTATTTCATGATGCACTTTGGTTGCATGGCGGGCGGGAGTGCGCTGTGGGGGGCGCTGGCGCAGGTGCTGCCTGCGCACGTGGTCGGCCGGCCGGGGGGCTGGTTTCTCTCGTCGGTTGACGCGACGCTGCTGGTGGCGTCGGTGTTTGCTCTGCTGGGGCTGTCGACGCTGACGCGGTGGCGGTTTGTGCCGCTGGTTGTGAGCGCGCACGAGCGGGGTGCGTGGCCCGACCCGGTGATGGGCCGTCAGATCGGGGCCGACGACGGGCCGGTGGTGGTGACGGTTGAGTACATCGTGGAGGTTGAGAACGCGGAGGCGTTCAAGCGGGCGATGGGTCCGGTGAGTGTGACGCGCTACCGCGACGGGGCGATCAGCTGGATGCTCAGCCAGGGCGTGGAGGACCCGCGACTGTGGCTTGAGGTGTTTATCGCCGAGAGCTGGGCCGAGCACCTGCGCCAGCACGACCGGGTGACCAAGGCCGACCAGTGCCTGCAGGAGGCGGCTCGGAAGTTCCACGTCGGGCCGGGGCGGCCGGTGGTGCGCCACGCGATCGCGGCGGCGGTGCGGGGGGATGCGGACGCGGGGGGTGAGGAAGCGGGGGGGTGAGGCCTATCGACCGGCCGCGACGCGCTTGCGGATCGCCTTGTCCCAGATCGTGCTGATGACGACGTAGATGATGACAAGACCGAACTCAATCCCGCCGAAGAGAAAGCGGTTGTCATCGAGCGCACGCTCGAACTGTTCCTGGTTCGGGTGGCGGGCGTAGAGGATCGCGCCGGCGACCATCATGGCGACGATGGCGACTGGAAGCAGCGTGACTTGAAAACCGCCGAGGATGCGGAAGTGAGGGTGCTTGATCTTCTCTTTGTTGCCCAGCAGAGGCATGGCTGTGATAAGCGAGTAGACGCCGGAGACGAGCAAGAGGATTTCGAGGATAAGACCGATCAAAGTGGAGACTCCTCAGAGTTGACTCGACAGAATCGGGGGAGAGCATACCAGCACGCGACCTTGATTTATCAACTCCCCGGGAGGCTGGTGGAGGAGAGGCGAAGGATGGCGTCGTGTCACGCGGCCTGCGTGACGTCATGGGCGGTGCGGGGGATGCGGACGCGGGGGGGGGGGGGGGGTGAATAGCCCTTCTCCCAGCTTCGCTGGGAGAAGGTGGCCGAGTCCGCGAGGCCGGATGAGGGTTCCCCTCTCCCGCGCGATCGTTCACCAGACCGGAGCACCCTCACCCGGCGTCGCAAAGCCTCCGCCACCCTCTCCCAGCGGAGCTGGGAGAGGGGCTTGCTGGCGCGGCCGGTGTGCGAGTGGCTTGTGACTTGACCAGAAGTGCTCCGCGCTCGCGGTGAAGGGGAAGGTTGCGCCGTGGAGGGCCGCGGCCCGGGACATGGCGGAGCGCAGGTGGTGATCGGTGGCGAGACGGAGGATGGCGTTGTGCCACTCGGCTTGCGTGATGGGGAGGGCGAGGGCGGTGCGGTGGTTGAGGGTGATCTCGCTGGGGCCGCCGATGGTGGAGATGAGCGAGGGCACGCCGCAGGCCTGGGCTTCCATGACGGCCTGGCCGAGTGTGTCGGTGGTGGAAGGAAAGAGGAAGAGGTCGGCGGAGCGGTAGAGATCGGCGAGGGCGGTGCCGCGGAGGACGCCGGTGAAGCGCGTGTTGTGCGGGCTGAGGGCGGCGCGCATCGCGTGTTCGTACGGGCCTTCGCCGGTGACGGTGAGGGTTGCGATGATTCCGGCAGCGCGGAGCGCGGCGTTTGTGCGGGGCCAGAGGTTGGTGAGGAAGGGGAGGTTCTTCTCGACGCTGATGCGGCCGACGTAGAGGAGGTGGAGGGGACGCGCGCCGGTCTGACTCCACACCTGGCCGCTGCGCGGCAAGGTGTGGCACATCGAGACACCCTCATCCGTCACTCGCAAATCCTCGTGACACCTTCTCCCAGCGGAGCTGGGAGAAGGGCTAAACAGATCGAGATCGATGCCGGGACGGAGGCGGGTGAGGCGCGCGCGGGGGATGCCGAGTGATTCGAGCCGTGCGGCGTAGTCGGCGGATCGGGAGAAGATGGTGGTGAACGGTTTGTAGAACCAGCGCATCGCGGTGGAGGTGGCGGCGGTGAGCGACTCGTGGTCGAAGAGGCGGTCGATGTAGGCGGGGAAGTCGGTGTGGTAGGTGCCGGCGAGGGGGAGCTTGCGCTTGAGCGCGTATGCGCGCCCGAGGTAACCGATCGGGCCGGGAGTGGAGACGTGGATGTGGGTGGGTTGGAAGGTGTCGGCCGCGGCGGTGAGGGCGCGGCGGGAAGGGAGGGCGAGCTGGAGCTGGGGGTAGCGGGGGATGGGCGCGGCGAAGCGCGGCTGGATGTTGGTGATGGTGGGGAGGTTCGGGACGGGGAAGCGCGTGGAGGTGAGGACGAGCAGCGGGAGGTTGTGCGTCTGAGCGTGCTCGGCGAGGGTGGTGAGGAACCGCGAGACGCCGTTGACGTCGCCGAGGGTGTCGGTGAAGAGGGCGAGGCGCACGGGGTGAGGGTACGTGAACGGACAGGGGGACTTTCGGACACTCGGACACGGGGGAGAGAACCGATCCGCATCCCCTTGTCCGAAGGTCTGAAAGTCCCCCTGTCCTTCCTACCATCGCCGCTCTAGAGGAGACCTGCATGGCTTGGCTCAAAGTGGTTGAGGCGTTGAAGGCACCGGTGGGGTCGAAGGTGACGGTGAAGGGGTGGGTGAGGACGCGCCGTGACAGCAAGGCGGAGGGTGGGCTTTCGTTCATCGCGCTGCACGACGGGACGTGCTTTGACGCGGTGCAGATCGTGGCGAACGGATCGCTGAGCAACTACGCCGACGAGGTGACCCGGTTGCCGACGGGGGCGGCGATCGAGTGCGACGGCGAGATCGTGCAGAACCCCAAGGGTGGCAACGAGGTAAAGGCCGAGGCGGTGCGGGTGATCGGGTGGGTTGAGAACCCGGACACCTACCCGATCCAGCCGAAGCCGCACAGCATGGAGTATCTGCGTGAGGTTGCGCACCTGCGGGTGCGGACCAACACGTTCGGGGCTGTCGCGCGTGTTCGGCACTGCCTGGCGATGGCGGTGCACCGGTTCTTCCATGAGCGCGGCTTCTTCTACGTGCACACGCCGATCATCACCGGCAGCGACTGCGAAGGGGCGGGTCAGATGTTCAAGGTGAGCACGCTCGACCTGATGCGCCCGTTGCCGCGGGTGGCCAAGGAGGCGCAGAGCGCCGAGGCGGCCAAGCACTGCGCCGATCTTGCGGCCAAGCCGAACATGCCGCCGTGGACGTACGGGCAGGTCGATCACTCGAACGACTTCTTCGGCAAGGAGAGCCACCTGACGGTGAGCGGGCAGCTCAACGTTGAGACCTACTGCATGGCCCTGAGCCGCGTGTACACGTTCGGGCCGACGTTCCGGGCGGAGAACAGCAACACGTCGCGCCACCTGGCTGAGTTCTGGATGATCGAGCCGGAGATCGCGTTTGCGAACCTGGCCGATGATGCGAGGCTGGCGGAGGAGATGCTCAAGTACCTCTTCAAGACGGTGCTTGAGGAGCGTGCCGATGACATGGCGTTTTTCGCGCAGCGCATCGAGAAGACGGCGATCGACCGGCTCAAGCTGATCATCGAGAAGCCGTTCCTGCGCTTGACCTACACCGAGGGCGTGAAGGTGCTGGAAGATGCGATCAAGGCCGGCAAGAAGTTTGAGTACCCGGTGAAGTGGGGGACCGACCTGCAGAGCGAGCACGAGCGCTTCCTGACCGAGGAGCACTTCAAGCAGCCGGTAATCCTGACCAACTACCCCAAGGGGATCAAGGCGTTCTACATGCGGCTTGACGACGGGTGCGAGCCGGATCGCCAGACGGTGAGCGCGATGGACATCCTGGTGCCGGGGATCGGCGAGATCATCGGCGGCAGCCAGCGCGAGGAGCGGCTGGACAAGCTCGACTCGCGGATCAACGAGATGGGCCTGCCGATCAAGGAGTATTGGTGGTACCGCGACCTGCGGCGCTACGGGACGACGCCGCACGCGGGGTTTGGGCTGGGGTTTGAGCGGCTGATCCAGTTTGTGACGGGGATGGGGAACATCCGGGATGTGATTCCCTTCCCGCGGGCGCCGAAGCAGGCGGAGTTTTAAGAGGAGGGCTTGCGCGTGCCGATTCCGAACGTCGATTTTTCGAAGTCGCAGGACGGGTGGGATTTGCCTGTAGTTTTTCCCGCTGAGCGCGGAGGTGTTGTTGATGTTGCGTCGGGTGCGTTTCGGGGTAGGGGGCGCATCACGTCTCATCTCAGCGAGACGGCACTGAAGCGGAACGAAGTGATCGTTCACGTCTACCGGTTGCCGAACGGGGTTGCGTGGCTTGAAGGCGACGACAGCTTCGATGCCGTGTGCGCGATATCCCTGTCAGGGAACGAGCTGATTTACCTCCGGGACGCGACGGATGCCGAGAAAACGAAGGGCCGCGTTCCCGTCTTCATTCAGAACCTGGACTATCCCGTCTGCTGCGGGCGGAGCATGGTGTTCGTCGGGCAGATCGACGATGATCGGCTCTGCACCGAGCCGCCGCCGGATGCGAAGCAGTGGTGGCACGATCGGGCGAGCTTCTACGTCTACACGTGCTGCATCTGCCTTGAGTGCAAGGCGACCGGGCAGCAGTTCTGAGCCGCCACTCCGCGGCTCACGCGGCGAGTGCGCGTACTACCCCTGGCTCGCGACAGGGGCTATCGAAAGCCGCCACCCCGTGGCTCAGGAACTGGTATGCTGCGGCGATGCGCACCCTCCTCGCCGCTGTCACCCTCTCGATCACCGGACTCTGCGGCTGTACCCCGACGTTCCCGCTCGAAGACGGGCGTGAAGCGTCGACGCTCACCGGCGCGCCGCTGATGCGCATCGCTCCCGATGCCGCGAAGCTGCCGAAGCTGGAGCAGGAGCTCGGCGCGGCCAAGCGGGCTTGGGAAAAGTCGCCGACAGAGACCTCGGCGATTGCGCTCGGCAAGGCGTACGCGTCGATGGGGGATTTCCAGCGGGCGATCGGGACGTACAGCGATGGGCTCGCGGCGTTCCCTGAGTCGTACCGCCTGCGCCGCCACCGCGGGCACCGGTACATCACCGTGCGCGAGTTCCGCAACGCGTCGCGGGATTACAACCAGGCGTGGGAGCTGGTGCGCGACAAGCCCGATGCGCCCGAGTCGGCCGATGGGAGCAGCACCGACAAATCGGCGATCCTCTATCACTGGGGTCTGCTTGAGTACCTGCGCGGCCAGTACGAATGGTCAGACGACGTCTTTTCCAAGCGGGCGGCTCTGCCGACGCTGCAGGATGAGAACGTGGTCTCGGCGGCGAACTGGCACTACTGGGCGCTGCGGCGGTCGGGGCGGGATGCGGACGCGGCGAAGGTGATCGAGCCGATCCGCGAGGGGATGGATGTGAAGGAGAACAAGTCGTACTACACGCTCTGCCGGCTCTACCGCCGGCTGATCTCGGCGGCGGAGGTTGAGAAGCAGATGGTGGCCGAGGACGGCAAGCTGAACGTAGGGCTGGCGTACGGGCTCGCGTGCTGGAAGCGGTTTGAGCTCAAGGATGAGGCGGGCGGTCGTGCGCTGCTGGAGCGGATCATCGCGACGGGGAACTGGCCGGCGTTTGGGTTCATCGCGGCGGAGGCGGACCTGGCGCGGTGGCCGGGGTGAGAGGCTACGTCAGTTCTTGCTGAGCCGCGTCAGGCGCTGCTCAGACACTGCACGGACCTCCGCGGCGATGACGGTGGAGCCTAGCCGCGAACGGACGACGGCGGGATCGGCCAAGCGGTGAGTGAACAGAGCGGCAAGGAAGTTCAGGTCCTTCTCCCGCCCCGCGACAAGCTTTGATACAGCGAGGTCGTGCACATCAAGGCAAAGACCGGTGGCACCGGCGGTGGCGGGCGATCGAACCTGCACCAAGCGCTGTTGCCAACCGCTCGGGAGCACGGCGGTCTCGATGCCTACACCGTGGGCGTGGTATCCGAAGGTGGAGTGGAAAGGCGAGCCCTCTCCGATCGTTCCTTCGATGAGGTCTGCATCGGCCGGTGACCGCAGCGTGAAGAGGTCTGCCTCGATCGAGCGCGTGAGTTCCTGCGGTGCGGACGGGAATTCGCCGAGGATCGACTGTGAGCCGATCACGATGAACTCGTCGGCGCCGGTGATGCCCGCCGCGGCGCGCAGGATGTGCTCAAGCTGCGTTCTGGTCATTGCGGAACCGGCGTTTGATCTCCCAGACCTGCTGCGGCGTCAGCGCGCCAGCGAAGGGGGAGTTGGTGCGGAGGCGCTGGCCGACGTCGGTCTGGGCCGTCAGCAGCGAGCAGATTTCGGCCAGCGGGCTTTCGAGGATGGCCTCCCACTCGTTGTAGCAGCGGAGCAGGCTCGGCGCGTCGGCGTTCAGGCGCTTCCAGCGGGCGAGATTCTCTCTGGCAAGCTCGAGCCACTCCGGGCGCGACGGGAGCTGCGCGGCGATGAGTGTGTTCATCGCGAGGCTCACCCGGTCTTGATAGCTGTGGTCCACGGGCTGATTATAACAGTTGCACCGGCTCACGCGATCTTGACGATCTGCCCCATCTCCACGTCGACGACCGCGCGCAGGCCTTCCGGGTCGGCGTCCTTCTTGCCGTCGTGCAGGTCGGCGGCCTTGAGCAGGCGTTCAAGCGGTTCGGCGATGGGTTCATCGGAGAGCTTGAAGGTGCTGTGGTGCACGGGCAGGATGCGCTTGACGCCGGCGCGCTGGGCCATGGTCCAGACCTGCTCGGGCGTGGCGTGTGCGTCGTGCCAGGGGTTGTACGCGCCGATGCCGAAGATGCCGAGGTCGAAGGGGCCGGCCTTGTCGAAGGCCGCGGTCATCGCGGTGTCGCCGGCGAAGAGGACGCGGCGGGCGACGAACGGCTCGGGCGGCGATGCCGGCGGGAGCGTGGAGATCGCGTAGGCGTTGAAGGCGCGGTGGCGGTCGTAGGCCTTGCGCGCGCCCCAGTGGGCGGGCTTGATGGCGGCGAAGTGGAGGTTGAGCAGGTCTGTCTGGTGCCCCCAGCGCAGCTCGTGGACGTGGGCGAAGCCGCGGGGGATGAGCGACCGCGTGTTGGAGGCGGTGAGCACCTCGGTGCGCTTGCTGGCCAGGAGCTTGAGGGTCTCGCGGTCGAGGTGGTCAAAGTGGGCGTGGGAGATGAGGACCAGGTCGATGGGGGGGAGCGCATCGGCGGGGACGGGGACCTCGTTGAGGCGTGCGGGCCCGACGGTGACGCCGCCGACACGCATGCCGATGCGCTCGGAGAGGACCGGGTCTGTGATGATGGTGGTGTCGTCGACGCGCATCAGCACGGTGCAGTGCCCCAGCCACGCGGCGACGATCTCGGTGTGGTCGGCCTTGTCGACGGCCTCTTGCCACCGGTCGGCGAAGGCGTCGCGCCGTGTGCCCTTGGTGGTGCGCCGGACGGCGGAGGCGATGTCTCCGGGGTAGCGCTTGATCATGGAGCGGAAGCCGTGCCCGATGAGCGCGAGCCTGCGTCCAAGGGGCAGCGGGCGGTGGTGGTCGGGATTGGGCTGCGGGGGGATCACGGTGTGAGAGAGTGGTACTGGTTCGGAGGACGGCGTGTTCAGTCGGCGCGGCGAGGCCTGAGCGCTACAGGACGGGCGCGAGCATGCGTGCGGAGCGCGAGGTGAGGCGCTCGAGGAGGCTGAGCTTTAACCAGGCGTCCTTCTCCACCGGCGTGCAGGCGAGCAGGTCGGCCTCGAGCATCCTGACGCACTCTCCGGCGAAGCCGGGATCGTCGACCAGCGCTGTCATCTCAAAGTTGATGCGGAGGGAACGGTTGTCGATGTTCGCCGAGCCGACGCAGCCGATCTCGTCGAAGACCATGACCTTCTGGTGCATGAACCCTTTGCCGTGGGCGTACATCTTGACGCCGGAGGGGAGGAGGTCGGGCAGGACCGAGCGGGCGGCGAGCCTGACCAGGAAGCTGTCGGGGTTCTCGGGGAAGATGACGCGGACGTCTACGCCGCGGAGCGCCGCGAGCTGGAGTGCGGCGATGATCGACTCGTCGGGCACGAAGTAGGGTGAGGCGATCCAGATCCGGTCCTTGGCGATGGCGATGAGCTGCAGCGTGAGCAGGAGGAACGTCTCGACGGGGTCGGCGGGCCCGGAGGGGATGACGAGCACGGCCTCGTCGGCGCGTTCGGGGGCGGGGTTCCAGTTGAGGTCGGGCACGTGGCCGATGGCCCAGTTCCAGTCCTCGCAGAAGGACATCTGCACGGCCTGCACGCAAGGGCCCTTGAGCTCGATGTGCGTGTCGCGCCAGGGGGCGCAGTCGGGCTTGAGGTCGGCGTACTCGTCGCCGATGTTGATGCCGCCGATGTAGGCGACCTTCCCGTCGACGACGACGATCTTGCGGTGGTTCCGGAAGTTGAGCTGGAACCGGTTGCGCGGGCCCTTGGTCGTCTTGAAGGGCGAAACGAGGATGCCCGCACCCTTCATCGCCAGCACGAGCTGCGCGAGCTTGCTCGAGCCCACCTCGTCGTAGAGGACAAAGCAGCGCACGCCGCGCGCCCGGGCGTCTTTGAGGTGGGTGTAGAGCCGCCGGCCGATGGAGTCGTCGCGGACGATGTAGAACTGCACGAGGACGTAGTCTGTCGCGGCGTCGATGGCGCGGAAGATCGCCTCGAAGGTGGGGCCGCCGTTGATCAGCAGGGAGGCGTCGTTGCCGCCGGTCATCGGTAGCAGCCCGAGGAAGTCCATGCTGCGCCCGCGCTGGGTGGGCTGGGAGGCGGTGGCGTAGGGCTTGAGTGCCTGGTAGGCGGTCGAAGCGAGCTGGTTGATGCGCGAGTTGCCCCGCCGGCGGGCGCGGACGTACCCGTGGAAGCGGCGGGCGCCGAACACAAAGTAGAGGGGGATCGCCAGCACCGGGAAGAGCACCAGTGCCACGACCCAGGCGAGCGTGCCCTGCGCTGTACGGGCGTTGAGGATCGCGTCCAGCGCGAGCACAACGCCGACAAGGGTGACGGCGAGGTAGGCAACGGCGAAGAACCCGGCAAGCACGGTGGGAGTGTACCGCGGGCGCCGGGGGGGGTACCGCGGCGAAACGAAACAGGCGCGGGCCCGTGGGGGCCCGCGCCTGGGGCGAAGGAGAGCCCGAACAAGCGCCCTCTCGCCGAGATTGCTCGGGGTGCGGTCGGTCAGGCCGTCGCCCCGGGCAGCAGGGAGATTCTGCGGCTCATTCGGGGAGCAGGACGCGGTCGATCACGTGGATGACGCCGTTGGTTGCCTCGATGTCGGCCTTTGCGATGTTGGCCCCGTTGATGGTGAGGTGACCGCCCTTCATCGAAGGGGCGATCGACTGGCCGTCGATGGACTTTGCCGATGAGACCTTGGCGACCTGGTCGCTGTAGACGCGCCCGGGGATGATGTGGAGCGAGAGAACCTTCTTGAGCGTCGCCTTGTTCTCAGGCTTGAGCAGGTTTTCGACGGTTCCCTTGGGGAGCTTGGCGAAGGCCTCGTCGGTCGGTGCGAGCACGGTGAGGGGCTCGGGCCCGGCGAGCGCATCTGCCAGGCCCGCGGCCTGGGCGGCCGCCAGGAGCGTGCCGAACGTTCCGGCGCTCTTGGCGGTCTCGGCGAGGTTGAGCTGGGCGGGCATGAGGACGGTGTCGATCACGTGGATGACACCGTTGGACGCGGCGATGTCGGCGGCGGTCACCTTTGCGCCGTCGATGCTCAGCGAGCCGCCCTTGAACACCAGGTCGAGGCGCTGGCCGTTGGCAGCGGGGGCGTTGCTCAGCTTGGAGGCGGCCGCCGCGTCGACGCGTCCGCTGACGACATGGTAGAGGAGCACGTTGCGCAGCTTGTCCTTGTTCTCAGGCTTGAGAAGGTCGGCAAGGGCGGCCTTGTCGACCTTGGCGAAGGCGGCGTCGGTCGGCGCGAAGAGGGTGAACGGCCCCTTCGAGCCCAGGGTCTCGACCAGCCCGGCGGCCTGCGCCGCGGCGACGAGCGTCTTGAAGTCGGGCGATTCGACGGCGATCTGGACGATGGTCTGCTCGGCGGCGGCGGGGGTTACGCGTGCCTCAGCGTTTCCGGCAGAGCCCGGGCAGGTGCCCGGCTGAGCGGCCTGGCCCGCTGCGAAGAGGAGGGCGGCGGCGGAGAGGGCGACGATCGAGCGGTTGACGGTGGTCATGTGAGGCTCCATTAAGTGGGCTTTGAAACTGCCGCGGTGAACGCACGCGGCGCTCCCGCTTCGGACGGGAACGGCGGCGGTTTTTGATTGGCGGCTCGGGGGTGATACTGTGGTGCGGTCGTCGGTACAAAAACCGATGCGGCGTCTGTCCGAACCATTACTGAGGCTGGTCCATTGACGGATGAAGGAGCAGAAATCCTGTCGCGAATCGCTTCCGGCGATCAGCGGGCGGTTTCTGCATGCCTTGACCACTTCGGCCCGCTTGTTGAGATGCTCGCCCGGCGGGTGCTTGTGAACCACTCGGAGACGGAGGACGCGGTGTCGGAAGTGTTCGCAGAAGTCTGGCGCTGCGCGGGTCGATACGACCCGTCGGTCGCGTCGTCGCGGGCGTTTGTTGCGATGATCGCGCGGCGGCGGTTGATCGACCGCGGCCGGAAGGAGCAGGCGCGGGTGCGGGGCGTGGCGCCGCTGTCCGCGGCGGAGGGGGTCCAGACGGGCGCGGGCACGAGGGTTGACGACGACGCCGCGCGTGCGACGGCGGCGCTGGCGGTGCTCCCCGAGCGCGAGCGGGAGATGGTGCGGATGGCGGTTGGGTACGGCTGGAGCCAGCAGAAGATCGCCGACGAGTTCAAGATGCCGATCGGCACGGTCAAGACCACGCTGCGGCGTGTGATGGGCGAGTTGCGTCTGGTCGTTGAGGGGCGTTCGTCGTCATCGGAGGTGCGCGCGTGAGCGAGTACCGTGACAACCCGGCCGGCGGCGAGCCGTTTGATGCGGGCGATGACGCGGCGTGGGCCCGCACGCTCGACGCGGTCTACCTGTCGCTCTCCGAAGAGGGTGCGTCCGAGCAGCGGCCTATGAGCGAGGCGCTGCGGCAACGCCTCGAGCGTGAGGGGGCGGCTGCGCTGCGCGGACAGGACGCGGCGCCGATCGCGGGGACGCTGGGCCGCCCGGTAGCGCGCCCGGGCCTGCTGGTGTGGAGCGGGTGGGCGGCGGCCGCGGTGGTCGCGCTGGCCTTTGTCATCTTTGGCGTGCCGGGCAAGGGCCCGTCGGAGGCCGGCTCCGCGCAGCTGGTGAAGCAGGTTGACGGCGCGGCCGACGTGATCTCATGGCCGTTCGCCGGTCTCACAGACGAGTTCAAAGGGGCGAAGGGGTCGGTGGTGTGGAGTTCGAGCCTTCAGAAGGGGTACATGCGGCTGACGGGCGTGCCCGTGAACAAGCCGACCCTCACGCAGTATCAGCTCTGGATTGTCGACCCCGCGCGAGACCCGGGGCGCGTTGACGGCGGCGTGTTCGACGTCGCCGGCGGCGAGGTGATCGTGCCGATCGATGCCAAGCTGGCGGTCCGTTCGCCGGCGGCGTTCGCCATTACGCGCGAGAAGGCCGGCGGTGTGGTGGTCTCGGCGGGCCCGCTGCTGATGGCGGCCGCGCCGAAGTGAGCGGGCAGGGCGCGTTCTAGAGCACGTACTTTTTTTCGTTGTAGAGCTTGTCCAGCAGCGGCGTGAGCGGGCTGGCGGAGGGGAGGTTTGTGCCCAGCGCGACGAGCAGGTCGATCAGGCCCAGGTAGTCCTGGGTGTGGATGAACTCGCGTGCGCAGCGCGGCGGGCCGTTGGCGTCTGCGTCGTAGGTGCCCGCCTGCAGTTCGGTGAGGAACGGCATGTTGTGGTAGTTGCCCAGCGGCAGGCAGAGGCAGGTGGCGTCGTAGCCGGCGTGGCAGAAGACGCCCGCTTCGCAGGCGCCGCCCGCCATGAGCTTGCGCTGCCAGGGGCGCTTGCCCGCGTGGGCGGAGGCGGTCTGGCTGGCGGTGGGGGTCGCGGGGTGCCCGAAGACCTGCTCGGCCCGCGCAGCGCACGCCGCGGTGAGCCACGGGGTGAAGACGCTCATGCGGTCGCCGACGCGGACGATCGGCCCGCCGCCGACGGGCGAGTCGGGGAACGCGCGGGAGTTTTCGAGCGCGACGACGCGCGCCCGAGCCGGGATCGTGCCCAGCCGGCACGCGGCGATGGCGCCGACGAAGCCGATCTCTTCCGCGCGGGTGAACAGCAGGCGGGCGTCGCCGATGGTTGCTCCGGCGGCGCGGGCGGCGAGCAGGTCGTCCATCGCGCACAGCGCGGCGGCGGCGGCGACCAGGTCATCGCAGGCGTGGGTGTGCAGGATGCCCTCGGCGTCGATCTCCGCCGGCGGGAGCTTCCAGGTGGCGATGTCGCCGGGCAGACCGAAGCTGCGCGCGGGGAACTCGTCTTCAACGCGGAGCGTGGAGGTGCCGACCTCGGCGAGGTAGTGCTGGCCGGCGGGCGTGCTCGGGTCGCTCTTGCCGGTGAGGGTGGCGTCGACTGGCCCGGTGGCGGTGTGCAGCGTGATGGGAGCCTGCTCGAAGAAGATGGGCATCACGCCGCCGCGGAAGGAGAGTTCGAGCGTGCCGGGCCCGACGGTGCGTTCAACGACGAAGGCGGGGTGGTCCAGGTGGGCGGTGATGTAGAGCGGCGGCTCGGTGGTCGGCGGGGTCTCGCGCAGGGCGATGACGAGGTTGCCCGCGTCGTCGCGGGCGAGCGAGAGCTGCGGGCGCTGGGCGCACCAGCGCTCGATGAACGCGACGACTCCTTGCTCGCGCCCGGCGGCGGTGGGGATCTGCGTGAGCTCGAGGGCGAGGGAGAGGTGTGGGTGCACGGTGGAGGATAAGGGCTCATTCGTGCCACCGGTCACTGACTCTGCGGGCGCCGGTGCTGGCCGCCGCTGCGGCGCAAAGACACACCGGTCACGCCCAGAGCGGCGTGACCGGTGGCACGGTTCGTGTTGTAGTAACCTCGACCGTCGAGAAAATCAGTGACTCACCCGCCGCGGAGGCCCTTGCTGGTCTTCATGCGTCCTCCCATGCGGTTTGGGGGGAGCTTGGTGGGGACGATGCCGCCGGGGAACTTCTCGGCGTCCACCTTCTTTGCGTCGGGCATGAGGGGGTTCACCGTGGCGACCAGGCGGTTGACCATCTGGGGCGGCGGGGGTGGGGGCGGCGGGGCGAGCGGCGCGGTGCCGGGTCCGCCGGGCCCGAAGTTTGAACCGCCGGGCCCGCGGTCGGTGGGCTTGAACTCGGGGTAGTGCAGGCGGGGGATCTCGGCGTTGATGAGCTGCTCGATCTGGGTGAGCAGGTCGCCGTCGTCTGGGGTGACGAACGAGTAGGCGACGCCCTCGCGCCCGATGCGTGCGGTGCGCCCGACGCGGTGGACGTAGACCTCGGGGTCCTCGGGCATGTCGTAGTTGATGACGTGGGAGATGTTCTCAACGTCGATGCCGCGGCTGACCAGGTCGGAGGCCACTACCACTGAGAGCTTGCCGGCGTGGAGCTTCTCGATGATCTGGTTGCGCTTGGCCTGGCTCTTGTCGCCGTGCATGGCGTGGGCTTCGATCTTCTTGTCGTGGAGGTACTCGCAGACCTTGTCGACGGTGGACTTCATCTTGCAGAAGACGACGGTGAGGGCGGGCTCTTCGTGCAGCAGAAGGTGGGCGAGGAGCCGGCGCTTGTCCCAGTGGTTGACGGGGCAGTAGAACTGCTTGATGGTCGACGCGGTCGTCGGTCCGCCCGTGGCGGCGATGACCTTCTCGGCGTCGGGCTTGCAGAACTGGCGTGCGAGGCGCTCGATATCGGGGCTGATCGTCGCGGAGGTGAAGATCGTCTGGCGTTCCTTGGGGCACTGGCTGAGGATCCGGCGGATGTCGTCGCGGAAGCCGATGTCGAGCATGCGGTCGACCTCGTCGAGGACGGCGAACTTGACGTTGCGCAGGTGCATGTACCGGCGTTCGATCATGTCCATGAGGCGGCCGGGGGTGCTGACGACGATCTGCGGTCCCTTGGCGAGGGCGTCGATCTGCTTCTGCATGCGCTCACCGCCGTAGACGGCGACGGCGCGGATGGGGGTGTACTGGCCCAGGTCGCGCAGCTCTTCGGCGACCTGCACGCACAGCTCGCGCGTGGGGACCATGATCAGCGCCTGGAAGGGCGTTTCTTTGTCGGCGTTGTGCAGGATCGGCAGGCCGAAGGCGCCGGTCTTGCCGGTGCCGGTGCGGGCCTGGCCGAGCATGTCCTTGCCGGCCATCAGCGGCGGAATGAGCAGCGCCTGGATCTTGGTCGGGTGGACGAACTTGAGCTCGTCGATTCCCTTGAGCACCGATGAGCGCAGGCCCATCTGGTGGAAGGTGATCGACCGGTCGAAGATGTCGACCTTGTTCTCGCGGGTGAGGATGTTGGCGTCGCGCGAGCCGTCCTGGTGCGCGCCCTGCGGGCCACCCTGCAGGTGTGCCGGGCCATCGGCACCGGCGGGTGGGTGGTGGGGCGACGCAGGCAGAGGCGGGGGCGTCAGGCTGGCGTGCGGATGGGGATTCGAGGCGGACTGATCGGTGGTCATGGAAACTGAGGTCTTTCCCCCCGAGCGTGCGGGGCGAGCTTGGAATCTGTCGAGTTCATCGTATGATGGTCAGACGGCCGATACCGGGGTTGCCGGACGGCGTTTTAGGGCTCCGGGCGAGCACGGATGGAGCCGTGCCGGACGGTCATCAGCCCTACTTACCCCTTCCGGGCGGAGCCCGCGCCGTGACCACCAGCCGAGTCGAGATAGATCTGGCCGCGATCGACAGGAACGTCTCGCTGCTGCGGCGCTGCGCACGCGAGGGGGCCGCGAAAGCGGGCGTCCCTGAGAGCAGCGTGCAGTTCTGCGGCGTTATCAAGCAGGACGCCTACGGCCTTGGGGCCGTCCGGGTGGCCAAGCGGCTGGCGTCGATCGGCGTCGACCTGCTCGCGGTCTACTGCGCGGCCGAGGCCCGCATCCTGGCCGAGGCCCCGATCAACACGCCGGTGCTGATCCTGATGCCGACCTATTCGTTTGACCGCAACGACCCGCTCTACCGCCTGGCCGTGCGCGGGCGGCTGCACTTTGCGCTGCACTCGCTGGCGCAGGCGGAGGAACTGCACGCCCTGGCCAACAAGCTGGGCATGACGCTGCCGGTGCACGTGCAGCTTGACGTGGGGATGAGCCGCGGCGGGTGCCTGCCGGAGGAGGCCACGGCGCTGGTGCGGTTTGCCGTCAACGCCGCGCGCCTGCGGCTGGCGGGCGTGATGACGCACCTGTCGTCTCCCGCGAGCGACGAGGCGTTCACCAGGGAGCAGGCGCGGCTCTTCCGGAACTGGATCGACGGCGTGAAGCCGCTGCTGGCCGAGAGCGCCAAGAAGGGGCACGGCCCGTGCGTGGTGCACACCGCCAACACCGCCGCGACGCTTCGGAGCCACAACCTGCACGGCACGATGCTGCGCGTCGGCCAGGGGATGTACGGCTACGGCGGCGAGAACTGGTTTGAGAACGATCAGCCCGAGTTCGCCGCGGCGGCGGAGAGGTTTGAGCCCGCGGTCCGGTGGCTCAGCCGCATCGTCCACGTTCAGGAGATTCCCGCGGGTTGGCCGGTGGGGTACGAGCGCACGTGGGTGAGCCAGCGTCCGAGCCGCATCGCGATCGTGCCGGTGGGGTACGCCGACGGCTACCCGCGGGCGCTGAGCAACCGCGGCGTGGTGAGGCTGACGGGCCTCGAGTGGGACCGCCCGCGCACGATCGGGCCGCTGGAAGACCGGCCCAACCCGGGCGTTGCGGGCAAGTTTGCCCGCGTGGTGGGCCGGGTGAGCATGGACCAGATCACCCTCGACGTGACCGATTGCCCGCAGGAACTCAGCCGCGTGGGGATGGAGGTTGAAGTCGTGGGGACCGACAAGGACGGCCCGAACCACCTGCCGCTGATCGCGACGCTGAGCAACTCGATCACGCACGAACTGCTCTGCCGGATCAGCCCGCACCTTGAACGGGTGTACGTGGCGAGCAACGACCGGCCGGTTGAAGAGGGGATCGAGCCGCTGGCGAAGGTGGTGCCCGGCGGCGGTGTTGCCGGGCGGCGTGTCGCGTCCGGGGCCTGATTCTGCACATTCTGCAACGCGGCGGGCGCGGCCAGCGAACAATTGCCCATGCGAGCACTTGCAGCGGGCGTGTTGTTGACCTTGGGTGGTTTTTCATCGGCCGCGAGCGCGCAGGCAGAGCCGCCAAAGCCGACGGTGAAGGAAGAGCGGACCGCCGAGGCCCGCGCGGCCCTGCAGAAGGCGCTCGACGAGTCCAAGGCCTCCGGCAAGGTGCTGCTGGTCACGTTCGGGACCGACCCGGGCCGGGCGCGGGCGAACGAGCAGATGCTGTCGGTGCCGGCGACGGCGGCGTGGGTCTCGCGTCACGCGTTGACGCACGCGGTGTCGGACGTTGAGCTGGTGCGCGAGCTCACGCCGGAGGGGCTGAAGCAGACGGCGGGGATGGACCCGCTCTTCTTTGTCAACGGTGTGATCGCGCCGCTGGGTTCCAGCGGGTCGTCGATCGTGCTGGCGAATTCGCCGCGGGCAGACCCGCGCTCGCCCGCGGGCCAGGGGTCGATCACGATGGCGATGCGTCTGGACTGGACGCTCCGCGCGCCGCTGTTCAAGCAGGACTTCACCAAACAGCAGGACGCGGCGACCAAGCCGATCCCCTGGCCCGGGACGGGCGACGGCAGGCCCACGGGTTTGCTGGCGAAGCTGCACGCCGCGCGGGCGCTGGCGCAGCAGAAGAAGTGGGACGAAGCGGCCAACGCCTACGCGAACGCGTGGTGGGACGCGGGTGGGAGCGTGGTCAATGCGCCGATCAAGGTTGGAGCGATGGCGGCGGAGATGGCGCTGATCGCGCAGCAGTCGCCCGGCGCCAGGGACCGCTTCACCGGGTTGCGTCAGGAGTACGCCCGCGCGATGGACATCAGGGACATGCGCCAGTTGCACGAGTACCTGATCCTCTGCCGCGTGCTGGGGGACCACGAGCTCAACCTGCGCTTCCTGGACGAGGCGACGCAATCGAAGGCCGCGACGCTGGAGGTGCCCGCTTCGGACAGCCTGGCGATCGACTGGATGCTGCCGGTGTGCCACTGGAACGACCCGACCGAGGGCGTGAGCAAGCCGGCGGCGTGGTGCGTGCAGCTTGTGCGCCAGTGCGACAAGATGGCCGCGCGCAAGGACGGGCCGTCGCTGAGCAGCGCGATCGATTACGGCAGGTGGCTGGCGCGGGTTGAGGCGTCACGACGCCTGGCCTGGCTGCTGATCTCGGGGCGCGACGGGCCGGCGGTTGAGCTGCGCGACGCGGTCGTCGCGGCCGACGCGTCGCCGGAGCTGAAACTGGCGATGGTGGCCACTGCGCTCGCCAGCGGGCAGAAGCGCCCGTGGATGAGCGACTTCATCAAGGGACTGGAAGCGGACGATCTCCGCCAAGCGTTGGAGAAGTAGCACCGCCTCTGCGCGGTAAGCGCGGGTGCCCGTCCGACCCGGCGTGGGAACGGCGGCTGATGCTCAGGGTGTTGTCGCTTCTGTAGCGCCCGTGGTGTCGGCCGCGGGCTTCGCGGTCGCCGGCGCGTCGAGCAACTCGTCGGACCCTTCCCACCCGCCGCCGAGGGCCTTGTAGAGGGTGACGAGTGAGGTTCCCACGTCGCCCTGGCTGGCGACGAGCTGGTCCTGTAGCTCAAACAACCGGCGCTGGCTGTCGAGCACGGTCAGAAAGTTGGTCAACTGCTTGCTGAAGAGCTGGTTGGCCAGCTCAACGGCACGCTGCTGCGCGGTGACGGCCTCGGTGAGTGACGCGGCACGCTCCTGGTTCTTGACGAAGGCGATGGCCGCGGAGTCGACCTCGCGCAGGGCGTTGAGCAGGGTGCTCTGGTAGTTGATCGCAAGCTGCTCTGTGCGGGCCTCATTGACGGCGATGTTGGCGCGGATGGCGCCGCCGTCGAAGAGGTTCCAGTTCACGCCCGGGCCGATCGCCCAGAACGCGGAGTTCCCCTCGGGGAGGTTGCCGAAGACGCGGGACGACAGGCCGACCGAGCCGCGGAGCGAGAAGCGCGGGTAGAGGTCCGCCGTCGCGACGCCGATGCGGGCGGTCGCGGCGGCGAGGCCGCGCTCGGCGCTGCGGATGTCGGCGCGCCGGCGGATGAGGTCGGTCGGGACGCCGACGGGCACGTTGCCGCCGGCGGTTGCGGTGGGGATCGCGCCGATCGGGTCGAGCTCCGCGACGAGCGAGCCGGGGTGCTGCCCGGTGAGCACGCTGAGCCGGTAGATCGCCTGCCGGGCCTGCGCCTCAAGTGCGGGGATCAGCGAGCGGGTCGCGGCGCGCTGCGAGCGTGCCTGGGTTGAGTCGATCTCGCTGTCGAGCCCGGTGGTGAAGCGGTTGGTCGCCAGGTCGACGGTTCGCGACTGCGTGTCGACGTTGCCGCGCGTGGCGACGATGCGCTGCTGGGCCGTCCGAAGGTCGAAGTAGTTGAGGGCGACCTCGGCCAGGAGTGAGACGGTCAGGTTGCGGCGCGTCCAGACGGCGCCGGCGACGTCGGCATCGGCGGCCTCGACGGCGCGGCTGACCCCGCCGAACACGTCGATCTCCCAGGCCGCGTCGAGCCCGGCGGTGAAGAGGTTCGAGCCCTCGCTGGGGGAGCCGGGCATGCCGGGCCCGGCGCTGTTGGGGCTGGTGCGTGAGCGGGTGTAGCCCGCGCTGGCATCGACCGTCGGCGAGTCACCCGTACGCGCGAACGAGCGTGCCGCCCGGGCCTCGCGGATGCGGGCGGTTGCGATCTTCAGGTCCAGGTTTCCGGCCATCGCACGGTCGATGAGCGAGTTGAGCACGGGGTCGTTGAGGCTCGTCCACCACCTGGTGAGCGCCTCGGGCGCTTCGGCGGCCGGAGCACCCGGGAGCTCCGAGGTTGCCCAGCCTGCGGGCGCAGTCAGCGCCGGCTCGGCGTAGTCGGGGCCGACCGGGTGGCAGGCGCCGACGGCCAGCGCGATACCCGCCGCTACTGCAAGAGCGGAAGCGCGGAGGGGTGAGGGTGCGGTGGAGAATCCGAGATTCACTGGGCGCATGTCATGGGCCTTTCTTCGGGCCGCCGCGGCGGCCGTCCCGTCGTGGGTTGTGGTGCGGCTGATTGAACGTACTGGCGGATCGTGCGTGAGTGGGAATGGACGTCGGGGAGAGGTGAGGGGGAGCGGTCAGATGTTGGGCTTGACCTTCGGGGCGGAGGGGCCCGCGTCGATGAACACGTCCATCTGCTGACCAACGTAGACCGGCAGTGCATCGCCGGGGAACGAATAGACCACCTGGAGCACGCGTGTGTCGACGCGCTCGGCGCTGTCGCCGGTCAGGCTCCGCTTGGGAACAACGTACGGCTCGATCCGGACGAACGTCAGGTCGGTGGTGAGGTTTGCGTTGCCGCGCAGGCTGGCGCGGGCCTTCGCATCGGCCTTCACGCGCCAGGCGTCGTTCTCGTCGATATCGACGCGTACGTGCAGCGTTCTGGTAGCACCAAAGAGCATCAGCGGCGTGCTCAGCGGGCCGGCCTGCGCAAACTCGCCCGTGCGCACGTTCACCTGCAGCACCTGGCCGTCGGTGGGGGCCTTGACGGTCAGCCGGTCGATCTCCGTCTTGGTCGCCTCAAGGTTCGCCTCCGCGGCCTGCACCTGGGCGCGGGCCTCCGCGACCTGGGCGGTGGTGATCGCGGCGTCTGGTGCCCACGTGCCGGCCTTGGTCAGCGCAAGCTCGCTGCGGGCCTGCGCCAGGCGAGCCCTGGCCGACTCAACGGCCCAGCGCCGGCGTTCGAGCTCTTCAGCAGCGATCGCGCCCGGTGTCTGGGCGGCGCTTGTTGCGTTGGCGAGCTGCACGTTGGCGTCGGCGAGGGCGGCCTCCGCCGCTTGCACCTGCGCCTCCAGCGGCGGCAGCAGCTCGGGCCTGGGGCTCTCTCTGTCGCGAGCGACCCGCGACTGAGCGGAGGCGACGGCGGCGCGGCGTGAAGCGAGCTCCGCCTCGCGCACGAGCAGCTCTGCGCGGCGGGTGCGGTCGTCGATCTGGAAGAGCGGGTCACCTTCCTTCACCTGGTCGCCGACCTTGACGAAGACCCTGGTGACGATGCCGGGCACATTGCTGCCGATGGCGATGTTCTGCGTGCTGGCCTCGACGATGCCTGCGCCGGCGACGGGGCTGGCGAACGGGCTTGAGGCGGGGGCCGCGATCGGCTCGGCGGGCACGACCTTCTTGTTGCTCTGGGCCGCGGTGTAGACGGCGATGCCGACGCCGGCGACGGCGAGGGCGGGGATGACGATGCTTCGGACGATCATGGTGAACTCCTGTTGGAGCGGCGTGGTGGTTTGCCGGCAGCGGGCGCCGGTTGGTTGCGGTCAGTGTTTCGGTGCGTCGGGTGCGGCGACCCCGGTGACGATTCCGTCGTTCATCGATGCGATCCGGTCGGCGAAGGAGAAGATGCGGGCGTCGTGGGTGACGATGACCAGGGCGCGGTCCTCGGCCATCGCGACGCCCTTGAGCAGGCGCATGACCGAGTGCCCGGTGTGTTCGTCGAGCGCGCTGGTCGGTTCGTCGCAGACGATCAGGCGCGGCTGGTGGACCAGGGCGCGGGCGATGGCCACCCGCTGCTGCTGCCCGCCTGAGAGCTGGCTCGGCAGGCTCTTGCTGCGCCCCTCAAGCCCGACGCGGGCCAGCACATCCTCGGCCTTCTTGACGGCCGCGTGCCGGTTCTCACCGAGGATCATCAGCGGAACGGCCGCGTTCTCGGCGGCGGTGAGCGTGGGGAGGAGGTTGAACGCCTGGAAGACAAAGCCGATGTTCTGCCCGCGCCAGAGCGTGCGCTGACGCTGCGAGATCGTGCTGTAGTCAACGCCGAAGACCGAGCACTCCCCTTCGTCTCGGTCGAGGATGCCGGCGATGACGGAGATGAGGGTGGTCTTGCCGCACCCCGACGGGCCCACGAGCATCATCAGCTGGCCGTACGCGATCTCGAGGTCGACGCCGCGGAGGGCCATCACCTTGTTGTCGCCGGCGCCGTAGTGCTTGGTCACGTTCCGGCAGTGCACGGCCAGCCCGGCGGGTGCCGGTTTCGCGTTGCTCGGTCTGTTCTCGGTTGCCGTTGGCATGTCTTTGCGTGCTTTCTCTCGTTCGTCTGGTGCGTCGGGCGTCGTTGCTACTTGAACACCGCCGCCGCCTCGAGTTTCAGGACTCTGTGCAGGCACAGCCCCGCCGAGGCGAGGCAGATCACGATGATCGCGACGGCGGTGAGCACCAGGATCTGCCAGGGGAGCAGGAAGGCGAGCCCGCCCTTGGCGACGAGCGTGCCCAGGGCCGCGGCGAGCCCAACGCCGATGCCGTAGCCGATCAGGCCGACGACGGCCGCCTGCAGCAGCACCATGCCCATCAGGCGCGCGTCGGTGGTTCCCAGCGCCTTGAGCGCGCCGTAGTAGCGGAGGTTGTCGAGGGTGAAGTTGTAGAGCATCTGCCCGGCGACCAGGGCGCCGACGGCGAACCCCAGCGCAACCGCCATGCCGAAGTTGATGAGGATGCCCGTTTCTTTGAGGATGAAGTCGACCGTTGCCCTGTCAAACTCGGCGTTGGTCCGCGCCCGCACCCCAAGCTGGGCCTCGAGGCGCTGGGTGAGGTCGTGCAGGTCAACGCCCGGCTTGGCCTTCACCAGCACGTAGGGGGTCATCTTCGGCTCAGTCGGTGCAAGCTGCTTGGCGCGAGAGTAAGTCGTGTAGACCATCGGCTCCCAGAAGAAGCTCTTGCTCGCCTTGTAGGTTGCCGTGACCACAGCCTCCTGCTTGTCGCTGAAGGTGACGCGGTCGCCGATCTTCAGCGGGCGGCCCCCCTCGCGCCGCAGGGCGAGCTTGGTGTCCATGATGGTCGAGTCGACCAGCAGGGCCTTGTCCTTGCGCAGGTCTGAGAGCTGACCAACGACCATCTCCGGCGGGCCGCCGGTGAGCGTTGCGTCGTCGAGCCCGACCACCTGCACGACCTTGCGTGTGCCGTCTGGCAGCTTCATCTTGACGAAGCCGAAGTAGAGCGGCACGGCCCACTCGACGCCCTCGACCGAGCGGGCGCGGTAGAGGAGCGTGTCCTTGAGCGCCAGCGCATCCTGGCTGAAGCGCACTTCGGGGTCCATGAGCCAGATGTCGGCCTGGCTCGTGTCGCGGATGAACGCGCCTGTCTGGTGCGCCAGCCCGACGAGGATGCCCGCCTGCTGGGTGATGAGCATCGCGGCGAAGCTGATGCCCACGATCAGCCCGAGGTACTTGAGCTTGTCACCGAGCAGCATGCGCAGGGCCACGTAGTTCATCGCGTGCCCCCGGTGGTCTCGTCGGCCCAGAGCCTGTCGACCATCGCGGGGTCGCGCAGCAGGCCGCGGAGAACGGTCGCGCGGGCCAGGCGGGCGGCCTCTTCAAACGGTGCGAGTCGGACCCACGGGTCGTTGTCGAAGGTGATGTAGAGCGCGGCGGCCCCGTGCAGGGCGCCCCAGAGCGTCTGCGCGACGGCGAGCGGGTCGGTCAGGTCCGCGCGGAGGCGCTGGGCGTTGAGCGCTTCGTGCACGCAGAGGATGAGGAAGGCGTAGCCGTTCTGGTTTGGGTCTTCGATGTGGGCGAGGTCTTCGGGGTCGGGCTCGACGTCGGCGGGGCACTTTGTCAGGAACATGAGCTCGTACTGGCGCGGGTGGCGGCGGGCGAACTCCATGTAGCGGGCGCCCATCTTCCAGATGCGGGTAACGGGGTCGGGCTCGTCGCGGAGCAGCGACTGGAGCGACTCGTGGAACTGGCCGAAGTCGTGCCGGCAGAGGGCGAGGATGAGGTCGCGCTTGTCCTTGAAGTGGACGTAGAGCGAGCCGGGGGTGTACTCGATCGCGTCGGCGATCTGGCGCATGGTCACCTGCTCGTAGCCGTGCTGGATAAAGAGCGAGCGTGCCGCGGCGAGGATCTTGCCGCAGACTTCTGCCTTCTCGCGTGACCGGCGATCTACTGACGTCATGAATGAACTCCGTTCATTGAAAGAATATCGATCTACAGCGGATCATTCAATAAACGATGTTTAAGTAATGAACAAAGATCAGATGCGTTAGTAATTTGATAGGACTATCCCTTAAACACGATCGCCGGTTCAAGGCGCATGACTTTCCAGATGCTCAGCAGGCTGGCGAACGCGCAGATGAGGGTGATGGCGACGCCGGTCCCCACCAGCGTTTCCCACCGGAGGAGGAAGGCGAGCTCGGTCTTCTTGGCGACGATGGCGAACGAACTGGCGATGCCCACGCCCAGCCCGTAGCCGACGACCCCGACGACCACCGCCTGCAGGAAGATCATGCCCAGCAGGCGGAGGTTCGTGGCCCCCATCGCCTTGAGCGCTCCGAACTGACGGATGTTGTCGCTGGTGAACTGGTAGAACGTCTGCCCGGCGATCGCCGTGCCGACCGCGAAACCGAGGGCGACGGCGATGCCGAAGTTGATCGGGATGCCCGTGTACTTCATGAAGTAGAGCATCGTCTTGAGCGAGAACTCCCTGGCGGGCAGCGCGGCGAGCCCGGTGTCGGACTCGATCCGCGCGGCGAGGGAGGGATGGTCAACCCCGGGCTTGGCCTTGACGCAGATGAAGCTGAGCAGCTTGCGCTCGCGCGGGGCGAAGGACGTTGCGCGGGTGTAGGTGGTGTAGATCACCGGCTGGCTCTGGAACGTGCGCTGCACGCTGCAGATGCCCACCACCACGGCCCGGCGGTCGTTCAGCTCCAGCAGGTCTCCGACCTGCAGATCGCGCTTGGACACGACCTTGCCGTCGGCGTCGAGCTCCACGTGCGCCAGGCGCGTGGATGCCCCCACCTCGTCGACGATCACGCCGTCGGCCTTGCGGAGGTCTTCGAGCGACCCCTGGACCATCCGCGGCGGGCCGCCGACCATGCTCGCGTCGTCGAGACCGATGACGTTGCAGTTCTGGAAGGTGCCGTCGCTCAGGCGGGCCTTGATCAGGCCCTTGTAGAGCGGCACGGCCCACTCGACACCCTCGATGCCGCGCACGCGCAGAAGCTGGGTGTCCTGCAGGGGCTTGATGTCGTCGATGAACTGCACCTTGCGGTCCATCACCCACAGGTCGGGGAAGCCGGTGTCGGAGATGAAGCCGTAGGTGCGGCTCATCAGGCCCCAGAAGATGCTCACCTGCTGGGTGATGAGCATCGAGGCGAAGGTGATGCCGAAGACGATGCCGAGGTACTTGGCACGGTCCCCCATCAGCATGCGGAGGGCGACGAAGTTCACGGGCGGCTCCTCTGCGGCGTCTTGGCGCCGGGCGTCGGCGTCAGGGCGGTGATGGCAGCGAGCGAGAACGCGGCGATGTGCTCGGCCAACTGCCGGCGTCCCTCCGCGTCGTACGACTGGTCGGGGGTGAGGATGCGGTGGGCGGCGCCGCACTGCTTGTAGGTGACGCACTGGGCGATGACCGATGCCGCGCTCCGCTGGACGCGCGGGTCGCTCGTCGGCAGGTTCATCAGGCGCGAGACGATCGCGCGAAGGGCTTCAAGCTGTGGGCGCATGTGGCTGTCGGCCAGGTTGGAGAAGGCGGCGGTCGGCTCGACCATCTCGCGGGCGATGATCTGGCTCATCCACGCGGGCTTGCCGTCGTGGAAGAGGCGCTCGATAAAGCCGGCGATGAAGGCGGCGAGCTCGCGAGCGGGGTCGGACGTGGCGGAGGGTGCCGTAACGGGGTGGGCGGCGATGGCGGCGCCGGCGTAGTGCTGAAGCACCGCGCGGTAGAGCCCGAGCTTGTCGCCGAAGTGGTAGTTCACGGCGGCGATGTTGGCGTTTGCCGCGGCGACGATCTCCCTGACGGTGGCGTCGGCGAAGCCGCGCCGGGCGAAGACGGGCCCGGCGGCCTCGATCAGGCGGAGCCTGGTGGTCGCGTCGGCGGGCTTGTCGCGGGCGGCGGCCTTGCCTGCGCGGGGGCGCCGGGCTTGGTGTCCGGCTGCGGCGGCGGGTGGTGTGCGGCTACGAGGGGGCATGCCAAACGACTGTATCAAACAGGCGTTTGAAGTCAAGTCGGCGGGTGTGAAGATGTCCGTCGGCGTTTTCACGGGCATGACGCGGGGCGTCCAGCGGGCCGGCGCGTTCTAGGACCATCGCAAAGCTTGCCCTTCCCTCCTCACCGTCACCTGCGTTCCCCCGCGCGGGGGTTTGAAAGGGGTTGGAGGCGGCCACGATGAGCGCGCAATCCGATGATCCGGGCATGTTCTGGGAAGCATGCAACAACAACGACCCGTCCAAGCCCGCACCGACCGACCCGCGCCGCCGGCACGGCCGGCTCTCGTGCGCGATGGCCCACAGCACGCTCGGCGAGGTCGCCGACGTTTCGGCCGGGGGCATGCGGGTGACATCCTCGATCAAGCTGGAGAAGGGGCAGGGTGTGGTGGTGACGGTGAGCACCCCCGCGGGCCCGATGCCCGTGCAGTGCACGGTGATGTGGGTCAAGCGCACCAAGCTGTTCTGGTACAGCATGGGCCTGCGCTTTGAGAACCTCAACGAGCAGGGGAAGAGGGTCATGCGTGAGTTCGCCCGCTCCGCGGCGGACAACGAGACCGTCCGCCCGAGCGTGCAGGCGATCATCGAAGAGGCTCGCAAGGCGGGCTGACGCTTCAGGCGGGCAGCGGCGTGCGCTTGGTCGGTGCGACGAGGTAGAAGCGGCCGACCTTGATCTCGAACCACTCGCCGTCGTCGCCTTCCATCTGGAACTCACCCTCCATCGTGCCCCACGGCGTGGGGAGCGGGCAGAAGCTCTTGTAGACAAACGTCTGGCCCTGGTCGAGGCGCGGCTGCCGGCCGACGACGCCCTCGCCGCGGACGTCGTTGATGCGTGCCAGCTCGTCGACGATCACCCAGTGGCGCGAGCGGATCGTTGCCGGAACGCCCTCGATGTTGCGCACCTGCACCTGGTATTCGAAGATGTAGCGGCGCTGGTCGGCGTCGGATTGCTCGGGCACGTAGGTCGGCGTGACGGTGACACGATACCCGGCGCTGTTGGCGACCGAGCCGAGCTTCGCCTTTGATGGTGCGAGCGTGTCCATACGGTGAAGATGATACCGCGGAATCGCCGCTGTGCGCACGCGAAACCTGGGGCTGGTGTAAGGGAATCGTGAATGGTCTACTGCTCGGGCGCGGGTCGATGCGGGTATCCCCAGCGGACCCAGGCCGCGAAACCGAGCATCGAGGCGGCGATCAGGCCGAGCCACGCAGGGCCGATGGCGTCCCAGAGCAGGTAGACGTTGAGGGCGGCGATGATGGTGCAGATGGCGTATCCCAGCACGGTTACCCACGCTGGGTTCGCGAAAGCGCCCATCTTGGCGCGGCTGGAGGTCACCATCATGAGCGGGTAGATCGCGAACGGCAGCTGCATGGAGAGCACGACCTGCGAGATCACCAGCAGCTCAACGGTGTTCTTTCCGCCCGAGGCGAGCACGACGATCAGCGCGGGGATGATCGCCAGCAGGCGGGTGACCATGCGCCGCAGCCACGGCTTGATGCGGATGCGGAGGAAGCCCTCCATCACGATCTGGCCGGCGAGGGTTCCGGTGATGGTGCTCGACTGGCCGGAGCAGAGGAGCGCAACGGCGAAGGTGGTCGCGGCCGCGCCCCCCAGGGCGGGCTTGAGCAATTGGTGGGCAACGTCGAGGTCTTCGACGACGGTGCCGCTGCCGTGGAAGACGGCGGCGGCGAGGATGAGGATGGCGGCGTTGACGAAGAAGGCCAGGCCGAGCGCCACGGCGGTGTCGATCGTGTTGTAGCGGATCGCGTTGCGTTTGCCCGCGTCGTCGCGGGTGTACTTGCGGGTCTGCACGATCGACGAGTGCAGGTAGAGGTTGTGGGGCATGACGGTCGCGCCCAGGATGCCCAGCGAGATGAGCAGCGCGTTCATGTCGGGCATGCCGGGGATGACCGACCCGCGGGCGGCGGCGGCCCAGTCGGGCTGGGCGAGGTAGATGTTGTACGCGAAGCAGATGGCGATGGTGGAGACGAGCACGAGGATGACGGCCTCGAGCTTCCGGAAGCCGAAGCGGATGAGCATGAGCAGCAGCAGAACGTCGGCGCCGGTGAGCAGCACGCCCCAGTGAAGGGGGAGGCCGAGGAGGAGTTTGAGGGCGACGGCGGAGCCGATCACCTCCGCCAGGTCGCAGGCGATGATCGCGACCTCGCACAGCAGCCAGAGGGCGATGGCGGTGGGCTTGCTGTAATAGTCGCGGCAGGCCTGGGCGAGGTCCTTCCCGGTAGCGATGCCCAGCCGGGCGCAGAGCGTCTGCAGGAAGATCGCCATGAGGTTCGAAGCGAGGATGACCCACAGCAGCGTGTAGCCGTACTGGCTGCCGCCGGCGAGGTCGGTGCCCCAGTTGCCCGGGTCCATGTAGCCGACGGCGACCATGAAGCCGGGACCGGCGAAGGCGAGCATGCGGCGCCACCAGGGCGTGGCGCGGCGGCCGGGCGTGTCGAGCGGGGCGATGTCGACGGTGCTGTTGGCTTCGGGGAGCGACCGGAGGTGATCCGGAGCGTCGCTGGCTTGATGGGCCCCACCGGCGGTCACAAAGCCCCGGAGGGCTTCTGTTGAGTCAAACGGCGAGGGCGTGTGCGGCGGCGTGCGCATGGGCGGGGGGGGGG
Source organism: uncultured Phycisphaeraceae bacterium (assembly GCA_964403525.1). GTDB lineage: Bacteria > Planctomycetota > Phycisphaerae > Phycisphaerales > UBA1924 > JAJTGZ01. The sequence continues at coordinate 32 of CAYOGE010000018.1, read as the reverse complement.
GGGGGGGGGGGGAGAGGGGGGGGGGGGGGGGG
>CAYOGE010000017.1:0-65064 GCA_964403525.1 uncultured Phycisphaeraceae bacterium | reverse complement strand
GCCAGGATGCCGACAACCCGCCGAGCATCCCCGCCGCCGCCACATCGTTGAGCCCGTTGCGTCCCATCCCTTCTTCTTCTGCCTCGGTCGACACCCCCTCCGACCTGCGCGATGAACTCGCCGCGATCAAGCGGATGGTGGGGCAGGTGCTCCAGTCGGCGCCCGGCATCGCCACCCTCGCCGCGCCCCCCATGCCCCGGGCGCTGGTCGACCACTACATGAAGCTGATCGAGGCCGACGTCTCGCGCGAGATCGCCGATGACATCACCGCCGCCGTCCGCGGCGAGCTGACAGGCCAGGAGCTCGCCGACGAAGGGATCGTCCGCCAGGCCATCCTGCGACACATCGAGGCGTTGCTCCCCGAGAGCGACACGCCCCTGCCGCTGCGCCCCGCCGAGGGCCGCCCGCTCACCATCGCCCTCATCGGGCCCACCGGCGTCGGCAAGACCACCACGGTGGCGAAGCTCGCCGCGGCCTACAAGCTGCGCCACGGCAAGAAGGTCGGCCTCATCACGGCCGACACCTACCGCATCGCGGCGGTCGAGCAGCTGCGGACCTACGCCAACATCATCGGTGTGCCGCTGAAGGTCGTGATGACGCCGCAGGAGATGGCCGCCGCGTGCGAGGAGTTCGCCGACATGGATGCGGTGCTGATCGACACCGCCGGACGCAGCCCCAGCGACTCGCCAAGGCTGGCGGAGCTGGGCGAGTTCCTGCGGGCCGCGCGGCCGCACCAGACGCACATGGTCCTCTCCAGCGTGCTGGGCGACGCCGCGATGCTGCGGGCGGTTGAGCGCTACCAGTCGCTCAAGCCCGACCACCTGATCTTCACCAAGCTCGACGAGGCGGCCAGCTACGGCGTGCTGCTCAACATCGCCAGGCAGCTCGACGCACGCCTGTCGTACATCACCACCGGGCAGGAAGTGCCAGACGACATCGAGCCCGGCCGCACCGACCGCCTCGCGCGCCTCATCCTCCAGGGTGCCATGACCGCATGACCGATCCCCGTGCCACCGATCAGCGGTTCCTCCGCTGATCGGTGCTTCCCAGGTGCCTTGTTCTCACATCTCACGCCTCAACGCCCGCGTCTTTCTTCCCCCATGTCCGCCGCACCGACCATCCCGCCACCCGCAGCCACGAGCGACCAGGCGACGCGCCTGCGCCGCCTCGTGGAGAGCAGCGTGGGCGATGAACGGCCGGGGAGCGCCACGCTCCAGTTGCGTGACACACCGCGGGCAAGGGTCATCGCGATCGCCTCCGGAAAGGGGGGGGTGGGCAAGACCAACCTCGCGGTGAACCTCGCCATCGCGCTGCAGGCCCGCGGCGTGCGCACCACGCTGGTTGACCTTGACCTCGGCCTCGCCAACGCCGACCTGCTCTGCGGCCTCAACCCCACCGCGCGGCTCGACCGGGCAGCGCCGGGCGGCGCGGGTCTGGAGGATGTTGCCCTGCTGGCACCTGGGGGCTTCCGGCTCATCCCCGGCTCGGTCGGGCTCGGCCGCTCGGTTGAGACCGATGGCCCGCGGATGCTCGGCCGGCTCGGTGAACTCGACGGGTGCTCCGATGTGCTGATCCTCGACACCGGCGCGGGCATGGGGCCGATGGTGCGTGCGGCCCTCCGCGCGGCCGACCTGGCGATCATCGTCGCGACTCCCGAGCCGACGTCCATCGCCGATGCCTACGCCCTGCTCAAGGTTGCCAGCCAGCCCCTTTCCTCCTGCCCTCCCTTCCCGGCAGGCCCAGCGCAAGTTCTGCCGATGCTGGTCGTCAACCAGTGCACCAGCGAGGATGAGGCGCAACAGGTCCACAGCCGCATCGCGGCGGTGGCCCGCCGATTCCTGAGCCAGGAGATCCGGTTGCTGGGGGCGATCCCGACCGATGCGGCCCTGCCGCAGGCCGTCCGCGACCGGCGGCCCCTGCTGCTGACCACCCCCGCTGCACCTTCGGCAGCGGCGATTTCGGCGGTTTCGCAGGCGGTCATTGGCCGGCTCGCCCTTCCGGCCTTTGAGCCGGCACCCGCACCCGGCCAAGCTCCACAGGGCGTCTGGCAGCGCCTTGGGCGGTTGATCGCCGGGCGCGTGGGCTAGGGCATCCACCCTATTCAGGTTGAGGCTGCGGCTGGCGCACGCGTTGCGACGGGTTTTGCTGAAGTCGCCCTCTGGTCAGGCCGATCCGAGGGCGGTTCACCGTCTCAAGCCGCACCCGCCATCGGTGCGCACCCGTCCGCAGTCCACGCCGCCTGGAGCGCCCCCGTGCACGAAGATGTACCGACAAAGGCGATTGCCGCATGCTTTGGCCTCGCCGCGTTTGTCATCGTGATCATCGTCGGGCTCATGGTCGGCAACCCCGCTGAAGAAACCCTCGCCCGCGCGGTCCCTGCCATGATCGCCTGCACCATCGTGGGGTACATCATCGGGACGGTCACAACCGGGGCGATCAGCAACAACATCCAGGCGGCCGCAAGGGACGCCGCCGCCGCCGCTGCACAGGCGGCAGAGGAAGCCAACCGCATCCGCGAGATCGAGGGTGACGTCATCACCCCACCCGGAGGCGCAACTTCCGCGCCCGCAGCCGGCGCAAAGCGCGCGCCGGCCAAGGCGGTTTCACCATCCACGCAGATATCCACGCCCGCTCGGGCAGCCGGCTCGTCGCGGAAAGCCGCGGCCTAGCAGTCATTCGCAGTCGTTTTCGCGTTCTCATCACCGTTTGATCACCGTTTATCCACAACCGTCTGGTCGCCTTGACAAATTGCGCAGTGTTGTTAGGCTCTGCTAGTCTGGAGAGGCCCAAGGATGGGCACCAAAGGACAAAGCAGCCCGGCACTGACGGATTCCCGTCAAGCGTCCGACGAGGTCAAGGAGCGACCGATGTCCCGGATGAAGGCTTCAGCAGCCAAGGCAAGCGCGCTCACGCCCGCTGGCAACCGCACCAAGTCCGCCCCCAAGCTGACGCTCGTCAAGAGCGAACGCGCATCCGAACGCCAGTCCATCAGGACGGGCAAGGCCAAGACCGCCGAACCGGTCAAGGCTCCGGAGATGCGCCTGGTGCAAGGACGCATCCCCGTCAAGACCGCCGCCGAGAAGGCCGCCGCGGCCGCGGCGAAGCTCCCCGCCAAGCCCCGGAAGAAGGTCACCGCCGACAAGGCGATGACGCAGGCGGAGTTTGATTCCATCCCCACGGTGGAGATCTGGGCCGAGTACGCCAAGTCCCCGCGCCAGGAGATCCGCAACTACTTCTGGGAGAAGTACCTCCCGCTGGTGCGTTACATCTCCGAGCGCACCTACACGCGTCTGCCCGACGAGGTGGACATCAACGACCTGATCAGCGCCGGCCAGTTCGGCCTGATGGACGCGATCGACGCGTTCGACCTGGGCAAGGGCGTCAAGTTCGAGACCTACTCCGCCCAGCGGATCAAGGGCGCGATCCTCGACGAGCTGCGCGCGATGGACTGGGTGCCGCGCCTCGTGCGGTCGCGCACCAGCAAGGTGTCGACCATCCGCGACCAGTTCGAGATGCGCAACGGCCGCGCACCGACCGAGGCCGAGGTGAGCCAGGCGCTGGGCGCCTCGGGCGAAGAGCTCGAGAAGATCATCAAGGACAGCGGCGCGGTGGCGACGGTGAGCCTCAACCGCACACGGTTCAGCAGCGACGGCGCCAAGGACGTCACCGAGATCGACATCCTCAAGGACACCAGCCAGAAGAACCCGCTGCAGGAGACGCAGCGCCGCGACATCAAGGACATGATGACCAAGGGCCTATCGCGGGCCGAGCGTCTGATCGTTGTGCTCTACTACTACGAAGAAATGACCATGAAGGAGATCGGCCAGACGCTCGACCTCTCCGAGAGCCGCGTCAGCCAGATGCACTCGTCCATCCTTCAGCGCCTCAAGGCCCAGATGCAGCACCGCCCCGAAGACCTCGAGCCCGAGATCGAGCGCTGATCCCACCTCTCCCGCTCCCAGCGGGAGAGGTCGATCGAGGCTCTGCGAGATCGGGTGAAGGTTCTTTGCCTTCGCCTTACAACCCGGCACTCAACTCCGGCCGAGTCCCGCGTGATCCGCGGGACTCGGCTCGTCTTTGCTCCAAACAAAGCCACGGCTGCAAGGGGCGGTTCGGCGCCGCTCGATTGCTTAACGACGCTTGAATCTCGGGCGCACCCTGATCACTCCGACGTATGCTCTTCCATGCGAACCCTTGTTGCCGGTGCATCCGGAGCGCTCGGCCGCATCATCGTTTCGGAACTCGAGTTGCGCGGGCACGCCGTTCGCGCGGTCGTCCGCCGCCCCGGCTCGCTCTCTTCTGCCCTTTCTCGTGAGGTCCGCACCATCGATGCGCTCAGGCCGGGCGCATGGCGCAACGCCTGCGAAGGCATCGACGCGGTTGTATCCACTGTCGGAGCATCGGTCAGCCCGTCGCCGTTCGTCGGCCGCAAGTCTTATGCGCAGGTCGACGCACCCGCGAACATTGCGCTGCTGGAAGAAGCTGAACGGGCCGGGGTGAAGCGGTTCGTATACATCTCCCTCGTCGGTGGCGACACCTCCCGCCACACGGACTATGCCGAAGGACACGAGCGTGTCGTCGATGCGCTCGCCGCGAGCGCAGTGCCTTCAACAGTCCTTCGCCCGACCGGTTTCTTCTGCGCCATGACCGCGCTTATTGACCTCGCCCGCAAGGGCGCAGTCCCGGTCTTTGGCGACGGCTCGTGCAGGACAAACCCGATCGCCGAGCAGGACCTTGCCCTCGCCGCGGCGGCCTCGGTTGATGACTCAAGACCTGGTGTCACGCAGGTTGCTCTCGGTGGGCCCGAAGTGTTTACCCGCCGCGAGATCGCGCTGCTCACCTTTGCGTCTCTCGGCAGGCGCCCGCGCCTGATTCCGTTTCCCGTCTGGCTCGCAAATGCCGCGGCCACCGCCGTACACCCGCTCAACCCGCGGTTTGCACACTTCACCCGCTTTGCCGCCCACGTGATGACCCACGATTGCCTTGCACCCCCTGTGGGCTCCCGACGGCTTGGCGACCGCTTCCGAGAACATGCTCGGCAACTCCGCGCGCAGTAGCCGTTGGGTGTATCGGGGTCGATCGCTCCGCGGCCGGGGCGGCGCGTCGGCATCACTGACCCATCGTCGTTAGGGCTGGTGCCGGCCGTCAATGCCCGGATTCGACGTTGCACTGGTCAGAGCCCGACCACGTACGCTTGCCCGATGCCCGCGCCCGCCCAAACCCGCTCCGTCGCGATCGCCGCGGGCGCAAACACCGACAACGCCGCCGCGAACATCCGGGCGGCATTCGCAGCGCTCGCGGCGTCGCCCGACCTCTCGCACACACGTCTTAGCTCCCTCTACTCCACCGCTCCGGTGCGAGTCACACCCGGCGGTCCAGACCCGGGCGGCACCTACACAAACGCCGTCATCACCGCGACGTCGAGCGCAGACCCGTTTCAGCTTCTGTCGCTCCTGCACAGGGTTGAGCGTGAAGGCGGCCGCGACCGCACACACAGCCCCCACGGCGCTCCACGTCCGATCGACCTTGACCTCATCCTCGTCGGTGACCTTACGTTCAACACCGCCGATCTCACGCTGCCCCACCCGCGCATGCACGAGCGGGCGTTTGTGCTGGCCCCGCTGGCGGACGTCGCTCCGGACTGGCCGGTGCCCGGAAGCGGCGGGGCCGGCCTGCCGCCGCTGACGGTCGCCCAGCTGCTGGCTCGCCTTGGCCCGCTCGACGCCGGCGCTGTGCGAAGGATTGATCCATGATGCCCGCCGTCGTCGCCGTGTTCATCTTGGTGTGCGGCCCGGCCGGACAGGTCGGCAACGGGCAGCCAAAGCCCGAGCCAACCATCGAGCTCTCGGCCGCGCGCGTCTTCACCGATGCCCGCGACTCGGCGCGGTCGGCGCCGATCGCTGAGCGACTGACCGTCACCGTCAAGCAGCCCGAGCACACACCCGTGAGCGCGGGCCTTGTCCTGCGTATCGCACCGGGGAAGCAGCGCGGCGGCGCCGACACCTTGGTGAGCATCGACGCGGGGGATCTGCGGATAACCGCGCGGGGCGGATCGAAGGAAGAGCCGGGAGAACTGGTCGCCGTCTCGGCGACGAACCCCACCGCCTATTACCGCGCCCCCCTTGAAGGCCCACCGACTGCGGCCGCGATCTCCGCAGCGCTGCTGCCTCTGCCACTGCCGACGCTGGCGATCTACTTCGCCGCCGAGGGGCAGGCGCTGGCCGATCCGACGCCTCTCACCGGGAACATCGCCTGGAACTCTGTCAACCTGCCGATCAACGACGTCCACCCGCCGATCACGCTGACGGGCACCATCGACGGCAAGCCGGGTGCGTCGATCCTCTTCGAGTACCAGCAGGATCGACTCCGCCTTCGCTCGTTCACTTCACCCCTCGTGCGCGGGCGGGATGCCCGCGTGCTCCAGGTAACCGCGGCATGGATCGACCCAGGCGACCCGAAGTCGTGGCAGATCGACCTGACAGGCCGCGCACGTGTCATGTCGATCGCTGCATTGGGCACAAGGGTCGAGCCACCGCCTTCTCCTTCCGCCCCGCCCGCAACGCCAGCCCCCCCGGCTGTGGAGCCTGACAAGAAGCCGACCGACCAACCGGCAAGCGCTGATCCCGAAAAGGCCGAGCCCCCGCCGCCAAAGCGCGGCCCGGAGCCTTGAGTGTCAACGGCCCCCCGAGGCTGCGGACCACGATTTCCGCTTCCAGCAACGGAAGCGACCGGAAGGACGAATCCTCCCGGCCGCGATGGGTGGCAAGTGAGATTGGGACCGGCGCGTTACCCCGCCTGCGAGCGCGGGTGGGCCTGGTCGTAGACGCTCTTGAGGCGCTGGGCCGTCAGGTGCGTGTAGACCTGCGTGGTGCTGAGCGACTGGTGCCCGAGGATCTCCTGCACGCTGCGGAGGTCGGCGCCGTTCTCGAGCATGTGCGTCGCGAACGAGTGGCGCAGCGTGTGCGGGCTGATCTTGGGGTCCATGCCTGCCTGTTTGAGGTACTTGTCGAGCTTGCGCCGGACCGAGCGGCTGCTGAGGCGGCCGCCGTGCTTGTTCATGAACAGTGGAAGGCCGCTGTTGCCCTTCGCCCACAGGTTGGCGAAGCGCGGGTCGGTGGCGACAAGGTTGGTGTAGCGCTTGATGGCCGCCAGCGCGTGGCTGCCGACGGGGACGATGCGCTCGCGCTTGCCCTTGCCGCGGACGCGGAGCGCCTCGCCGGTGTCGTCGAGGTCGTCGCCGTTGAGGTCAACGAGCTCGCTGACGCGGATGCCCGTGGAGTACATGGTCTCAAGCATCGCGCGGTCGCGCATCCCCAGCACGTCGCGGTCGCTGGGGATGGTCATGAGCTTCTCGATCTGGTCCATCGTGATCGCCTTGGGCAGGCGCTTGCCCTGCTTGGGCGTGCGGATGGCCGTCATCGGGTTGAGCGGGGCGATGCCGGTGCGCTCGGCCCACTTGTAGAACGACCGCAGCGTGGCGATCTTGCGAGCCATCGTCGCGCCCGAGTAAGCGTTGGCGGAGAGGTGCTCGAGGAACGTGCGGATCCAGTCGCTGTTGGCGTCGAGCACCTTGTCGGTGATCGTGCCCCCGCCGGGCGCAGCTGCGCGGCCGCCCGCGGTGTTGCTCGCCGCACGGGCCAGGCGTGCCTCGTAGGCGCTCTGCTCGACCGGCTCGTTGATGCTTGAGCGCAGCGACTGCTCGGCCCACTCGATGTACTGCCGAAGGTCCGCGCCGTAACAGCGAGCGGTGTAGGCGGAGAAGTGGCGCTCGTCGCCGAGGTAAGCAATGAAGCCGTTGATGACTGGGAGGGTTGACATAGCGGACTCCGGGAGAATGCGGACGTTCGCTTATCGAACCGAACGGGGTGGCGGATAAGCCGGCCCGAAGAACTTTTTTTCACGCTGCCGCCACGCAGCCCGAGGTGTGGCGGGGGAGGGGGAGGGGAGGCACACAGTTACGGGACTGCCGGCCGGGTGTTCGGGCGCGCGTTCAAGAACCGGCAAGAACTGCGCTGTGAATGGCGACCCCAACGATTTCAGCGCGGGGTAACCCCGGTGAGCTTCGGACCGGCCGCCGTCGCCGGCCGCACCCGTGCCAGGCGGAGGCGTTCGGCGTCCAGCAGTTGGTTGAGCGCCTCGTAGGCGACGAACTGGCCGAACTGGTCCATGTTTGCCGTGTAGCTCCGCCACCCCAGCGGAGCCCGGTAGTCGGTCCGCCCGGCCGCGTACCGCTGCACGCTCATCAGCACCTCGTGGTTGCGGGCGTCAAAGTGGCTCACGATTACGCTCAGAGGGCGCTCGTCAAAGCGTGTGATCCCCCGCTCGGACGTGCTGCGCTGCAGGTCGCGGGCGTCGACGCCGCCGGCCGGTGGCTCACCCTCGGCGACCGGACCACGCCCAAAGAGCCCAAGGGTTAGGCCGATGCGCGGCGGGTCGTAGGGGTCCCACGACGTAATTGAACCGACGATTACGCCGTCGACTCCAAGTGTTTGTGCGAGCTGGCGGGCATCGGCCGGCGTGTTGATCTCGCGCAGGCCGATCGCCCGCATCGCCCCGATGACGCGGTTCATCGGCACCGCGGCCAGCCCGCGAACCTCCTGGATCCGGGCGACCAGTTCATCCGCCAGCGACATTGAATCGGCGATGGACGTGCCGCTCTCGTTGCGCAGCGGTGCCACCGCCCACAGGGGTTGGCTGCGGTCCGCCTGATAGGGCGAGACGAGCACGGTGGGAGTGACCAGTTCGGGCGCGGGTGTCCCGCCGCAGCCGCACAGGCAGGCGCAGGCGAGAGAGAAGCACGCGAGGGAGAGAAGTCTGGTCATGGCCTCCGGCCTTTGGTGAAGTGGGGGGCATCCATGCCCCGGGTTATCGCAAACGGTCTGCCAGGTGAGCGACCCGGCAGGCTCCGGCCTCGCGGCCGCGTTGATTACGGATTGGTCGGAACGCCCGTGGTGTTCGTGCCGGCGCCGGGGTCCATGCCCGGATCGCTGGGAGCATTCGCCGGGGCGGTGGCGTAGGGCTGGGCTCCGGCGGGGTCACGCGAGAGGGCGGCCATCGCGCGATCGGTGCCGACCGACCAGATGTTGTCGTGCCCGGCCCGGTCTGAGACAAAGTACACCCGGCCGTCCTTTCCCCACCAGGGGGACATGTCGCTGCTTGCGCCGGAGGTCAGGTTGACGTTCACAGAGCCGTCGGCCGCGACGACCCAGATGCCCGACGAGCCGTTGCCGGCCTGTCCTCCCTTGACCGTTGCGTAGGTGATGAACTGGCCGTCGGGGCTCCAGTTGGGGTTGATGGCTGCGCCGGCGGTGGCGGGGACAATCTCGGTTGGGCTGGAGACGAAACCGGGCTTGTAGTCAACGGTCCAGAGACCGAAGGCGCGGTCACCGCGTTCCTTGCCGCGCTGGAAGGCGATCTTGTCTGAACGGTCCTCCCCTGTGCCGGAGACGGGGCACCAGACGGGGAACATGCCGTAGCCGATGAACTCCGCGGTGGCGGGGTTTGACGCCTCAACGATCCACATTTCCCACCGACCGGAGACCTGGCCGAGCCGGCAGAAGGCGATGCGTTTGCCGTCGGGGCTCCACGTCGGGTGCAGGTCGCACGCGTTCTCTGCCGAGAGCAGCACGGCGCGCCCACCCGCAGCGCCCATCACAAAGAGCTGCCAGGTGCCGTTGCGGTCGCTGGCGAAGGCGATGCGTTTGCCGTCTGGGCTCAGCGCGGGCATCACGTCGTTGCCCGGGTCGGCGGTGAGCTGCGTGATCGCCCGGCCGCCGATCTTCTTGATGTAGATGTCGGCGGTTGCGCGGTGCTGCGTGCTCGAGAAGACGAGCGATGCTCCGTCGCGGCTGACGCGCGGGTCAAAGTCGGCGCCCTCTGTGGCGAAGGTCACCTGCGTCAGGCCCTCGGTCGCGTCGTCGGGCGTGCCGCGGTCTGTGCCCGCGGTAAAGACAAGCTCGGCCCGGTCAAACGGCTCGCGCTGAGCGGTCTCTTTGAAGGTCTTTGCGAACGGTGCGCCGGCGCGCGTGCCCGATGCTTCCATCTGGGCGATCCACTCCGCGGTGACGGGGCCGGTGCGGAGCGTTGGCTTTGATGCGGGGGCGGCGGTGGTTGAACGTGCGGGAGCGCCGGCCGCACTCTGCGTGCTTTGAACGGGCGTCGTCGGGAGCGCGTTCGATGAGGTCTGGGCGACGCTGCCCGGGGCCGGGTCGAAGCGCTCCACCATGCTGCTGTTGGTGCTGCAACCGGCGAGGGTTGCGAGGAGCGAGGCGGACAGGATCGAGGTGGTGACGGTCGTGCGCATGGAGAGCCTCCGCGGGTGCGAAACCAGTGCGGTCTGAAGGCTTATCGGACGACTGGTCCACCCGCCTTCAGCCTGAGAGTCTGGCTATCGGGCGGTCTGATGGCGAAGATGAGCGATCGCGACCGGGAAAGCGCCCGCCGTTTGGGTTCCGAGGCACCCAGGTGGTGAGATGGCTCGCAGATGGATGGATACGGCGGCTGGATCGCCTGCGCGGCACGGTCGCGCTGCACGGGCGGTTTACGCCGGGACCGCTGTGTTGGCGGCGGCGGTGTCGCCGGGCCGGATCCAGACTGCGCGCCGCCCACGCGGCTGCTGCGTGCAGTGGAGGTGGTCGAGGTAGGTCTGCAACGCGCGGTCGGCGAAGCCGTCGAGGAAGGCCGCCGTGGCCGAGGCGTTGATCCGGACGATCTGCTCGATCATGTCACGCCGGCGGAAGTTGCCCGCGTGATCGCTGGTGCGCTGCTCGAGAACTTCCGACATCACCGACTCGCTGATCAAACGCATGGGATACCTCGCCGCTTGGGTTGGTGGGGGTGGGGGAGGGTGCGCTCCGCGCGTCGAGATGAAGTCTGGCCTCGGACTCCGCCGCGGCCGGGAGGTGAACATCGACACCAACGCGATCGAACCGGGAGAATTCAGATCGTGAATCCGGCGGATAGGTAGGCGTACGGTGTCGTGCGAGCGGCTACGCTCGGGCGTGAGGTACTTCACCCTTCCCAGCGAACACAGCGGGGCGATCTGCGCCGTCGGCGACCGCGAAGAGGCCCTTGGCTATTGGGTCGACAAGCCCCTGCTCCGTCAGCCCGACGAGGTTGTGCCCATGACGGTCGCGACGTGGTCTGGAACGCTCGCGCAGGACGGGGGCGCATTCGCCGCCGACGTGCGCAACTGGTCCGTTGCGGCCCGGTCGGAACTGCACGACAAGCTCGATCGCCTGTGCGCCATCGCCGAACGCCGCGGGACCACAGGGCGGCTGCTGCTGCGCCCGCACGCGCGCCACATCCTCAGCGACTGGAACTCGTGCGCACGGTTCATGGCCCAGCGTGAGACCGCCGGCGACACGCGCACGGCGCTGCTGGTAGACCCGGCCTCGATGCTGACGCACCAGATGCTGGCCCGCAGCGCTGAGCACCTCGAGCGGACGTTCGAGCAGGTCGGCCAGATGCTGCGCGGCGAGGCGGGGAACGCCTCGCGCATCGGCGGGGTGGTCCTGTGCAACCTGCGAAAGCCCGTCGGCGGCGGCGTCGATCCCCTGGGCTACGACGAGGGTGACCGCCTTGTGCCGTGCGGCCTTGACGATGGTGGTGGGGTTTTGGATGTGGGCCAGCTGGTGAAACTGGCCCGGGCCCATCTGGTGACCGGAACGCCCGTCGTGTTTGTCGGGGGGAGCGGGCAGGGAGAGAGCCAGGCGCGGCTGCTGGAATGAGTCCAAGGGGTCAGGTCCAGTCGAAACCGGAGGCACGTCTTTCTTTGGCCCTGTGGCGATTTGCCATTTGGCCCTTTCCTATATTCCCCCATGCCCACGCCTCCCGCGCCCCATCTTGAGCACCCGACCTTTGCGGCCGTGAAAGCCCGCTTTCCCGGTTCAAAGTTCAAGGCCACCGAGTTCCGCGGCTGCTCGACGCTGATCGTGCCGCCCGCTGAGCTCCACGAAGTGATGGCGTTCCTCAAGAGCGACGCCGCGACGCGCTACGAATTCCTGAGCGACATCACGGCGGTTGATTACCTCGGCTATTCCGTCGCCCAGCCGGGCCGCTTCGCGGTGGTGTACGTGCTGCGGTCGTACGAGAAGGACGAGATGTTCATCGTCAAGACGTACCTCGACCCCTCGATGCCGACCGACGGAACCGCCGAGGACCCGGCGCTCTACCTCGACAGCGTGACCGACCTGTGGATGGGTGCGGAGTGGATGGAGCGCGAGGTGTTCGACATGTTCGGCATCCGGTTCCGCAACCACCCCGATCTGCGGCGCATTCTGCTGTGGGAGACCTTCCCGGCTCACCCGCTGCGGAAGGACTACCCCCTCCGCGGGCGCGGCGAGCGCGAGGATTACCGCGTGGTCGACCGGACCGACGCGTAGGCCGAGCAAGCGCCAGCGCCCCGATCGAGCGATCGAATGTCCGGTGCACCGGCTGCCGGTTTCACGGCCCGATGGTCGTCGGCGCCGGCTCAACGATCCGCATCTCGCCGGTCTTCTGGTTCCACGTGAACCTTCGCGCGCGGAGTGGGGCGGGCCGCGCCGGGTCGATGAACGTTGCCAGCGGCTGGTCGGTGCCGTCCTTGCCGGCCGCTTCCATGAACCCGCGCACGGTGTCGTAGAGGATGCTGTTCGCGGTGACCTGCCTGCCGTCGCTCTTGGCAACGACGTTGCCGGTCGCTTCGACGCGCTCAAGCGTCGCCTCGATCTTGGTGAGCGATGCCGGACCCGCAGTGCCGGTGGCGGGGCCGGTGGTCTTCAAGAACGCCGTCAGGGTGTCGCAGTCGAGCGTTGTCTGGGCCGGTGCCGGCTGGTCGGCGGTGGGGAGCGGCTGGTGCGTGAGCGCCACATCGCGGTTGATCACGGCCTTGCCGTCGGCGAGCGACAGGTGGAGCGATCCCGACCACGTGAAGAGACTGGTGCCGCTGGTTGAGTTGAACCCGCCGATGGGCGAAGCAACGGCCGGCGCACCGGGCGCGGGGGCCGGGCCGGGCGTCCGATCGTCAACCAGCAGTTTGCCGGCGACGGGCACGTCGAGGGTGCGGTTGGGCTGGTTCGCAAGAATGCGATACCCCTCCAGGTACGTCAGTTTCTGCAGGCGCTGCACGCCTCCCGCTGAATCGAACCGCCGGTTCTCCATCACCGCGGGCCTGGGCGGCTTGCCGTCGACGCCCAAATGGCCGATCGCCTCGGCCGAGATGAACTCGCGCTGCCCCGGAGCCGCGGTCTTCTCGCCTGGCTTGGGTGCCGGGGTGAGTTGCAGAAGAACCGTTCCAGCCTGCAGCACGTTCCGCTCCGTGTCGGCGATGGTCATCGTGACCGAGGCGTCGCCTACGCACACGACCTTGCCGGTCGCGTTATCAAACGTCATTGACTCCTGCCACGAGGCGAGCATCGACGACGGCTGATCGTCCGGCTTGAGCGGATCGGGCTCCTTGAGCGAACTGACGGTGCCGGGCCCGTCGACGAATGCCTCTCCCGTCGCCTGCGTGAGCCGCAGGTGCCCGCCGCACATCACCGCGCCGTCTCGCGAAACGGTCACGGGTGAGCCGTACAGGTGCGCCACACCCGCGGAGGGGTCGACCGTCAGCCTGTCGGCCGACGCTACGAACGTGGGCGTGCCCCCGGCGGCGTTGTCGGCGACGTGCACCTCGTCGATCGCCTCGGCCTTGACGACCGCGAGCCGCCCCTGCGCATCGGCACCCAGGTCGGCGTTGATCGCGCGGGCCTTGAGGTTCAGCCCGCTCTCGCCCGTCCCGCCGGCGGTTGCCTCGGCGTTCCCGACGACCTCGATGCTCCTGGGGCGTTCGTGCCCGGCCGCGCCACCGGGCTCGAAGTTGACGGTGATCTGCTGGCCCTTGAGCGTGTCGCGCTCGTCGCCGGGCTTGCGCGGCTCCGCGGGCGCGGGGCCCGCGGGTGCGGCGATGTTGAGCGGGGCGGTGGCCGTTGCCGCGGGCGCGCTCGCGACGGCGTTGCCGTTCAAGCGGATCCTGGCGATGGTCGCCTTGCCGGTGTCGGCGGCGGGCGGGTTGAAGTCGACCGTGGCCTCATCGGCGCTCGCGTCCACCTCGCCGCTGTGTGCTTTGAAGCCGCCGGTGATGCGGGCCGACTTCACGTTGGGCGTGATGAAGTCGCCCTCGGTTGCGAAATTGAGCGTCAGCGTATTGTCGAAGGCGAGGGACGTCGCCCCGGCGTCGGCGGCCGCGGGCACCGGCGTGCCCGCGCCCTTGGGCGTGGTTCGCGCCAGCGCGCCGGCGGTGGGGTTGAGCGCGCCGCCGCCGCTGAGGTCGATCCGCCCGGTGCCGAAGTTCACCGTCGCGCTCCGGGCGGTGACGTTGCCCGTGCCCGCGGCGGTAATCTCGACGGGCATCGCCGGCGTTGAAGCGAGCGTGAGTATCCGCGTCGTCGCGCCAAGGTCAACGCGAGCGGCGGTCATCGTGCCCTTGAAGGCGTCGTCGTGAACAGCCACCGGCTCTTGACCGGCGTGCAGGCGCAGGGCGAGCTTGTTCTCGCCAAACTCGCTCGGCTGCGCGTTCTCGCCGGTTTCACCAACGGGCGTGACGACCAGCCGACCCGTCCACGTGCCGGAGATTGTGCCATCGCCCGGGGGCGTTCGCGGGGTTGCCAGGGCTGCCGGCGGTGAGTCTGGCGATGCCGCGGCCGCGGTGCTCGGGCCGAATCGGCCGATCGCTCCGGGCGCGAGGCGGTTGTTCACCAGGTGGGCCCACGCCTCGACGCGCTCGGCGGTCATGGTGCGGCCCTCACCCCCTTGCGAGATCTTCACCGCGCCGTCGATCACCGCGCGGTAGGTGCGGAGCCGGTCGGGCTTGCTCGCCTTGCTCTTGTCGGCGGCCGCGCTCTTTGTGCCCGGCTTGTTCCCCGCGAGCGGGTCGCGCGCATCGGGCCTGAAGAGGAACCGCTTGACCTGCGCAATCTCGAAACGCTCGATGCCCTCCTCAACCTGGTTGACGATCAGGCGCATGCCGCTGCCGTCAAGATCAACCGCTGTGGAGTGCATCGTGAACGGGCCGGTCGTCGCGATCGACGCCGACGGGATGTCGAAGTCAAGCGTCTCGCTCGCGGCGGTGAGCGTCGGCTGATCGGTCTTGGGGTCGGTCCCGTCTGGGAAGAGCTTGAGCGTGACGCCCCCTTCGAACCGACCCGACTGCGGCTCGTCAACCTTCGGCGTCGTGTTCAAACGGCCCGACCTGGAGGAAACCAGGATGAGCCCGCCGCCGCGCAGGTAGATGTACCCGCGCGGCTCAGTCAGCAGCTTCTCGGTTGGTGAGACCGGCTCAAGGCTTGCCCACTCGATCATGCCCGCAGCGCGGGCCGGATCGCTCCGATCGGCGAACTGCACGCGCGCTGTGCCGGTGCCGGGCCCTTTGCCGGCAAGGTCCGGCGGAACCTCTGGCGTCGGCGCACCCTGCGTGCCACCGGGCATCGGGGGCACCGCGTGCGGGCGGCGCGTGAGCACGACCACCGCCAGCCCTGCGGCGAGCAGCAGGCCAACGCAAAGAGCCGCGGCGAGCCCGGCCTTGCGGAGGTCAGTCTGTGGTGTGTGCGGCTGGGGCATTTGTCAGCGGGCACCTGTGGTGTGTGCGGGAT
Source organism: uncultured Phycisphaeraceae bacterium (assembly GCA_964403525.1). GTDB lineage: Bacteria > Planctomycetota > Phycisphaerae > Phycisphaerales > UBA1924 > JAJTGZ01. Next base: position 49,456 of record CAYOGE010000017.1, on the reverse strand, counting down.
CGTACAGGCGGAGCGCCTGCTGGTAGCGCCCGGAAACGCGGAGGATGTGCTCGATCGCCTGTCGCACAGCGCCGCGCCCGCCCGCGGCCGTGGTGACCATGTGGGCGATCGCCTTTACCTCCGGCGCGGCGTTGGCTGGGGCGATCGCCAGGCCTACGGCGCGCATCGCCGTCAGATCGGGCCAGTCGTCGCCGATGAACGCCGTCCGCTCGGGGAGCAGGCCGGTGGCCTTCCAAAGAGACTGCAAGTCGGCGAGTTTGTCCTTGCTCCCCTGGTAGGCGTGGGCGATGTTCAAGTCGGCCGCGCGGTGCTTCACCACCCGGCTGGTGCGCCCGGTGATGATGGCGGTGGTGATGCCGACCTTTCCGCACAGCGCGATCGCAAGTCCGTCGGTCACGTCGAAGCGCTTGGTCTCGCGGCCGTCGTCATCGACGATGATGCCGCCGTCGGTGAGGACGCCGTCAACATCCATGACGATCAGGTCGATGCCGGTTGAGGGGGTGACTGGCACGCTACTCCTTCACCAGCCGCATGGCGATCAGGTCCTGCACGTCGAGCAGGCCGACAGGCCTGCCCTCTTCGTCCACCACGGGGACCTCGTCCCGTCGGAACTCACGCACCATCCGCACCGCGTCGCGCACCAGTGCGCTCGCCGGGAGTGTGCCGGGGTTGCGGGTCATCACCTCGCGCACGGGCTTGTCCAGCGCGGCGCGGTCACGCTCCACCAGCCGGCGCAGGTCGCCGTCGGTAAAGAGCCCGGTGAGCCGGCCGCTCACGCGGTCGACCAGCAGCATCGCGCCAGGCCGGCGCAGCGACACGCCCGTCCCTCCCGGCCCCCCCTTGGGCGGCTCACTCTGGCGGAGCGCCTCCGAAACCGCGACATCGTCGGCGACGGTGAACAGGCTCTTGCCAGCGACGAAGCGCACGATGTCCATCACCGGCTTGCTCAGTTCCCCCAGCGAGCCCCCCGGGTGACGACGGTGGAAGTCGTCGACGCGTCCAAGCCTCCGCGCTGCGCACTCGGCCAGCGCATCGCCAAGCACCAGCGTCGCGGTCGTGCTCGCCATCGGCGCGGGTGAAAGCCCCGCGGCCTGCGTCCCCTCTTCAACCCGCCCGATGAAGAGCGCCACATCGCTGGCGCGAGCGAGCGCCGATTCGGGTGCTTCGGGTGTCGCGGGCCCGGCGGTGATTGAGATCACCTCCACGCCGTCCTGCCTGAGGATGCTGGCGAGGGTGACGACCTCCTCGGTCTCGCCGCTGTAGCTCAGCGCGATCGCCACGTCGCGCCGGCGGAAGTTGCCAAGGTCACCGTGCGCTGCCTCCGTGGGGTGAACAAAGTGGCTTGGGATGCCCAGGCTCGCAAGCGTGGCGCTGATCTTGGCACCGATCAGGCCGCTCTTGCCAAGGCCGGTCACCAGCACCGTGCCGCCGTCGGTTGCGCACCGTGCGATCGCGTCCACGGCGTGGTGGAACGCGGGTGACAGGCGCGCGGCCAGGCCCGAAACCGCCGCCGCCTGATAGGCGATCACCTGGCGCGCAGTCGCCGCCTCGGCAGCGTGGTGCGCTGCGGTGGGGGGGGTGCCGTTCTCCTCGGCGGCGCTGCCGGGAAGTGGTTGGGTGCGACTCGCATCAGCCATCGGGAAACAATACACTTGCCGCGGGCCGGTGTGGCTTGGAAAGCCGCCCGAGAGCCCGCGAACCGACCCCCCTTTGCCGGCACGGAGGCCGCCCGATGACAACGACCACCCCGACCCAGCCAGTGCAACCGGTGGCCGTCGGGGGCCACAGCGCGCGAGAGGCCGGCGCGGGGACCGGTGGCGGCGGAGCCGATTACACCGTCTCGCTCGACGCCTTCCAGGGCCCCCTCGACCTGCTGCTCTTCCTCATCCGCCGCGCTGAGGTTGATATCCACGACATCCCCGTCGGCACGATCACCGACCAGTACATGGCCTACCTGAAGCAGTTGGTCCGCATCGACATTGAAGAGGCGGGCGAGTTCCTGGTGATGGCCGCGACGCTGATGGAAGTCAAGTCGCGCATGCTTGCGCCAAAGCCCGAGCTGGACGAGGCCGCCCCCGATGCGCCACTCTCCGCAGTCGCCGCCGCCGAGGACCCCCGCGCCGACCTCGTGCGTCAGCTGCTCGCCTACAAGAAGTTCCGCGACGCCGCAAGCGCCCTCGAAGACCGCATGGTGCTCTGGGAGTCGCGCCTGCCCGGCGCGGCCGCGGCCGTGCCCGATGCGCTGGCGGCAGAAGCAGATGAAGACACCGCGGTCGAGATCGACGACCTCGACCTGATCGACCTCGTCGAAGCCTTCGCGAAGATCATCGAGACCGTTGACCTCTCGCGCGTCGGTGAGCACACCGTCAAGGACGACGAGACGCCGATCGAGATCCACGCCGAGGACATCATGGACCGGCTCAGCCGCGACGGCGAAGACGTCGTCGCACCGATGCAGGACGGCTCGCCCGGCCCGACGCTCCGCGGCCTCTCGCTCCGCCGCATGTTCATCGGACGCACGCGCCCCGAGGCCGTCGGCCTCTTCCTGGCGATGCTGGAGTTGATGAAGCAGCAGCGCCTCGTCGCGTGGCAGGACGCCTCCACCCCCGGCGTCGAAGGAATCTACCTCGCCATCAAGCCCGCGGCGTAACAAGCCCTTCTCCCAGCTTGCTGGGAGACCGTGCTTTCGGGAGCCGAGCGAACGAAAGCCGGAAGTGAAGAAGCACGCAAAGCGTTGATCATATCTCCTAGGCTCTGCGAGGCCGGATGAGGGGGCCTTGAAAACGCGCGCCTGGCTGTGCGCACGCCGCGCCTCCATCCATACGCTCGTGCATGATCGAAGGCCATCCCCCGGTCCGTTACCGCGTCACGCTCCTCCGCGCCGGCCAGCTCCTGCTCGACGCCGGCTGCATGCTCGGCCTCATCCCCAAGGTCCTCTGGCAGAAGCACGTCCCCACCGACGACAAGAACCGCGTCACCCTCGGGCACAACTGCCTGCTGCTTGAACGGCTGGACCCAGCCGACGGCCCCAAGCTCGTCCTCATCGAGAGCGGCTCGGGCGACAAGCTCGACGAGAAGAGCCGCTCGATCTTCGGACTGGACGGGCGCACGGTCCTCACGGCCCTCGACGAGGTCGGCTGCAATCCCGCCGACATCGGCGCGGCCGTTCCCACGCACCTCCACTTTGACCACGCCGGCGGGCTCACGCGCCTCGCCCGCGCCGGCGAGAAGCCCGACTGGGTCGGGCCCGCGCAGTCAATGGGCGCACCACGCCCGGACCACGGCGTCCTGCGTTCGTTCCCCAACGCGACCGTCCACGTCCAGAAGCGTGAGTGGGAGGACGCCCTCAACAACACCAGCGTCATGACCAAGACCTACTTCGACGACAACCTCGAACCTCTCCGCCCGGTGCTGCGCCTTGTTGACTCGCCCCACCCGTTCCCCGTCGGTGTCATCCCCCTCCGCACCGCCACGCCGCTCCCCCAGGAGGCCCGCCAGACCGAAGTCCTCCCCGGTATCTTCGTCTTCCGCACGCCCGGCCACACCTGGGGCCAGCAGGCGATCCGCTTCACCGACGAGCGCAGCCGCAGTGTCGTTTTTATGCCCGACGTCCTCCCGACCCACTGGCACGTGGGCGCGGCGTACAACCTCGCCTACGACGTCGAGCCCTACACCAGCACCCTCACCCGCACGTGGCTGCTCAACGAAGCCGCCGACCGCGGCTGGGTCTTGGCTCTCGACCACGAGCCGGGTCACGTCTTCTACAGCGTGAAGCGGAACGACAATGCGTGGTTCGATCTGGTCGAGGCCTGACGAGGGCTTGCGCGATCCCTGGCCGAGGGTGCCACAGACTCCTCTGCTCTGAGAGGAGTCTGTGCCGGATGGCCCTCGCGCCCACGGCTACGCAGACTCCTCAAGGCAGGAGTCTGCGGCACCCAGTCGGTCCGCGAAACCCCGGGTCAGTCTGTAGACTCCGCAGATGAACCTCATCACTGTTGCCGCCATCTGTTGCTCCGCAACAGCCACCCTCGCCCAACCCGCAGCGATGGACCCGCCCGCACGTCCGCTCTTCACCCACGACCCCTACTTCAGCGTCTGGTCCATGAGCGAGAAGCTCACCGACGACTGGCCCCGCCACTGGTCGCGCGGCACGATGGGCATGTCGGGCCTGATCCGCGTGGACGGCAAGACCTACCGCTGGTGCGGGCCCGCGGGCGCCGACGGGGGCGCACCCGACGTTGACGTAGTGACGTACTCCGGTGGCTGGGGTGGGGTCACGCTCGACCAGACCTTCTACAACTTCGAAGCCGGTGGCGTCCACGTCATCGTCGAGTTCCGCTCGCAACTCGGGCTCGCGGATGACCCGGTCAAGGCTTCGCGCAGCGTCTCGTCCATCACCTGGCGCGCCACCTCGCACGACAAACTGCCCCATGAAGTCCGAGTCTACCTCGACCTTTCCGGCGAGTGGTGCACCAACGACCCGTCCGACCACGTCTCCGCCGCGCGTCACCGTGTCGAGGGCATGGAAGTGCTCAGCCTGGGCAAGGTCGAGCAGCCGGTGCTTCAGAACGCCGGCGATCAACGCAAGATCGACTGGGGACGCGTCTACCTCGCCGGCAGCAGTAAGAAGTCCGTCGGCACCATCGCCGGCGACCGTTCCGCGCGGTCCGACTTCGCGCAGACCGGCAAGTCACGCATGAGCGACGACCTCCGCTTCCCCCGCGCCGCCAACGACGATTGGCCCGTGATCGCGATGGTCACCGATCTCGGCAAGATTGAGCCGGGCACGTTCGCCGAGGAACACCTGCTCGTCGGCTACGACGAGCGTGAGGCGATCGAGCTCTTCGGCCGTCAGCTCAAGCCGCTCTGGGCCCACACCGACGGTGCCGACTTCGCCGCCCAGCTCACCACCGCCGAAGCCGACTACGCCAAGCGCGGCGACCCTCTGAAACGCCGCGCCGAGAACCAGTTCTGGACCGCCGCGGTCCGCGTCGGCGGCGATCGCTACGCCAAACTGCTCACCCTCGCTTTCCGCCAGGTCATGGCGGGCCACAAGATCGTCGCCGACTGGGACGGCACCCCCATGATGTTCTCCAAGGAGAACACCTCCAACGGCTGCATCGCCACCGTCGACGTCATCTACCCCGCCTGCCCCTTCTTTCTCTACCACAACCCCGCGATGCTCCGCGCCCAGTTGCTGCCGCTGATGCAGTACTCCGCCAGCCCGCGGTGGAAGTTCCCCTTCGCTCCGCACGACCTGGGCACCTATCCCAAGGCCAACGGCCAGGTCTACGGCGGTGGCGAACGCGACGAGCAGAACCAGATGCCCGTCGAAGAGTCCGGCAACATGCTCATCATGCTCGCCGCCCTCGTGAAGATTGAACCGCAAGAGAGCATCAGGTTCTGCGAGCCCTACTGGCCCACGCTCGAGAGGTGGGCCGTCTACCTCAAGGACAACGGCCTCGACCCCGCCAACCAGCTCTGCACCGACGACTTCGCCGGCCACCTCGCCCGCAACGTAAACCTCTCAGCCAAGACCGTCGTCGCCCTCGGTGGCTACGCGCAGCTCCTGCGTGCGTCGGGCAAAACACAGGACGCCGACCGCTGGCAGGCCGTCGCGCAGGACTACGCAAAGAAGTGGATGGAGACCGCCAAACGCGGCGAGGCCACCTCGCTCGTCTTCGGTGATGCCGGCGATAACACCTGGAGCCAGAAATACAACCTCATCTGGGACCGCGCGCTCGGGCTCAACCTCTTTCCGCAAGAAGTGTTTGACCGCGAAACCGCCCTCTACCGCGCCAGGCTACAGAAATACGGCCTCCCCCTCGACAGCCGCCGCACCTACACCAAGCTCGACTGGACCTGCTGGTCCGCCTGTCTCTCCGGCAAGCGAGAGGACTTCGACGCCGTCATGGCCCCGGTGCTCGACTGGGCCAACGCCAGCCCGCCGCCGAGCCGCGTGCCGCTCTCTGACTGGTACGAAACCACCAACGGAAAGACCATGGGCATGCACACCCGCACGGTCGTCGGCGGTCTGTGGATGCCGCTGCTGATCGACAAGCTGCGCAATCCCGACGCTCGCGAATAGCGTGCTCAGCGCACAAGCCTCGGGCTGAAGGCGCCGTTCGGTCGCGTGCGAACGTCCGGCCGCTGCGTGCCGGGGGTTCCTTCCTGCTCCGCGCGCCGGGCGGCAGCGCCCAGGCTCGCCACCCCCGCATCGGCCGCGAGGATCAGCGCCAGGCGCGCGGTGCCCGCCTCGGCCGGCGCACGCCCGACAATCCGCGCCACCGCGTCGGCGATCTGCACGGCGTTGCGCCGCTTCGCGAAACGCTCCCGGGCCGCAGCATCGGGTGGCGGCGGCGCGACGAACGCGGAGAGCACAAACGATTGAGGGCCTTGAACAGCGCTGCGGGTACGAGTGGTCACGGTGCGGCTCCTTGGAGGGAGGAATGAGTCGTGCGCAGGAACAGGCAACCGCCCGGCGCTGCTGTCAGCACCTTGCGGCAACATCGGTCGAGTACGGCTTGCGGGCCTCCGGCCCTTGCGCCCTGTCCCTTCGATCGTCCACGCCCGCTCGATGCGGCCGCGGAGGGATTCAGATCAAAGAATAGAAGAGCGCGATCTCGGTCTCCGTCTGTACGTCGCGACCGGATCATCCGTTCGCTGCGCACCTGCACGCATCATCGCGGGCGTGAGTGAGTCTACCGTGAAGCAAGCGTGCATCAACAGGCACGTTGACCAAACACCACGGTTCGGGTGATAACCCCGCATCGCTTCGGGCGGCCCGGCACGTTCAGCACACCGGCTGCACACATTGTCCACGCCGCGACCGCAACACCCCGCGAGCCCCGGCGGTCTGGCGAATCCTGAGCGCTGCAAGCTGTGCCGCAGTCGGCCGCGAGCCCGCAAGGCCCCGTCAACACGCGTTAACGCTCACTTCTTCTTGTCGCCGCCACCCGGGAACACGCCCTTGATGGCATCGCCGATTCCCTTCGCCGCTCCCTCGACACCCTTCTTCACCTCGTCGCCCACCTTGGCAGCGCCGGAGAACACCTCGGCTCCACCCTTGGTCAGTGTGTCGAGGCTCGCGATCGAGGTCAGCTTGCCCCGCAGGTCACCCAGCAGGTCGCCGGGGATCAGCCCGCCCCCCTTCTCTGCCGCGGCCGCGAGCACAGCCTTGACGACGATGCCCGAGAGCTGCGCCATCGTCACGCCGCTGCCACCGACGCCCTCGCCCGTGCGCCCGACATCCTTGAGTTCGATACGGTCGATCGGGATCGTCACGTTCGTGACCTTGCCGACGCTGTCGCCGATCGCCCCCGGCAGCAGCGATCCGGTCATGTTGACGTGCACTTTGATGTTGGACAGCGTCAATTGCCTGATGACAAACTTCTTCTCGTTTGGGTCCGCAGGGGCCGGCGTCGACCCGCCCCCGCCGGTCGCTTTCGCCAGATTGTCCAGGATCGCTCCGTAGTTGGTCGCGCCGCCCTTCCCCTCAATGTTCGCGTCGAGCCCATCGAGCGTGAGCGTGCTGATCTCAACCGTCGGCTGGCGCAGCGTCGAGAGGCTGACCGCCGTGGCGCCGGTCCCCAGCGTGAGGAAATGGGGCGAAGCGAACCCACCCGCCCTCGGGTTGGCAACCTTCAGCCCCTTCATCGAGAACTCCCCTTTGAACACGCCGACGCTGACGCTCGAGACAGAGGTGTCTGTCCCCAGCGCGTAGGTGCCGCCCTTCTCGATCGCGCTCTTGGCGATCGCATCGATCGAGAGGAACACAACCGTCAGCGCCACCACGATCAGCAGCGCGACTGCGACGGCGGCCAGCAGGAGTCTCTTGAGCATGCCAAATGGTAAGTCACGTCACCCCCCGCCCGTATCGCCACGGGCGGCCGCACCGCCGTTTCCTCCAGCGCAAGGGCGCCCGCCGCACGGGCCAACGCACGCGGTTTGGCATCCAGACCGTTCCCCGCTACCCTCACTCCGCGTTGAGCGACACCCATTCCATCCCCGTACCGCCGCCGCCCCCCGCGCCGCGCGGCAAGCCGCTCCGCCGGCGCAAGCTGGTCGACCGCATCGAGGACGTCATCTCGCGCGCAACCGCCAAGTACGCCTGGGCCCACAAGCTCGCCAGCATGATCTGGCTCCCCTACGCGTTCCGCAGCGGCATCAAGATCAAGCAGCTCGACGACAAAACCTTCGGCGCGGTCCTCCCGTTCCGCCGCTTCAACCGCAACTGGTACAACGCCATGGCCGGCGCATCGCTCCTGGCCAACAGCGAGATCGTCGGCGGCACCTACATCCACGGGCGCTGCGGCGGAGACTACACCGTCGTCTGCAAGCGCCTGGGGTACAGCTTCCTCCGCCCCTGTTACGGGCCGGCGGTGTACCGCATCAGCCCAGTCCAGGACCTCGACGCCCTGCTCAAGAGCGGCGACGAGTTCAACTTCGACATCGAGATCGAGGTCGTGCAGCAACTCCCCACCCGCGGCATCGGCAAGACCATCCGCGTCGGCAAGTGCACGGCCACGTTCCACATCACGCCCAAGGCGCTCCACGAGGCACGGGCGAAGCGGCGTGCCGACGGGGGGAAGTCGCCCCCTGCCGGAGCCCTCGATCAACCTTGAGGCCCAGCCGATCGACCCGGAGGCACAGAACACGGCGTGCCCAGCGGCGTGAGCGCCGGTCCCTCGGGTGACCAATCAAGCCGGTACCGTGGTCGCGAGGCGGGGCGCTCCTGCTCGATCCGTTGCGAGCAGCCCAAGAGTGCGTCGACCGCACGCGGGTAGTCCCGTTGTACGCATTGAAACAAGACCCGCTCTTCCCACCTGATGTGCTCGCGCAGAAGCCGCCCGAGGCGCTGCACGGTGGCGGTCTCAATCGCAAAGCGGGCCGGTTCACACGCGCAGCGGGCCGCCAGGCTCCGAAGCACACCGTGCTCTTCGAGCAGGCGCTCTTGAAGGTGAGATGGAAGGCCGAGGGGAAGAAGGAGCCGCTCCTCGTCATCGAAGTGAGCGCGGACCTCCTTGTGCCAAGCCTGGGCAAACGCCGCGACCGCTGAGAGCCTGCCGTGGGGATCAGACGCCTGCTCTAGCCGGCGCGCCAAGATGAGCCCGCCCATGTGCTCACGAGACAGCGGCCGCAGCGACGGGTGGCGCGCCAGGGGCGGGGTCGAGGCCGGCTCTCCAAAGATAGACATGCAGATATACTAATCCACAGGTAGGACCGTTTGGCACCCCGGCCAGCCCGACCTGCGTGAAGGTGGACTCACCGATGGCGACGCCACGCCGATACTTTGACAACGCCGCAACCAGTTTCCCCAAGCCGCCGGGAGTAGTGAGCAGCGTCGTCGGGTACATGACCCAGGTAGGCGCCCCCGGCCGCGGTGCCTACGCAGAAGCCCGCAGCGCAGCTACGCAGATCGATCAGTGCCGCCAGCGAATCAACAGCCTCGTGAACGGTCCCCCGGGGGGTGCAGACCGCGTGGTCTTCACCCACAACACGACCGATGCACTGAACCTGGCGATCAAAGGGGTGCTGCGCCACGCGCTCGCCAATCGAAGGGGCCGCGTGCACGTCGCAACAACGTGCACCGAGCACAACTCCGTGCTCCGACCGCTGCGCACCATGGCCGCCGAGAGCTCGCGCATTGACGTCACGGTTGCCGGGTGTGATCCCTCAACCGGGCTTGTCCGAATCGACGAGCTTCTCAAGGCGGTGCACCCCGGCCGGACCGTACTCGTGGCCATCAACCACGCGAGCAACGTGACCGGAGCGGTGCAACCCCTCGCCCTGATCGGGCCGGCCGTGCGGGCCGCGGGCGATGGGAGGGCGTTGCTGCTTGTTGATGGCGCACAGTCTCTAGGGCACGTGCCGTTCGACATGACCGGGTGGTGCGTGGACCTGCTGGCGTTCCCCGGCCACAAGGGCCTTCTCGGGCCGCAGGGCACGGGCGGGCTTGTCATCGCCGAGGGTGTCGAAGGAAGGGTCTCGACGCTGCGCGAGGGAGGAACGGGCAGCCGCTCGGAACTTGAGCAACACCCCGACCATCTCCCCGACCGGTACGAAGCGGGCTCGCACAACACCGGCGGAATCGTCGGTCTGAGTCAGGGCGTTCATTGGCTCTTAAGCCAGCGTGAAGGTGAGGCGATCGGTATCGACGCGGTCCGCGTCCGTGAGGCGCGGCTGATCCACCGTATGAGCCGCGGCCTGCGGACGATCCCTGGACTTCGTGTGATCGGGCCCACTGTTCCGGCCGAGCGCGTCGGTGTGTTCAGCATCGTGCACACCGCCGTTACGCCCGCGGAGATTTCGCGGCTCTTGGAGGAACGCCACGGCATCCTCACGCGATCGGGCCTGCACTGCGCGCCGCTGATGCACAGGGCGATCGGCACCGCGCCCGCGAGCGGGCCGGGCGAGGGAACGACGCGGCTGAGCCTTGGGCCGTTTCTAACCGAGCACGATGTCGACGCTGCGCTGCGGGCGGTTGGGTGCCTCATCGGCGATGCAACGCTCTCGGGACCGGGGGCGGCCCTGATGAGCGCTGGCCCGACACCGCACGCATGACCACAGTGACCAGATCGGAAGGCCACACAAAAGGACACCAATGTCCGGTAATCGGCCTAGTGTACTCCCTCGCTCGAACACGGTGCCGCGTCGGTGTGCGGTCGGTGGTGAGCGCAAGCGGAGTGACCCATGATGCTGCCACGTCTGATTCAAGGTGGAATGGGCGCGGGAGTGTCCGGCTGGGCGCTCGCCCGCGAGGTCTCGTCACTGGGCCAGCTCGGCGTCGTGTCGGGCACCGCCCTCGACACCATCCTTGTTCGCCGACTGGAACTGGGCGACGAGGGCGGGCACGTTCGGCGGGCTATCTCGGCCTTCCCGGCGCGGCGGGCTGCGCAACGCGTGCTCGACCGCTACTTTCGCGGCGGCGATCCCGGCAGCGGGCAAGGGCCCGCGCCCGAAGAGGAAGACGTGCAGGATGGGTGCTCAGAGGCCTCTAGCGTGGCGGCCAGACGGTTCAAGCTGGTTCCGCTCCCACGAGCGAAGCTCACCAGAGACCGCGAGTGGCTGCTCGTGCTCGCGAACTTCGTCGAGGTCTACCTCGCGAAAGAGAATCACGAGGGTGTCGTCGGGATCAACTACCTCCACAAGATCCAGTTCCCAACCCTGCCAAGCCTCTACGGCGCCATGCTCGCCGGCGTTGACGTTGTGCTCATGGGCGCGGGCATCCCCGCAGAGATCCCGGGCGTGCTCGATGCGCTGAGCGCAAACGCTCCCGCGGAGATCCCGCTCGATGTGCAGAACGCCGGAGACCGCAGGTTCACGGCGTCCTTCAACCCGGCCGCGCTCTGGAGCGACGCGGGTCTGGGGGTGCCGCCGGAGCTGCGGCGTCCGCAGTTTCTTCCAATTGTCTCGTCGGCAACGCTGGCCCGGGCGTTACTGAAGAAGGCCCCCGGCGGCATCAGCGGCTTCGTTGTCGAGGCGCCCGTCGCCGGCGGACACAACGCGCCACCGCGCGGTGTGCAGCAGGTGACCGCCCGTGGTGAGCCGATCTACGGCGAGCGGGACTCGGTGGACCCGGCGCAGATGGTTGAGCTGGGCCTGCCGTTCTGGCTGGCCGGCGGGTTCGCAGGCCGGGAGAAGTTTGCCGCGGCGATCGCGGCCGGTGCCCGCGGCATCCAGGTCGGAACGGTGTTTGCTTACTGCGAAGAGTCCGGACTCGACCCCGCGCTGCGCCGGCGGTTCATCGAGAGCCTGATCAGCGGCGGCGGCGATGTCTTCACCGATCCAGCCGCATCGCCGACTGGTTTTCCGTTCAAGGTCGCGGCCCTCGCGGGGACGCTCTCAGAGCCGGCGGTCTTCGCGGAACGGCCGCGTCTGTGCGACCTGGGGTACCTTCGGCGCGCGTACCTCAAGGAAGACGGCACCCTCGGCTACCGCTGCGCCAGCGAGCCGGTCGACGACTTTGTCCGCAAGGGCGGCAAGGTTGAAGAAACCGTCGGCCGCAAGTGCCTGTGCAACGGGTTGGTCGCCAACCTCGGGCTCGGGCAGCGACGTGCCGACGGATATCAAGAGCCTCCGCTCCTCACCGCCGGCGATGACGTGGCGTGCATCAAGCAGTTCATCTCGGCGCAGAGTCCAGCCTACCACGCTCGCGACGTGATCGCATCGCTCGTGCCGGCCGGTTGATCCGCTCAGCGCATGGCAAGTGTGAACGGACCAGACCGGTTGGGCAGGCGCCCGCGTCACACCCGCTGGAACACGGTCTGCGTCCGCAGCACCAGCCCGCCCCCGGAGCCGAAGCAGGGGAACATGTGGGTGCTCTGCGCGTGCATCTCGTCGTCGAACCGCTGGAGCTCGAGCATCGACAGGCACCGCAGCGCCGCCTGGTCCTTGCCCGTCGACGGGAGCGTCCACGTGTGAAGCAGCGCATCCACCTCTTCGGCGAGCTCGAGCATCTCGCGATAGGTGGTGTGGTAGATCGGCGGTGGGAGCATCTCGGTCTGCAGGCTGGTGGTGTAGAGCACGCACGCCTCAACGAACAGCTGCTCGTGGTCCTTCTCACCAACCGCCGGAACGCTGAACGCAACGCCCGAGGTCGGCAGGCCGGTGTCGCGGTCGGTTACCAGCTCGCAGAAGCAGTGAGTTTTGGTCTGGTAGCGGAGCATGTGCCCAAGCGGCGTGAGCCACGCCTCAAACTCGGCCGCGCCGGCGACGCGCGACGGGCCCGTCCCCAGCCCCTTCAGCTGCACGGTGCGGCGGGCCTTCATCTGCACAAGCTCCGGGTGCAGCGGGCGTGTGTACAGGATCAGCGTGTGGTTCGGTGTCGCAAGTGACGGCCGCGCAGCGCCGGTCGAACCGCCGGCGTTCGTCTTGCCCGCACCGGCATTCACCGTGGACGGTTCGCGCGTCTCGGTCGCGGCGTGCCTCGAAGGAACTGCCTGTGGTGCCGGAACTTGTGAGGAAGAAGGAGGAGGAGGAGTTGGGGCGTGCATCCGCGAAGTCCTTTCGCACACGGGCCTCACGGGGCTCCGTGCATTCTCACTTCGTCGCCGTTTTTCTCCCTGTTTTCCCGCTGAGGAGGGCGGGAGGGAGCCCGGTGGTGCGTTCATCAGGCGGTTCCAGACATCGGCCCGCTGGCGATTCTCAGAGCAGCGGGACGACGGATGGGAAAGCTACTGACTCACCGGCTCGGCGCAAAGATGAAAATCACAATAACTCCACACAAGCCTTGTCGTCAAGGGGAAACCCCAACAAGTTGTGGCTCTGTCGATTCATGTGCACAACTGGCAGTAGGTCAAGGGGACCGTCAAACCCACATAGAGGTGCCTTCGGTCTCTCGGATGGGGCTTTTCCCTTCTGCATGACCTGTGAAGGATCGGTGCGATCACCGTCAGCACGACAACGCGCCGCCGACAACCGGCACGCCCGATGTTGGCCCGCGCAGCACGTGAACGCCGATCTTCATCCGCATGTCGAGCCTTTCGCGGCGCATCTGGCCGCTGAAGTTCATCGGTGTCAACGCCCGATCCGCCGTGCTCGCGACGGCGTTGCGGTCGTGCGCACCCTCCGAGGCGGAAGGACTCGCAAAGGAACTGCTCTCGATCGCTCGCCGACGCCCAGACAGCCTCGCTGTGCCTCATCTGGTCGCCCGCTGGGGCCTCCTGAGTGCGCCGCAACGCGGTGAACTGGCGCTGATCGTCGGCACAGACTGGCCACAACTGGCCGCCTACCTCGCGCTGGACCCAGACGCGGCGACACGCGCAAGCGTTGCCCAGGCCTGCAGCTCGCCCGAGGTTGGAGGGCTCGGCGTGCTCGCCGGCGCGTCAATCGTCAAGCTGCTCGCCGACCCAGAAGCCACCGTCGCGGAAGAGGCCGAGCGCGCACTCGCCTCGTTCATGTCCGCGCTCGCTCAGCGGACCCTTGACGACAAAGGCCAGGCCGCCGCCCGGGCCGCCGCGGACAGCGCGATCGAGACGTTCGATCACCACCGGCGCACAGGCGCACTCCGCACCGCCATCCAGCACGGGCTCGTCTCGCGCGGCGGAGCGCCCGCGGGTGGAAAGTGGATGAACGACGCCGACCACCCCGCCCACATGGTCGTGCGCGGCCTCATCCGCACCAGCGATGATCCGGCGATGCGTTCCTGCGCCTGGGCGTGGCTCAAGCACCCCTCCCTCGCCACCGCGTGCGCACAGCGACTGACACGCGCCGACAGCCTTGCCGATCAGTCGGTCGTCCTCGAGCGCAGCCACCTCGCCCTGAACCCCCTGCGCCCCGCCGGCCTCGCCGGGTCGAGCCGCGTCGGCGAGCGTGAGTTCGCCGGGGCGCTCCCGCGCCTGAGCCAGATCGACGGACTCAGCCTCGCCGCACGGCGCGGCCTGGCCAGGTGGCTCGCCACCGTCCCCATCAGCGACCGGCTCCGCGACGCCGCCTCCGCCATCCTGCTCACCGACGTCCACCCGCTCGTGCGCCAGTCGCTCGCGCTGTGCGCCGCCGGCGCGCCGCGCCCACCCGCCTGCCTGCTCGACCTGGTCTTCGACCCCGAGCCCGCCGTCGCGACCACCGCGGCCGATGCCATCCTCGCCCGTGCCGGCGAAGACGCTCTCCCCGTCGATCAGCGTGAGCGCCTCGGTGCCGTCCTCGCACGCAGCGCCCACCAGCCGCTCCGCCAACTGGCGGCTCAGCTGGCCCTGAGCCCGGGCGGCCGGGAGCGCGAGCGTGCGATCGCCGAGGCCGTCCGTCTGACCGAGCAGTTCGCAGCCAGCGGCGACCGCGCCGGATCGGTCTCGCCGCGGGCCGTCGCCAGCGCGGTGGCAACGCTCTCGCTGGCGGACGCCGAAGAAGCGCCAACGGTCGAAGAGCTGCTGGTCAAGGCCGCCGACCTCCCCGATGCGCGGGTCCGCGCCAACGCGGTCGAGGGACTGCTCCGGCGCGTGCGCACGCGCCGACCGACCGACGACCGCGCGGGCACCGACACCGCCGTGATCGAGCTGCTCCTCGACCGCGCGACAGACCCGCACCACCGCATCCGCGCCAACGCCGCCCGCGCCCTGCTCGTGTGCGGATGGATCGCACCCTCCGCCGGCGACACGGCCGAAACAATCAGCGGCCGCGCGGCCCTGGCAACCGCAGGCTCGCGCACCCTCGCCGCCCTGCTGAGCGACCCCCGCACGATGCACCGCGTCGCCGGGCTCTGGCTCGCTCACAGGCTCGGCGACGCGGTGGTCCGCAGCGACAGCGCCGGCGGAACCGGGCGCGAGCACGGCACGCAGCTGCTCGACCGCGTCGCGCACGCCGCCGGAAGGGCGATCGACCCGATGGAACGCCACTGGGCGAAGCGCGCCCGCGAGCGACTCGAAGGAAGCCTCCGAGATCGCTGGTCCAGCCGCGCGCCCAGGCTCGAGGAGGCCGCGGCATGAGCGCGCCGTCCCTCCCCCCGGCCCTGCTTCAGGTGACCCCCGTCCGCCTGGTGACCGAGCCGCCGAGCCTCTCAGAGCCCTGGCCCGTCGGCTACACGATGACGGTGTGGGGCGTAGCGATCGGCGTCACGGTTCTCCTGGCGGTGGCCGTCAGTGTGTGGCTGCGCATGCCGCCTCACGCGCGGGCCCTCACCCTGCAGACCCTCTTCTGGCGTCTCTCGCCGTTTCAACTGCTGGTCCTGCGGGCGGCCGCTCGCGCGTCGGGCACGCCCGCCGCGACGCTGCTGATCAGCAGGGGGGCCTTCGAATCGGCGATGGCCGCGTGGGCGGGGCGCGAAAGCGGGGCAACGCTCACGCCAAAGTCGCGGCGATGCATTCAGACCCTGTCGCGCCGTCTCTTCGGACACGCACCTGCTTGAACGCCAAGTTCTTTGCTCGCAGCCAAACTCCCCCCGGCCGGTCCTGGCGCGCGGCTGATAACCCAAGCACCGCGTCCATGCAGCCGCCTGTTCGAGTGTAATCGCCCCACCAATCGTGAACAGATTCGCTCGCTTTGCCGGCGAGCATGAATTGGGTTTTATCGTGACTCGATAGCGAGGGCAGTGCCGCGCACATCCACTCGCGTGCTCGGCGGTTACACCCACGCAGAAGTGTCGGAGCCTGCCATGAGAACCTGGAACCGTGTCGCCCTCGCCGCGCTCATCGCTGGCAGCGCACTATTCGCTTGGGCGACCTGGTCCGCACTCGCCCCCGTGAAAGTCAACGCCCAGACAGAGTCGGCCGCGATGTCCGCGCTGCTTGACGTCGGTCAGGCACTCCGCCAGGACATCGGGCGCGTCGTCAGGCCCGCGATGGCCCGCACGCGGCTGGTCGCCAGCGATCCGGCGATCGCGGCCGCCCTCCGCAGCGGCGACACAGGCTTGCTGACGGCCTTGGCCAATCGCGGTGTGCAGAACGCCACAGAGATCGACGCCCTGGCCCTTTTCGGGCCCGACGGCCGGATCCTTGCCATCAACAGCGTCTACGCGGGCGGCGGCGCAATCGACCCCGAAAAGGTCGCCAGAATCCTGAGCATGGACTTCGACGGGCGCGACATCATCCAGAAGTGCGCTCGCAACGACGCGGCCAAGGACGTGCTCGAGTTCCAGACGACCTGCGACATTACCCCCGCGTTCTTCGGCTCAACGGGCCTCTCAGTCGCCTACTCGGTACCCGTGATCGAGAAGCCCTCGGGTCAGAAGGTCGGCGTGGCCAGCGCGCGCCTGAAGTTCGACCGCCTGACCGAACTGTTGAAGGATCGAAAACTCGACAGCGCTGGCGGAACCATCCAGTTCGTCACCGACAGCGGTGGTTACTTCTCAGAGGAGATCAACAGCGCGTCCGCCCAGCCGCCCATCCCCTCCGCCGAAGTCTCAACGCTCGTCCACCCCGGCCGGAGCGAGGGGCACACTGTCTCGCGCTGGCAGGACAAACTCGTCGCCGTCTTCCCACTCCACGAGTTCTCCACCCTCGAAGGAGGGGGCATCTCCGTCATGCTTGTCGCGCCGCAGACCTGGGTAACCCGCGAGGTCGCGATGGCACACCTGGCGCAGGCAGGCCTGATCGCCGCGGGAGGGTTGCTGCTGGTGCTGCTCGCCGCGGCTATACGCGTCGCCGCGTCCGACCGTGAACGCCGACGCTCCAGCGAGTTGTTGAAGGTCGCCGCCGAAGGCGCCAGCGCCGCCAAGAGCGAGTTCCTCGCGAACATGAGCCACGAGATCCGCACGCCCATGACCGCGATCCTCGGGTTTTCGGAGGTGCTCCAGCACGCACTGGCCGACGGTGAGATCGGGCCTCAATTCGCTGAACCCGTGCGCACCATCCGCGCCAACGGCGACCACCTGCTCACGCTCATCAACGACATCCTCGACCTCTCGAAGGTCGAAGCGGGCAAGATGACTACCGAGTCCGTCCCCTGCTCGATCTGCCAGATCGTCGCCGAGGTCGCAGCAATGATGCGCGTCCGAACGTCTCAGAAAGGGCTCGCGCTCAACGTCAAGTATGTGTTCCCCGTCCCCAGCTCGATCATGAGCGACCCGATCCGCGTGCGTCAGATCATCATCAACCTGGTCGGAAACGCCGTGAAGTTCACCGAGCGCGGTGCGATCGAGATCTGCGTCCGTTGCGACGCCATCGCCGCTGGCGGGCAGGTCCTTGCCGTCGATGTCACAGACACCGGCATAGGCCTCACGCCAGAGCAGGCCGGAAGACTCTTCAAGCCCTTCAACCAGGCAGACACCACCACCACGCGCCGATTCGGCGGCACCGGCCTCGGGCTGGCCCTCTCGCGCCGCATCGCCCAGATGCTCGGTGGCGATGTCACCGTCACCAGCGAACCGGGCAAGGGGAGCACTTTTACCGCCACCTTTGTCACCGGCGACCTCTCACACGTACGCATGATCGAGCAGGCAGAAGAGGCGATCATCAGCGCGCCGTTGTCCTCCAGCTCGCCTCCTATCCACCTCGCCGGTCGCATCCTCCTCGCCGAAGACGGGCCGGACAACCAACGCCTGATCTCCATGCTTCTGAAGAAGGCCGGTGCCGAGGTCACCATCGCCGAAAACGGTCGCGCCGCCGTGGAGGCGGTCGAGGCGTCGATCGCCCTCGGGAGGCCGTTCGGCCTGATCCTCATGGACATGCAGATGCCCGAGGTGGACGGCTACAGCGCCTCCGCACGCCTGCGATCGATGGGCGTCTCTACGCCAATCGTTGCACTCACCGCTCACGCCATGAGCGGTGACCGCGAGAAGTGCCTCACCGCCGGCTGCACCGACTACGCGACCAAGCCGATCGACCGCGCAACGCTGCTGACGGTGTGCGGCAAGTGGCTCGGCACCGGGGCAGCCAGGCAGGCCGCGGCCGCGTAGGTTGCCGTCGTTCCGGCGACCCAGGCGGGTGGGCTCCCGGTGCGAAGGCTGATATCCTTCGCGCACGCGGGGACGGGGCGGCGATTCCCGTCCCGCGATGCTCCTGCACTCCATTTGACCAGCGCACTGACCATCCTGAGCGACCCGCCCCCGCCGGGCACACCGATCGGCCTGATCGCCGGGGGCGGGCGGCTGCCCGTGCTCGTCGCCGAAGGCCTCCGCGCGGGCGGCCACCCTGTGCACGGGCTCGGTCTCGCCGAACAGTTTGACCCGATGCTCCCGCCCATGTGCGCCAGCTTCCAGCAGGTTGGGCTGCTGCGCGTCGGTGGGTGGGGGCGCAAGCTCCGCCACATGGGCGTGTCGCACGCGATCATGGTCGGGCGCGTCGACAAGGCCAAGCTGATGTTCGACCCGTGGAAGCTCGTCCGGCACGTGCCAGACTTCGCCACGCTCATCGGCTACTACCGGACCCTCCGCCACGACCGCCGCTCGCACGTGCTGCTCGGCTTTGTCGCCCGCCAGCTCGAGCTCTCCGGCGTGCAACTGCTCGACTCCACCGCGCCGATCGACAACCACCTCGCCTCACCCGGCGTGATGACCAGCCGCCAGCCCACCTCCGACGAACGCGTCGATTACCAGTTCGCCTGGCCGCTGCTGGGCGAGCTGCTCCGGCTCGACATCGGTCAGGCCGTCGCCGTCAAAGACCGTGACATCATCGCCGTCGAGGGGATCGAAGGGACCGACAAGATGATCGAACGCTCCGGCATCCTCTGCCGGCGCGGCGGATGGACCCTCTGCAAGGGCGCACGCTCCGGGCACGACCGGCGAAGCGACGTCCCCACCGTCGGCGTGCAGACCGTCGAGAACCTCGCCGCGGCCGGCGGCACCTGCCTGGCCGTTGCCAGCGGCAACGTGATCATGATCGACAAGATCAAGATGCTCGAGGCCGCCGACCAGCTCGGCGTCGCGGTCGTGGGTGTGCCCATGGCCGGGCCCGGCGTGCTCGGCGCCGGCCTCCGCACGATGGTCAACGGTTCATGAACGCGCGGCCCCCTTCGCCCGCCCCTCCGCCAGACGGCGACCCCTGCCCCTACGTCTCACGCGGCGGGCTCAAGCTCGCCCACGCGCTTGACACGCTGAACCTCGACCCCCGCGGCTGGACCTGCGCCGACCTTGGGTGCTCAACCGGCGGGTTCACCCACTGCCTGCTGCTGCGCGGCGCAGCGCGTGTGATCAGCGTCGACACCGGCTACGGCGTGCTCGCCTACAAGCTGCGCACCGACCCGCGTGTCCGCGTGATGGAGCGAACAAACGCCCTCCACGCCGAGCCCTCCGAGCCCGCAGACCTGGTCGTGATGGACGTGAGCTGGACGCCCATGCGCTTCGCCCTCCCCGCCGCGATCAAGTGGCTCAGGCCCGGCGCCGCCGGCGGCATCATCGCCCTCGTCAAGCCCCACTACGAGCGCAGCAGCAAGGACAAGTCCGCCCGCGGCATCCTCGCCGACGATGAAGCCGCTGCCGTGACCGACACCGTAATCGCCGAGGTCTGCGCCACACTCCCGCTCACCGTCGCGGGCAAAACGCCCTCGCCGATCAAGGGTGGGGGCGGAAAGCACAAGCAGGGAAACCCCGAGTGGCTGGTGCGGTTTGTGCTGCGCGGGGCGTGAGCGGTCGCCTACCGCTTGGCCTTCTTCTTGGCCGCCGTCTTGCGTGCGGGACTCTTGGCAATCTTGCGCAGTGCCTTCTTCGCCAACGGTCGCTTGGCCGCGGCTTTCTGCTTGACGGGCTTGCGCTTGGCCACCGGTCGGACCGCTTTCGCGGGCGCGGCCTTTTTGCCCGGCTTGCCGGTGCGTGAAGTCGGCAGCGACTCCAGCCGCTTGGCCTCGGTCTTGATCGCCTTCCCCTTCAGCGCAACCGCCGGCCGGCGCTGCATGTCCCGGTCGGGCGGGGTGGGGTTCGCCGGCGCGTTCGCTGCCTTGCGACGGTTGGCAGACATGCCGCCCGCGGCCCGCGGGGCGGGACCTCTGTTCCAGCCGGAGGCCTTTCCCTGAACGATCGTCCAGAGCATCTCCAACAGCTCGCGTGTACCGATGTGCGACGCGCCGCTCAAGGGCATCACGCGCACCTCGCGACCCAGCTTCAGCCGCGCACGCAGCGACTTGACCGCCTCGGCGCGTGCCGCGTCGTTCTCAAGCAGGTCGAGCTTGTTGAGGCAGATGACCTCTTCGCGCTCCGCCAGGGGCGCCGAGTACTGCTCCAGTTCGTTGCGGATCGTCCTGTAGTTCGTTGCCGGGTCGCTGCCGTCGGGGGGCATGACATCCAGCAGGTGCACCAGCACCTTGGTGCGTTCGATGTGCTTGAGGAACTCGATCCCCAGGCCCACACCCTGCGAAGCGCCCTCGATCAGGCCGGGGATGTCCGCAACGACCAGCCGCCGTGTGGGGTCGAGTTCCGCGACGCCCAGCTGCGGGCTCAGCGTCGTGAACGGATACGCCGCGATCTTCGGGTTCGCGTGCGTCAGGGCTTTGAGCAGCGTGCTCTTGCCCGCGTTGGGCAGGCCCAGCAGGCCGACATCCGCCAGCAGCTTCAGCTCAAGGCGCAGCTCGCGCACCTCGCCTTCCTGGCCGGGGTGGGCGTACGTGGGCGTCTGGTTCGTCGGGCTCTTGTAGTGCTCGTTGCCAAAGCCGCCGTGCCCGCCGCGCGCCGCGACGAACTCCTGGTTCGGCCCAAGGTCGGCGAGCTGCTCACCGGTCTTGGCGTCAAAGATGAGCGTGCCCGGCGGAACGCGGATGATCAGGTGGTTGCCGTCGGCGCCGTGCTGCTGCTTCTTGCGCCCGCGCTCGCCCCCCTGCGCCTTCCAATCGGGTCGCCCGCGGAAGTCAAAGAGCGTGTTGATCCCGTCGTCGGTGTGGAAGACCACATCGCCGCCGCGCCCACCGTCGCCGCCCGCGGGCCCCCCCTTGGGCTCGAACTTCTCGCGGCGGAACGAAACGTTGCCAGCGCCGCCGTTGCCGGCGTAGACGGTGATGACTGCAGAGTCGACGAACATAGCAGAGCGTAGGGGACTTGGAGTAGGGGTGCAGGCCGATGGCCGCATTACGCCAGCCGGGTCGGTTTCCGAGAGCGCTCAACCGAGTCTCCCGAGGAGAAACCCTCGTTCGCCCTGTCCCTCAGTCTCTAGTCGTGCCCGCGGGCTGAGTGAATTCGCCACAGGCTGCCGCCGCAGCGAACCCTTCAGCTTTGCGAAACGGGGACGTTGGCTCTGTCCAGCTCCCGCCTGTGCCCGTTTCCAATTTCGAGGGGGCCAACCGCCGCCAGTTACGCCTCAGCACCCCGCAAAGAACAGGCCGATGAACACGATGAAGTCGTTGTTGTCAAACACTCCATCGTGCCCGGCAACGCCCCCTTGCACGCCCACATCCGCCGCCGGGTCCTGCGCAAAGAAGTCGTCGATGAAGACGATGAAGTCGTTGTTGTCCAGCACCCCGTCGGGCGCGTGGACCCCGCCTTGGCCGCCCAGATCAGCCGGGCACGGGGTGACCGGGCCACCCCAGTTCGTTCCCGACTGCGATGTGACCGACCAGTTCAGCACCGGGTTTCCGTTGTAGGTAACAGAGTTGATCCCAAGCCACCTGCACGTGAGGTTGCCAAACGACGCGTGCCCTGCGCTGTTGCTGTTGTTGCCAGCGCTGGCGCTGCCTCGAAACTGGACAAGCAGAGGGAGAGCCAGACCGGCACCGATCGTGGGCGTGGAGGTGAACGTGCTCCCCAGCGCGCTGCCGGTAGGGGGGGCGTTCAGATCAGGGCTGAACACGCCCCCGTCCGCGAACATGTCGAATGCCCCGTCGCCCAGGTCGGCACGGAGCGACCACGATGCGCCAGAGGCGCCGCTGGTTGCGCTGATCATGCCGTGTACAGCCACGCTGTACGACACCACGCACTGGCCGCCGTTGGGCACTCCGGGTGCAACAAGCGTGACCGTGTCGCGAAAGGTCCCCAGGCACCCGGTGTTGAGAGAGCCGGTTGCCTCGCCGCCCACTCTCACATAGCCGTAGACCACGTGACACGTGCCGCTGCCGCTCGAATTGAAGCCGCCCGTGGCCATCCCGCTTGCATCGCACGCACCGCTGTGGTCAACAATGTTGTCCACAGGACCCGACCCACCTCCGAAGCTCGGTGAGATCGTGACGCGCGCGGTGTTGTTCGTGTCGGCCAGCAGCGTGCCGCCATGAGCCAGCATCGCAGCCAAAAAGAGTGCGGATGGTACGATTGACGGTGCGGATCGGTTGCGCATGGGGTGACTCCAGTCACTCATGCGAGTCTACCGACTTTCCGGGCTAGCACGGGCAAAGAACACGCGAACAGCCTGCGAACCTCACTGCGGTGCAAGTGGGCGGCCGCGACCGCTTACGCCGGTCAAGCCGCCTGACGCCGATACGTCCCCTTGCGAAGCTCTGCCAGCAGCCGCTCGTGGTCACCCTGCCGTGCCCAGCGGTTGAAGACCGCGGCCATCTTGATCGGGCCCGCCTCGTTCTCATCCTCGATCCACACCACCGTGGCGAAGACGTACACAGCGTTGTCGGGCCCAAAGGTGTCGACGCCCGTGTTCATCGTCGGCAGGTTGATCATGATCGCCACCTGCGTGCCGCACTCGATGCCGCGGTCAAGCTCGAAGCGCAGGCCGCCCTCGCTCACGTCGTAGGCGTGCCCCTGCAGCTCAAACGCATCGGTCTCCAGCGTGCGGACGGCGATCGTGGTGTACATCGCCTCAAGGTCGAAGCGCGGGAAGCGGCGGCGGTCGGTGTTGAGTTTCATCGTGCGCTCTCTTTGCGGTTGTGCGAACCCCCGTCGCCGGGGATGCTGAATCTATCGGACGCTCGCGCGACCAACTGAACCCGCACTCACGCCAAACAGATACCCTCCCCCGTGCCCGCAGCGCCCTCCACACCCCCAGACCCCGACGCCCTCCTCTGCGAGAAGTGCGGCTACGCGATCGGCGGCCTGGCCGGGGCCGAGCCCTGCCCCGAATGCGGTGAGCCCGCCGGGCTCAGCTGGCCCGGCAACCGCCCGGGGAGCATCTACCAGCGCCGCTCAGCCGAAGCAACCGCCAACCGCCCTAGGCGCGGCCGCTGGTTCCGCGGCAACATCGAAGTTCTGCGCGCACCTTCGAAACTCTTCCGGCGCGTGCGGATCGATGCGCAGTCCTGCGCGGGCCTCCTGTTTGTCAACCTGATGATCGCCGCCGGGCTTGCGGCGGTGGGGCCGCTGTGGTCCAACCACCAGTGGCTTGTGGGCTCGCTCGGAGTCTGGGTCGCTGCCCTCGCCGCGCTCCTCCTGCTGACGTACATCGAAACAATCGGCGTGCGCTTCTTTGCCCGGGCCGAGTCGCGCAGGTGGCGTATCACCGGGCCTGTCGCGTGGACCGTCTGCAGCCACGCCTCGGTCGGATGGCTCGCCGGCGGTCTGTTGATGTTCCTGATCATGGTTACCGATCCCGTCGGGCACCTGTGCGCTTGGGAGTGGGGGAACCAGCAGTCGAGGCGGTTGCTCGGCGCCTCGTTCAATGACCGGTACGAGTCGCTGCGAGTGGCGCAACTGGTCTTTCCCGCGGTGGCCGGGATGCTGGCGTTCGAATCGCTGGTCTACATCGGCGTCCGCCGCTGCCGGTACGCCAACACGCCCGCGTCTGCCGCCCACCAGGGCGCCCCCGCTGACGCGCCGCGTGCATCCGCATAGCATCGAACGTCGCCCTGCATTCCCGCCCTCGCTAAGGGAATCCGCCCGGTCGGAACGGAGTCCGCGTGTCGGAGTCGGCCCCTCCCATCTCAGTCTCGCCGCCAGGCGCCAAAGCTGCGCAGACCACCCGCGGGATCGTCCACGAGACGGCCACCTACCGCGACGTCTGGAAGAACGTGCAGTACCGGCGCGTAATCAGCGCCCAGTTCCTCTCCAACACCGGCACGTGGATGGAGATGTTCGCCATCTCCATGTTCGTCGCCCAGGCGACCCGCCGCCTCGACGACCAGGGAGCCCTCGGCCTGGTGCAGCAGCTCCCCATCGCCGTGCTCGGCCTCCTCGGCGGGCTCGCCGCCGACCGCCTCAACCGCCGCGCACTGCTGGTCTACACGCAGGTGATGGCAGGGGTTGTTGCGCTCGGCGTCACCGCGGTGAGCATGATCCAGTTTGACGACCCGCGCACCGCCGTGCACTGGCTCTTCGCGCTGGGCCTGCTCAACGGCTGCGTGCTCGCCTTCAACTTCCCCGCGTGGCAGGTGCTCACCCCGCGCCTCGTTCCCCGCGAGCAACTCGGCCGCGCCCTCGCGCTCAACGGCATCCAGTTCAACCTTGCGCGCGTCGTCGGCCCCGCCGCCGCCGGATTCGTCATCGCCCTCTTCATGCGGATCCCCGGGTGGGAACGCTTCGCCAGCGCGCCGTGCCTGCTCTTCAACGCCTCCTCGTTCATGTTCGTGGCGTGGGTCGTCTCAAAGTCTCCCGACGCCCCCGCCCCGCCCAAGGACGGTCAGCCCGTGCTGCGCCAGCTCAAAGCCGCCTGGTCGTTTGTCATCCACAAGCCCGGCCCGCGCGCGGTGCTCATCGCTCAGGTGCTGCTGAGCTTCCTCGCGGCGCCGCTTGTGCGCATGCTCAGCCTCTTCGTGATCGACGTCTACGGCATCGAAGAGCAGCACGCGGCCCAGGAGGCCGGCGGCACGCTCCTGGCCGTGCAGGGCATCGGCGCGGTGGTGGGGGGTATCTCCCTCCGCTGGGTCCCGCCTTGGTACCCCAAGCACCACTTCATGCCCCTGAGCCTCACACTGCTGGGCCTCTCGATCACGCTCTTCTCGCTCACCACCGCGCTCTGGACCGGCTACGCCGCCATGGCCGTCTGCGGGTTCTTCTGGATCTGGGCCTTCAACCAGTCATGGGTCGCGATGCAGGTCCTCGCGCCCGAGCACATGCGTGGGCGCGTGCTCGCGCTGGTCACCGTGCTCGCCTTCGGCGCTACCGCCGTGGGCGCGGTGCTCGCGGGCGTCGGCGGCGAGCACCTCAAGGCCGTCGTCTCACCCGCCCACGCGACGCAAGTCTCAGTCGGCGGGCTCTCGGTCATGCTCATGCTCGCGGGCATCGTCATGATGATCGTCCGCACGCCCGAGGTCGATGGGCTCGATCGGCACGGGCACAAGGCGATCGACCTCGACCTGGCCAACGCCGTCCTGGCGCGGCGATTCCGCCCCGCCCCGCCCCCGGCTGACCGCGCCGACGTGCCCCCCAGCGCATCCCTCCCGGGCTGATCCCCTCCCGACGCCCCGCCCCCGGCTCGACGCTTCAGTAGCGCCGGCAAGCAACAATCGCCCCGTGGTCACCATCCGCCCAGCGCAGACCGAAGACTTCCCGGCCATCGCGGCCCTCACCAACATCTACATCGACACCACCGCCGTCCACTTCTCCTACGCGCAGGTGACCGCCGATGAGCTCCGCTCGCAGTGGGAGGAGGGCCGCGAGCGCTTCCCCTGGCTCGTCGCCGAGATCGGCGGCGCTTTCGCCGGCTACGCCAAGGCGGGCGTGTGGCGCACGCGTGACGCCTACCGGTGGACCACCGAGGTGGGCATCTACATCGAGCCCCGCTTCCACGGGCGCGGCGTCGGACGTGAGCTCTACGCCCTCTTGCTCAAACGCCTCCGCGCGGCCGGATTCCGCTCCGCGATCGGTGGCATCACCCTCCCTAACCCCGCATCGATCCGCCTCCACCAGAGCCTCGGCTTCGAGCATGTTGGCACCGTGCGTCAGGCCGGCCTCAAGTTCGATGCCTGGCACGACGTCGCGTTCTACCAGAAGTTGCTCGTCGACGGCTGAGCCCGCGGGCGTTCGGCTTCGTCTCAGGCCGCCGGACGCTGCTTGAGCTTCGCAGCGGCGCTCGGCTCGGGCGCCTTCTTGATCCCCCGCGCCGTGCGCAGGTCCTCGCTGAACTGCACGAGGATCGACTCAATCCGCCGCGTGTCGGCGTGCGACTGCACGGCCGCCAGCAGGTCCTTGGCCAGCTCTTCCAGCGAAGTCGCCGCCTCGTGCGCCTCTGGCGATGCGCCCGGCACCCGCTGCAGGTCGATCGGCTCGTCGAACTTCACACCCACATCGTGCACGCTCCCCTTCAGGTGCGTGCACCGCACCACCTTGGCCGTCGCGTGCACTAGCGGCTCGTGGGTGCCCGTGGCGACGATCGTGAACGCGCAGCGCGTGCCCGGGTGCAGGAACGTCCCCCACAGCATCGCCAGCCCACCCGCCGAGAGGTCGCGCACCGTCGCCACCTGCGTCTGGCTCGTGCCGCCGATCTGGTCCACCTGGCCGATCACGCGCACCGTGTCGGGCAGCGCGCGCCGGCGTTCGCTGCGCTGACGGATGTTCTCCGCCGTGTCCTCCGCGCGAGACACTGCTTCCGAGAGTGCCCGGACGAGTTGATCGGGGATGCGCAGGTTTGTCGAACCGTTTGGTTGAACGCTCATCGGCAGTGACCCACGAGTGGAGATTGACGCCCGTTCATCGGCCCTGAAGACGCTTGCAGTCACCGCGTTGAGGAAGAATCTTCCGCACGGGTGAGTGAGCGGAAACTCACTCTTCACGCCGAACCCGTCGCCCAACGACGCCCGCGGCAGATTGATTCTCAGATCACTGTTATCTGGCCGTTCCGCCCACCTCGCACCGTGCCCAAACCACCTCGCCGTCCGCCGCCGTACCCTTGCCGCAGATGTCTATCCACCCCCGCCGCCCCACGCGCCAGATCACCGTCGGAGATGCCCGCGTCGGTCTTGTCCGCATCGGCGGCGGCCTCTTCGGCACCACCTCCGCCCCGGTCTCGGTCCAGACGATGACCACCGGCTACACCCACGACGTAACCGCGTGCGTCGCCGAGATCAACCGCCTCACCGCCGCCGGAGCCGACATCGTCCGCGTCGCCGTCCCCGAGAAGAAAGACACCCAGGCCCTCAAGGAGATCCTCCCGCAGGTCCGCGTCCCCATCGTCGCCGATGTTCACTTCCACTTCCAGCGCGCCCTGGAGGCCGTCGAAGCCGGCGTCCACAAGATCCGCCTTAACCCCGGCAACATCCAGGACCGCGCCCAGGTCCGCGACGTCATTCAGGCCTGCAAGGCCCGCAAGCTGCCCATCCGCATCGGTGTCAACGAAGGCTCCATCATCGAACGCCGCGACAAGCAGAAGCGCCTCAAAGAACTCGGCCAGGTCTTCAGCGACTCCAAGCGCGGCTACATGCTCGCGATCATGGTCACCAAGCTCGAGGAGTACCTCGACATCTTCTACGAAGAGGACTTCTACGACATCTCCATCAGCGCCAAGAGCATGGACGCCGCCACCGTCATCGAGGCCTACACCGAAATCAGCAAGCGCTTCGACCACCCGCTCCACCTCGGCGTCACCCACGCCGGGCCCAAAGAGACCGGCTGCATCCGCTCCGTCGCCGCCCTCGGCACGCTGCTCGCCAACGGCATCGGCGACACCATCCGCATCTCCTACGCCTCCGACGCCGTCTACGAAGTCGAGGATGGCCTCGAACTCCTCTACGCGCTTTCGCTCCGCGAGCGCAAGGGTGTCGACCTCATCGCCTGCCCCACCTGCGGCCGCATCCAGGTCGACCTCATCACCCTCGTCCAAGACGTCCGCAAGATGGTCTCGACCAAAGTCGAGCTCCCGATCAAGCTCGCCGTGATGGGCTGCATCGTCAACGGCCCAGGCGAGGCCGAGGGCGCGGATGTCGCCGTCTTCGCCGGCGACCGCCGCGGCATCATCTACGTGCAGGGCGAGAAGGTTGCCAACGTCCCCGAAGAGCAGATCCTCGACCGCCTCCTCGCCGAGTGCCTCGCCTTCCAGGACAAGGTGAAGCGCGGCGAAGCCAAGCTCGGCGAAAAGAAGGTCGACATCATCCCCCCAGCCCCCCTGGGCGAACTCGGCAGCGGCTGGCAGCAGATCGCGGGGAAGAAGCAGGCGGGGGCGGTGGGGTTGACCATCGGCGGCTCCTGAGTAGAGAGGTTTCTTGGGAATCGTGGGGCAGGTTTCCAACCTGCCTTCACAACCGCCCCGCTCACAAAGAAAAACAAGGCCCGCGGCACCACCGCGAGCCCTGCAATCACATAGGTACCGCCCGCGTGTCAACCACCGGTCACGCGGATCCGCCGCGGCTGACGCTCCGGCCGCTTGGGGAGCGACACCGTGAGCACACCGTGCTCGAACCGCGCGCTCAACCGCTCGGCGTCGATGTCCTCACCCACCCTGACCTGGCGGTGGAAGTCGCCGACGCCGTACTCGCCGTGCAGCGGCTTGATGTCGGCGCTGTACCGCGCGGGCACCCGCGCTTCGACCGTCAGCACGTCGCCGTCGATCGACGCCGCGATCTGCTCGGCCGTCGCGCCCGGCAGATCGAGCACGACCTCGTACCGGTCCTCGAACTGGTAGACGTCCATCGGCGGCTGATACCGGACGCTGCCGGTCTTGACGTGCTGGCTGCCGCGCTCGTTGACGCATTCCTGGCCCTCGCGGCAGCCGCAGGCCGCGCTGTTGCTGGTGTTGTTGGTCATGGTGCAATCTCCTGGATCAATGCTGGTCACTCAACCCGCAAACGCCCGAAGGCGCCGCGGCACGTACTCGCCAAGCTGCCGACGGCTCAACGCGAGCCGCCGTCCGAACGCGCCTTGGAAGAGCCGCCCGAAGAGGCCACGCCCTCGGGGAGCGCGGCCTGCGCTGGTTCCGGCGCGATCGCCTTCACCTCCACACGCCGCGGCTTGACGGCCTCGGTCACGGGCATCGTCACGCGGAGCACGCCGTTGACCAGCGTCGCCTCCACCGCGTCCGGGCGGATCGAGATCGGCAGCTCGAGCGACCGCTCAAAGCTCGTCACCCGGCGCTCAACGCGCAGCGCAGCCGCGCCCTCGGGGGCGCTCAACGAACGGCGCCCGCGAAGCGTCAGTGTGCTCTCGGCGGCCAAGACCTCGATGTCCTCCATTTTGAATCCGGGAAGCTCGGCCTCGGCCACGATGGCGTCGCCGTCACGCCAGACATTCAGTCCCGGCCAGCGCGACGCCGCAGCGCCCGGCCAGTCCCTCTGCATCGGCGCAGCGGCCTGCAGGAGCCGGTCCATCTCGCGCGTGAGCGTCTCAAATCCCGGAGTGCGGGCAGCGTAAGGGAACAAAGAACTGAGCATGGGTTACCTCCTCAAAAAGGGTCTCAACTGAAGGAACGCACGCCCTGTGTCGGGCGGAACGAGAGTCGACCATGCAAGCTCCGTGCCTGTTTTCAAGCCCTTTTCCATCCATTCTCACGCGTCGGTCCCTACTCCATCTGGCGCAATTCCGACCGCCGACAACCTGCCGCGCTGCCAGAGTGGCAGAAATCCAAAGGCCCGCCCGACCCTGTTCCGAACGCCCTCCTCGCTCCTCCCTCGGGGGCGGCTGCTATGCCTACTCCGCCTTCGTGTAACATCCCAAACCCAAGACCTATCTGCTTCAGCGGAGCGCTGCGTGTCCGAAGCCGTCAAGCCCGACAACGAGCCCTCAACCGCCGGCTGGGACGCCATCACCGCCGCCCTCAAGTCGCACTATCCGTCCCAGGAAGCACGCCACTGGGGAACGCTCCTTCATGCCCGAATCGGCGGCAGCGGCTGGCAGCAGATCGCGGGGAAGAAGCAGGCTGGGGCGGTGGGCCTCACAATCGGCAACTCATAAGAGCCCCGTGCTTTCGGGAGCGCAGCGCACGAAAGCCGGAAGTCATGCAGTCCGCGCAGCGGCAACTTCACTCCTGCGTCCGCAAGCATGCGAGCGAGCCCTTCTCCCAGCTCCGCTGGGAGAAGGTGTCACGAGGTTCTGCGAGTGACGGATGAGGGTGCCTTGATTCCTTCTCCAAGCTCCGCGGGGGAAGGTGGCCGAGTCCGGGAGGCCGGATGAGGGTGCCTTGTCTTCCGCGCTTGGCGAGCCCCGAGCGCCGTGCTTTCGTGAGCAGAGCGAACGAAGGCCGGAAGTGAACCAGCGACGCAAAGCGTCAACAAACGTCATTTCCGAGTGTGTGCCCTTGAGCCCGAAGGGCTCCTGGTTAACAGCCCGGGCGTGAAGGCGGTCCACCGCCGCCACCCGCGGAAAGCAAGTCCAAATCCCATTTCCTTGCTGCCGCATGCTGAAGCGAAGCGCAGCCGAGCGAGTCGTTACGCGTCCGTGGTGAAGAAGGGCTGCTTCTTTGAGAGGGTCGCGCTACTTCTTGGGCTTTACCTTCTCCGCCTTCTCACCCTTCGCCCGCTCCGCCGCCATCTGCGACTCCACCTGCTTCTTCATCATCGCCCGCGTGCGCCTGGCCTGTTCGGGCGTCATGCCGGCATCCTTGGGGTGAACGGTGATCGCTTCGAGCCAGCGCTCGTTGTCAAACTCGTACCCGAAGTCGCGCTTGAGCTTCTCTTCCATGTCCGCAAGGTGCCCCGCGCCGTAGAAGACCGAGATGTCCTTGCGTTTCTCGCCGTCGATCACCGCGCGGATATCGCTGAGCACCACGTCGTTGCGGTCCTTGAGGATCACATCCATCATCTTCGCCATGCCCGCCGGGCCCGCCGCGGTCGCGTTCTCCGAGCCCAGCAGGTCCACCATCATGATCTTCACCGACGTCGCCAGCTGCGGGCTGCTCTTGATGAACCACATCGCCACCGACGCCAGCTGCCCCATCAGCGACGAGCCGTCGAGCATCTTGAAGAGCTGGTCACCCTCCACACCCGCGGCCTCGAATCGTGCCTGCAACTGATCGATGCTCATGTCGCTGGAGCGCCAGTTCGCCTTGCTGGAGTCCATCGCGTCAAGCTGAAACGTCAGGCCGAGCGCATCGGCCATCTTCGCCTGCAGGCCGGGGTCCTTCGATGCGCCCTTCTTCGCCGCGCTCTTCCCCTCGAGGCGCACGTCGTCGCCGGCGCCGCCGTCGTCGTTGCCGTTTGGTCCGAGGCTGGTGACGACCGCGCGCTGCCCGCCCCCTTCGACCTCGGCCACGCTGTAGATGACTTGCCGCCCCCACGCGTCGGTGAGCGACGAGGCGATCATCGTCTTCCACCGCTTGCCCGCATCGTCAACGGCCTGCTGGAGCGACTCGGGCAGCTTGCCCGTGCGCGAGCGGTCCTCCTCGACGACGCCGAGCAGAAATTTGAGGCGAGAGGTGGTCGCCTTGATCTTCCCTTCCTCATCGAGCGTTGCATCAAACGTGCCGGCGCCGGGCGGCTTGACACCCTCAAACAGCACCAGGTCGGCGGCGTCGAGCATCGCCTGCAGTTCGGTGTAGAACGGCTTGTCGGCGATGTGCACCGCGCCGACCAGGTGGATCGTCGGCCCCGGCTTGCCACCGGCGGGCACGAACGACTTGGCGGCGATCTCCAACGTCAGCGAGCCGTCGTCCTTGTCCACCACGCGCGTGTAGCCGGGCGTCTGCGCGGGCGCTTCGGCCGCCGCGGCCGGCGCTGCCGCTGGCGGCTGGCTCGCCACCGCGAAGTTCATCCCGCACGCGAGCACAAGCGCGAGCCCCGCCGCCGCCGTCTGAAGGTTGATTAGTTTCATGTGCGATCCTTGTGCGCTCGCGCGGGTGGAGCGCGGCGTGTGGTGAGGAAGGAAGGGGAGACGGTGCGAAGCAGTGCCGATCATTCTCCAACCGATTCCCCCCGCGCCGGTTGCGATATTGGCCGGGCGAGAACACCCGGATGCAAGTTGGCGTACACTAACATCGTGCCCCTCCGCATCGGTGACCATCTCGCCGACCTCTCACTCCGTGCGGTGCTCGCGACGCTTGGTCGCGGCGGCTCAGACCCGTCGTTTGGCGTCGGCGCTGCTGAAGTCGCCGCCGAGTTGCAGCGTCTGCGAGCCACGCCGCGCCCGCTCGCTCGGCCGCTGGTCATCCTCAACGGCTACCACACGCCTGCGCAGGTCGCCTGGTGGCTGCGCGTGCGCCTCGCCAGCCTCACCAGCGGCCGCGCGGCCGACATCCTCACCGTCTCGTACCCCGCGCAGACGATGATCGAGGGGGCCGCCGAGCAGAGCCTGGCGGCAATCACCAGGCGGTGGGGGAGCGGGGCGCTCGAGCGTGCCGGCGGGCTGGATGTGGTCGGCATCAGCATGGGTGGGCTTGTCGCGCGTTTGGCTGCGCTTGCGCCGAAGGCTCGACTGTTCGCCGGGCGCCCAGCCGCGCTGTCGGATGGGCGACTCCAGATCGCGCGTCTGTTCACGTTTGCAACACCTCACCAGGGCTCGCACCGCGCTGCCCGCGTCGCTCCAGACACCGCCGCGCGCGACATGAAGCCGGGCTCTCCGTTTCTCGAGGCTCTTAACGCACACCCGCGCGAATACCCGCTGGTCTGCTACAGCCAGCGCGGCGACGCGGTCGTCCAGCCGCTGGCCGCGGCCCCTCCCGGTGTGCGCCCGTTGGTCGCTGATGGATCGCGTCTGATGAGCCACTTCACAACCGCGCACAACCCCTGGTTCCTGGTTGACCTCGCCCGCCGCCTCCGCGGCGAGGCACCGCTGCTGGAGGAGGGCACCGGCTGAGCGCAGGGGAAGTTGACAGCCGATAGTGACCCACGTGCCCGACCCGCGCGACACACTCGACCTTTCGGGGCGACCGCCAACCCCCAGCGACACACCCGCCGCCCCGGCGCGCGCCCCGAACCCGGGGGGCACCCCGTACCTGCGGATCTACTTCTCCTGCGCCAACGCCTACGCCCGGGCCCAGCGCACGCCCGCTGGCGACGCCTACACCGCGCGCTGCCCGACGTGCGGCCAGACCAAGCGGTTCCTGATCGGGCCCGGGGGGAGCAGCGAGCGGTCGTTCGTACTCACCTGCCGGTGAACCCGAACGCCGCCTGCGCGCTTCCGCTACACTGCAACCATGTCATGGACGACGTACCCAATCGGGCGACCCCAGCGCACCTGTGCGGCCACCGGGCGTGAGCTCGTCGCCGGCGAGCAGACGGTCGCGACCCTGGTTGAGAACCCGCAGACGAACCTGATCGAGCGGCGTGATTTCTCCGCCGAAGCCTGGAACGCCACTCCCGGGCCGGTCCCCGCGCGCCAGTTGCTGGCCTCGTGGAAGGTGACGGTCCCCGCGACCGATGAGAAGCCGCGACCGATCCTCGACGATGACGCGATGCTCGACCTGTTTGAGCAGCTGGGCACATCGGCGGAAACGCCGGTTGCGGAGAGCGACTCGGCCCGGCCTTCGCCGGCGCGGGCGGCGCTCCGGCTGGTGCTGGCGCTGATGATGATCCGTCGCCGGCTGCTGAGCCACGAGTCAAACCGCGGCACGACGCTGCTGGTCCGCCCGCGCGGCGTGCCGCGCCCGCAGGCCGGCGGCCCGCCGCTGATCGAGGTCGCCGATCCGGGCCTCGACACCACCATGATCAACGATGTGCTCAGCGAGCTTGAATCACTCGGCGTGGCCGATGCGCCCGCCGCGCCCGCGGGAGCGAGCAACCCATGAGAGCGTCGCGGGAACGGCTTGTCGGCCCTGTCGCGTGCGTGCTGGCGTGTCTGTTCGCCGGCGCGATGCCCGGTTGCTCACCCGCGAAGCCGGATGAGCCCGGTCTCCCGGCGCCGGCGAAGGTCATCCCCGGTCCGCCCTACGAAGAGGTGGCGGCCAGGTACAACGCGAACGCCGCCTACCTGCACCAGTTGTTTGCGCCGGTGACCGTTCGCATCCGCTACGACGACAAGGACGGCAAAGAGCACAACGAGCAGGGCGAGGGGCGCCTTCAGATCGTCCAGCCCGACCACACGGCGCTGAGCATCGGAAAGGTCGGCGAGGTCTTCTTCTGGCTCGGCTCAGACAGCCAGCGATACTGGTGGATCGACCTCTCGGGCAAGCCGCGCCAGATGTTCGTCGGCGTGCACGATCACTACGCGGCGTCGGCGGCGCGGCGGATCGGCGTGGTGGTGGCGCCTCTGGACCTGGTCCGCCTGCTGGGGATCGTGCAGCTGCCCGTGGGGGCAGCGGGTGCGGGCGGGCAGACACAGATGTCCGCCGACGGCAAGAGCATCGGGATCGTGACGAGCCTCGGCGGTCCGGGGTCTGGACGACAGCGCACGTGGGTTGACCCTGTAACTTGCGTGCCGAACAAGATCGAGCTGTTCAACGCCAAGGGAGAGTGCGAACTTGTCGCCGACCTCTCTACCCCCGAGGGTGTTGACGTAAAGGGCACCGCGTTCCGCCCGCGGATGAACACGCGGATCAAGATCGCCCACGCCGCCAGCCGCTCGCAGATCACGCTGGACCTCTCCGATATGCAGGACGGCTCGGGCCGTATGGTTCCCGAAGCGTTCGAAGCGGCGACGCTGGCCAGGCAACTCCGGGTCGACAAGATCTATGACCTCGATGCGCCGCCGGTTGCCGCTCCGGGCGCCGGCGCGCCCTGACGCCGCGCCAACCCCGGGGCCTGCACCATGCCAGCAACCAACACAGCCCAGCGCATGCCACCGGTGGCACTGGCCGCCCGGCTGTTGTGCGCGGTGCTCGTCGCGTGCATGGCGGTGACCTCGCCGGCGGGCGCGAAGCCGCAGGTTGCCCCGCCGCTGCTTGTGGCCGGCGGTGATGTGACCGTCGACCCGCGTGCAGACTCCGGCCACGGGTGGGTCTTCATCCCGACCCCCGCGCCCAAAGGGGGCGGCGCTGTGAGCGTTGAGGCGGCGAGCGGGTTCCTGCTGCACGTGGTGCCACGGCAGGCCGTGCAGCGGGCGAGTGTCGGCAGCGTGCGGCTGGTGCTCCCGCTCACGAGGCCGCCGCTGGCGCTTGCGAGTTGGCGCGGCACGGTGATGCTGCTCCAGGGCCCGCCGGCGGACAACGTGAGCGGGCCGGCGGTGCGGACGGTCTCGACGTTTACAGCGAGCGGGCCGCTGGCGCCCGGCACGTGGAGCTACCGCCCGGGCGACCGGCTTCAACTGCGGGCGACGCTCCCGGCGGACACGGTGCCCCGCTCAATGGCTGGTGGTGAGATGCCCGGTGCGGCCACTGGGCCCGTGATGGTGTGGGAACGCGTGAACGGGGCGGGCAGCGGGCGCGATGCGCTGGAGATCGCCGTACTCAACGATGCAGGCGAGTGGCGCGTGCTTCAGCCGCCACCGGACTTTCCGGGCGTTGCAACCGAGGGAGAGGCGCACGCGATCGGCACGGCTGGGGGGGTGCTTGTCGCGGTGCGTCCGACCGGCGACGCGGCTTACGCGCTCTGGAAGGCACTGCCGGACGTTTCTGCCCGGGGCGCGCCCGGGGGGGCGGCAGAGTCACTGCCGATCGCCGTCAGGTGGGAGCGGGCGGGCAGTGCGGCGGTGCCGCGTGCCGTGCGGCCTGCCGGCGTGCGAACGGTTGGACCCGGCGCAAACGGCTGGCTCTGGCGTGACGCCGGGCAGACGTTGCTGGCTGCGCGTGAAGGGAGCGCGGTCACGCTCTGGCGGCTCGACCCGACACGGGCGGTTGAGCTGTGGCACTCGGCCGACCAGGGGCGGCTGCTGGGTGGGCTGGTTGTGGCCGGCACCGACGCGGTGACGTTTCTTTCGTACGAAGCTGAGGAGGATGCATCGCCGCGCGGGCCGACGGCGCCAGAGGCCGGCCGCCTGAGAGTCGTTGAGGTCTCGCACCTGTCAGGGGCGGTCATCGCGGATGTGCCGGCCCACACCGACGGGTTCTTTACGCGGGCGGAGATGGGCATTCTCTGGGCGCTGTTCATCCTGATCGGCGCGGTGATCCTTGTGGTGGTGCTGCAGGTGGATGGCCCGCAGGAACTGCAACTGCCAGAGGGGACATCGCTGGCAACTCCGGGCCGGCGTGCGTTGGCGTGCGCGGTCGATGTGGCGCTGGCGGTGGGTGTCACTTCGCTGCTGTTTGGCGGGTCCCCCTCGCACTGGCTGGCGCCGACGACCAGCGCCAGTTCATCGCTGCTGCCGCTGGCGAGCGTGCTGGTCGCAGGGTTCCTGATCAGCGTCGCGGGTGAGGCGGTGTTTGGCGGCTCGCCGGGGAAGCTGCTGGCGGGTGTGCGCGTGATGGGGCTGGTGCCGGCTTCGCCGGGCGGGGAGGCGGCCGAGAGCGGCCCGAAGGGCGCCGCGCCGCGTGCGGCGGTGATCTGGACGGCGGGTCGGGTTCGGCTTTATCAGTCCTGCCTGCGCAACGCGGTGCGGTGGTTCATGCCGCCGGTCGGCACGCTGCTGATGGTGAACAACAACTGGCGGCACCCGGGCGATGTGCTGGCACGGACGGTGGTGGTCATCCGCTTCGAGCCCGGGGAGGACGGGCCGGGCCGGGGGGACGACCAGGGGCCGCCCTCTGCCGGTGGTGACGACCAGTAACCTCCTGCCGGTGCCCCAGCGCGACCAATAACCGCTGGACGTTTCAGGCCTGCACGCCGCACGCCCGATAGACCCACACGGCCCCGCACCACAGGCGGGGCCGCTTCCTGTGGCCGCACCAACACCAAATCCCGCAGCTCCACCGCCACCGGCGTCTCCGGGCACACCGTACGTGCGTCCGAAGCGGCCGCGCGTGGACTGGAAGGCGGTGTGGCCGATCCCTCTGGCGCTGACGGCGACCGGCGCGCTGGTGGGTGGCTTGTTCCTGGCGGTGGCGCGTGCGCCCAAGGACGACCCGGGGGTCCCGCTGGAGCTGGCGCGTCAGGCGTACCAGCGCGAGAAGTTCAGCGACACGATCGAGATCATCAACGCCGACCTGGTTCCGTACATCAACGCGGGGAAGCTGTCGGAGGAGCAGGAGAAGGAGTTCTTCCAGCTCCGGGCGCGCTCGCTCTACTACGGGCAGGAGCGGATGGGCATCGCTCAGGTTGAGAACTTCAAGGCGATCGTTGAGGCGTACGAGCAGGGGCGCCGGCGCGGCATGGGGAGCGAGCCGGCGGACATCGGCAACCTCGCCGAGGCGTACCTCTACACGGGCAACGTGCAGAAGGCGGTCGACCTGGCGCGCTCGCTGGAGGGGCGCGACGATGCGCGTCAGCTTCGCCTGTACGAGCGGATCGTCGAGCAGCAGCTGCGCGCGGGGTCGACGCAGTACCCCATGGTGCTGGGCCTGCTCAACTACATGCTGCAGATGCCCAACCTCACGGTCGAGCAGCGGGCGTGGGTCGTTTCGCGGCAGGCGCAGATCAGGATCGACGCCGGGTTCCCGCAGGAGGCGATCACGCGCCTGCTGCGCGAGATGCCGAAGTTTGAAACGCTCGAAGCGCCGGTGCGTGCGCAGATGCTGTTCCTGCTGGGCAAGGCCTACGCCGACGGCGTGGACGAGCAGCAGGCGCTGGTCTACCTCGAGCAGGCGATGCGGACGATCCTGGCTCGGAACCCCGAGGACCCGACGGGCATGGACGACGGCCAGCCGCTGGTGATCGACAACTTCGACCCACGGATCGGCGAGGCGCTTGTGATCCAGGGGCGGATCTACGCGCACAACGGGCAGATCGAGGA
This sequence comes from uncultured Phycisphaeraceae bacterium, assembly GCA_964403525.1. Taxonomy (GTDB): domain Bacteria; phylum Planctomycetota; class Phycisphaerae; order Phycisphaerales; family UBA1924; genus JAJTGZ01. The sequence goes on along the minus strand of CAYOGE010000017.1, from coordinate 11,667 downwards.
GGCCCGCGAGCGGTTCCAGACCGTGCGCGAGGGGTTCAAGGACTCCAACGTCTACACGCAGGCCGTGCTGGGGGAGGCCGACACCGCGGCGGCGCTGGGGGACTTTGACACCGCGCTGAAGTACTACGGCGAGGCGGCCGACCGCGTGGCGACCCAGGGCGCTGCGCCGGCCGTTGCCGGGGTCAGCCCTGTGACGCTCGACCTGATCGGCACCAAGCTGATGGACCAGCACAACCGGCGCGTGCTCGAGAGCGACCCGGTGGAGGCGCTGCGGTTTGTCCGCATGGCGCAGGACGTCTACCGGCGGCGCGACGGAGGGACCATCCCCAGCGAGGTCTACCTCGAGATGGCCAAGGCGTGCAAGCTCAACGCCGACATCATGCTGCGCGACGCGGCGGGCACGCCCGCGGGCGAGCCCGCGCCGCGCCCAGACGACGTGTCGCCGGTCACGGCGATGCAGGCGAAGGGGTTCCTGCTCGACGCGGGGGCGAACTTCCGCGACTACGCGCGGGCGGTGGTGGTGACCAACGACGCGGGGTACATGCAGGCGCTGCTGGCGGCGGGTGAGTGCTTCGACCAGGCGGGCGCCGCGCCCGACGCGATCGAGGCGTACGCGCTGTTTATCAACGGCGCCAACGACAGCTACCTCGACAAGCCCAAGGCGATGTTCCGGCTCGGGCAGGTCTACCAGTCGATCGGCGACTACAAGCTCGCGGCCAAGTGGTACGAGCAGCTGGTCAAGGGGCGCGAGGGGTTCGCGGGCCAGTGGGCCGACCGGAGCCTCGTGCCGCTGGCACGCTGCTACGTCAGCGAGCCGACGCTGATCGACGCCGAGGCCGGCAAGGCCGCCGAACCGGGCGACGCCGCCGGCGCTGCGCCCGCCGACAAGCCGAACGAACTGGCGGCGATGGCCCTGCTCAACCGCGCCGTCAGCGGGCGCACCGGCGTGGGGCCCGACGCGGTTCAGATGCGCGAGGCGCAGGCCGAGCTCGGGGAGCTTCACTACCGGCGCGGCGAGTTCCGCCAGGCGATCGAGTACTTCAACCGGCTCGTGGACACCTACCACGACCTGACGCCCCGCCTGCCGACGGTGCTGTTCAAGCGTGCCGATGCGCACCGCCAGCTGGCGATGGAGATCGACGCGACGTTCGAGCAGCGCCCGCTCTCTGAGCGGCAGGAACTGAGCGAGGCACGCCGCAACCACCTCCGCAGCGCCCGCGCGGGGTACCAGGAGGCGATCGCGGCGATCACCAAGCGCGGCCCGCGCGCGACGAAGGTTGAGAACCTCTTCAAGCGGAACGCCGCGTTCTACACCGCTGACTGCGCGTACCTGCTGAAGGAGTATGAGCAGGCGGTGCAGGAGTACGCGCGGGCGGGTGAACAGTACGCCACCGACCCCGCGGCCCTTGTTGCGAAGGTGCAGACGGTGAGCGCGTTCATCCGGCTGGAGCGGTGGGACGACGCCCAGGTCGCCGCCGACCGGGCCAAGACGTTCCTCTCATCGTTCCCCGACGAGGTATGGACCAACCCCGATGCGCTGCTGCCGATGGAACGCCGCCACTGGGAGGCCTGGCTCTCGGCCCGGCTGGAGCTTGACCGGCCCCGCAACCGGGTCGCGACGGCTGGCAACTCTGCCCCGTGATGAGATGAGATGTGAGCGGGAGGAGGGGGAGGCGGCATCTGCGGTGACCGCGGAGCGGGCTGGGTCGGCTTGTTCACCGAGTAGGTCTGGCGGGCTGCGGCCACAGCGAGGCCCAGCGAGGCCCAGTGGGGATGGTGGGTCGGGTGTTCTTCATCCCGCCTACCCCCCAGATTCAGAAGTCGGTAAGCTGTGACTGCCGTGCTTGCCGCAACGTCTTACCAAGTCGGGCGCCCAAAGCACCGACCATCGCAAGGCCAGCGGAGTCTGTGGCACCAGGGGAAGGTGGGGGGTGGGTACTTTTGGCGCGGGGGGGGTTGGCGGGTCGATACCGTTGGCTCACTGGACAGGAGGTCCGATGTCATCTGCGCCGCGTGAACACTCGCAGGATCCGTCACTTGTTCCGTCGGACCGGCTCGACTTTTCGGGCGGTTCGCACGGTGAACCGGAGGTGTGGCTCCCTCGGTTGCAGCGATTGATCGCCGATCAGCTCGCCCTGACGGCCGAGCTTGACGCGATCGACGCCCGCAAGGCGGCCGCACTTTCCATCTGTGATATGGAAACCTACCTGGCGACGCTGGATGAACGCCAGCCGGTGATCGACGCGATGACGGCGCTCAACGAGGAACTCAAGCCGTTCGCCGACCGCTTTACGCTGCTGGCCACGGGGCTGAAGGATGAGCAGCGCGAGGCGGTGTTTGCGCAGGCGGGTCGCCTTGACGCTGCGCTGCTGGCGATCACCCGGCGCGACGCTGCCGAGGCGGAGGTCCTGGCCGAGCGGCGCGACGAGATCGCCCGCGAGCTGGCGAACATCCGCAACGGGCGGACCGCGCTGGGCGCCTACGGCTCCGCGCCGGACGGGCCGGTCCCGCAGTGCCACGACGAAGAGGTCTGACCGGCGGACGCCATGGCCCGAACCCCTGGATCACCTTCTGAGCCGCAACGACGCAAGCCCGCGCGGGCGCCGGTGGAGGTTGCGCCGGGCGCGGGCGGCCGGGCGAGTCACCCGGCGATCAGCCAGGAGGAACTGACAGCGCTGCTGGCGGCGTTCAACGACGCGACGGGTCGGCTCACCTCCACGCACGAGCGGCTGCAGGGTGAGGTGACGAAGCTGCGTGCGCAGCTCGCCGACGCGAAGGTGCAGGTGGAGCGGAGCAAGCACCTGGCGCTGCTTGGAGAGATGGCCGCGGGGATCGCCCACGAGGTTCGCAACCCGCTCGGCTCGATCCTGCTCTACGCGCGCATGCTGCAGCAGGACCTCTCCGACCGGCCGGAGCAGCGGGGGATCGCCGACAAGATCGCGTCGAGCGTGCAGCGGCTTGAGTCTGTGGTGGGTGACGTTCTGGCGTTCTCGCGCGAGATGCGGGTGCGGGCGCACCCGCTGCACGCGCGTGAGCTGCTCGAGTCTGCGTTGCACGCGGCCCGGTGCGACACGCCGGCCTGGCACGCGGTTGAGGCGCGCGTTGAAGCGCCGGAGTCGCTGATCGTTCACGGCGACGGGAACCTGCTGACGCAGGTGCTGATCAACATCATCCGCAACGCGGTTGAAGCGTGCGCGAGCGGCGGTGCGACGCGGGGCGGGCCGACGCTGCTGCTGACCGCCGGCGTGGTGACCGCGCGAACGCCGGAGGGGAGCGCGGTGCAGATGCACGCGCTGCGTGTGCACGATTCGGGCCCGGGGATCGACCCGGAGACGGCGGAGAAGTTGTTCACGCCCTTCTTCACGACGCGCGCTGCGGGGACGGGGCTCGGTCTGGCCATCGTGCACCGGATCGTCGATGCCCACGGCGGCCGGGTGAGCCTGCGTACGCGCGGGCCGGTGGACAGGCCTGAGGGTGCCACGGCTGAGGTGCTTCTCCCAGTGCCGACCGCCTGACGGAGGTCCGGCGCCACCCCTCCTCCCACAACCCCCTCCGGCAACCTCCTCCCACAACCCCCTCCCTCAACTCCCTGCCCCCCCTGTCCGGAAACCGGCCGGACTGGACAGTTGACATCCACAGGCCGATACTTGTCCCCTCGCCACTTTAGCTCAGCGGTAGAGCGATGCTTTCGTAAAGCATAGGTCCAGGGTTCAAATCCCTGAAGTGGCTTTTCTTGCGTCCCAGGGGCGTTTTTCAGCGTCCTTGTCGGGGTTTTGGGGATGCGGTTGGACCGCCAGGGTGGGGAGCGTTGGTGGCCTCGGCGGGCCTGCAGGCGGCTGGGTGGGGGCGGCGATTTGGGGTTATTCGGGGTTCCCAAACAGAATTCGGAAAGATTTCGGAACCGCGGCGGCGTTTGGGCGTCGATCTTTGGTATGGCCGCGGGCCGCAAGCAGGGGTGCAAACCCTTGGTGCATAGGGGCTTGCGGCGTCTGGTGGTTCGGTGCCGGGTGCAGAAATCGTTTGCCGGTTTCTGCTACACTGCTCGTTGATGGGCCACAGCGGCCCAAGGAGACGTTCATGACTTTGAGCAAGCAGATCACTTCCGCGCTGTTGGCAGTCGTCGCCGGTTCGGCCGTTTGCATGAACAGCGGCGCGATCGCGCAGCCCGCCAGCGGCACCGCCGCGACCGGTCAGTTGGCACCGCCCAAGACCGCGCGCGAGAACCTCGCCCGCCTTCAGAAGACCATCTCGGTCGACATGAAGGAGTGGAAGCTCGAGGATGTCATCAAGCACCTGTCGACGGAGACCGAGGCGGTCTTTGAGCCGATCTGGAAGGTCGGCTACGAAGAGGGCCTGGACCCTGAGATGCTGATCACGTTCGCGGCCAAGGGGCTCGACGCGCTGACGGTGCTCGAGAAGGTCCTGCAGAAGGCCTCGGGCGATGCGTTCACCAGCGACGAGCGTTCGACGTGGCAGATGACCAGCTACGGCTCGATTCAGATCGGCCCGCGCAAGATGCTGAACAAGTCACGCCGCGTTGAGATCTACGACGTGTCGGACCTGCTGTTTGAGGTGCCGGTGTACGACGACGTCCCCGAGATCGACCTCGCCCAGGTGCTGCGGAGCAGCGGCGGCGGCGGTGGACGTGGAGGCGGTGGCGGTGGCGGCGGCGGCTCGAACATCTTCGGCAACGGCAACAAGGGCGGCGGCAACCAGCAGCGCCAGCAGGAGCGCAAGCAGCGTCGCCAGGAGCTCGTTGACGAGCTGAAGCGGCTGCTCACCTCGCTCGCCGAGAAGGACCAGTGGGAAGACACCGGCGGCAGCGGTGGAACCATGACCATCTACCAGGGCAACATCATCGTCGATGCTCCCGACTACATGCACCGTGCCGTGGCCGGTTACTCGTGGTGGCCGACGGCCAAGTCGGCCGTCAGCAAGGGCAAGCGTTACGTGTCGATGAGCGGGAACGTCGAGGCCGCGAAGGTCATCGGGTTGACGCCGTTCACCGAGACGGGCGGCGCGCCCGGCGGCACCCGCTGATCGATTGTTGATGAATCAGGATCCAAATGCACCCCCGTCTTCTGGCGGGGGTGTTTTCGTTGATGAGGTGGGAGGCGTGCCGGTAGGTGGTGCCCGGCGGCTGCAAGGTCGCCCGAACGTCAGCGGGAGGCGAGCGCAGCGTCGATCGCGGCGACTAGCTTTGCATCGTCGGGAGCGACCGCTGAGTCAAACTTCGCGAGCACCTCTCCTTTGCGCCCGATCAGGTACTTGGTGAAGTTCCACTTCGGCTCGCCGAGCGGCTTGGACTCGGCCGCGGCGGGGGTCGCGGCGGCGAGCCGCTTGTAGAGCTCGCAGGCGTCAGCGCCCTTGACGGCGACCTTCGTGAACATCGGGAAGGTGACGCTGTACTTGTCTGTGCAGAAGGTCTTGATGTCCGACTCGCTGCCGGGCTCCTGCCTGCCGAAGTCGTTTGACGGGAAGCCGAGCACCGCCAGCCCCTTGCTTTTGCGCGAGGCGTAGAGCGACTCGAGCCCGGCGTACTGGGGCGTGTAGCCGCACTTGCTGGCGACGTTGACAACGAGCACGACGCGGCCCTTGTAGTCGGCGAGGTTGACGTCCTTTCCGTCGATGTCCTTCACCGTCAGGTCGAGGGCTCCGGGTGCGGCCGCGGGCTTGGCCTTGGGAGCGGGTTCCACTGCGGCTGGCTTCGCGGTTTCTGAAGGCGCGACGGGCTTGGAGGGGGGTTCTTTCTGCGAGCACGCGGCGAGGGCGAGGCCCGAGGCCGCGACAATGAGGAAGCTGCGGTTCATAATGCCGCGCCGACCGTTTCCGGTCGGCGCGGCCTGAATGCTGGGTTCACCGGACCGTCGGTCAGGGCTTCTTGGTCGCGTCCTTCACGGCGTCCTTCACGTCGGCGGCGCCTTCCTTGACGGCGTCGCCCGTCTTCTTGACGGCATCCTTGACGGCCTCGGTCGGCTTCTTCTCTTCGCAGCCGGCGAGCGAAGCCATGCTGAGACCGACGATCGCTGCGCAGGTCAGAAACTTCTTCATTCGATGCTCCTTCAGAGAAATAGGTTGGGACGGGTCAGGACATTGATTCAGGGTACGCTGACGGGCATGAAGGGTTCGTGCCCGTCTGCTTTTGCCGAACGGCGGCCGTACCCTGCTGTCGATGGTTCTGCTGCAGCGCATCGTGAGGATGGCGGTGGAGGCGGACGGCGCGAGCGAAGCGAACCGGCCGACCGCCGACGGCGATCGGCGGGGCAACGGGTACGGGGGCGTGCCGGCCTTTTCCGGCTGGCCGCGCAGCCGCCATGTTGAGGTGACGGTCTGCTGCCGCGGCGAGGCCGACCCTCGGACGGGTTATTTCCTTGACATCAAGGCGATCGACCGGGCAGTGCGCGGGGCGTTGGCCGGCGCGTTCAGCGACTCGCTCGCCGACGGCGCGGGCGTGCAGTGGGAGGGGGGCGTGCTGGCTGGCGGCATTGCTGCGCTCGACGCGGCACTGGGTGGTGCGGTGGTCTGGGTTCGATGGAGCGTCACACCGACGTATTGCGTGGAGGTATCGCCGATGACACCGGGAACGGCGCTGCTGCGCCAGAAGTTTGAGATCGCGGCGGCCCACCGGCTCTACGTGCCGGAGCTGAGCGACGAGGAGAACCGCCGCCTGTTCGGCCGGTGCGCAAACCCGAGCGCTCACGGGCACAACTACATCATCGAGCCGTGCGTGCGCGTGCCTGTTGAGCCGGGGTCGGGCCCGCGCTTTTCGCTTGCGGACCTTGAGCGGGCGACGATGTCGTCGCTTGTTGACCCGTTCGACCACCGGAACCTGAACGTGGACTGCCCGCAGTTTGACCGCGCCAAGGGGGGCGTGAACCCGAGCGTTGAGAACATCAGCCGCGTGTTCTACGGGCTGCTGGCGCCGGTGATCGCGGCGCACGGGCACGGTGTTGAGCTCGCCTCGCTGACGGTGTGGGAGACAGAGAAGACGTGCAGCACGTACCCGGGGTGAGCGGGGGGATGGGGGGGATGGGGGGGATGGGGGCGCTGACGGCGGCTTACTTTGCCTGGCGCAAGCGCGTCGCGGTCTGCTGCAGCAGGTCGCGGGTTTCGCCGTGCTCGATCGACGCGACGATGTACGGTCCAGACGCGGTGTCGCAGACCATGAAGGCGAGGGACGGGACGAGCGGGGCGCGGTCGGTCAGTGACCAGATTCCGTTCTTGGAGGCAAGGCCTCCGGCGGCGGCGAGCTGGTCCAGGGCGCGGGTGAGCGTTTCGGCACGCTCGCCCTTGCGGCTTGGGATGACCAGCACGAGGTTCGGCGCGGCGGCCGAGCCGTAGCAGCCGAGCGTTGCACGCTGCTGCAGGCGCGTGCTGAGGGAGCGGAGCGCATCGGCGGAGCGGTCCTGCCAGGACTCGCAGGCCTTGGCCCACGCGGCGGTGTCGGTGGTGTTTGCGGTGCCGACGGCGTCGACGGTGAGGCGCAGCAGGCCCGCGATCGTGCCGACGCCGCCGTTGCGGCCGATCGCCCCGAGCCCGGCCGAATCAAAGCGCAGCGAAGCGGCCCAGTGGGCGCCGCTCACCGCGGCGGCGTCGGTCGTTGTGCCGCTCCAGCCGCCGGCGATCAGGGTGATGGCCTTGCACGGCCCTGGCGCGGCGGAGCGCGACGAGGCGGCGGCCTTGAGTTCGAGCATCGGCGGGAGGGTGTCGGTGGGCGGGGGAAGGAGCGCAGCGCGGAGGGTGAACAGGCGTGCGTTGTTGAGGGCGAGCCTGTCGAGGAGGCGCTGGAGCCACGGGGCGTCAAAGAGCGTTTCGGCGGAGGCGCGCAGGGCGTTGGCGTCGATCGTGAGTGCGAGGAAGGCGGACTCCTTGCGGGCGGCGTCGAGGGTGAGCCAGTTGGCGGGGAGGTCGGTGAACTTCGCGGAGCGCTGAGCATCGGCCCGGAGGGCGTCGAGCCTGTCGCTGTCGACGAGCAGGGTGGTGACCGACTCGCCGCCCTTGCTGCCGCCGCCGAGCAGGCCGCCGGTCCGCAGGATGCGTTCGATCAGCGTTGCGGGCGGGGCGGTGATCGGGGTCGATCCGGGCGAGGGCGCTGGCGTGGAAAAGCCGGTGCTGTCCCACTGGATCAGCGGGGCGGGTGGCGCTGCGGTTACGGAAGGATGGAGGAACGCTGCGGCGAGGATGAGTGGTGCGATCACGCCGTCAGTGTACGGAGATGGGTGTGCATGGATTCGCATGGGGGGTGCGTGGCCTTGTCGTGGTCGTTACCATCGCCCCGCTTGAACGCACCTGCCGCCCAGCCCGAACGTGTGCTTCTGATCCGCCCCAGCGCGCTGGGCGATGTGTGCCGCACGGTGCCGGTGCTGGCTTCGCTGCGGCGGGCGTGGCCTCGGGCGCGGATTGATTGGATGGTGCAGCGGGGCTTTGAGGGTGCGGTGGAAGCGCACCCGGACCTGCTGGCGAACGGTGGCGGGGTAGTGGAGTTTGACCGCAAGCGATTCGGGCGGTGGTTCAGCCCATCAGCGCTGGGTGGCTTGCTGGCGTGGTTGCGCGGGCTGCGCGGGGCGCGGTACGACGTGGTGATCGATGCGCAGGGTCTGCTGCGGAGCGGGCTGCTTACGCTCGCGACGGGCGCGCCGGTGCGGGTGGGGTTTGCCGATGCCCGCGAGGGGGGCTGGATCGGGTATACGCGCAGGGTGAAGGCGCCGCGTGATGGGCACACGGTTGACGCGATGCTCGCGTTGCTGCCGGCGGTCGAAGTCGAGCCGGTGAAGGACATGCGTCTGCACGCGGATGCGGCGGAGCTCGCGGCGGTTGACGCGGCGCCGGGGTTTGGAGGGAAGCGGTTTGCCGTGCTGGCGCCGACGAGCCGCTGGCCGAGCAAGCAGTGGAAGGACGAGGGGTATGTGGAGGTGGGGCGCGACCTGCTGGATAACCGCGGCTTTGAGCACATCGTGATCGTGGGGGGGCCGCACGAAGCCCGGCAGGTGCCGGCGCTGTGCGCGTGGGCCGAGAGCGACCGGGCGAACGTGACCAACATGATCGGCGTGACGAGCGTGGCGTGCCTGATGGCGGTGGTTGCGCGCAGCGCGCTGCTGATCGGCTCTGACTCGGCGGCGGTGCACATGGCCATCGGGTTCAACCGGCCGTGCGTGGCGCTCTACGGGCCGACGGATGTGGCGCGGGTGGGGCCGGCGGTGGGGGGCGTGACGAACACCGCGCCGGTTGTGGTGGTGCAGCGGCTGAACCCCGGCGAGTCGCTGCAGGTCGGCGGGCACAAGGACCCCGAGCCTGGGCGCACGCTGATGTCCAGAATCACAACAGGCGACGTCATTGACGCCGCCTGCTGTGCCACACGGTGACACCCGGACAATCCGGGTGACCTTGAACTACATTACTTTATCGGCACGGAGAGCGTTTGGCCATAAGGACCGGTCGCGGTGGCCTCGCCGCCGGCGGTCAGCACGCGGACGGTCATGCCTCGGGCGGGCGGAGCCATGCGGCCCTCTGCGCCCTTGATGGTGACGGTGACGCTGTCACCCTTGCGCTCGGCGGTGAACGTGGTGAGCAGGTACGCGCCGTCGCGGTAGCCGTAACCCTCGCCGGCGTCCTCGTAGAGCGTGCCGGTGGCGTGCCCGGTGGTGTCGAGGTTGATCAGCAGCGTGAGGGGGTCGAGCGGCTTCTCGCCGCTCCATTGCATGACCGGCCCGAGGGGGACGATCGCGCCGGGGCGCACCTTCAACACCGGCAAAGACTTGTTGCCGTTCTCGCCGACGAGTTCGACGGGGAGCCACGTGCCGTTCTTGGCGACCGGTTCGACGGGGATGCGCGAGTGGTCGGGCTGCATGCTCGGAACCACCAGCAGGTCGGAACCGACGAGGAAGCAGTCGTCTTCAGCGCGCAGGATGGGGTCGGTCGGGTCGGCGAAGAAGACGGGTCGCACGACGGGCATGTTGGTGCGCGATGCCTCGTGGAAGAGCGTGTAGTAGTAGGGGAGCAGGCGGTAGCGGCGCTCCAGCGCCAGGCGGCAGGCCACCTCGGCGTCACCGCCGAAGGCCCAGGGCTCTTTGTCGATGTTCCCCTTGCCGGTGTGGCTGCGGCAGAACGGCAGCAGTGTGCCGATGCCGAACCAGCGCGAGAAGTGCTCGGCGCGCTCCTTGGGTTCCTGCGGCCCGTTACCGTTGAAGCCGCCGATATCGGGGCCGCAGAACGGCTGGCCGCTCAGGCCCAGGTTGAGTGCCATGGGGACGGACTGCTCGAGGTCGTTCCAGTCGGCGGTGTTGTCGCCCGTCCACGTGGCGGCGTAGCGCTGGCTGCCGATGTAGCCGGCGCGGGTGAGCACGAAGGGGCGCTTGTCGGGCTTGGCGGCCTTGATGCCCTCGAAGGTCCCCTTGGCCATGAGCATGCCGTAGACGTTGTGGAACTGCGCGTGCGGGCCGGGGGCGACGGTGCCGAAGGGCTCTTTGCCGCCCAGGTGCCGGTTGTCTTCGGGCATCGTCTTGCTGGCGACGCTGAAGATGGCGGGCTCGTTCATGTCGTTCCAGACGCCGTCGATGCCGTTGGCCATGAAGTCTTTGAAGAGGCCGGCCCACCACGTACGCACCTCGGGCCGGGTGTAGTCGGGGAAGACGCACTGGCCGGGCCAGACGGCCCCTTTGTACGTCTCGCCTTCGGCGGTCTGCACTCCGTAGTTGTTGCTCATCACCTGGTCGTAGATCGAATACCCCGGCTCGGCCTTCACGCCCGGGTCGATCATGTAGATCGTGTGGAAGCCCTGCGCGTTGAGGTCGCTGTTGAGCTTCTTGACGTCGGGGAAGTAGTTCTTGTCGAAGGTGAAGACGCGGTAGCCGTCCATGTAGTCGATGTCGAACCAGATCACATCGCAGGGGATCTTCTTGCTGCGGAAGCCGTCGGCGATCTCGCGCACGCGCTTCTCGGGGTAGTACGAGTAGCGGCACTGGTGGTAGCCGATGGCCCACTTGGGCGGCAGTGGCATGGGGCCGATGAGCTTGCCGAGCCCTTCCATCACTTCCTGCGGTGACTGGCCGCTGACGATGTAGATGGGGCACGCCGCGCTCTCGCCGGTGAAGGTGATGCCGCTGGTGAGGTCGATCTTGGTGCGCCAGGTGGTGTCGGCCAGTACGCCGAAGGCGGAGCCGTCGGGGCGCACGGCCAGCACCCACGGGTGGCTCTGGTAGAGCGAGTCGGCGTCTGGCTTGTAGCCGTAGGCGTCGGTGTTCCAGAGGGTGGTCGTGCGCCCGTTGCGCAGCAGAGGACCGCCGACCTCGCCGGTGCCGTAGAGGGAGGTTCCGGCAGGGACTTCGATGTGGGCGGTGAAGATGGCGGTGGGGTGGCCGTCGCCGGGCGCGGTGGCGTCGAACGTCGGCTTGATGTTGAACGAGGCCGGGAGCGCGCCGGCGGCTGGGAAGGTGCGTTCGAAGGCATACGACGGCGGGAGCTTCGCGGCGTCGAGCCCGGTGGGTGTGAAGCGGGCGATCGATCCGGTGGAGTCGATCACCAGTTCACCCGCGCCGGGCCTGGGCTCGGCACGGGCGAGCGGCGCGACGGCCGCGAGCGTGAGCAGGGCGATGAGCGAGAGGCCGTGGCGGGCGTGGCGGGGGGGGCGGTGGCGGTCGTCGGCTCCGCGGTCGTGGTCCGGTCCGTCCG
>CAYOGE010000016.1:0-73736 GCA_964403525.1 uncultured Phycisphaeraceae bacterium | reverse complement strand
GGGGGGAGGGGGGGGAGGGGGGAGTGCCCTTAGGCTGAAGCCTGGCGATGGCCTCGGCGACGGAGGCGAGCAGCGCGGGGGAGGCGTCAACGAAGGAGGTGCCTAGCTCGTAGGTGGGGGCGCGGTCGGTCATGACCACGCGCTGCACGCGGACGGTGGCGGAGATCGGCTCTGCCAGGGCGGGGTCGGTAATGGTGACGGCGATGCGGGCCTGCTTGGGGAGGAAGACCTTGGTGCGCAGGCCGATGCCGCCGCGGGACATGTCAACGACGACGGGGTTGAAGTTGCCTGAGGCGTCGGCGGCGAGGGGGCTGAGGGCGATGGGCCCGGTGTGCTCGGGTGCGATGGCGCCGTCGGCGGTGAGGGTACAGCGGATGCGCTCGTGCTGGCGGACGACCAGGTTGTCGGTCTTGGGGAGTTGTGACATGGCGGGTCCTTGCGGGTTCGCGGACCAGCGTGTCATCGGACGTTGGGCGGGGGGGCTGAAGGGGGGTGGTGGGGCGGGTGGGCTGGGCGGTACGTGAAAACCCTTGGTCATAGGAAGTTATCGGAATCGGAACCGATTTGTGTCATTCGCGGCTCTCAGCTCTCGCTTCCCATTGAGAAGCCGGCGCGCCCGCGGGTGTTCCGTAGGCGGGCCGGTCGCACCTCCTTTGAAGGGAGCCTTGTATGTTGAAGACGATCTTTCCCATCGTTCTGACCCTTTGCGCTGGCACGGCCAGTGCGTTGGCGCAACCGCCCCAACCGTGCGCGTTCGTGAAGATCGCTACCGTCTTTGATGACGACGGTGACAACGTGCTGGACATCTTTGACTACATCACCGTGAAGACGCCCGTCGGTGTCTGGTATGGTGAGCTTCGGATCGGCGCCTCCAGCACCAACACCCCCGCCCGCATCATCTTCAGTAGCGAGGCAGGGTTCGGCCGACGCGCAATTGCCGTCGCCGACTTGAACAACGACGGCCACGCCGATTTTGCTGTGGCCGCCCCCTTCACCTCCGGCACTGACAGGATGGGCTCCGTGAAGATCGTTTCCGGGCTTGACGGCGTTCTGCTCTTCAACCTCACCGGACCGGAGAACTGCATGTTCGGAACGGGGCTGGAGATGGTCAGAGATCAAAGCGGGGACGGGCGGCCCGATCTCGCGGTCGCGTACATGTTCGTGGACACTGATGGCGCGGTGTTTCAACGCTGGTGCGCGATGAGTGGCACCACGTTCGCCAGCGTGACGGCCGCGCCCACGGCGTACAAGTGCGGCGACCTCTCCGACCTCGACGCCGACGGCGAGGTGAGCGATGTCGATCTTCAGAAGGCGATCAACGCGGTCGTGGAAGAAATGACCGATGCGGACAAGAACATCGCCGATGTCAATAAGGACGGCGTGATTGATTTCGCCGACGTCGCCGAGGTGGTGTTTAAGTTGGGCGTACCGCTTCAGATTGGCGCGACCACCACCACGGAGGCTGCGGCGGTCAAGCTCCCGGTGAAAGCTGAGCAGCTCTATACGATGGCGTCGATCGGCGCACGGGTTCCCTCAAGCGCGACCTTCTGCGTGAGCGGTGGCATCTGGCGGGCCGACGGAAACGCTTGCGTGGCGCAGCCAGCGGCCCCCATTCCCGCTCTTCCGGTACCGTGCTCGAAGGTCGGATGTGTGTGGAATGGTCAGATCTCCTTCGACTACTGGGTTGCGTTGCTCGGCGGGCTGGGCAGTCTGGACGTGAATGCGACGGGACTTGACACTACGTTCTGTGCATACGCGGTCGGGGGCACTGCTCCGTTGTCGGGCGGTGGTGGACTCGCGCTGGGCTACGTCGCGGCAGGAGTAGCCATTTCCAACTACCCGGCGCCGTGCATGTGGCCAGTGATGGATGGGTCCCCGGCGGCAGGGGCGCTCGTTGGTCTTGGCGGGAACTTCATCGGGCCGTCCGGGTTGTGGTGGCCTGCCGCAACCGCCGGGATGTTCAGTGGAATCATCTCACCCTGGCCGTGGGGCGGTGGCGGTGTAAACGTCGGCGCTGGTGGCTCGGGTGCCGCGGGCACCTTCCCGATAGGTTCGATGACGCTTGTTGGCCCCACGCCAACTGGGCTGACGCCCTTGACACAGCCCGGTTCACCCGCGAATAACTGCCCATGACGCACGCATCCAATCCACGCCCGGGACGCTGGCTAGGCCGAGTTCTGCTGGCCACGGTCCTTGTCGTCACCGTGTTTGTTATTGCCGTTCGCTGGTACTCTCCCGCTGGTGATTCAAACACGGCCGCGTGGGTTAGATTCAATGCCGCCGTCCACCGGCCGAACTGGCCGGTGGACGGCGCGTTTGTACTCAACGGACTGCGGCGGGACTCGACGGGCCCGGAGGTCGAGGCGTGGGCAGCCAAGTGGGACAATGCTGTGCTTGAGGGAGAGGTAGCGATTAACCGGAACGCCGACGGCTCGCCGAGTGTCATCATGCGGGGTTTGCGTTTGGCGGTGAGGGGCAAGGACGCGGACCTTAGGGAGCGGATCATCGAGAATCTGGTTGTTCGGTGCGATAGAAACGGGCGGCCCGTCAGCGTCAAGGTGAGCATTGCGCTCGGGAATGGCAGCCCCTCGGTGGTGCGGGAGGTTGACGTGGCAACCGGGCACATCACAGATAGCAGGGGCGACCTCAGCACGCTCCGGGTCAAGGAGGGCGCTAATTGGTGAACGTCTCACATGCGCTCCCGCTCGTCCGCCATGCGTTCTCCGGGTCTTTGGGGGTTTGGTTGGTGCTTTGCCTCTTGAGCGTCGTCGGTGCGTCTCTGGGGACGGCGGCGTGGGTTATCTTCGTTGGGACTCAGCCGCGGGCTGTGTCGGTGTGCTTGGTGGTGACGCTGGTGGGATCGCTCCTCGTGGCGTTCGTTGCGGCTCGGCGTGGGTTGCGGGCGTGGCGTCGCCTTCGCGAGCACGGGCCGACGCTATGCACGCGCTGCATTTATCCGCTGGATGTGCGTGCGGGTGAGGGTGTCTGCCCGGAATGTGGTACGGCTTTCCGTGCAGCAGAGGTTGCGGTCGCGTGGGGGTACCCGCCGGCGTAGGACGCGGCAGCCACTTGCCGGCGTACGAGGAGAGGACGCGGTTGCGGACATGGTAGAGGGGGACGCTTGGCCCGGTGAGTGAGCCGGTAGCGCTGAAGGCGGCGGCCTTCAGCGGCTTGAGCGTCTTGGGCGGTTCGGCGATCACTGCGGGTCCCAGCATTCCGACTCTTGGGTTGGGAAGGGCTGAAGCGGGAAGAGGGAGGCGGAAGGCAGCAAGGCCGGAACGCGGAGGGGCGGAGGAGCGCGGATAGGGGGAAGGGAGCGGGCACAAGGCCGCACCGACCGTCGGGTGTTTCGGTTGGTGGGTGTTGCGGCTGTGCGAGATTCACCGCGGGTGATTGGCCGCGCTCTCCGCCGGTGCGGTGGCACGGTTCGAGGAAGCCCCGGGGCCACGCCGCCCGCTCTAGCACCTGGTTCGCATGGACTCTCGGGCGCGCTCTTGCGCAGCGGGGCTTGCGAAGCCTGATGCCTTTGCGCGGTCCCATGCTTTTTCCAGTCGCTCGATCGCGTCTGGCGTTTTGCAGTCGGTGTCGCCGTGGTCGACCTCGATTGTGCCCAGCCGCTTGGCCGCGGCGGTTGCGGCCTTGCGGAGGGCGGGGTTGCGGCAGCCGATCGCGATGAGGGCGCTGTTCATCACGTAGCGGTGGCGGTTGGAGGTGGTGGGGGACTTGAGGCCCTTCTCGATCTCCGCGAGGCGGTCGGTGAACCAGGCGTCCGGCGTGGCCTCGTCGATCATCGCCATCGCGGCGACGGTGCACCAACCGGCGGTGCGCGTGGGGTCGTCCTTGGCGGCGAGCCACTTCTCGGCCTTGGCCTTGCCGTGCGGGCCCTCGGCGGCGATCTGGCCGGCGTAGCCGCCCCAGATCCAGCCGATGGGCACCTTGGCCCACTCGTCGAGCAGTTTGGGCGGAAAGTTGGCGGGGTCGCAGACCTTGGCGGCGAGGTTGCGGGCGTCGAAGTTGCCGGTGTCCCAGAGGGCCTCGGCGAGCTCCTGGTCGACTTTGATCTTGTTGAGGAGCTTTTTGAGGTCACCGAAGCTGACGCCGAACATCGGCTCGGCCGCGCCGTGGCGGGTGTAGGTCTTGCGTGCCTGCGCGGTGCCGGCTTTTTCGAGCGCGGCCATGGCATCCTTGAGGGTCATGCGCGCGGGAGGGGCCTTGGAGGGCTTCTTGGGCGCGGGCTTCTTGCCGGAGGGTGCGCTCTTGGTCTTGGGCATGGTGGTGAGTCCTGTCGCGGGTGTGCGTGCAAAACGGTAGCGTGGAACGGACGGGGGTAATCGGGCTGGCGAGGGAGGCATAAAGATGCTGGCGGGGCGGGGCGATTGCGCCTTGGCCGGGGCCCTCCCTGACGGTCGGGCTACTTGCGTTACCATGCGGGACTATGGCGAGTGGCGCGGCGAAGTCGGAGCGGGTGGCGGTGGTGCTGCTTTCGGGCGGGCTTGACAGCGCGACGGTGCTGGCGATGGCGCGGGCTGAGGGGTTTGTGTGTCATGCGATGAGCTTTGACTATGGGCAGCGGCATCGGCATGAGCTTGCGGCCGCGGCGGCGGTTGCGGCGGCGCTTGGTGCTGCGCGTCATGTTGTGGTGCCGCTGGACTTGAGGGCGTTTGGCGGGAGTGCGCTCACGTCGGATGTTGAAGTTCCCAAAGGGCGCGACGAGGCGGCGATGGCGGGTGGGGGGATTCCGGTGACGTACGTGCCGGCGCGGAACATGGTGTTCCTTGCTTTGGCGGCGGGGTACGCGGAGGTGATCGGGGCGCGTGATCTGTTTGTGGGTGTGAACGCGGTGGACTATTCGGGGTATCCGGATTGCCGGCCGGCGTTTATCGAGAGCATGGAGCGGACGATCAATCTGGCGACGAAGGTGGGGGTGGAGGGAGGGGAAGAGTTCAAAGTTGAGGCAGGGGAGGGTGAAGCGGGTTCGGCTGAGTCGGAGAAAAAGCACCCTCATCCGCCCGCCCAGAGCGGCGGGCACCTTCTCCCAGCGGAGCTGGGAGAAGGGGGCGAGCCGGGGACCCTCATCCGCCTTCGCGGAGCCTCAGGCACCTTCTCCCAGCAAAGCTGGGAGAAGGACAGGGCACCCTCATCCGCCTTCGCAGAGCCTCAGGCACCTTCTCCCAGCAAGCTGGGAGAAGGAGTTAGGACGGGGCACTTCAGAATCCGTGCGCCGATCATCGCGATGACGAAGGGGGAGATCATCAAGGCGGGGGTTGCGCTTGGGGTGGACTATGGGCTTACGCACTCGTGCTACGACCCGGTGTTGCGCGGTGGTGTGGTGCTCGCGTGCGGGATGTGTGACAGTTGCGTGATCAGGCGGAGCGGGTTTGTGGCCGCGGGTGTGCCGGACCCGACGCTTTACGCGCGTGCGTGAGCGGGTTGTTGCTGTGCGTGCGCCGGGCGTTGAACTACGGCGGGTACACTTTATTGGGCGGGGATACACCAAGGAGGACGCATGGCGCATTCACTGAGCGATTTCCTGGCGTTGACCGCCGACCGGCCGCAGAACACGGGCGCGTTCGAGGTTGAGAGCGAGCGGATCCTGCAGGTGAACATGAGCGGCGCGGGGTCGGGCGGGGAATCGCCGGGGCAGTTGTGGATCAAGCACGGGTCGATGATCGCGTACCGCGGTGAGATCGGGTTTGAGCGGCAGGGGCTGCTGGAGCAGGGGATCGGGAACTTTCTGAAGAAGGCGATCAGCGGCGAAGGGGGAACGCTGACGCGCGCGACGGGGCGGGGGCAGCTTTACCTTGCCGACGGGGGCAAGCGGGTGACGGTGCTGAGGCTGAGTGGCGAGTCGATCTTCATCAACGGCAACGACCTGCTGGCGTTTGAGCCGAGCGTGCAGCACCAGATCACGATGATGAAGAAGCTCTCGGCGGTGGTGTCGGGCGGGTTGTTCAACGTGCGGCTGAGCGGGCACGGGCTGGTGGCGATCGTGACGCACGGGCAGCCGCTGACGCTGGTGGTGGCGCAGGGGCAGCCGGTGTTTACTGACCCGCAGGCGACGGTGGCGTGGTCGGGGAACCTGTCGCCGGATTACAAGACGGACTTCCAGCTCAAGTCGCTGCTGGGGCGCGGGAGCGGGGAGAGCTTTCAGATGAAGTTTGATGTGGGGGCGGGGGGCGCGGGTGGAGGAGGCGGGCCGGGGTTTGTGATCGTGCAGCCGTACGAGGAGCACTTTGCCGAGTCGGATGACTGAGCGCGTCAGTTTGCGTGGGGCAGGAGAGCTTCGTGTCCTTGGAGGGTGATCGCGGCCCACGGGTGTGCATCTTCGGGCGCGAGCGCGAGTTGGTTGATGCCTGTGGAGGAGTCGTCTGGGGCGGGCGCGGGAAGATCGCTGCGCAGGTGGAAGGTGGCGCTGCATCGGAGCGTGCCGGCGGCGATGGTCCATCGCCAGAGGTCGTGCGTCTGGGTGAACGAGTCGAGCGTGAGGTGGGGCGCGTGGGTGAGGAGGTGGCGGCGGATGGTGAGGGCGCGCCAGGTGGCGAAGAGCTTGGCGGTGTTGGTGTCGGGGTTTGACAGGAGCCTGGCGGCCGCGGCTGATGGATCGGCGCTCCAGCGGCGGAGGATGTCGTCGAGGAGCGCGCGGTGGGCGTCGAAGTTGACGGGGCGGCGGTTGTCGGGGTCGACCAGTGAGAGGGTCTGGCACTCGCTGCCCTGGTAGAAGTCGGGCGTGCCGGGGAAGAGGGTCTTGAGTGTGGCGATGGCGATGGCGGTGCGGGCCGCGCGCGGGCGCGAGAGGCGTGCGAATGCCTCGATGCGGAGTCGGAGGGGTTGGAAGTGCGGGCTGAAGAGGAGGCGGTCGATGGCGTGGGCGCAGGCTTTCTCGTAGGCCTCGTCGGGTCGCGTCCAGCGGGTGGCGAGCTTGGCCTCGCGCGAGGCCTTGACGGTGTAGGCCTTGAGGCGCTCGGCGAGCGCGGGCGAGGGGTTGGCGTCGAGCGGCCAGCGCGCGAAGGCGGAGTGGAGGATGAGGGAGAGGTCGCTGGGAGCGGGGGGCGGGCCGGCGGTGCCGCTGTACGCGGCGGTGAGTGTGGGGAGCGCGTCGTCGAGCAGGGCCGTCCATGCGGGCGGGTTATGGCTGAGGGCGGCGAGGCGGGCGCGGGCGTCTTCTGAGCGTTTGGCGTCGTGGGTGTCGGTCGCGTTCATCGCGAGCGGGTAGACGTGGCGGCTGGCGGCGAGGTGTTGAAGCTGGGCGGGCGCATCGACGGCGACGGGCTCGGTGCCGACGTCGTTGAGGGCGGGGCAGGCGGTGTCGCGGTAGAGGGCGGTGTCTTCGATGCCTTTGGCGGCGAGGGGGCCGGTGAACTGTTGCCAGAGGCGGGCGCAGGCGATCGCGGCGGCGCGGTGCTGAGCGTTTGCGAAGGGACCGGCGAGGGTGAAGAGGTCGATGAGGGCGGCGAGCGCGGCGGGTGGCGGCGGGTTCGCGCCTGTGGCGGCGGTCTGGGCCGCGGCGCGGATGCGGAGGGCGTCGGCGGCGGGTGTGCCTTCGTCGTCGGTGTAGGTGCGGTAGGCGCCCAGGCACGCGGAGAGGTCGATGGCGGCGTGGCGTGTGTGGGCGGGGTCGAGCGTGATGCCTGCTGCGGTGAGGCAGGCTTGGATTGCGCGGCAGAGGCGGCTGAGCTCGGGCTCGAGGATGGAGGTTGCGACTTCGCGTTTGCAGTCGCGGGCGAGGGTGGGGAAGTCGGCGGGGGCTGCGCCGGTGGACAGGGCGTGGCGGCGCAGCTGTGCGAGGCCTTCGTTGTTGACGGCGAGGGCGGCGGCGGTGGCGAGGAATGCGTATCCGGTGGCGCCGTCGATGGGCCACTGGTCGGGGAGGGTCTCGCCGTGGGCGAAGATCTTCTCGACGAAGATGGGGAGGCGGGATGAAGAAGCGGAGTCGAGCGCGTTGCGGAGGCGTGTGAGGTACTGGCGTGGGTCGGCGAGGCCGTCGATGTGGTCGATGCGGACGCCGTCGATGCGGGCGCTTGAGGCGAGGTCGATGACCTTGGCGTGCATCTGGTCGAAGACGGTGTGGTCCTCGATGCGGAGGCCGGCGAGGTCGGCGATGTCGAAGAAGCGGCGGTAGTTGATGCGTTTGAGGCCTTCGCGCCAGAAGGCGAGCTCGTAGTGCTGGTGGCTGAGCAGGTCGGTGAGTTCGGCGGCGGAGAGGGGCTCGGTGCCGATGGTGGTGCCTGTGCGCAGCGGGAGGAGGCGGTCGTAGTACTTGAGGCAGGGCGCACCGGCGGGCGTGCGTGCGGTGGTGAGCTCGCCCTTTGCGATGACCTCGGCCGGTGGTGCGCCCAGGACAGGGAGGACGAGCTTGCCGTTGTTGCGTGACCAGTCGACGTCGAAGAAGCGGTCGAACGTGGAGCCGGGGCCGCCGGCGAGGAGGCCCGTCCACCAGGGGTTGTCGTGGTGGGCGGCCATGTGGTTGGGGACGATGTCGATCACGATGCCGAGGTTGGCGGCGTGTGCGGCGTTGACGAGGCGGTCGAAGGCGGGCTCGCCGCCGAGTGCGGCGCGGATGCGGGTGGGGTCGGTCTGGTCGTAGCCGTGGGTGCTGCCGGGTCGGGCCTCGAAGATGGGAGAGAGGTAGAGGTGCGAGACACCGAGGCGCGCGAGGTAGGGCACGGTGGCGGCTGCGTCGTCGAACCCGAAGTCGGGCGTGAGCTGCAGGCGGTAGGTTGACAGCAGCGGCCGGGGTGTGGTCACACGCGTACCTCCAGCGCGACGGCGAGCTCGCGGAGGAGGGCGAGCGAGGCGACCGACGCGGCGTCGGTGCGTTGCGAGAGCGGGCCGGCGAGGGGCTTGATGCGGTCGACGAAGTGCTCCTGCATGGGCCAGAGGTCGACGACGAAGGGGAGCTTGTCGACCAGCTTCTGCAGGCCGAGGAGCCAGCGGGCGTTTGAGAGCGGGTCGGCGGAGGCGGCGGCGGCGCGGATGGCGCGGTCCATGGCTTCGGAGACGGCCAGGCCGACGGTGAGTTCGTCGAGGTCGATGCCGCCGCGGCGGGCTTCGTCGACGATCTCGTCAACGAGTACGAGGTCGGGCGTTGGCGCTTCGAGGGCGCGGCGGATGCCCTGGCTCAGGACGAACGAGCCGGTCATCTGGATGCGGCGCGGGACGGTGAGGTCGAGCGACTTGAGGAATCGAGCGAGCGGGGCGTTCTGCTCGTAGATCTGGCGGTAGGCGGTGTCGATCTGCTCGAGGGCGGGCTTGAGGATTCGGCGGACGACGGCGTGCTGCTCGTCGCGGAAGAGGGAGCTGATGGAGTAGGCGGTGCCGCCGAAGTCGCGGTCCATGAGCTTGAGGACGTCGGCGAAGGCGGCGCGGTCGAAGGCGGCGTTGGCGGCTTCTGCGGTTGCTTTGTAGGCCTCTTCGCCGGCGAAGGGGCGGACGCCGCAGGAGACGGTGTGGTCACCGGTGTTGAGTGCGCAGAATGAGAAGTGGGCGGAGTCGAAGTCGATGCGCGAGCGGAAGACGGCGTGCCCGACGACGAGGCGGGAGCGGCCGGAGGTTGAGCGTGTGGCCTGCTCGCCGTCGATGTCGAAGGCGTAGACGTGGTCGACCTGTGTCTCGAAGAGCCGGCTGATGGCGTAGTGCGCGGCGACGCGCTGGAGGTCGAGCATCGCGGGGCGGACGCTCTTCTCGAAGACGGCGAGGCCGTTTGGGGTCTCTTTGATGTTGCCGGGTGCCTCGGCGAGGCGTTTGAGGAACTCGCCCTCGAGGTCGAGCCCCAGGGTGGTGCGGGCGAGTTGGACGACGCGGGCGGCGTACTGGATCACCTGCACGGTTTCGATGCCGGCGACGTCGTCGAAGAACCAGGCGCAGCTGGTGTACATGAGCATGGCGTGGCGCTGCAGCTCCATGAGCTGGAGGGCCTGGGTGCGCTGGGTGTCTGTGAGGGGCCGTGCGGCGTGCTCTTTCAGGAAGCGGTCGATGGAGGCGGTCGAGCGGTCGAGGATGACGTTGATGTAGGCGTTTCGCGCGGCCCAGGGGTCTTTGAAGAGGGTGGCGCCGAGCTCTTCGAAGCGCGGCGTGACGGCGTCGCGGAGCCAGTCGAAGGCTGCGCGGAGCGGGGCGCGCCAGCGCTGGTGCTGGCCGGCGTGCCCGGAGTTGCAGCCGCAGTCTGATCGCCAGCGTTCGACGCCGTGGACGCAGCTCCACGAGCTGTTCTCGTGGATGCGTGCCTCCATGGTGGGCGGGTGGCGTTTGAGGTAGAGGCCGTAGTTGATGATCTCGACGCTCGGGTCTTTGTCGATGCGGTTGAGGGCGGCGGCGAGGGCCATCTCGCCGTAGCGGTGGTGGTGCCCGTAGCTCTCGCCGTCTGTTGCGATGTGCATGAGCTGGTCGTGGGCGCGGGCGTCGTTGAGGCCGGACATGAGGCGGTCGGCGAAGCGGTCGCCGCTGTTGAGCAGACCCTCGAAGGCGACGGCCTGGGAGACGGGGCCGTCGTAGAAGAAGAGTGAGATCGTGCGTCCGGAGGGGAGTCTGCAGAGGTAGGCGCGGGTGGGGTCGACGCCCTCGCCGATCTGGTTCCAGTGCTCGTCGCCGATGTTGCGGACGGCGGCGCACTGGCGCGGCGCGAGGATGGTGAAGAGGATGCCGGCGCTTGCGAGCGCCTCGAGCGTGGGGGTGTCGGTTGCGGTTTCGGGCATCCACATGCCCTCGGGGCGGCGGCCGAATCGGGACTCGAAGTCGCGGACGCCCCAGAGCACCTGGGTGGTGCGGTCGCGGTCGTTGCAGAGCGGGAGGATGGTGTGGTTGAACCCCTGTGCCATTGCGGAGCCGTGGCCCTCGAAGCGCTTGGTGCTGGCGCGGTCGCTGTCGATGATGCTGGCGTAGACGGCGGGGGCGGACTCCTTCATCCAGGCCAGGAGCGTTGGGCCGAGGTTGAAGCTCATGTGCGAGTAGTTGCTGAAGACGCTCTCGATCTTGCCCTGGGCGTCGAGGAGGCGGGCGCGGGCGTTGGTGCCGTAGCACTCGCGGGTGATGCGCTCGTTCCAGTCGTGGGCGGGGTAGGCGGATTCCTGCATCTCGACGGCCTCGAGCCAGGCGTTCTCACGCGGCGGCTGGTAGAAGTGACCGTGGACGCAGATGTACTTGCGGCTCATGCGAGCTCCTTGGCGGCGCGGAAGACCAGGGCGGTCTTTGCGTTGAGTGTGATGCTTGGTGCGGACGCAGGGACTGAGAGGCCGGTCGAGCGGGGGCCGCCCCAGCGCTTGTCGGCGGAGTCGAGCAGCAGCTCGAGCCCCGCGGGTGACGGCGGGAGGGGCGCGGTGGCGCTTGTGCTGGCGGTGTTGGCGAGGATGATGATCGGCTGCTTGCCGTGGTAGGTGAGGGTGATGACGCCGCCGTGGGCGTGGGCGGTCACCGGGCCTGCGCCGGCTGGGATGTTGAGCGCGCGGCGGAGGCGGAGGAGCTCGGTGTAGTAGGCGAGCATGGGGGCGTGGTGCGCATCGGCGCGGAGGGACCAGTTGAGCGTGGAGCGGCGGAAGGTCTGCTCGCTCTGGGGGTCGGGCACGGTGGCGTTGCCCTCGAACTCGAAGCCCTCGAACTCGCGGGCGCGGCCCTTGCGGACGGCCTCGACCAGGCCGGGGTCGGTGTGGCTGACGAAGTACTGGAAGGGTGCGGTCTCGGCGTATTCCTCGCCCATCCAGAGCATGGGCGTGTAGGGAGAGAGCAGGACCAGGGCCGCGGCGAGGCGGGCACCGTCGAGCCCTGCGGTGTGGTCGAGGCGGTCGCCCAGCGGCCGGTTGCCGACCTGGTCGTGGTTCTGCGTGAAGACGACGAGGCGTGCGTGGTCGATGTCGGGCGCGGGCGCGCCGTGGCGCCGCTGATATCCGCTGGAGTATTGGCCGGTGAAGGCGTAGCGGTTGTTGATGGCGGTGGCGATGAGGCCGGGATCGCCGAACGGGCTGTAGTAGCCGCGGCGGTCACCGGTGATTGCGGCGCGGATGGCGTGGTGGTAGTCGTCGTTCCAGCAACCGTCGAGCCCGTAGCCGCCGCAACCGGCCGGGCGGACGAGCCGGGGGTCGTTGTCGTTTGACTCGGCGATGATGAGGGCTTGGCGGCCGAGCGCACGGCACTCGGCGTGGTTGCGGGCGGCGAGCTCTTCGACAAAGGTGGAGGCGGTGTGGTCGACGATGGCGTGGACGGCGTCGAGGCGGAGGCCGTCGATGGCGCAGTCGCGCGTCCAGAAGAGGCTGTTCTGAATGAAGAACTCGCGGACGTGGTCGGAGGATGGGCCGTCGAAGTTGAGTGCGCTGCCCCAGGGGGTTTTGTATTTGTCGGTGAAGTAGGGGCCGAACTCGCCGAGGTAGTTTCCTTCGGGGCCGAGGTGGTTGTAGACGACGTCGAGGATGACGGCGAGGCCAAGGCTGTGGCAGGCGTCGACGAGTCGGCGGAGGCCTTCGAGCCCGCCGTAGGAACGCTGGGCGGCGAAGAGGGTGACCCCGTCGTAGCCCCAGTTGCGCTCACCGGGGAACTGGCCGATGGGCATGAGCTCGATGGCCGTGACGCCGAGGTGCTTGAGGCCTGCCAGGCGCGGGATGACGGCGTCGAACGTGCCCTCGGGTGTGAAGGTGCCGACGTGGAGTTCGTAGAGGACGTGGCCGGCGAGCGGGGGGTTGTTGAAGGGAACGCTCGGCGCGGCGGCGGCACGGTCGACGACCATTGAGGGGCCGTGTACGCCCTCGGGCTGCGCCAGGGAGGCGGGGTCGGGGCGGCGGCGGCCGTCGGCGAATTCAAACTGGTAGAGCGTGCAGGCGGGGGCATCGGTCACAAGGGTGTGGTAGCCGTCGGCTTGAGGGGACATCTCGAGCGAGCGTGCGCTGCCGGAGAAGTGAACGCGCAGGCGTTCGTGCAGCGGCGCCCAGACGGTGAAGCGGGTGCGCGAATCGGGCTGGATGAACGCGCCGACTTGCGGCAGGGGTGAGGTCATGATCGGGCCTTGGCGGGCTTTGCGTGGCGTTCGCGCTGCAGCAGCGCGAGGGCCGCGGCGGCCTTGTGGTCGCTGAGCAGCGCGGGGAGCTTCTTTGCGGCGCGGCGGCGCCAGTTTGGATATTCGGTTGATGTGCCGGGCACGTTCTGCGGGCGGCGCTCGGCCCAGAGGTCTTCGAGGTTGACCTGGGTGATGGGGGCCGGGCCGCGGGCCTGCAGGCGCATGAGCGACAGGGCCGTGGCCTGGGCTGTGCCGGTTGGGAGTTTCAGGGTGCGGAGCGTTGACGCGACGGCGCGGTTGCACTCCGCGCGGCCGGCCGACTCTGCGGCTGCCGGGGCTTTCTTTGTGTGCTTGAGCCTGAGGCGGAGGGCCACGTCGTCGGCGTGCCAGAAGCCGGCGAAGGTGGGGGCGTCGTGCGTGTTCAGGCTTGCGAGCACGTGCGGGCTTGCGGGGTGGATCGCGTTGCCGGGGGGGCCGCCCAGCGCGTACTGCTGCACGTGCATGCCGAGGATGCCGCTGTCTTTCATCGTCTGGCGGACGGCGGGGGGGACGGTGCCGAGGTCTTCACCGACGACGATGGCGCCGGCGCGGGCGGCTTCGATCATGACGATCGCGAACATCTCCTGCTCGGGGTAGCGGATGTAGGCGCCGTCGGTGCCGGGCCTGCCGCTGGGGACGCAGAACATGCGGTAGAGGCCCATGACGTGGTCGATGCGGAGCACGCCGGCGACCGAGAGCATGTGACGGAGGACGGCTCGGAGGTGGGCGTAACCGTCGGCGCGGCCGGCGGTTGGATGGAGCGGCGGGAAGCCCCAGGTCTGGCCCTGCACGGCGAGGGCGTCGGCGGGAGCGCCGGCGGAGAAGCCGTGGAGGAAGAGGTCGGGGCGGGTGAAGGTGTCAAAGCCGTGGGCGTGCACGCCGACGGGGAGGTCGAGGTAGAGCGGCCGGCGCGGGTTGTTCGCCCCGCCGAGCGGCGCGAGCTGTGCGGCGGCGAGGGACTGGGCGTAGAAGTAGAGGTCGATGTCTGCGGGGTCGATCGCGGCGAGGTTGACCCGGCCCGCGGGCCAGGACGAGGGCCACTTTTCCCAGGTCTTGCCGGTCGCGTCGACGGCGGCGCGGAACTGGGCATAGGCGAGGGCGCTTGCGGTGGCATCGGCGGTGATCTGCGCCCAGCGGCGCGGGGTGCGGCGTGCCTGCGCGGCCATCGCCTTCAGCGCGGTGCGGGCGGCGTTCCATGAGCGTCGGTAGTCAACATCGGTGCCTGCGGAGGCGCGTCGGGCGTTGCGCGTGAACGCGGCGCCGGCGACGGCTCGGCGAACGGAAGCGGCACCCCACTCGGGCGCGGAGCGCGGGTCGATGAAGAGTTCGTTCCAGAAGAGGCGCGAGACGGGGGCGTAGGGGCTCGGCTCGAACGGCCGGTCGAGGAACGCGGGGAAGAGCGGGAGCGTGCCGACGAGCGCGCCGGCGGTGTGTTCGGCCCAGTCGCAGAGGCTGCGCAGGTCGGTGTAGGTGGCGGAGCCGCAGGGGCCGCCGGGCGATGCGGCGTAGAGCGGCAGGAAGAGGGCGAGGCGGCGGCCGGCGCGGCGGACGAGGTGGCTCAGCGATCTGGGGCGCGAAAGAACGTACGCGCGGCCGGGCGTATCGCTCAGAGCGAGTTGGTGCACGCCGAGGGGGATCGGGCTGTCGAACCGGACGTGCGTGGAAGCTGCGCCGCTTGCGCGGGTGACGGTGGCGTTGATTGTGCCGCCGTCTTGCAGGTGGAGAGAGCCCGGCGTGCCGTGGCTCGGCCGCGTGGTGGACGCGAAGACGGCGGAGCGGGCGCCGGCGATGACCACGGCGACAGAGGCACCGTCGCCGACCTGGCGGCACTCGATCGCGTCGCAGAGGGACAAGACGACGTCGCGCGGCGGGCGCGTGGTGCGTCCGAGGCCGTCGGCGTGAACCGTGAGAACTCCTGCGCGTCTGGCGGCGCGCTCCAGTGACGCGTCCGCGGTGTTCTTTGCTGCGTGCTTAGGCATTCGCGGCGGCCGCTCCATCGCAGGGGTCGAGGGTGAGGATCAGCGCGCTCAGCGGCGGGAGTGTGAGCGTGAGCGATGCGGGGAACTGCCTGAAGGGCATGGGAGAAGCGTCTACTGATCCGAGGTTGCCCACGCCGCTGCCTCCGTAGCAGGACGCGTCGGAATTGAATGCCTCGTTCCATCGGCCGTGGCGTGGCACGCCGACGCGGTACTGCTCGCGCACGACCGGGGTGCAGTTGAGGACGACCAGGGCGGAGGACTTGTGGTCGGGCGTATGGCGCAGGAAGGCGAGGATGCTGTGCTGGGCGTTGTTGGCGTCGGCCCATTCGAAGCCGCGGGTGTCGCAGTCGCCGGCGTGGAGCGCGGGCGTGGCACGGTAGAGGCGGTTGAGGTCGGTGACGAGTTGCTGGATGCCCGCGTGGGGGGGCTGGTCGGCCAGGTGCCAGTCGAGGCTGACCTCCTGGTTCCACTCGTGCCACTGGGCGAACTCTCCGCCCATGAAGAGGAGCTTCTTGCCGGGGCTGGTCCACTGTTGAGAGAGGAGGAGCCTGAGGTTGGCGAAGCGCTGCCACGGGTCGCCGGGCATGCGTTCGATGAGCGAGCCCTTGAGGTGGACGACCTCGTCGTGGGAAAGGGGGAGCATGTAGTGCTCGCTGTACATGTAGAGGCCGCGGAAGTTGAGGTGGTTGTGGTGGTAGCTGCGGTGGACGGGGTCGATGGAGAAGTACTTGAGTGTGTCGTGCATCCAGCCCATGTCCCACTTGAGGCCGAAGCCGAGGCCGCCGACGTAGGTTGGGCGCGAGACCATGGGCCACGCGGTGGACTCTTCGGCGATGGTCTGAACGGAGGGGAACCGGCCGTAGACGGCGGTGTTGAACTGCCTGAGGAAATCGACGGCCTCGAGGTTCTCACGCCCGCCGAACTTGTTGGGGATCCACTCGCCCTCTTTGCGCCCGTAGTCGAGGTAGAGCATTGAGGCGACGGCGTCGACGCGGATGGCGTCGACGTGGTATTTCTCGAGCCAGAAGGTGGCGCTGGAGATGAGGAACGCCCGGACCTCGGCACGCCCGTAGTTGAAGATGGCGCTCTTCCAGTCGGGGTGGAAACCCTGTCGCGGGTCGGCGTGCTCGTAGAGGTGGGTGCCGTCGAAGTAGCCCAGGCCGTGCTCGTCGGTTGGGAAGTGGGAGGGGACCCAGTCGAGGATGACGCCGATGCCGTTCTGGTGCAGGTGGTCGATCAGGAACATGAAGTCCTGCGGCGTTCCGTAGCGGCTGGTGGGGGCGAAGTAGCCGGTCGACTGGTAGCCCCACGACGGGTAGTAGGGGTGCTCCATGATGGGGAGCAGCTCGACGTGGGTGAAGCCGAGGTTGCGGCAGTGGGCGGCGAGCATGGGCGCAAGCTCGCGGTAGCTGAGCATGCGTTTGGGGTTGCCGGGGTCGCGCTTCCATGAGCCGAGGTGGACCTCGTAGACGCTGATGGGGGCGCCGAGCGCCTGGCGTTCTTTGCGGGAGGCCATCCACTCGGCGTCGTTCCATGTGTAGTCGAGCGAGCGGACGACCGAGCCGGTCTTGGGCGGGGTCTCGTGCATGAAGCCGAAGGGGTCGGCCTTGTCGACGGTGTAGCCGTTGTCGCGCGAGACGATGTGAAACTTGTAGAGGGTGCCCTCGGCGGCGCCGGGGACGGTGGCGGACCAGATGCCGGATGAGCCCACGGGGGACATCGGGTTGGCCGTGGGGTTCCAGCCGTTGAAGTCACCGACGACCGAGACGCTCCTGGCGTTTGGCGCCCAGACGGCGAAGGCGACGCCTCCTTTCGGGAGCGGGTGGGCGCCGAGCTTTTCGAAGAGGTCGTAGTGCGTTCCTTCGTTGAAGAGGAAGAGGTCGTCGGGCGTGATGGCCCAGGTTTGCGCGGGGGCGGCGGCGGTGGGTGCGTTCGGTCGGGCCTGTTTGACTGCGGCGCGGGTCATGAGGCACCTCCGTTGGTTGTGGGTTCGGTCGGTTGAGCGTCCAGGAGCGCAGCGGCGGCGCGGAGGGGGATGTGGACCCACGCGGGTCGGCTGTTGAGCTCGTAGACGATCTCGTAGCAGGTCTTCTCGAGCAGCCAGGCGCGGAGCAGCAGCTCGTGGGTGGCGGCGTCTGTGCCCAGGAGGCCCGGGTTGAGCGCGGTCATCTTCTCGAAGTAGGCGGAGGTGAACGAGCGTGCGGTCCACGCGCTCCAGGCCCGCGCCGCCTGCGTGAGGATGGTGAGCGCTTCGGCGCGCTCGCCGGGGAGGATGTCGCGGTAGCGGGCGAGCGCGGCCCAGGCGGCGTAATCGAACGAGCGGACCATGCCGGCGACGTCGCGGAGGGGCGAGCGCTTGATGCGGCGTTCGCCGATCGAGCGGAGGGGCTCGCCTTCGAAGTCGATGATGATGAAGTCTCTGCCGGTGTGGAGCACCTGGCCGAGGTGGTAGTCGCCGTGGATGCGCGTGCGCATGCCGTTGAGCGTGGTCTGGCGGAGCGGCGCGATGAGCTGGGCGAGGCGGGGCTCGCCGAGGAGTACGCCCTTGGCGGTCTCCAGCGCATCTGGTGCGAGCGTGTCGGCGGCCCTTGAGAGGGCGGCGGTTGCGCTGCGCAGACTGTTGCGGATGGACTGGAACACCGCGCGCTGGTACATCGGCGTGAAGGGCTCGGGGGTGAAGGCCGGGTCGCCCGCGTCTGTGGCGAGGGCGACGTGCAGCTCGGCGGTGCGTTCGCCCAGGAGCTTTGAGGCCTCCAGCGGCTCGCTGAGGAGTTCGGAGAGGACGCCCGGCCTGATCGCCGGCCCGAGGAGGGCGGAGGGGATCTCGGTGAGGGCGGCGGCGGTGCCGCCGGGGAGGGCGGCGACGCCCTCGAGGAATCGCACGGAGCGCTCGAGCATCCACGTCCACGCGTCGCCTTGCGACTGCACGAATCTCAGGGCGACGGCGAGCGTGCGGCGGCCTGGGGCGGACGACTGGATGTCGACGGTGCCGGCGAGTGGTGCGATGTGCGGGAAGCGGACCTTCTCGGTGAGGTGACGGCCGATCTCCGACTCGGGGCTCTCGCCCTCGTCGAGGCGGCGGAACATCTTGAGCACGTAGCTGTCGCCGAAGAAGATGGTGGAGTTGCTCTGCTCGACCTTGGGGATCTTGACCGGCAACGCGGCGATGACGGCGTCTTTTTCCTTGCGTCCGACCGGCTTGCCGACGATGCGTGCCTCGCCGGTCTCGACGGTGTCGCCGGTGAGGGCGAGCTTGAGCATCGTGCGGGCGACCTCGGGGGAGGTGAGCGCATCGACGAGCTCGCGTTTCTCGCCGCGCTGGTTGGTGAGGGTGGCCAGTGCGCTGGGGTTGGGCTCGGCGCCCGGCTCGGTGAGCATCAGCGGGAGGGCGTAGTTCTCCGGCTCTCCGACCGAGAAGTCAAAGCCGGTGATGAAGAGCGAGGCGCCGTCGGCGACGCCGTCGACGGCTGGGAGGCGGAGGCGTTCGCGCACGGTCGCGGCGCGCGGGCCGCGGGCCTTTGAGACGAACCAGCGTTTGGTTGAGACGGCGGCGGGGAGGAGGCGTTCGAGGTCTCGGCGGAAGGTCTCTGAGCGCCAGGCTTTTTCCCACGAGCCTTCGGTGGCGATTTCCGGGATGGCCTGCGGCTCGGCGGGGGCGCCGCCGGAGGCGGTTGGGTGCTCGAGGAGGAACCAGAGGAACGCGTGGGGCCCCATGGAGAGGAAGTAGGGGGAGCGGCCGATGGCGGGGAAGGGGACTTTGCCGAAGAGCTCGACGGGCCGTCTGCCCTCGAACTCTGCGAGTGGGATATCGACGGGCTGGACGAAGCGCGAGAGGTTGGCGACGACGAGGATGGTGTGCTCGGCGCTGGTGCGCGTGAAGACGAGCACGCGCGGGTTTGAGGCGGTGATGAACCGGATCTCGCCGGTGCCGAAGACGGGGTAGCGTTTGCGGAGGGCGATGAGGCGTTTCATCCACCAGAGCATGGACGATGGGTTGGCGAGCTGCGACTCGACGTTGATGGCCTCGTAGTGGTACTCGGGGTCGATGATCGCGGGGAGGAAGAGCTTCTGCGGGTTTGCGCGGCTGAAGCCGGCGTTGCGGTCGGAGCTCCATTGCATGGGCGTGCGGACGCCGTTGCGGTCGCCGAGGTGGACGTTGTCGCCCATGCCGATCTCGTCGCCGTAGTAGATGATGGGCGTGCCGGGCATGGAGAAGAGCAGGGCGTTCATGAGCTCGACCTTGCGCCGGTTGTTTGACAGGAGCGGTGCGAGGCGGCGGCGGATGCCGAGGTTGATGCGAGCCTGGGGGTCGCTGGCGTAGACGCGGTACATGTAGTCGCGTTCCTCGTCGGTCACCATCTCGAGGGTGAGCTCGTCGTGGTTTCGCAGGAACATGGCCCACTGGCAGCTGGCGGGGATGGCGGGGGTCTGCTCGAGGATGTCGATGATGGGGAAGCGGTCCTCCATGCGCAGGGCCATGAAGAGGCGCGGCATGAGGGGGAAGTGGAACGACATGTGGCACTCGTCGCCGTTGCCGAAGTAGGCGACGGCGTCTTCGGGCCATTGGTTGGCCTCGGCCAGGAGCATGCGTCCGGGCCAGTGTTTGTCGACGTGTGCGCGGAGCGTGCGGAGGTAGGCGTGGGTCTCGGGGAGGTTCTCGCAGCTCGTGCCGTCGCGCTCGTAGAGGTAGGGGATGGCGTCGAGCCGGACGCCGTCGACGCCCATGCGCATCCAGAAGTCGCAGACGTCGAGCACGGCCTTGTGCACGGCCGGGTTGTCGAAGTTGAGGTCGGGCTGGTGGCTGTAGAAGCGGTGCCAGTAGTACTGCTCGGCGACTGGGTCGTAGGTCCAGTTGCTGCGTTCGAAGTCTTTGAAGATGATCCGGGCCTCTTTGTAGAGGTCCGGGTTGTCGGTCCAGACGTACATGTTGCGCTCGGGGCTGCCCTTGGGGGCGCGGCGTGCGCGTTGGAACCACTCGTGCTGGTCGGAGGTGTGGTTGATGACCAGTTCGGTGATGACGCGGAGCCCGCGTTTGTGGGCCTCGGCGACGAAGGCCTTGAACTCCTCGACGCGTCCGTAGGAGGGGTTGACGCCGGTGTAATCGGCGATGTCGTAGCCGTCGTCGCGCAGGGGGGAGGGGTAGAAGGGTTGCAGCCAGAGGGCGGTGACGCCGAGGTCGGCGAGGTAGTCGAGCTTGGAGATGAGGCCGACGAAGTCGCCCACGCCGTCTCCTGCGGAGTCGCAGAACGAGCGGACGTGGAGCTGGTAGATCACGGCGTTCTTGAACCAGAACGGCTCGGCCGCGGCGGCGGGCCTTGACTTGGCGGAGCGTGCGCCCGCGGCGGCGCGGCGCGGCTTGGCGTCAGATGAAGGATTCAAACTGGACCTCCGATCGTTGGTGGCGCCGCAGGCGGAAGACGTGGACGGGGCATGTGGCCGGGTCGAGGCCGACGACGTTTGTGCTGCCCTGCCAGCGGAAGCGCAGGTCGGTGAGCAGGTCGTGCATCTGGTAGGGGCTGTCGGGCTCGATGCCCAGGGCGGCGAGGTCGAGGTGGACGGGGCTCCACTGCACGTTGCGCGGGTCGGTGTTGACGACGACGACGATGGCGTTGTCCCCGTGCGTCTTTGAGTAGCAGAGCATCGCGGGGTTGTCGCAGGGGTGGAAGCGGAGGGTGCGGTCGTGCTGGAGCGCCTTGTTCTGCTTGCGGGCGCGGTTGAGCACGCCGATGAGGGGCGCGAGCGAGTCTGGCCGGTCGGTGGGCCAGTTGCGGAGCTGGTATTTCTCTGAGTCGAGGTACTCCTCGCTGCCGGGCTTGGCGGGGAGGTGGTCCATGAGTTCGAAGGCGGGCCCGTAGGCACCCCAGCTTGCGCAGAGTGTTGAGGCGAGGGTGGCCCTGATGATGAACGCGCCGCGCCCGCCCTCTTGCAGGTACTCGGGGAGGATGTCGGGCGTGTTGGGCCAGGCGTTGGGGCGGTAATAGTCGGCTGAGCCGGTCGCGGTCAGTTCGGTGAAGTACTCGCGGAGGTCGACTGGGCCGTTTCGCCAGGTGAAGTAGGTGTACGACTGGGTGAAGCCGAGCTTGGCGAGTCGGTGCATGACTTTGGGGCGTGTGAACGCCTCGGCGAGGAAGAGCACGCCGGGGTCGCGCTGCTGGACCTGTGCGATCAGCCACTGCCAGAGCCCGAAGGGCTTGGTGTGCGGGTTGTCGACGCGGAAGATGCGGACGCCCCGTTCGACCCACAGCAGCACGACGCGCAGGACTTCGTTCCAGAGCGCCTGCCAGTTGTCGCACTCGAAGTCGAAGGGGTAGATGTCCTGGTACTTCTTGGGCGGGTTCTCGGCGTACTGGATGCTGCCGTCTGGCCGGTGCTTGAACCACTCGGGGTGCTGCTTGACGTAAGGATGGTCGGGCGAGCACTGGAGGGCGAGGTCGAGTGCGATCTCGATGCCGCGGTCGGCGGCCGCGCGGACGAGGGCCTTGAAGTCGTCGGCGTCACCGAGCTGTGGATGGATGGCGTCGTGCCCGCCTTCTGGTCCGCCGATGGCCCAGGGGCTGCCGACGTCGTCGGGGCTTGCCTTGAGCGAGTTGTTCTTGCCCTTGCGGAAGACGCGGCCGATCGGGTGGATCGGTGGGAGGTAGAGGACGTCGAAGCCCATCGCGGCGATTGAGTCGAGCCGGGCGATCACGTCGCGGAACGTGCCGTGGGTGCGCTCGTCCTTGCCGGTTGAACGGGGGAAGAGTTCGTACCACGAGCTGAAGCGGGCGCGTTCGCGGTCGACCCAGATGCGGTGCGTGCCCGGGGTCTGGACGGCGAAGCGGCGCGGGTCGCACTGGGCCATGAGGGTGGTGAGGCGCTGGTCGAGAGCGACCTCGGATCGCTCCGGGTCGGACGCCTTGCGGAGTCTTTGGGCGAACTGGCGCAGGTCCGCGTGGGCGGCGTTGTCGCCGATCGCCTGTTCGATGAGGGCTGCGCCGATGAGGTACTCGGTGGTGAGGTCCTGCCCGGCGGCGGCGCGGCGGCGGAGGTCGCGCTGCCAGGTTGCGAAGTGGTCGACCCAGGCCTCGATTATGAACTCGCAGGCGCCCTCGGCAACGAGGTCAAACTCGGCGGCCCAGCGGTCGTTGTCGAAGTGGGCCATGCGGACCTCGGCCCATGCGTCGGTGCCGCAGCGGCGGTGGCGGACGACCGCGGCGATCGCGTCGTGCCCGTCGCAGAAGATGTCCGCCTCTATGCGAGCGGTCTCTCCGACCGAGCGTTTGGCGGCGAACGGGCCGTCGGGCACGGTCGGCGCGACGGCCTCGATGATCACGCGTGAGCGGCCGTCGTTGCTTGGCGCACTCGCGGCCGAGGGCGCGGGACCAACTCGTGCGGCGCCGCGCGCAGCGGCTGCGTTTGAGGTGTTCGTCTGGAGTGGCATCGCTTGCACTCTATTGGAAGAGGGCTGGGATTACCACCTTTGGCGGTGAAGTTTTTTGTAAGCACCCCCGGCAAATGTGCGAACATCCGGCGGCCGCGTGCGGGGACCGGCGTGACGGCGGCACGCGCTGGATTGCTCAGTGATCGCGCGCGCGGTGTGCGCTGAAGCAACGGTGGAACTCGCAGAGTGCTGCGAGCGGCGGATGTTCAACTGTTGTCTGCGGCGAAGTGCTGCGCGTTTGTCCCGCGGGTTGCGGGCTTGAGTCCCAGCGCCGTTGCCGATATCGCGGAGCGCGTGGCGATTCAGGAAACTGCCGAGCGCTCCGGTCGGGTGTGTCTGCACAACGACCCCGGCGTCTGGGCCGGGGTCGTTGCGGGAAGCGGAGAGGAGGAGATTCGAACTCCTGATACGGTTGCCCGTATACGCGATTTCCAGTCGCGTTCCTTCAGCCGCTCGGACACCTCTCCGGCGAAGGGCGAGAGTTTAGGGCGGGGGGCGCGGAGGGGAAAGTCTGACGCTGGAAAAGGCCGAACGGGGTGGCGGACGGCTTACGAAGCGCCTCAAACGCCCACGGGGCCCGCGCCCGGCCTGAGCTTCTGTACCAGCCGCACGCCGGAGCTTTGACGGAGGATCGGCCAGCCGATCGCCGTGGCGATGGTGGCACCGGCGACGACGTCCGAGAGCCAGTGCGCATCAAAGACCAGGCGTCCGGCTGCGACGGTGAGGGCGAGCGCTGCGACGAGCCATCGGATGCGCGGATAGAGCGTAGAGAGGAACATGGCCATCACCACCGCGAAGGCGGTGTGGCTGCTGGGCATGCTCCAGAGCTGCGCGTGAGATGGGGAGGACCAGTCCCAAGCGTGGACGTTGATCGTTGCGCCGTCCTTGTGCGGGATCGGGTACGTACCCCAAGGGAACAGGAAGGTGCCGGGGTCGTTGAACTTTGGCCGCGGGCGCCCGATGAAGTTCTTCATCAGCGTCACGGTGAGGCCGACAGCGGCGAGGGCGAGGGCGAGGTCAAACAGGCGTGCGCGCCGGGCGGGGTCGAGCAGGAAGATCGTCAGGGCGATGACCACGATCGAGACGCCCTGGCCGAACTGCTGCAGCGCCTCCCATTCTCGTTTGAAGTCGCCGGTGAGGTGGACGTTGGAGAGCCAGCCGTTGACGGCTGCGTCGAGCGGGTGCAGCGCGGCGAAGGCGACCGCCCCGGCGGCAAGGGCCAGCAGGGAGAAGCGGATGCCGGGCGTGCTCTTGGGCAGAGTCGGCGGCGGGCTAACCTCGTTTGACGTGTCAACGGTCAATGGTGCGAGTGCGATCGGCGGGGAGGGCGGAGTGGGCGGCGGCCGGTGGCGTGCGCGCGCGCGGTTGTGGAGGGTGGCGGGGGTCTCGCTGGTGGTGCTCTGTCTGGCAGTGTATCTGCCGGGGCTGTGGACAATCCCGGCGGTTGACCGGGACGAGTGCCGGTTTGCCCAGGCGAGCCGGCAGATGTTCGAGCAGGCGGTGCTGCCGCCCGCCGATCAGGACTTAAGAGTGGATGAGCGGACGGGGCTGCCGCTGGGGCTTCACGCGGGTGGCTGGGTGGTGCCGATGTACCAGAACACCCCGCGCCTGAACAAGCCGCCGCTGATCTATTGGTTGCAGGTGGCGAGCGCGTGGGCGATGACGGGGGGCGATCCGTCGCGGGACGCGGTCTGGATCTACCGGCTGCCGAGCCTGCTCAGCGCGATCGGCACGGTGCTGATTACGTGGCGGCTGGGGCTGCGGATGTTTGATGCGCGGGTCGCTTGGCTCGCGGGCGCGCTGCTGGCGGTATCTCCAATAGTGGTGTGGGATGCCCATCAGGCGCGGGCGGACCAGTTGCTGACGTTCTGCACGGCGGGTGCGATGGCTTGCCTGTGGCTGGTGTACAGGGGTGGCAGTCACGGCGGCGGTCGGACTGGCTGGGTGCTGGGACTGTGGGTGTGCGTGGGGCTGGGCGTGCTGACGAAGGGGTTCATCACGCCGCTGGTGGTGCTCGGCGCGTTGGCTGCGTTGTGCGTGGCGACGCGGAGCCTGAGGCCCGCGCGGCTCGCTCGCCCGTTGATTGGGTTGGTGGTTGTCGTGGCGGTTGCAGCACCGTGGGTTTGGTTGCTGAGCAGCCACGTTGGTCTTGATGTCTACGGGCGCGAGGTGTGGCGTGAGGTCTTCCTGCGGGCGGCGACAGGGGCGAAAGACGGCGGCCGGAGCTTTGTGCCGCCGGGCGCTCACCTGCTGCTGCTGGGCGTGCTCTTCTGGCCGGGGTGCCTGCTGGTCTGGCCTGCGTTTGGGCGGGCGGTTGATCGGGCGTGGGGCCTGAGCACTGGAGGAACGGAAGGGCGCGCTTCGTCGGTTTGGGGTCGCGTGCGTGCTCGGCTTACGGCGATCCGCGGGCGAGCCGATGGCCGCGGCGCCGAGTTGTTCCTGCTCGCGTGGCTTGTGCCGGCGTGGATCGTGTTTGAACTCTCACCGGCGAAGCTGCCGCACTACACGATGCCGCTCTACCCGGCGCTGGCGCTGCTGACAGCGCGGGCGTTCTTCTCATCCCAGGCGCGGCTGAGGGTTGGCGGGCGGCTCGGCGTGTGGGGATGGTTTGCGGTGGGAGCGCTGCTGCCGCTCGCGGCGTGCGCCGCGGTGATGCTGGGGGACGCAACG
The DNA here is from genome assembly GCA_964403525.1 of uncultured Phycisphaeraceae bacterium. Lineage (GTDB taxonomy): Bacteria > Planctomycetota > Phycisphaerae > Phycisphaerales > UBA1924 > JAJTGZ01. Next base: position 48,652 of record CAYOGE010000016.1, on the reverse strand, counting down.
CGAGACGTAAAGGTTGGGGCGGCGGTCTTCATCGTCGGCCTGATCGCCGTGCCGGCGTGGGGCGGGTTGCTGGTGGCGGTGCAGTTCATTCGGGGGCAGCGCTGGGTTTCGGCCGGCGTGACGGCCGTGTGCGTCGCGGCGTTTCAGCTTGCGATGGTGCTGCACGTGGTTGTGCCGCTGCTGGAGCGCGCCGAGCGTCCGCGGCTGCTGACTGGCAACTTGACGGCGCGCATCTTCGATCAGGTGCGGGCGATCGACCCGCGCGGCGAGCGGCCGCTGGCCTCTGTGTATCACGAGGACAGCGTGGTGTTCCAGAGCCGCGGGCGCGTGCAGAAGATCAGCGCGAAGGACCAGGCGGCGTGGCTGGCGGAGAACCCAGCCGGCGTGTTGATCGGCACGCCCTCGGCCGATGCGCTGCACCGCGACGGGTGGTCGGTGGGTGGTTATTCCGTGCTCGCGCCGGTGCGATGGAGCGACGGGCGCTACAGCGATCCGCCGCCGCCGGCGTGGAAGGTGAAGCCGTGAGCGAAGGGCCCGCGAACCAACCTGTGCCGACGCCGTGCGGCCTGCTGGTGATCGACAAGCCGCTGGGGCCGACGTCGATGGACGTGTGCCGGCGCATCCGCTGGCGACTTGTTCAGGGCGGCGCGCCCAAGCGTGTGAAGGTGGGGCACGGCGGGACGCTCGACCCGCTGGCGACGGGCGTGCTGGTGGTGATGGTCGGCAAGGCGACGAAGCTGTGCGAGCGCGTGATGGCGGGGACGAAGGTGTATGTCGCCGAGATCGACCTCTCGTGCTTCTCGAGCACCGATGATCAGGAGGGGGAGAAGGCTGAAGTGGCTGTCGCCGTGGCGCCGAGCCGCGCGGCCGTGGACGCCGCGTGTGTCCGGTTTGTCGGCGCGGCGGTGATGCAGACGCCGCCAGCGTACAGCGCGATGAAGGTCGACGGCGAGCGGGCCTACGACATGGCGCGGCGCGGCGAAGATGTGAAGCTGGCAGCGCGGCCGGTGCGGATCGACCGCGTCGAGGTGAAGGCGTACGCGTGGCCGCTGCTGACGGTGGAGGTTGAGTGCGGCAAGGGGACGTACATCCGCTCGCTTGCGCGGGACATCGGCGGCGTCCTGGGGACGGGCGGGTGCTTGAGGTCACTGCGGCGCACGCGCGTTGGCGAGTGGGGGATCGAGCGTGCGCAGCGGCTCGACGGGCTGCCGGAGAAGATGGGGCAGTCGGACCTGTTGGAGGTCAGCCCCGATGGAGAGGGGCGTCGTGGTGTTTGAGTACTGGCGTTACTCCTACAAGCGCATGCCTCGGCCCATCCGGCGGTTGCTGTGGTGGTGGCTGCTGCCGATTGGATGGATGGTGGTGATGGGCGGCCTGGTTGCGTGGAGACTGAACTCACCGTGGCGAACGTCGGTGTGGTTCATCGTGGCTGATCCGGTGGGGATGTTCGCGGGTCAGTTCATCGCGATCTGCATCGTCTGCTACAAGACGCGGAAGGTCCGGCGTGACTTTGTCGCCAGCGGCGGTCGCCTGTGCACGCAGTGCGGGCACAGCCTGGCCGGGCTGCCCGATCAGGGGCACTGCCCCGAGTGCGGCGAGCGATTTGACATCGATCTTGACCGGCTTGCATGGAAGGACGCGGGGATCGATTTGAAGAAGGCGCGGTGACTACAGCGGTGTGCACCCGTCGGTGCTTGCTGCGAACGCGTCCAGCAGCGGTCCGGCGGGCCCGGTGACCGTGCAGCCCTTGTCGGTCAGCGTGATCGTGTGCCCGCTCTGGGTTGAAATGCGCGTGCCGCTCGGCGCGCTCCGCAGGCGCGCGGGCAGGTCAGCGGTTCGGGTCGCGAGGTGCTCGGGCGCAGCGCCCGTCACGTGCAGCACGATGGACTTCACAGACGACTCGGCGAGCAGACCGGCGATGGCGTGCGCCAGCGCCTGCCGCGGCTGGATGATGGTGAGGTCGCCCATCAGGTGTAGTCGGCCTTTTCAGGAACCGCGATCGGGGCGGGTGTGGGCGGGGCGGTGGGCGCGGAGGTGGGGGGTGGCAGCCAGATCTCGGCGATGTCCTGGCCGTCGACCAGGCGACGGATGACGAGGTAGAGGTTGGTCGCAGCGCAGAAGTAGAGCGAGACGAAATAGGCGAGGCCGATGCCGACGATCAGCACGGTCCAGGCACGCACCATCCACCGGGTGACACCGAGGTGCTCGCCCCCGCCGGGGTGGAACTGTTCGGGGAAGACAGCATCGGGCGCAGCGAGCGGGGCGCCGGTAAGGGAGGCGGCGGCGATGATGGCGAAGGCGACGATCACGCCGACGATGACCATCGCGGGAACGACGCTGAACACCGAGATGATGGTGTAGCCGACGAGCCGGCCCGGGCGGGCGAGCGCGTAGGCGTAGCACCGCTGCACGGCGTCGAACGAGTCGGTCCCCTCGCAGGCCACGGCGGGGATCAGCAGCGTGTGGGCGAGCAGGTAGGCGAAGAGCGCAACGGAGATCACCAGGCAAAGCAGCAGCGGTGCGATGAACGCTGCGCCCCCAAGCAGGCCGAGCGCCTTGGTTGTAAACAGTGCCACCCCCAGCAGCCGCAGCAGCAGGCACGCGGCCCAGACCAGCAGCAGCGGGCCTGCGAGGGCGGCGAAGAGGGCCAGTGACTTCTTGAGCCCGAAGCTGATCGCCTGCCGCCAGGGGAGCGCAGCGCGGAGGGCAACCTCGCAGGCGCACGAGCGGCAGACCGCGCCGCCGACCATGCACCACACGAAGAGGATCGCCGGGACGACCACCAGCGCAACAACCGGGAACTGACGTACGAAGTCAGCGGGGGTCTGGATGAAAAGGCTGTAGACCGAGGCTGTTGCGGCCTCGGGGCCGGAGAAGACCTTGACGATTGATTGGAAGTCCCTGGTGATGCTGAGCCACAGCTCGCCGAGTGTGTCCTGACCGGTGGCCGACTTGGTCACGGCCCAGAGCGCTGCGATAAAGACCACCGCGACAAAGCAGAGAGCCACGCGGCCGGGCGCCAGCGCGAGCTTCCAGCTCCGCAGCAGGTGCGGCCAGAGCAGGTCGTCGAGGAGGTCTTGGAGCGTGACGGGTGAGCGGTGCGTTGCGGCCTGGAGTGGGCCTGCGGGTGGCGGGCCGGGCGGCGAGGTTGGCAGGGGCGGTCGATTCGCGAGCATGCGGGGATGGTAGCGGAAGCGAGGGGTGAATCGGGGCGCACGAGCGCGAGGGCCCGTGCGGTTGCGGCATACCGTGGGACCATGCGTGACGCGATCGTGAAGTACGGGCTGTTCTACGGGGCGTTGCTGGTGGTCGGGGCGATCGCCTGGAAGCTCACGATGCTGGCGACGGACGTGAACGGCGGGCACGGCACGAGCCTGCTGCTGAGCACCAAGCCCGCGCTCTCGGCCGTGGTCGGCGTGGCGGCGGTTGTGATCGCCGCCGGTATGGGCCTGCTGGCGGGGCGGCTGGTTGGAGCGCGGGGCGGGCTCTTGGACATGGGGGTCGTGCTGGCCTGGGGAGCCTTCGGGTTTGGGACGCTGCGAAAGATCGTGATGGCCAGCGCGAACGCGCAGACGGGCGAGGGGACGCGCTCCGCGCTGACGATGCTGGCGATTGAGGGCGCGGTCGTTGCCGCGCTGGTGGTGGGCGCGGCATGGCTGATCGAGCGGACGGGGCTCAAGGATGTGCCGGACGGGGCGGATGAGCCGGCCCGATCGGGCGTTGCCGGGTGGCTTACCACCTTCGCCTGCGGCGCGGTGGGGGGTGCTCTGGGCGTGTGGCTGCTGGCGCAGAGCGGGTATAAGGGGCAGGTGATCGGAGCAGCGCTGGCGGGCGGGATCGTCGGCGGGATCATCGCCTACGCGATGGACCACAACGTGCGGTTGTGGCCGCTGGTGGCGGGTTGCCTGCTTGTTTCGGTCGCCGGGCCGGTGGTTGCGCTTGTGACTGGCGGCGGCGATGCAACGCTGCACGCGTCGATTATCGCGGGGACGGTTTCTCGATGGGCCCAGTTGACGGGTCTTGATGGCGCCGCCGGCGTGTGTCTGGGCGTTCCGGTCGGCCTCTACATTGCCAAAGGGCTGCTCGGCCACGCGGGGCGCGTGGCGGAAGATGTGGCCTGATTCCGAACCGGGCCGGCGTTGCTGCGAAACGGCGCGGTTCGCACGTTGGCGATCGGGCCCCGGCGGGGGGGAACGGTCGCCTGTTGACCTAGAATGACGGGAAGGGCGCCTGGCGTCCTGGAAAGGTGGTTTTTCAGTGGCGCACAACGGGACTGGAACGAGCGGTGTGGCTGCGATGCCCGATGTGCAGGGCCTGCGCGACACGCGGAACGTGGCGATCGACCGCGTGGGGGTAAAGGGCGTGACGTACCCCATCCGCCTGGCGCACGCGCCGCGGGTTGGGGGTGGAGAACAGACCACCGTCGCGACGATCAACATGTATGTCTCGCTCCCGGCCGACCAGAAGGGGACGCACATGAGCCGCTTCCTGGAGGCGCTCAACGACCAGCAGGCGGGGACGGCTCCGGCGGTCACGCCGGCGAGCATCCCGGAGATCACGCGCTCGATCGCGCGCCGGCTCAACGCGCGCCGCGCCCACTTCTCCGCAGAGTTCACCTATTTCATCAAGAAGGCGGCGCCGGTGACGGGGCACGTGGGGCTGATGGACTACAAGGTGACGTTCTCGTGCGATGCCGGGCCGGGTGGGGCGGGTGGGGCCGACGACGTTGACTTTGTGATGGGCGTGAGCGCCCCCGCCACCAGCCTCTGCCCGTGCAGCAAGGAGATCAGCCGGTTCGGGGCGCACAACCAGCGGTGCCTGATCGAGGCGAAGGTGCGCACCGTGCCGGGCAAGGGCGTGCTGTGGATCGAAGACCTGGCGGCGATCCTGGAGGGGTCGGCGTCGTGCCAGGTCTACTCGGTGCTCAAGCGCCCCGACGAGAAGCACGTGACCGAGGAGGCGTACGAGAACCCGAAGTTTGTCGAGGACATCGTGCGCGACCTGGCGCTGGCGATGGAGGGCGAGCCGCGGATCGCCTGGTACAGCATCGGCTCGGAGAACTTCGAGTCGATCCACAACCACAACGCGTACGCGCGCATCACCCGCTGGAAAGACGGTTTCGGCGCGGGCGGTCGCAGCGAAGCCCAGGACGCGAGCGAGAGCTGATCGGCGGCGAGAGGACGCGCGCCCACGGATGGGCGTGCGGGCGGTGACGGCGGTAGGCGTAGGACGGGGCCCGGCATGCCGAGCGTAGAGGGAATGTCGATGTTCCACCGGCGGCTGGCGCTGGTGGCGGTGCTGGTGGCGGCTGGGGCGCTGATCCCGCTGGCGCGACTGACGCAGCTTGCGCTGCTCAAGGGTGACCAGCTCTCGAGGCAGTCTGAGGCGCGGCTGGTGTCGTCGCGGCTGATCGACACCACGCGCGGCGAGGTTCTTGACCGCAAGGGGCGCGTGCTGGCGCAGGACCGCCCGGGCTTTGACGTGAAGGTTGACTACTCGCTCATCAGCGGGCAGTGGGCGTTCCTGCAGGCCGCGCGGGAGGCGAAGAAGAACACGCCGCGGTGGAACGAGCTCCCCCCGTCGGAGCGGGAGGCGGTCATCCAGCTTGTCGCCCCGAAGTACATCGAGCGGCTCGAGCGGGCGTGGTCTGCGCTGGCGCGGTGGTCGGGTGTGAGCCGCGAGGAGCTGGAGTCCCGCCGCCAGGCGCTGGTGAAGCGTGTCAGCGTGATGGCCGCGGACTTGAACGAGTACAACCGAACCGTCGCCGAGAAGGAGGCGCTGGAGCGTGGGCGCGAGCTGAGCGAGGTCAACCTCGCCGACGTCGAGCGCCCCATCCGCGAGCAGACGGTGGCGCACGTGCTGGTGCGCGGGCTCGACGACGCGGTGGCGTTCGCGTTCCCCAGCGGCGAGCGGGCGGCGGCGGAGGGGATGCTGCCGGGCATGCGTCTGGTCGACGGGGCGACTCGCGAGTACCCGCTCGAAGAGATGGCCGTGACGATCGACCGGCGCGGCTTCCCCGGCCCGCTCCGCTCCGACGCGCCGCTGGAGGTTGAGTCGAGCGGCGTGGCGACGGCGGTGGTCGGGTGGATGCGGACGGGCCTCTACCGCGAGGAGCTCGCCAAGCGCCCGATGAACCGCAGGCAGGACGGCACGGCGCTGCTTGACCTTGGGGGGTACGTCGACACCGACGCGATCGGCGTCACCGGCATCGAGCGCAGCGCAGAGTCGGACCTGCGCGGCTCGCGCGGCATGGAGGTCGAGCAGCTCGACACCGGGGAGAAGCAGGCCGTCGAGCGGAAGGGTGGCGGCAACGTGACGCTCTCGCTCGACGCGGCGCTGCAGGCGCGCATCCAGGCCCTGATGAGCCCCGAGGCGGGCCTGACGACCGTGCAGCCCTTCCACAACAACCACGCCATCGCGGTGGGCACGCGCCTCCCCGCGGCGGTGGTGGTGATGGATGTCAAGACCAGCGACGTGCTCGCGCTGGTGAGCACGCCCGTCTTCACCCGGCAGCAGCTGCGCGACGACCCCGACTCGATCCTCGTCTACGACGCCGACAGGGAGTGGCTGGAGAAAGAGCGGGCGAACGCCGCCAAGGCCGGCCGGGCGGAGCCTTCGGCGGCGAGCGCGCTCCCCTTCCTCAACCGGGCGTTCGGCAAGCGCTACGCGCCGGGCTCGATCGTCAAGCCGCTGGTCCTCAACTTCGCGGCGGCGCAGGGTGTGTACAACTGTGACAGCGGCCCGGGCGGCGAGCGGATCGCCTGCACCGGCCATTACTTCCCGAACCAGACCAACCTGATGCGCTGCTGGATCTACAAGCAGCCGCCGCACATCACCCACTCGATACAGCTCGGCCACGACCCCGACGCGACCGACGCGATCATGGCCTCGTGCAACATCTTCTTCTTTACCCTCGCCGCCCGGCTGGGGCCCGACCACCTCGCCGAGTGGTACGGCAAGCTGGGCGTCGGCGAGGCTCCGGGGACCGTGCAGCCCAACATCGGCATGGGGTTCCAGTTCCCCGGCGAGGTGCTCAACGCATCGGCGGAGCGGTCGGCGGCCGACGAGGCCGAGATGGGCACGGAGGGTGTCGCGCGCCCCGCGCCCAAGGCGCCGCGCTATTCAGAGGCGGACTGCGCCATGCTCGGCATCGGCCAGGGGTTGCTCGGATGGACGCCCCTGCACGCGGCCGACGCCTACAGCACCCTCGCCCGCGGCGGCATACGCCTCACGCCGCGCATCCGCACCGACGCCGGCGCGCCGGCTCAGCAGCGCTTCGACCTCGGCTTCAAGCCGCAGGCGGTGGCGCTCGCCCTGCGCGGGCTGGAGCGTTCGGTGGGCGAGGAGCGCGGCACGGGGCACCACATCAGCTTCGTGGCGCCCGACGGTGTGACGATGCGCGAGAACACCTTCAACCTGCCGGGCGTGCGCGTGTGGGGCAAGAGCGGCACCGCCGACTCGGGCAAGTACGTCGGCAGCGGCAGCGAGCGGGTCTCGCTGGACCACTCCTGGTTCGTGGTGCTGGTTGGGCGCGAGGGTGGCGAGCCGCTCTACGCGGTCTCGGTGATGGTCGAGTACGGCGGCTCGGGGGGGCGCGTCGCGGGCCCGCTGTGCAACCAGGTCCTCTGGCAGTTGCGTGCGGAGGGGTACCTCTAGATGGCGTTCCGCTTGCGCAGCAGGGGCGAGCCGGGCCTGTTCGACAGCGTGTTCGGCCGCCGCTCGCGCCCGTTCAACCCGGCGCTGCTCGCGGTCGTCGCCGCGGTGCTCCTGTCGCTGGCGGGCATCTACGCCATCGACCTGGGTTCGGGCATGGCCGCGGGCCCCGGACCGCTGGGGCTCACCGAGCGGGCCGTCAAGCAGGCGGTCTTCGTCGCCGTGGGGATGGTCGCGGCGCTGGTGGTGGCGCTGCCCGACTACCGGCGCATCCGCCTCTTCGCGTGGGGGATCTTCGCGGTGTCGCTGGGCCTGCTGCTGCTGCTGGTGCTGCCGTTTATCCCCGCCAGCATCGTGCGCCCGCGCAACGGCGTGCGGGCGTGGATCGACCTTGGGCCGGTGGACCTGCAGCCGACGGAACTGGTCAAGATCGCCTGGATCATGGTGACGGCCGACTACCTGCGCTACCGGCGTGAGCACCGCGAGCTGGTCGGGCTCATCCGCCCGGCGGTCATCACGTTCATCCCCATCGCGCTGATCATGCTCCAGCCCGACCTGGGCTCGGTGCTGCTGTTCATCCCCACGCTGCTGGCGGTGCTGGTCACCGCGGGGATGCGCTTCAAGCACCTGGCGCTGATCGTCCTCGCCGGCACCCTCGCCGTCCCCGCCAGCTACCCGCTGCTGCGGCCGTACCAGAAGGAGCGCATCGTCGGGCTCTACCGCCAGCTCACCGGCGACAAGTCGCGCAACGACGACGTGAACTACCAGAGCGTCACGGCCATCAGCCTCATCGGCGCCGGGCGCACAACGGGCAACACCGACGCCAAGACGCGGGCGCTGGTCTACTACGCCTCGCTCCCCGAGCGGCACAACGACATGATCCTGGCCGTCTGGGCCTGCCGCACGGGCCTGCTGGGCGCGCTCGCGCTCTTCGCCACACTCGGGCTGTGGGTGGCGGCGATCATTGCCACCGCGGCGCTGACGCGCGACCCCTTCGGCCGGCTCATCTGTGTGGGCTTTGCGAGCATGGTCGGCGCGCAGGCGCTGCTCAACACGGGGATGGTCGCGGGCGTGCTGCCGATCGTCGGCGTCACGCTGCCGTTTGTCAGTTACGGCGGCAGCAGCATGCTCACGGTCTGGCTGATGACGGGCCTGGCCTACTCGGTGGCGGTGCGCCCCCAGGCGCTGCTGGCGCGGCCGACGTTTGAGTTCAACGACTAAGACGTTTTCACCACAGAGGCACAGAGAAAGACAATGAGAAGAGCCCCGGCTTTGCGCCCGGGGCTCTGGAGTCTTCTTCAGACACTGTCTTCTCTCGGCCTCGTTCTGCTCTGTTCCTCTGTGCCGTGGGGCAGGTTTTTAACCTGCCCGGCGACTGGCCTTCCGGCTCCACTCCGCTTCGCTGCGTTCCGCACGGATCTGTGGTGAACGGCCTTGATCCGCGCGCATCCGCGTTGATCCGCGGCTTGTCTTGGGATTGAGTGTTCGCACCCCTGTGCTTGCGCACAAGGCGCTTATCCGACCAATGCGCCAAGGTCCATCTGTGCGCGGCCGTAGGTCTTGACGCACGCCTCGGCGGCGCCCTCCCAAGTGAGGCGGCGCAGCTCGAAGCTGCCGTGCTCGCGGAGGGTCTGGCCCAGCGGGGGGTACTTGAGCACCGCGACGATCTTGTTGGCGATCTCGTCGGTGTCCCAGAAGTCAACCTTCAGCGCGTGGGTGAGCACCTCGCTCACGCCGCTCTGCTTGGAGATGATCACCGGCACGTCCGCACGCATCGCCTCCAGGGGCGCGATGCCGAATGGCTCGCTCACGCTGGGCATGACGTAGCAGTCGGCCATGCGGTAGATCCGTTCGACGTCGTTGCCGCGGAGGAAGCCGGTGAAGAGGACGCGGTGGCCGATGCCGAGCTCGGCGGCGAGCTCGATCATGCGGACCTCCATGTCGCCCGCGCCGGCCATGATGAACTTGACGTCGGGCACTTTCTCCAGCACGCGCTTGGCCGCGGCGATGAAGTACTCCGGCCCCTTCTGCATCGTGATGCGCCCCAGGAAGAGGACGATCTTGTCCTTGCTGCGGATGGTGTCGGCCGGGCCGGGCTGCAGGCGGCTGTCGCTGATGCCGTTGTAGACCACGTCGATCTTGTCGGCGGGGACGCCGTAGCGCCGGGCGCAGATGCTGCGGGTGAGCTCGGAGACGGCGATGACGCGGATGGCCGACATCATGCCGCGGCGCTCGATGTCGTAGATGCGCTGGTTGAGGCCGGTCTCGCCGGTGCGGTCAAACTCGGTGGAGTGGATGTGGACCACCAGCGGCTTGCCGCTGACGCGTGCCAGCGCGATGCCGGCGGGGTAGGTGAGCCAGTCGTGGGCGTGGATGACGTCGAACTGCTCGCCGCGCGTGAGGGCGACGACCAGGCGCGCGTAGCGCTCGGCCTCGGCGATGAGGTCGCCGCGGTACATCGAGCCCGCGCCGGTTGTGCCGACGCCCGCGTGGTTGCCGGCCTGCTGAGGTCTGCTCGCCGCGGCGCTCTCGGCCCCGGTCATCCAGATCGCGGCGACCTCTTCCGCCGACAGGTCCGCGGGGATCGGCGAGCCGTCGGGCATGCGCACGAAGCTCTGGGTGCCCGCCCGGCTCTGGCCGACGGCACCGCCGCCGCTGTAGGGGCTTGCGAAGCTGGCGGGCACACCGACCAGGCGCGTGTGGGAGAAGGGCGTGGAGGCCGTCGCGTCGACCGCGCTTGGCCCGAGCCCGGCGTCCACGCCGGTGATGGTCGTGCGCTCCGCCGGCACGCCCGCGGGAGAACCGGGCGCCACCAGCGTGACGTGCGAAGCCGTGGAACGGTCAACCGAGCGCGGCAGGACGAAGAGGATGCGGTGCCCCTGCTGGTCGAGGGCGCGCGTCAGCCCCTCGCAGGCCGTTCCCAGCCCGCCGGAGATGTACGGCGGAAACTCCCAACCGAGCATGACGATCCGCATGCGTGCAGGATAGTCGCCGGGCACCGGCGGCGCGGCTGGTTACTCCCCCTTCATGCCGCCGAGTTCATCGAACGTGGCCCGGTAGGCCAGGAGCGACTTGAGCGCCACCTCCTGGGCCGGCGCCGACGCCAGGTCGCCGGGCTTGAGCGCCAGCGGCGTGCGGAAGGTGTAGAGCTTTTCCGGCGGGGGCGAGCGGAAGTGCTCGACGATCGGCATCGGGTCGTCGTGCGACAGGAGCAGCCCGAAGTCGATCAGCTCGTCGCGGAGCAGGTCGCCCGCCTTGTCGCCCGAGTGCACCAGCGTCTGCTCGATCGACTGGCTGAGGTAGCGAGCGGCTGTAACGAGGCTGACCCACACGCGGTCGCCCTCGACGCTCACACGGTACTCGGCGGGGTCGGCCGCGGTGGCGGCTGCGCAGGCCACCAGGCCGGCCGAGACTGACACCGGGCCAAAGACGCGGGCCTCCCGTGCCCCCTTGGCGATCACTTCGAGCCCGTTCTGAACGCTTCCCATGACGGCGGCCTCCATCGTTGATGCTAGCAACCGGGGGGCAGGGTCCAGCCCCGTGCCGGGGGCACTGCGCCCGACGGTGGCGATGTTTCAACCGCGGTCGACTCCGGACAGGAACCGATCTACCCTCCCTCCCGCAACCCGCCCGGGTGGCGAAATTGGCAGACGCACTACCTTGAGGTGGTAGCGCCCGCAAGGGCATGGAGGTTCAAGTCCTCTCCCGGGCATTTCAGACCTGCGCACACGTGCGCGGCCCGCCCTCAGCGAGTGGCGTGTGTGCCGCCGCGGGCGCAACTTTGTGACAGATTCAGCCGACGCGTACTGCCGCAAAGCGACGCCTCCACGCGCACGCCGCCGGCGGAAGGCCCGCTGCACTCGTCACCGCGGCGCGTCCGCCTGGGGGTTACACAAGGGTTGCGGCGTGAAGTCGTGCCGCCGGGTCGCCGATGCAGTGGGGGTTCCTACCTCCACCTGGGGCCCGACGGATCCGTTATGAGCCAATTCAGCGCCCAAACCGTTCTTCGCCAAGAGCAGTTCGACGCCCTCCGCGCGATCATCTATGCGCACGTGGGTGTTCACTTCCCCGACAGCCGGAAGTCGATCCTCGAGTCCCGGCTGTCGCGCCGGGTGAGCGAGCTCGGCCTTGAGTCGTTCGACCAGTACGTGCAGTACCTGACGATCGCGCCGCAGCGCGAGCAGGAAGTTCAGGAGATGCTCAGCCGCGTGACGGTCGGGCACACCTCGTTCTTCCGCGACCCGGCCCAGCTCGACTTCCTGCGCACGACCGCCCTCCCAGCGCTGATCGAGTCGAAGCGCCGCGACCGTTCGCTTCGCATCTGGTCGGCCGCGTGCAGCACGGGCGAAGAGGCCTACACCCTCGCGGTGATCGTGCACCAGGCGCTGGGCGAGCGCCTGCCCGATTGGCGCGTCGAGATCCTGGGCACGGACGTGAGCGCCAAGTCGCTCGCCGCGGCGCAGGAGGGCCGCTACACCGACGACTCGGTCCGCGCCATCGACCCGGCCGTGCGGGAGCGCTACTTCCGCCAGGACGGCCCCTACTGGCGGCCCGACGCGCTGGTGCAGTCGCTGGTCAGCTTCGACAACCACAACCTCAAGGACCGCCTCGGCGCCAAGCGCTACGGCACGTGGGACGCGATCGTCTGCCGCAACGCGATGATCTACTTCGACGATGCGATGAAGGCCCGCGTCGCCGCGATGTTCGCCGACCAGCTCAACCCCGGCGGATGGATCGCCCTCGGCGCGGCCGACGCGCTGGAGACCAAGGGCCTGCCCCTGGCTGCGCGTGGAGAAGGCGCCGCTCGCCTTTACGTCGCGGCACCTCAATCAACGGAGCCTGCGCCGCGTGCTGCAAACGCCGCGAAACCCCTGCGCCTCGCCTGACCGAAAACCCGCCCGTACGTACAAGGACGACCCATGCGAGTTCTACTCATCGACGACAGCAAGACCATGCGCGGCATCCAGCGGGGCGTGCTCGCTCAGCTTGGGCCCGCCGAGATTGAAGAGGCCGCCGACGGCCAGGACGGCCTGAGCAAGGCGATCGCCTTTCAGCCTGACCTGATCCTGGTCGACTCGAACATGCCGAAGATGGACGGGCTCGCATTCGTCCGCGCGTTCCGCATGACCGATAAGCACACGCCCGTGATCATGGTGGCCTCTGAGAGTGAGAAGTCGCGCGTGGTTGAGGCGATCAAGGCCGGGGTCAGCAACTACCTCGTCAAGCCCTTCACACCCGACCTGCTGAACCAGCGGATCACGGAGACGATGGCCCGCCGGACAGCACGCCCAGCGCTGCACGCGGCTTGATACAGCGCCGAGACCGCGTCCGTACACCCAACAGCAACCGATCCGCTGCACAATCACCCCTAGGTGGGTGAGCAGCCGCATGCTGAACGTTCCGATAGAGGCACTGTCGAGCGCGCGGCAATGCCCAACGAACACGAACCCAATCAGGCGCGGATCGAAGTCTCAGAGGATGCACTGGAGGCCGAGCTTGTTGTTCCTGCCGGTGCCGCGCCGCTGGACCGCGACGCGATCATCGCCCTCGCCAGCGGACTGAAGCTCGAGCTGACGCCCGACAATCACGAACTGATCACCGACGCCGCGAAGACGATCGCTGCCTGCCCCGGTGCGGCAGCGCGCCTGGTGATTGCAAAGGGGCAGCCGCCCCAGCACGGCAAGCCGGGGTACGTCGCGTTTGAGCCGGGCTACGACCCAGAAGAGATTCAGCGGGTGCTGGCAGACGCCGCGAGCGGAGTCAAGCCGAGCCGTTCGCCTGGATCGGTCGATCACTACACCCGGTCGACGTTCAACTTCGTCAAGGTTGGTGCGCACGTCGGCACGATCATCTTTCCAGCCGGCGGGGTCATCGGCCGTGATGTCTTTGGCAACGACCTGACGCCCGAGGAAGCACCCCCGCTGACGTTCTCGGTTGACGACACGCTGAAGCGGTGCGACGACGGCAGCCTGATCGCCCGCTGCCCGGGCGTGCTGGAGTGGGGGGAGGGTGGCCTTCACATCACCGACTCGATCACGATCCCCGGCGACATCGATTTTTCCGTCGGTCACATCGAGTTCCCCGGCAGCGTCACGGTCAAGGGGGGCGTCAGGGACCACTTCAAAGTGATCGCCCGCGGCGACGTCTGCATCGACGGCCTGATCGAGGCCGCGACGATCAAGGCCGGAAACGACGTGGTGATCCGCGGCGGGATGGCCGCAAAGGAGAAGGGCACGCTCGAGATCGGCCGAGACGGCGCGGCGAAGTACCTCAACAACGTCACGGTGAGCGTCGGGCGCGACCTCACGATCGAGCGAGAGCTCGTCAACTGCCGCGTCACCGTCGGCCGCGCGTTCAACGGTCCAAACTGCGGCATCGCCGGGGGGGCGCTGGCCGTTGCCGGCGCCGTCGTCGTGAACTCCCTCGGCAGTGAGATGGGGGTGGCCACGGACCTGCGCCTCGGTTCGATCCCCGCGCTGGACGCGGTCGCGAAGGAGGCGATGGCGCTGATGCCGGTCCTCGAGGCCCGTCGCGCAAAGTACCTGGAGCCGCTTGACCAACTCCGTGGCGTAAAGGGGCGCCACGCACCCTCGACGGTGGAACGCATGGCGACGCTGCAACGCAGCGTCGACGCGGCGGAGGCGCAGATCCGACCGCTCGAAGAGCGGCTCGCCCGCCTTCGCGCAACCCTCAGGGAGCGAACGGTCGTTGATCTCATCGTCCACGGACGCATCCACCCCAAAGTGTTCATGACCGTCGGCAACTTCACGATCGATTTCACCAGCGAACTGCGCGGCCCGGTCCGCATCCGCCTTGACGACGGCTTTGTACCCTGCCTCTGCTCTCTTGACGGCACACCTCACGGTGACCTGACAAAGCACGCAAAGGTCCGGCGGATCGATCTCACCGCAGGCGCGAATTCCGCGGCTCGGGCGGCCTGAGTCCTGCGGCCGCCATCGTCATTATTTGGAACCACGCCCCGCTGCTCCCCGCATGTACCATACCCCATGGTACTTGCCCTCTCGCTGCTGTCGCTCGCGCTCACCCAGCCAACGCCCCAGCCGCAGCCCGCTCCTCCCGTTCCCCCGGCACCGGCGCAGGCCGAACCGGCAGCCGGCGCGCCCGCGCAGGTTGGCAGGGTCGACGAGAACCCGGAGATCATCCTCTACCTCAAGGACGGGTCGGTCTTTCAGGGGCTGCTGGTCAAGCAGGACGACAGGGAGTGCGTGATCGAAATCGCCGGCGTGCCCGCGACGTTCGCCGCGGACCGGATCGACCATGTGCGGACGCTGCCGCCGGTGCTGGAACGCTACCGGGAGCTGCGTGCCGCGACGCCGGAGACCGACATCGACCAGCGCATCACGCTCATCCGCTGGCTGGCCGACCGCAAGCAGGTCGAGCTCGCTCTCGCCGAGGCGGAGCTGCTCCTTACCAAGCACCCGAAGCACTTCGGCGTCACGAAGCTCGCGGGCGATCTGCGCACCCGCTACGAGCTGCTCGTGAAGCCCGCCGGTGCAGCGCCCGACGAGGCCGACCGTCCTGAGCCCGCCGCGGCACCCGGCGATGACCGGATCACGCCGCGGGAGTTCCCCTTCCTTACCGAGGCGCAGGTGGCCTTGATAAAGGTCTTCGAGGTTGACCTCGCAGCCCATCCGCGCGTGATCTTCCCACGGGACGCCGCGGCAAGAATGCTCGAGGAGTACGCCAGCAGCCCGCTGGTTCCTGCATCGCGGGAAGGGAAGGACGCCATCCTCCGCCAGGACCCGCTCGAGACCGTCGGGCTCATGTTCCGGCTCAGGGCGCGGAGTTACTACGAGAAGGTGCGGGTCGTCGACCAGCCCGAGCCGATGCGTCGCTTCCGCGACGATGTTCAGCGCGTGACGCTGATGGGCGGCTGCGCGACGTCTCAATGCCACGGCGGACGCGAGGCCGGTCGGCTGGTCCTTTCAACCTACCGGCCGTCCAATGACATCACGCTCTATACAAATTACTACATACTCAACAACTTCCGAACCGATTCCGGGCAGCCGCTGATCGACTGGGGAAAGCCCGAGCAGAGCCTGCTCGTGCAGCTCGCGCTCCCCCGAGAGCTTTCACGGTTCCGCCACCCTCCCGTGATGAAGGATGGAAAGGACATCTGGCGGGCCCCCCTGACAGGTCCAGACGATCGACGCGCAGCAGGGATCGTTGACTGGATCAAATCCGCCTACCGCCCGCGCCCTGACTATTCCCTTGACTACACGCCGTTCCGCCCGTTCACACCGCCCGCACCGTCCGGCCCGGCCGGCACCGGCGGCTCCCCGGCTGAACCGGTTGTTCGCTAGACGGTGCAGCCGGGTATGGATGCCCACGCCCCCTCCTTCCCCCCTCGTCTCTCCCGAGTTCTCCACACCACCTAACCGTTTGCCGCACAAGGACAAACGTCGATCGAAGATCTGCTACAGTCTCCACCAAGCCGGAACTCGACCCGGCAGTTCGTCAGGAAGGTGTACGGTATGAGCAACCCCCGTCTTTCGCGTCAACGCACCGCCAAACTCGCGGGTCTTTCAGCGGCGATCCTCCTCGCGGTCGCGGGTGGATGCGGCGGCGGAGACACCGAGGCCGTCAGGCAGATCCGCAAGGCCGAGCAGACCGTTGGCGCGCTAACCGCTGACGGAACGTTTGCGTCGCTCGCGGACGTCTATCGGCGCAAGCAACTCGGCGAACTGCACGACTCGATGAACAGCCTCGCTTCGAACGGGCCCGAGTCGGTGCGCGCGGCCGCGCTGAGCGTCGCGGCGAGGGCGAAGGCCGGCATCGCGTCGCTTGACACCAAGGCCGCGGTCGAGGCCGACCAGCAGCTCGACGGGCACCTGGCCGGCCTGCGTGCCGGGCTCAACACCTACACGCTGCAGAAATCCATCGCCGAGGCGAACACGGGCGCTGGCACGACGGAGCTCATTGGGATCCTGCAGGGGAACCTGGAAGCGAACAAGAAAGCCGCCGAAGAAGCGCGGCGCGAAGCCTCGAGCATTCAGGCCGTCGCCGACGAACTTTCAACGCGCAACAAGGCCGTTGCCGCTCAGGCGTCCGCCAAGCGGCAGGAAGCCTCGTCGATCGCCGCCGGCATGCAGGGCGCAACGGCGACGCAGGGCCTTGAGATCCTCAAGCGGTCAACGGCCGTGTTGGCCGAGGCCGACGCCCTCGAGCAGCAGGCGTCGGAGCTGGCGACGAAGCTCGGTCTCACGCAGGCGCAGCTCGCGCGTGCCCGCTCCAAGGCCGCAGCGCTCGACGAACAGGGCAAGCAGATCCAGGCCGACATCGCCGGAGCCCAGACGCGTCTGAGCGAAGAGCGCAAGCTCGCCGAAGCCGCCGGGGCGGCCGCCGAGGCCGCGGCCACCGCGGTCCGCAAGTCTTTCGCTGACTTCTCCGCCTTCCGCTCGGGCACCCTTGACCCCGCACACCAGGCGGCCGTCTCGAGCGCTCAGAAGGTTGTCGAGCTCTCCAAGCAGGCGACCGCCAAGGCCGGCGGCAACGCGCAGTCGGTCGCCGCGGGCAACACCGGCAAGCTCTCAACCGTTTCAGCGAACCAGAACTACGCCGACGCACTGGTCAGCGAGGCGCGCGCGTACGACCAGATCGCCGGCACGCTCACGCTGCTGGCCAGCGCGCAGCCGCCGCTGCCCGGTTCTTCCGACATCGCCGCCGCGGCCGACGCCGCCCGCAAGACCGCCGACGACACGCTGACGCAGGCCCGCGAGCTCTACACAGCGATCCGCGAGTCCATCGACGGGATCAGCGACGAGAAGCTCAAGGGACGACTGGCAGAGACCAGCCGCATCCTCGAGAACCTCTCCAGCAAGCAGGGCGTCAAGGCCCCCGAGCCCGTTTCCAACAGCAGCGCGCCCGCCGCGACCGGCGCGGACGCCGACCTCGCGGCCGTCAAGAAGACGCTCGACCAGATCCACGACAAGATCCGCGCCGGCGATATGGCGACGGTGATCCGCGACATGACGGCCTACGACAGCGACCAGCAGCGAGACGCCGCCAACGCGATCATCGAGCTGCAGGGCGTTTTCGCGGCCTTCGACAAGGCCTGCCGCGACAAGCTCAACGTCTCGGCGGTTGAGGCCCTGGGACCGATGGGCGCGATGGTCGGCGGGATGGGTGCGCTCGAAGAGGCCGCCGCCGCCGTGAAGAACATGACCAGCGCCGACTACACCGTGACCGTCAACGGCGACAAAGCGACCGCTTCGAGCAGCGCCGGAGACCGGCAGCTGGTCAAGCGTGACGGCAAGTGGCTGCTCTCAGGCAGCGCCATGGGCGCTGAACTGCCCGCGCTGCCGGCGCCGATGGTGGCCATGGCCAAGTCGACGATCGGCAGCATCACGGCGGACATCAACAGCGGCAAGATCACGACCCCCGAGCAGGTCCAGACCGCGCTGCTCGCAAAGGGCGGCGGAATGAACCGGCCCGGACGCGGCGGCATGCCCGCCGGCGGCGACGACCCCAACAAGTAATCCCGTCCGCCACTGGCCCGCACCCAACCTCTCAGCAAGAACGCAACGACCGATGCTCACAGCGATCAACAAGTACGTTTCATCCTCCCGCACGCACCGGAACCTCGCGTTCATCGCGGCGGCGCTCCTCCCGTTTGCGGGCGTTCTCGCGCAGTCGTCGCTCCCCGACGAGCTCGTCCGCAGGAACGACATCAGCGCCGACGACCGCCAGGCCATTAAGGCGCTCGTCGATGCCCACAAGTCCGGGCTCAGCGGCGGGACCATCGAGATCAAGAAGTCACGCGACGTGCTGCTGGCCCCGCTGGAAAAAGACGGCGTCTCCGTCCCCTTCCGCGTCGCCTACGCCAACGCGCTGATCGAGTCGGGCGAGATCGACAAGCTCGCGGCCAACAAGGACAACGACCTCATCGCCACCAACGCCCTGCGGATCGCCGGCCAGAGCGCAACGGGCAACACGCTCAAGATCGTTATCGATGCGCTCAAGGACACACGCCCCCAGGTGCGCTACGCCGCCACCGTCGGCGCGCGTGCCGCCTTCAACGCCGCCCGCAACAACTCCGCCCTCAGCCCGGACGAAGTCTCCCGCGCCATGCGGGCGCTGAGCGATGTCGCAACGACCGACGCCGCGCCCGAGCCGGCCGACGGTGCGCTCCAGGCGCTCGTGGCCGCCCGCGATATCCAGGGAAACCGCTCGCTCGCCGTTGAACGCCTCACCGAGGCCGCCGGCACCACCGCGCTCACCGCAATCAAGAGCGGCAAGCCGATCGACCTCACGCCCCTGCTCCGCGTCGCAACGCCGATCCAGCACGATGTTGTGGAGGTTCAGAAGCTGACCCCCGCCGCCAAGAAGGGGGTCGCAACGTTCGCCGCCCAACTTCTGTTGGCCGTCGATGCCCAGTGGAAAGACGGTGACCCCGACCCTTCCGCGGTGCAGGCAGCACGCACCGCCAGCACGATCCTCGCCCTCGCAGCGAGCAACATGGCCGGCCAGGAGGTAACGATCCGCGTAGGCGAGCTCGTCACCGCGGGCAAGCAGGAGCAGTTCCACCAGGCGCTCGCCAGGCTGGTGGGCCCGGGGGGGCTCCTGCAGTCGCCGCCGATCTCGATCGCCCCAGACAAGCTCAAGCCCTGACCGGCGAACCAGCCGCAACCCGCCATATGACCACCGCCACCAACGAATCCACGGCCCGCGGCCTGCTCTACGACATCGCCAGCGCAACGACGACCCGCCCCGCGTCGATCGTCTTTCACGTGCCCGGCAGCCAGTACCAGATCCACCTCCGCGCAGAGGGAAGCATCTCCGCCGAGGTTGGCAAGCGCATCGCCGGTGTGATCCACGCCAGCGCCCGGCGCGTCGACCAGACCGCCAAGGGTGGGCGCTTCGTTGAGCCCGTCATCGGCCGCCCCCGCCGCATCCAGGGCACCGTCACCGCCCACGACACCGCCGCCAACACGATCACCGTCAACTGCGCCGGCAGCGCAGCGGTCGACGGTGTCGGCCTCCCGGTGGTCTGCAAGCTCACCGACGCCCGCCAGAAGCCCGACCAGTTCCCCCTCGGCACGATCGTCGGCTTCGACGTCCTCGACGGCGCAACGTTCACGCAGCAATAAGAGCCTCGTGCGCAAGCGCGAGCGCGATGCCCTCCCGCTTTGCCTGAATGCTCCGCACTCCCTTTCGCCCTCGGCGAGGAGTGTCTTTCTTCGGCACCCGTGGAACCCGCACCCCCGCACCTACGAAAAGACCCCATGAAAGGAGCCTTCGCATGGCCCTCGTGGGAAACGCCGTGCGGTCGCGCTCTCGCCGCGCTCTGACGCTGGTGGAAGTGCTGATCGTTCTCTTCGTCCTCGTGTTGATCTTCATCGTCCTGTTGCCATCGATCGGTCGCTCCGGGCATGGCGGAGGCAGCCGCCAGATCAAGTGCGGCACGCAGGTGCGCAACGTCGTCCAGGCGATGATCATCTTCGCCCAGGAAAACAAGGACAGCTATCCGCTCCCCTCGATGCTCGACCTGAACAACCAGACCGTTGACGCCGAGGTGCAGCGCAGCAAGGACACGACGAACAACGTGCTCTCGATCCTCGTCTTCAACAGTTCGATCTCGCCCGAACTGCTCGTCTCCCCTTCGGAGACCAACAGCAACATCAAGGTGTTCTCTGATTACCAGAACGCCAACCCCAAAGCGGCGGTAAGCCCCGCGAGCGCGGTTTGGGACCCCGCCCTCCGCTGCGACTTCACAACCGGAGAGGGGCATACGTCTTATGCCATGCTCATGCCAAGCGGCGACACCGCGGCACCGTCAGCAGACGCCAAAGGCCGCGGCCGACTCGTCAGATGGTCCAACACATTCAACGCCACCGAGGCCGTCTTCGGCAACCGGGGCCCACTGGTCACCGGGCGCGATGCCCAGGGCAACGTCCTCTACGACAAGAAGAGCAACACCATGGCCATCCACGGCGGCCGGACGACCTGGGAGGGAAACATCGGCTGCAACGACGGCCACGTCAACTTTGAAACGCGGATGGACCCCACTGAGATTACCTACAAAGTAGCGGGCGGGGGCACGAAACCTGACGTTCTCTTCTATAGCGAGCCCGACGATTCCGACGGCCTCAACGCCTATTTGGGAATCTGGGTGAAAGCGGGTATGCTCCCGGCCGAATTCAAGGGCATTCACGACTGAAGGCCCCGGCAAGCCCCTCACCCTCTCCCCAAGCAACGGAACCCTGCATGCAACCCCGCCGCCCAGCCTTCAGCCGTCGCGGACTCTCTCGCGTTGAGGTGATTGTCATCGTTATCGTTGCCTCCGCCGTCGTCTGCATCGGCGTGTGCGCCGGTGCCGCCGGGATCATGCTGCCGGCACTCGGCAAGGCGAGATCGTCAGCCCGCCAGATCAAGTGCGCAACGCAGGTCCGAAACGTCATCCAGGCGATGACCATCTTCGCTCAGGGCAACAGGGACAGCTACCCCCTCCCTTCGATCCTTGACGCGAACAACACGACCGTCGCGACCGGCGGGCGCGGCAAGGACACTTCAAACAACATCCTCTCCGTCCTCTGCTACAACGGGTCGGTCTCGCCCTTCCTGCTCGTCAGCCCCTCCGAGACCAACGGCAACATCAGCATCTTCAACGGGTACCAGATGTCCAACCCGTCCGCCGCAGCCAAACCGGCCGATGCGCTGTGGGACCCGGCCTTGCGTTGTGACTTCACCACCGGCCAGGGCCACACTTCATACGCCATGGCCATGCCCAGCGGCGACATCGACGCCCCTGCAAACGACCCCGCACGCGGCAGGCTGAACATCTGGAGCAACACCTTCAACGCGATGGAAGCGGTCTTTGGCAACCGCGGTCCGATGGTGACCGGGCGTGATGCCGCGGGCAAGGTCGCGTTCGACGGCAAGAGCAACACCATGGCCATCCACGGTGGCAGGTCCACCTGGGAAGGCAACATCGGCTACAACGACAACCACGTGAACTTCGAAACAGCGATGGACCCGCGCCCGCTTGTCTACCGCAGCACAAGCGGCATGCGCCCCGATATCATCTTCTACGACGAGCCCGACGACACCAGCGGCGTCAACCTGATCCTCGGCATCTGGACGAAGGCCGGCACGCTTCCCAGCGAGTTCAAGGGCATCCACGACTGATCCCCTTCTCACTTCCCCGGTGGGAGAACGTGGCTAAGGCCCTGCACGGGCGGGTGAGGGCGCCTTCGCCACGGTCCTTCGCGTTGCCGGTGTCACCCCACATCCGCCAGCCCGAGCCACTTGCCATGCTGCTTCATCATCCGCTGCCGCAGCAGCTTTTCCTCCGGCTTCTCCAGCATCGGGCTCTGCTCGACCCACTTCTGAGCGTCGCGCCGAGCCTGAGAGAGCAGGTCCATATCGCGTGACAGATCGACGACCTTGAACGGCGGCATGCCGCTCTGTCGCACGCCGATCACATCGCCAAAGCCGCGCACCTCAACATCCCGCTGCGCAACCTTGAAACCATCGCTGGTCTCGGTCATCACCGCCAGTCGCGCGGAACTGCGCATGGTCGTATCGCGAGCCAGCAGCACGCACAGCCCCCCCTTGCCGCCGCGGCCGACGCGCCCGCGGAGCTGGTGCAGCGTCGCAAGCCCGAACCGGTCCGAATCCTCGACCACCATCACCGTCGCGTTGGGCACATCCACACCCACCTCGATCACGGTCGTCGCCACCAGCACGTCTATCTTCCCCGCCCGGAACGCGCTCATCACCGCATCCCGAGCCGCCGCGTTCATCCTCCCATGCACCACTCCCAGCCGCTTCCCCTTCAGCTCCCCCTCCTCAAGCCGCGCAACCACCTCAGCCACATTCACCGGCCGTGGCAGCGCGGCGGCCTTGCCTTTCTCCTCCCCGCTCCCAGCGGGGGGGATGTCACGAGGCTTAGCGAGTGACAGGGGGGGTTCTCCAGCCGCGTCCTCTGCAACAACGCCCGCATCCTCCCAAAGCTCCTCAACCACCTTCGCATCAATCGCCGGCGCCACTACATACGCCTGTTCCCCACCCTCCACCCGCTGCCTCACATACCCGTACACATCCGCTGACTTCTCATACCCGACAACCCGCGTGATCATCTTCTTCCGCCCCGGCGGCAGCTTGTCGATCACGCTCACATCCAGGTCGCCAAACACGGTCATCGCGACGGTGCGCGGGATCGGCGTCGCCGTCATCACCAGCACGTGCGGCGTTGTCCCCCCCGGCCCCTTCTCCCGCAGGGCCATCCGCTGGTGCACACCGAACTTGTGCTGCTCGTCGATCACCACCACAGCCAGGTCCTTGAACGCCACCCCTTCGCTCAGCAACGCGTGTGTGCCGACAACCAGGTGCACGCTCCCATCCGCCAACCCTTTCTTGATCGCGTTCCGCTCAGCCGCCGTGAGTGAACCCGTCAGCAGTTCAAGCCGCACCCCGCTCCCCTTCATCATCGCGCCGATGGTCCGCAGGTGCTGTTCGGCCAGCGTTTCCGTCGGCGCCATGATCGCCGCCTGCTGGCCGCACGCCGCCGCCATCAGCATCGCGTACAGCGCCACCACCGTCTTGCCGCTGCCCACATCCCCCTGCACCAGCCGGTTCATCGGCTCATCACGCTGCAAGTCGGCCACGATCTGCTTGATCACACCGTCTTGCGCCTCCGTCAAATCAAACGGGAACCGCTCGCGGATGTGGGCATCAACGGCCTTGCTCCACCGCAGCACCGGCGACTTGCTCATCCGCCGCGTCCACGACCGCTTCAGCGCAAGGGCCAGTTGCAGGATCAGCAACTCGTCGTACGCCAGCCGGCGAAACCCTGCCGCGATCTCCGCCTCGCTCCTCGGCAGGTGCACACACCGGTAGGCATCGGCCAGCGACGGCAGCACCCGTTCCTTGCGGAACCCCTCCGGCAGATGATCGTGCAGCAGCGGCATCACCCGCGGCAGCGCGCCCGCAATCGCCTCCTCAATCTGCCGGCTGTTGATCGCCGCGCTCGCCGGATAGACCGGCCGCAGCCGCTCCTGCCGAGCCGCCGGCTCATCCCCAAGCTCCGGCAGCACCTCGTGGCTCGGGTTCGTCATCCGCAGCAGCGGCCCAAACTGTGTCGGTTTCCCCTGCACCAGCAGCCGCATCCCCGGCTTGATCTTGTCGTGCAGGTACGTCCCGTTGAACCACACCAGATCGAGTCGCCCCGTGTCATCCACCAGCACCGCCTCAAACCGCCCCTGCTTCCCCTTCCGCACCACCCGTGTCGCCGTCACCGTCCCGCGCGCTGAGCTGTTCGCCCCCGCCACGACATCCTCGATCCGGCTCTCCGCCTCCAACCGCTCATGCCGCATCGGCAGGTGCTGGACGAGCTGTCCGACCGTCTTGATCCCCAGTTCCAGCAGCGCAGCGGCACGACGAGGGCCGACGCCCGGAACCTCCTTGACGCTCGAAGCCAACGTGATGATTCCGTCGCTGCCCACGCCCCCAAGCATACTTCGGCCCTCCCTGCCCTTCGCCCAGTCATGGTGCCTGGCTTGCCAACCGCCGCAGGTACTCCCACGTGTAGATCCCGCTCGAGTGCCCATCCGAAAACCGCAGCCGCACCGCGTAATTCCCGACCAGTTCCGCCCCTTCGGCCATCAGAGGGCCTGCCGACCGCGACCCGCCCGAGGGCAGCACGGTCAACGGGTTGCGCGACTGCTCCGCCCGCAACTCACGCTGGTCCGCCGATGGCGACATCTTCCGCAGCAGTTGAACCGAGAAGTACGAGGTCGTTCCGTCCGCCCACTGCACGGTGAGGCCCTTGTCCTTCTTCAGGTCCAGCGCGAGGGGCGGGGGCTCCATAGACGACGGTACGGCAGTGGGGCACGAGGCGGCGGAAGGGCGCGTCGCAAGGAGAAGGCGGGGCGAGCGTTGCCCGTATTCGGCTACGCTCGACCTTATGACCACTTCAGGTGAGCCGTTCGTAGACCGCCTTGCACACGCAATGGACTCAACGCGATCAATCGCGTGTGTGGGCCTTGACCCGGTGCTTGAGAAGCTGCCGCCTGCTGCCCGGCAAGGCCGCAGCGATGTGGATGCGATTGAGCACTTCAGTGAAGGCGTTTTGCACGCGGTGGCCGGTGTCGTACCGATCGTCAAGTTTCAATCCGCGTGTTTCGAGCGTTACGGCGCGGCGGGCGTCGCCAAACTGCAAGCCCTCATCGCTCGAGCCCGGGAACTCGGTCTGCTCACGATCCTCGACGCCAAACGCGGCGATATCGGCGTGACGGCCGAGCACTACGCCCACGCTTCCCTTGTCGAAGCCGGTGCAGACAGCCTCACGGTGAACCCCTATCTCGGGTTTGACACGCTTGAGCCCTATTTGACCGCTGCGGGAGGGGGCAAAGGGCTGTTTGTGCTCGTTCGAACCAGCAACCCCGGCAGCGATGGGCTCCAGAATCTCACGCTGACAAGCGGCCGCACTGTCGCGGTCGCGGTCGCGGAAATGGTCGCCGCGTTTGGACGTAAGTCCATGGGTGTCAATGGGTTAAGCTCCATCGGTGCCGTCGTGGGAGCGACCAAGGCGAGCGATGCGGCCCAGTTGAGGGACGCGATGCCAAACCAGGTTTTTCTGATTCCGGGCTATGGGGCACAGGGCGGCAGGGCCGAGGACATCGCGCCGATGCTCCGGAAGGCGTCGAAACCCGGTGATCCACGACCGCTGAGCCAGTACGGTGCCCTGGTTACGGCAAGCCGATCGGTGATTTACCCTACGGATACCGGAGCGCCAAGTGACTCCTGGGCAGGGAATGTCCGGAAGGCGGCCGAGAATCTCAACCAAGAGCTTGCCCAGATTCTCAATTTGGGCTGCTGAGAGCCGCATCTCCCGAATTTGCGCGGAAATTGCTCAGAAAGTCCTTGCCGACCCCTCAATCTGGCGGTATGTTCATGGCGTCGCGTCGCTGGGAAGGACTTCGTCCATTCCGGTGCACAGCCTTTTGCTCCCTGTTGGGAGCCGGAGTCGTGTGCGCATTCCCAGTGCAAGAGAAGGAGAACGGGATGCCCCGTGCTTTGCTCGCTATTGCTGGGATGCTCATCACCGTGCCGGCCTTTGCCGCGCCGGTTCTTGAAGTCGAGTCAAACAACACGTTCGCGACCGCGAACGTGCTGACGCCGGCCGAGCAGGCAGCCTTTGCGGCGGCCAACGCGTTCGTCTTCGACGGTGTGCTTACCGGCGGTGTCGTCGGCGGACCGGCCGCCGATGTTGACTGGGTCAGTTTCACGCTGACCAGCCCTGGCTACCTGACGGCTGCCCTTTACGGCATCCCCAACAGCCAGACCGGCGACACGATCATGGGC
This sequence comes from uncultured Phycisphaeraceae bacterium, assembly GCA_964403525.1. GTDB lineage: Bacteria > Planctomycetota > Phycisphaerae > Phycisphaerales > UBA1924 > JAJTGZ01. The sequence goes on along the minus strand of CAYOGE010000016.1, from coordinate 22,672 downwards.
CTCTTTGACTCGTCGGGCACGTGGATCACGGCCGACGATGACAGCAACATCGGCAACTGGCCGTCGTTTGAGGCTTTGCTGAACGCCGGTACTTATTACATCGTCATCGGCCACTTCGGTGACGCCACCACCACCTCGGCCTCGCAGCCGAGCGACTGGGACGGGCTCAACGCTAACGGCGCCCCGATCTCCGCCTCTACTTTGCAGTACAAGCTTGTCGTCGGCTTCAACGCCATCCCCACGCCCGGCGCAGCGGCCCTTCTGGGTCTCGGCGGCCTGGCGATGGCACGTCGCCGTCGGTAAGAGATTGATTGAATGAACGGTTGGTCCGGCGTTGTCTGGACCTTCCGAAAGACTGAGAGTGTGCCAGACGAGCATCGCGTCGCTCTAAAGCACTGTGTAGAAGTTTAAGGGTCCCTTGGAAGGAGTTTGATCATGAAGATTGCTTTGACTGCTCTTGCGATCGCCGCCGCCGCCGGTGCCGCCAACGCCTCGATTTTCTTCGAGACCGAAGGCAACAACACGATGGGCACGGCCAACTTCATCGGCACGTTCGGCGCACCCGGCGAGGGCATCCTCGTTGACGGCGCCATCACGCCCGGCACGCTGCAGAGCCCCACGGGCGCTCCCGGCACCGCCGGCGACGTCGACTGGTTCTGCTTCACGGTGACGGGCAACACGACGTTCGTCGCGTCGATCTTTGCCATCATCAACAGCGGCACCGCTAGCCCCGACAGCCAGTTGATCCTCACCGACGCTCAGGGCAACATCCTGGCGTTCGATGACGACTCCAACGTCGGCTTCATGTCCTCGCTCAACACCATCTCGCTCGGTGCGGGCACGTACTACATCGGCGTCACCGGTTACAATGACCTCAACATCGGTGGCACCGGCGGCGTTCAGCTGCCCGACGGCTTCACCGGCGCTACGCAGCTCTCGGGTCACACCGAGAACTGGACGTACAAGCTCATCATCGGTCTGAACATCGTTCCCACGCCGGGCGCTGCCGCCCTGCTCGGGCTCGGTGGCCTGGTCGCGGGCCGCCGTCGTCGCTAAACCGCTCATCCGCGGTTTCGTGATGCAGGTTCAGAATCATCCGATCTAAAGGATGAACGCCCTCGGAGCTCCGGCTTTGAGGGCGTTTTTTCGTTCCGGACGCGTCCGAGGCAGCCTCGACCGGTCGACGGCCCGTGGCCGCGGCGGGATCCCCGCCGCTTGGTCTCCACGGTCGCACGGGGCAGGTGTATGCGCCCCAGCCGCGAGCACCCTGGCTGCGGCGCTCCGACCTTCAGGCCGATGGAGCGACCGCCGATCGCGATGGACCGTGGCGATTCCCACCGCGCGGAACGTCGTCACTTCGCTGGGACCTCTCGCGCCAGCGGCAGGTCGAGCGCATCGGCGATCGCCCGCAGCAGTTCAGACTCCTGCGGATCGACCCGTCCGTCTTCGCCCGCCAGTTCAGCGCACGCCGTCAGCACCTTCAAGCGGAGCCTTGGTGCAACCGAGCGCATCACGCCCAGGGCTTGGGCAAGTGCCTCGGCGGGGACGCCGGCGGGGTCCTTGCGGCCTGCGGGCGCGAGCGAGAGCCGTGCCAGCGCGGCGTTCACGCTCTTTTCTGCCTGCTCGGGCTCTGTTCCGCCCGCTATCGCAACGGCCCAAAGAAGCGCAGCGACCGGCTCGCCCAGGCGGTGAAGGGCGTAATACTGAACCGGCACGGGGCGCGCATCAACGTGCCGGCGGTCGAGGTGCTTGATGAGGATCTGCTCGAGGCAGAGTTCGAACAGATCAACCCTGTTGTCGGCGTTGATGGTGCTGGTGATCGCGGCTCGGAACGAGCGATACTGCTCGGGCGAGAGCGCCGCGAGCGCCCCGATTGAAAGGTCGATCAGCGGCAGGCGGATCGACCTGTCGCTCCGAGCAAGCTCTTTGGCAAGCACACGCGTGTTCTGCGCGGTGGGTCCACCCAGCAGAGCGGCGATGGAGCCGAGCTGGGCCTCGGCCATCGTGGCGTCCGCGTCCAGCAGCATCGCCAGCAGCAGGGCGCGGGCGGTAAACGGCTCGCGAGCCGGTTTACGAAGGCGCTCGGGGATCGCGTCGAGCGATGCGCGGGCAGCACCGATGCGATCGAAGACCTGCTGCGCTGAAAGGCCACCTGCGAGGAGCGGGCCGGCACGCCCAACATTTTTTGCAGCGACGGTCGCCGCGGCCAGCCCGGCAAGCCCGGCGGCCGCGATCGAGTGACCGTGCCCTTTCGGCGTTCTTTCCGCAGCGGTTGTCAGGTCGTCGCGGCCGGCGGATCGATCAGCGGAGGCCGACGGGTCGCGCCCGGGCAGGAACGTGCCGTCCCACTGAGGGTCAACCCTGCGGATGCGGTCCTCCAGCGGCGGGTGTGTGGCGAGCGCTCCTTCCATCCAGGAGCTTGCGCAGGAGACGAACATCATGTGGCTGCACTCGGAGGCCTTGCCCGAATCGAGCCGGCCGTGCCTGCCCGTGCCGCCGATCACCCGCAGGGCGCCGCCGATGCCCTCGGGGTTGCGGGTGAACTGCACCGCCGAGGCGTCGGCGAGGTACTCCCGCTGCCGGGAGATCATCGCCTTGATCAGGCGGGCGCACAGAGCGCCCGAAGCGCCGATCACGATCAGCAGCAGCCCCGCCAGCGGGAGCGCGTTGTTGCGACGGCCCCCGCCGGTCCGCAGCAGCACCTGACCCAGGAGCCCGACACAGACAATTCCGTAGAGCAGGCCCATCAGGCGCAGGTTGAGGCGCATGTCGCCGTTGAGGATGTGGCTGAACTCGTGCGCGACAACGCCCTGCAACTGCTCGCGGTTCAGACGCTGCAGCGTGCCGCGGGTGACGGCGACGACCGCGTCGCTGGGCGAGTGCCCGGCGGCGAAGGCGTTTACGCCGTCCTCGCGCTCCATGATGTAGACGGAAGGGACGGGTACAGACGCCGCCAGGGCCATTTCTTCAACAACGTTCAGCAGGCGGCGCTCGTCGAGGTCCGCGGTGCCGGGGCTTACCAGGCGTGCCCCGAGCCCCTCGGCGACCGCGGCGCCGCCACGGCGGAGCGAAACGTAGCGTACGAGGCTTGCGCCGAGGATCAGTGAAACCGTCGCCAGCGTCGCGGCGATCAGGATCACAAGGTTCGGCCCGTGTGAGAACAGCGCCACAGGATCGCTGAACACGCCGTCGAGGGTGCGGGCGATCGCGCGGGAGCGCTCTCCCCGGGGCTCCACGGCGTGCGTCAGGTAGAGCCCGGCAAAGGCCAGCACCGGCACCACGCACAGCGTTACCGCCACAACCGACAAACCGTACAGCGCAACGCACAGTGTGGTGCGTTTGCGTGCGGCGGCCTGTTGCTCGAAGAAATCGACCAACGTGTGAGCTCGCGGTAGGCGGGCGGCGGAGTGGAGGAGCGGCTTAGAACTTCACGGCCGGTGCGTTCTGGATCTGCGCCTTGTCAGCGAACTCAAGCTGCACGGCGTCTTGCCCGTACCCGAACATGCCGGCGAAGACGATCGGGGGGAATGAACGCCGGTAGGCGTTGAACCGCATCGCCGAGTCGTTGTAGGCCTGGCGGGCGAAGGCCACCTTGTTCTCCGTCGCGGAGAGCTCTTCTGAGACCTGCATCATGTTGGCGTTGGCCTTGAGGTCCGGGTAGGCCTCTGAGAGCGCAAAGAGACGCCCGAGGGTGCCGGTCAGCTGGTTCTCAGCGGCCGAGAGAGAGGCGAGCGCCGTGGCGTCGCCGGGGTTTGCCGCGGCCGCCTTGAGCCCTGCCGAGGCCGCGTTGCGTGCGGAGATGACGGCCTCGAGCGTGGTGCGTTCGTGCGCCATGTACCCCTTGGCCACTTCGACGAGGTTGGGGATCAGGTCGTAGCGGCGTTTGAGCTGCACGTCGATCTGGGCGAACGCGTTCTTGTAGGCAACGCCGAGCCCGACGAGCCTGTTGTAGATGCCGATCACCATCAACACGAGCACAACCACAATGACGGCGATCACGATCAGGGCGAGGACAACGGGTGTCATGGACAGCGCTCCTTGCGGCAGGGGGGGAGTGCGTGTGTCTGAGGGCCCCCGCCGCGACGGCCAATGATATCAGCGTTCGACGCGTTGTGTGGTTGCACCTCCAGTTGCCGCCGCGCAGTCGGACAAGGAGCCTTCCATGCTGATGCGTCCACTCGGGCAGTCGGGGATCCAGGCGTCGGCCGTCGCGCTGGGCACGTGGGTGATGGGGGGGTGGATGTGGGGCGGGGCCGACGAGGACGGGTGTGTGCGGGCGATCCACGCCGCGCTTGATGCGGGCGTGAACCTGCTCGACACCGCGCCCATCTACGGCTTTGGCCAGTCGGAACTGGTGGTTGGCAAGGCTCTCAGAGAGCTCGGCCCCCGCGGCCGCGACCGGGTGGTTGTGGCGACCAAGTGCGGCATGGTGACCACGCCGGGGCCGGGCAAGGGCCGGGTGATGATGCGTTCAACGGCGAGCGGCCCCAGCGAGTACGGGCACATAGAGGTGAGCGTCTACAACGGCGCGCAGTCGATCATCGCCGAGTGTGAGCTTTCTCTCAAGCGTTTGGGCGTCACGCACGTCGATCTCTACCAGACCCACTGGCAGGAGGAGACGACGCCTTACGAGGAGACCATGGACGCCCTGCTCTCGCTCAAGAAACAGGGCAAGGTCCGGGCCATCGGCGTCTGCAACGCCACGCCCGCGATCATGGACCGATACCGCTCGCGAGGCCCGCTCGACAGCGACCAGGAGAAGTTCTCCATGCTCGACCGCAAGCTGGAGGCAGAACAACTGCCCTACTGCAGGCGGACCAACACCGCCGTGCTCGCCTACTCACCGCTGGCGCTGGGCCTGCTGACGGGAAAGGTGAAACCGGAGACCGAGTTCCCTCTCGGCGACATGCGCCGCACGCACAAGCGGTTCACCAAAGAGAACCTCACGAAGGTGAACGCGCTCCTGGACCGCGTCGGTCCGATCGCTGCGGCCAAGGGGTGCACGCTCGGCCAACTGGTCATCGCCTGGACGGTTCGTCAGCCGGGGGTAACGCACGCGCTGGTTGGAGCGCGCGACGAGAAGCAGGCGAAGGAGAACGCGGCTGCCGGGAGCATTGAGCTTGGCGGTGACGAGCTTGCGCGGATGGATGCGGCGGTGCGGGACGTGGGGGCGGGGATTGTTTGATGTAGAGGACGGTGCGGCCGACCACGTAGACGAGGCGGAAAAACGCATCGAAACGAGCGTTGGCAGAGAACAAGTCTGACCGTGCGAGATTCAAAGGGGAGGGGAGAAGCACAAAGCACCCTCACCCAAACTCGCCGAGCCTCGTTCGACCTCTCCGGCTGGGAGCGGGAGAGGTGGCGGCTTCACATCGGCTTCTTCGCGATGGTGATGTCGTACATCTTCAGGAGCTTCTCTTTGTCGAAGATCATCTCCTGGCGTGTGCTTCCGACGATGTCGTACTCGGGCGTCAGCTCGATGGCGTCGACCGGGCAGGCCTCTTCGCACATGCCGCAGTAGATGCAGCGGAGCTCGTCGATCTCGAACTTCACCGGGTACTTCTCGCGGTCTTCCCACGGGCTCTCGCCGGCGACGATGTGGATGCACCTGGCGGGGCAGATCGTCGGGCACATCATGCAGGCGACGCACTTGACGCGCCCCTGCTCGTCGCGGTTGAGCCGGTGGACGCCGCGGAAGTTGGGGGCGTGCAGGCCGCCCTCTTCAACGGGCAGGTCCTCGCGGCGCACCTCGGGGTACTGCATGGTGCGGTTTGTTTTGATCGGGCTGAACTTGCTCTGGCCGAAGCTGGTGAAGAGGTGGCGGAACGTGGTCCCGAACCCCTTGAACACCTCGGGGAGGTAGACGCTCTCCATGCGGTTGAGCTCGGGCGTCTTGATGGCGAGAACGTCTTCTGGGCGGATGGCCATAGCGGGCAGAGTGTAGTCGAGGACGGGCGATGGACGGGTGCGGCGCTCCGCGGCCGGCAGCACCGGCGAATTTCGGTGACGCCGGGCCCGAATCCGGGCCCACCGTCCGTGTAGACTTACCCACTGTGAATCGCAAGCGTGGCGCACCAGTGCTGATTGAACTGATCGCCCGGCCGAGCGGCCCGTCGGTCGGCGGTCCACCAGCGTCGCCGTCTGACAGCGGAGGGCGCGGTGGCAGCCCAGTGAGCAACCCCGCCAACTGGGGTGGAGCCGCCGATCGCCCCGTGGGAATTGGCGAGGGGCTGATCCGGCGCGATCTTCGTCTGCCGGCATTGCTGATCGGCTGCGGGATCGTCGTGGTCGTGTTCGCGGCGATCATCGGCTACCAACTCGGCCAGAAGAAAGAGCGGCAAGGGTGGGCGAACGACAACGCGGCAGCAAGCGGCCCGGGCCAATCAGGCACCCCGGTTGCTCCGCCGACCGGCTCCGGCGTGCGCGATCCGCTCAATGACGGGGGGATCGCCCCCTCTCCGAACGGGTCAGGTGTGGCTGGTGCCGTTCGCCCGCTTGTGCCCAATCCCGGCCAGCCAGCGGTAGAGATGGGCCTTCAGGATGGGTGGAATTACCTAGTTGTGGCCACCCTGAGGTATTCCGACGCTGTGGAAGCCGCCACGTACCTGAAGGACAACGGGGTGCCGGTTCAACTGGTGCCGTACAAGAACGCCGGGGTGGATCGTGGGGGGGGCGATGCGAATAATGGACGCTGGCAGTTGTGGATACTGCGGGGGGTTCCCCGCGGCGAGTATTCGAAGTCACAAGCGGAGCGCGATGCGCTGAAGTCCAAGATCGAGATGCTCGGTCGGACGTGGAAGGCGAAGAACCGCCAGGCCCCCACGGATTTCAGCGGTTCGTTCTGGCAGTTGAAGTCGTAAGTCACCGGCGGAGACGCCGGACGCAAGAAAGGGTTTCGCATGAGCATGGATCCGTCATTGAAGATCAAGTCCGGCGGCACGACCAACCGCAGCGTCTACACGCGTGCGGAGCGCCTTGAGAAGCTGGCCGCGGAGCGTTCGGACCCGAAGCAGAAAGCGCTCGGGCTCGCGAAGACGCGCATCACCAAGGTCTGATCGGCAATCCAGATTTCGAGTGAACGAGCGGGCGGCGTTTGCCGCCCGTTTTTTGTTTGCGGTGTCAGCGATGCCCGTCCCTCGGGCTCAGGCGATAAAGCGTGCCATGAGTTGAGGCGTGGGGACCATGCAGGTTTCTCGCCTCCCGAAGAGCTGGTATCGGTTGGCCGCGACGAATCGGTAGAGCGCATTTCGCAGCGGGCGGGGCACGACCCGCGCTGCGGACAGAACGGGCCAGGGGAAGGGGAGGTTTCGAGCGAGCTGGATAGCCGCGTCTGAGCGGGTGTAGCAGCGTCCGCTGTCGACGACGATCATGCTGTCGGGGAGCGGGTGTGGGGCGTTTGCCGCGATGAGGAGGCGTTCGGCGGCTGGTGACTGGAGGGGAGCGAAGCGGAAGCGGGCTTCGTGGTCGTGCCGGACGATGAACGAGACGGAGCGTGCGCAGAGGTTGCAGTGCCCGTCGAAGAGCAGGACCGGGTGTCCCGGGTCGATGCCTGGATGGTCGCTTGGCAACGGCATGCGCGGGTGAACGGTAGTGCGCCGGGCCCGGCTCCTATCCTCTGCCCCCGGTGACGGCGATGGCGTTGCCGCGAGGGTGGCACAGGAGTTGGCGATGGACTTTCAGCGGCTGATTGCGGAGCGTTCGGCGAAGATCAACGGGTCGGGGATCCGGCAGGTGTTCGATCGCGTCGAGGTGCTGCGGTCGCAGGGGAAGAAGCTGATCAACCTGGGGATCGGCCAGCCCGACTTTCAGGTGCACGAGCGGATCAAGAAGGCCGCGTGCGACGCGATCATGGCCGACCACAACGGGTACATGCCCACCACCGGCGTGCCGCTGCTGCGGGAGAAGGCGGCGACCGCGCTCGCAGCGGAAACCGGCTGGGAGGTGAACCTTACGAAGGAAGCGCCGGCCGCCAGCTCGAACCTGATCATCACGGCGGGCACGAGCGCCGCGATCTTCCTGACGATGCAGGCGATCGTGAACCCGGGCGACGAGGTGATCATCCCCGACCCGTACTTTGTGCTGTATCCCTACGCGGTGAGCCTCTGCGGCGGCAGGGCGGTCTCGTGCGACACGTACCCCGACTTCAAGATGACCGCGGCTCGCGTGGCGCCGCTGATCACCAGCAAGACCAAGGCCGTGCTGATCAACAGCCCCAGCAACCCCGGTGGGGTGGTGCTCAATCAGAAGGAGTGTGACGAGCTCGCCGCGCTGTGCGCTGAGAAGGGCGTGCTGCTGATCAGCGACGAGATCTACGACAAGTTTACCTTTGTCGAGGGGCTGGAGAACGGTGTGTTCCCGACGCCGTGCCGGAGCCCCAAGGGGGGCAAGGACGTGCTGCTGATCCGCGGGTACGGCAAGACGTACGGCGTGACGGGTTGGCGGCTGGGGTACGCCGCGGGCCCGCGCGCGATCATCGCCGAGATGACGAAGCTGCAGCAGTATTCGTTCGTGTGCACGCCGGCGCCGCTGCAGTACGGCGTGGTGGAGGCGATGAACGTGGACATGGGCCCGACGATCGAGCGCTACCGGGCGCGGCGCGATATCGTGCTCAAGCATCTGACGCCGCAGACGCGGTGCTCGGTTCCGCACGGCGCGTTTTATGTGTTTGTCGAGGTCCCGCCGCGTCTTGGCCAGAGCGGGCGTCAGTTCCACGAGCGGGCGCTGGAGGCGGGGGTGGTGGTGATCCCCGGCGGCGTGTTCAGCGCCAAGGACACGCACTTCCGCATCAGCTACACCGTGGGTGAGGCGGAACTGGAGCAGGCGGGGGCGGTCCTTGCGGGCTTGATGAAGTAGCGGGCCGAGCGACTGAGGGCGCGGTGCCGAAGGGCATCGGGATGCCGCTTGAAACTGGCTATGGCGAGTGGTTTCCCTGTGCTGCCGCACAGGGCTCGTGGTTCAGAAACGAGCCCCGGGCGGAAGCCCGGGGACAGGGCGCAGCGAACTTCCAAGCGAGCCCTTGGTGCTTTTGGCCACTGCTGTCCCTGTGCTGCCGCACAGGGCTCGTTTCGATGGCGACCGCCCGCGCTGTGGCTGCATTACGCCGCCGCGGCGACGATGCCGTCTCTGCCGGAGTGTTTGGCGGCGTACTGGAGCTGGTCGGCGGCGCGGAAGAGCTGCTCCGCATCGGCGGGCGGGGTGGCGAACGTGGCAACGCCCATGCTGAACGTGACCGGCCAGCGGTTGAGGGTCATCGCGGCGTGGAGGAGGGTGCGGAGCTTGTCGGCGACGCTGCGGGCGGCGCCGGCGTCTGCATCGGGCAAGAGGATGGCGAACTCGTCGCCGCCGAGGCGTGCGTACGCGTCGGTCTTTCGGCAGTGTGACCTGAGTGTCTCGGCGACCTCACGCAGCAGGCGGTCGCCCTCTCCGTGCCCGAAGCGGTCGTTGATCGACTTGAAGCGGTCTGCGTCGAGGTAGATGACGCTGATGGGTGAGTGCGAGCGGGCGCAGCGGGCGAGCTCTCGGGCGGCGATGTCCATGAGTGCGCGCCGGTTGGCGATCCCGGTGACTTCGTCGGTGCTGGCGAGTGTGCGCTGCTGGTTGTACATCGCACGCAGCGCGCCGATCAGCCAGGCGATCGACAGGCACATGCCGACGCGGCTGCAGCACGACCACACGACCACTTCGGTGGGCATGCCGGGCAGCAGGAGCGGGCGGAAATCGAGGAACCACGAGTACCCGGCGATCGTCGCGAGGGCGACCGACCACGGGCGTGACGTGAACCAGCCGACCATGGCGATGGGGAGGAGGTAGAAAACGGCGAGAGAGGTTTGCGAGCCGGTCATCAGGTCGAGCGCGGCGAGCACACCGACGGAGCCGAAGCCGACGATCAGGTGTGTGACGCGCGACCACTTGGCCGCGGCGGCGAGCGCGGATTGGAGCGGATCGTTCAGAGCTGACGCCCGGCTGGGCGCGGAAGCCATGAAGGGGATATCGGGCTTTTGCCCGGCGCGATTCAGGGTCGCGCGGCCGGTGTGCGGGGCGTCTCTCGGGCGCGTTGGTTATTGGACCCTTCGGGCGGTTTCTGCGGCGCGGGAGCGGCAGGGGCTTCGCCGGCTTCGGCGGTGATGCGCACGCGCACTTCGGTCTCGGCGGGCGGGATCGCGGCGTTGTTCCCGATGAAGCGCGGCGCGTCGAGACCGGAGTCGGGTGAGACGACGGTGGTGAGGCCGATCGTCTCTGAGCCGAACGTGCAGAGGCCGACGAGCGTGCCGAGCTCGTCGGCGTTGTAGATGGTGACCCTTTCCCCTTGTGGGTTGCGCATCTGCCCGACGCCTGAACCGCCGAACACCAAGCCGGGCGCTTGTGCCTGCGGGCGCTCGTCGATCACCCAGCTCATCGCAGGGTCGGTCGTCTCGACGCCGTTTTTCTGGTAGCAGAAGCGGACGGAAACGGCCGGGCCGGTCGGCGGGATTCTCTTTACGTTGTTGGCGCCGTCGCCTGCGAAGTCGAGTCTGCCCGGCGTGCCGGGTTCGAGCCCGACCATGAGCAGTGCGGCGTGCACGTGGGCGCCCTTGGCCTTTGAGAGCACCAGTGACTCGTGCTCCTTGTCGCGCATGGGGAGGCAGACGAGCAGTTCAAGCTCCGTGCGTGGCGTGTCGGCGTTGTGGAAGTCCCACGCCACGGTGCCGTCAAACTCGACCGACTTGAGGGCGCGGTTGATGCGGACGCTTGGGAAGACGCCGATCCACTCGTCCTTGACGGGGGCCTTGGCCGGTGACTCCGCGGGCGCATCCGCCAGGCGTACCGGCGCGGGCGGAGCGGACGGCAGCGAACGGGCGATTGCGGGGAGCGGCGGTTCTGCCGCTGTAAACGCGGCGGCGATTGCAAGGGTGGTGAGGATCATCGTGCGAGTTCCTTGACGAGGCGGACGAAGGCGTTGCCCCGGTGCTCGTAGTTGGTGAACTGATCCCACGATGCGCACCCGGGTGAGAGGAGCAGCGCATCGCCCGGCCGCATCCGCTCGATGGCCGTTCTTACGGCGGTGTCGAGCGTGCCGCAGCGGTGCACGCCCTTAGCTTCGCCCGCAGCATCCGCGATGCTGGGGCCGGTATCGCCGATGCAATAGAGCCCGGCGAGGCCTGGGGCGAGCCCTGAAATCGGTGTGAGGTCGGCCTTCTTGTCGTAACCGCCGGCGATCAGGTGGATGTGGGCCGGTGAGCCGGAGGCCTCGGCGAGCGATGCGACGGCGGTGAGCGTGGCTTCTGGCGTCGTGCACTTGCTGTCGTTGAAGTAGAAGCGAGCCTCTTTGCCCGATCCGGCGCGGTGGCAGAGGGCCAGACGGTGCTCGAGACCGGCAAAGGACTGGAGCGAGGCGAGCAATTGCTTGCGGTTGAGTGTTGGATCGGTGGCGAGGGCGGTCTCGAGGGCCACGGCCGCGTTGAGCCGGTTGTGGGCGCCGGGAACGGTGAGCGCTTCGGCGACGGGTTGGTTGACGATGGTGCTGCGGGCGGGCGTGAGGGAGGCCCAGTCGGCAAGCGTCGGCCCCAGCACCGCCCGATCTCCGCTGCGCTGGTGGCGGACAAGGTGTTGCTTGCTCGCGGTGTAATGCTCCATCGAGCCGTGCCAGTCGAGGTGGTTGGGCGCGATGTTGGTGCAGACCGCCACGGCCGGTGACCATGGCTGCGGCGCTGTTCCCAGCCAGTGGAGCATGAAGCTGGAGAGTTCGAGCACGACCCACGCGTCGGCTGGCACTTCGCGCTCGAGCAGGCTGCCGCCGATGTTGCCGCCGAGCAGCACGGTTCGGCCGGCGCCCCGCAGGGCGTGGGCGATCATGGCGGTGGTTGTGCTCTTGCCGACGCTGCCGGTGATGCCGACGACGCGGTCGCGCGAGGGGAGCCGCTCGATCTGGAGTTGGATCTCCGTGGTGACGGGCACGCCGGCGGCTTTGGCCGCGAGCAGGTATTGGTTGTCCCAGGGGTGGGGCACGGCGGGGTTGGCGACGACCAGGTCGGTGTTTGCGAAGTCTTCGGCGCGGTGCTCGCCGAGGCGGGTGGTCACGAGCCCGGACCTCACGAGCGGCTCGATCTCGGCGAGCGGCTCGGCCAGTTTCTCGGGGGGGGAGAGATCGGTGACCAGCACCCGCGCTCCGCGTGAGGCGAGGTAGCGAGCGGCGCCGAGCCCTCCGCCGAAGCGTCCAAGGCCCATTACCGTCGCTCGCTTGCCGTGCAGGTCGCTTGGAGGCATCGCCGGATCGTATCGCTACAGCGTGCCGCGTTGGGTGCCGGCGGGCGGGATGTCGTCACGTCCTTCGACCACAGCGCGCGCCAGGAGTGCCGCAAGGCGCTTCGCCTGGGGGCCCGGGGCTCCGCCGCTCACGGCGTTGCCATCGAGGTCCGTGACGGCGGTAACACTCGCGGTGGTGCCCAGCAGCATTACTTCCCGTGCCGCGCGGAGCTGGGACTCGGTTATCTGTTCCTGGCGGATCGTCGGGTCGAGGTCGAGCAGGATCTCGCGGGTGATTCCGGGGAGCACAGCGCCGGTGTGCAGCGGGGGTGTGAGGAGATCGCCGTGCCCGGTAACGATCAGCACGTTCGTGAGGGCGCCCTCGCTCAGTGTGCGTTCGCCACCGGCCGCTTCGCGCAGCAGGATGGCCTCGTCACCACCCGCCGCCGCGGCCTGCGAGGATGCGAGCACGTTTCCCAGCAGGCTGACCGACTTGATGTCGCAGCGTTTCCAGCGCTGGTCCGTGAGTGTGACGCACTTCTTCACGGGCGGCTGGGGGTTGGCGTAATCGGGCGGGTCGCCGGGCGTTCTGCGAACGAATGCGAAGACGGTGGGCTTGAGCCCGGGGGGCGGCAGATGCGAGCGGCCGGGCTGGGTGGCAAGGTCGGGCGTGCCTCGGGTGACCTGAAAGTAGATGAGTGCGTTGTCGATCTGTGAGCGCCGGACGAGTTCAGCGCAGACGTGGGCGAGCTGAGCGGCGTCGAAGTCGATCTGCAGTTCGCGGAGGCTGCGTGCAAGCCGGCGGACGTGGCGGTTCATGCCGATGAAACGGGGCCCGGCCTGGCCGGGGAGAGCGGGCCCCGAGCGGACGGCCTCATAGACACCATCGGCAAACAGAAACCCCCGATCAAACGGAGAGATGCGGGCCTGGTCCGCCGGCAGGTATTCACCATTGAGGTAGACGAGCACGGGCGAGTGTATCGGCGCGCGTGGCCGCTTTAGGTCGAATCGGTCCTATGGGACTCATCGGACCTATGCGAACACGACGGGCTTGCGCGTTTCCATCATCTCGACGAAGGCGTCGAAGAGGTACGCCGAGTCGTGCGGGCCCGGAGCGGCCTCGGGGTGGTACTGCACGCAAAAGACCGGCTTGTCCTTGAGCCGGAAGCCCGCGAGCGTGCCATCGTTGAGGTGGATGTGGGTGGCCTCGCCGCCGACGCTCTTGAGGCTCTCGGGGTCGACCGCGAAGCCGTGGTTCTGGCTGGTGATCTCGACCTTGCCGTTCATCAGGTTCTTGACGGGTTGGTTGGCGCCGCGGTGGCCGAACGGGAGTTTGTAGGTCTTGGCGCCGATCGCCAGGCCCAGCAACTGGTGCCCGAGGCAGATGCCGAAGGTGGGGGGCACGTTGGCGGCATCCATCGCCACGACGGTCTTGAGCGTCTGGATGGTGGCGTCGACTGCGGCGGGGTCGCCGGGGCCGTTGCTGATGAACAGCCCGTCGGCCTCGCCCGCGGCGAACATGCGGGTGATCTCGGAGGCGGGCGTGGTGTGCGGGATGAGCTTGACCTCGCAGCCGCGGTCGGCGAGGTTGCGGAGGATGTTCGACTTGGCGCCGCAGTCGAGCGCGAGCACTGTGTAGCGCCTGTGGGATGAGGCCGCGGGGTGTGCGTCTGCGGTACGGGGATGCCCTTCGGCGTTGGCCGACCAGTCACCGAGGGTCTCGGTCCAGGTCTGGCCGCTGTTGCAGCCGACCTTGGGGACAAGGTTCTGCCCGGCCATGCTCGGTGCCTTCTTTGCCATCGCCACCAGGGCGGCATCGCTCAGTTCCTCGCGCGACTTGTCGGTGATTACGCCGGTCATCACGCCCTTTTCGCGGAGCCTGCGTGTCAGGGCGCGGGTGTCGATGTCTGCGAGCCCGAGTGCGCCGGCACGCTCCAGGTAGGCTGAGAGGTCCTCGGTGTGGCGGTAGTTGCTCGCGACGCGGGAGAGCTGCCGGATGATGAACCCCGAAACCTGCACCTTCCTGCTCTCGACATCCTCGGCGTTGATGCCGTAGTTGCCCATCAGCGGGTAGGTCATGACCAGAATCTGGCCGGTGTACGAGGGGTCGGTGAGGGCCTCCTGGTACCCGGTCATGGCCGTGTTGAAGACGACCTCCGCGGGGATGCAGAGCCCCCTGCCGGTTGCGCCGAAGGCCGTGCCGGTGAAGACTGAACCGTCGGTGAGGGCGAGGCGGCCGATGCTGGGAGTGGGGTGGGGCATCGGGCGCGATAGTAGGAGGGAAAGCGAAAAACGAAAAGCGAAAAGCGGAAATTGAGGCGGACTTCTTTAGCCCGGGTGCACCACCTTCGGCTATGCGAGAGTGGTGCGAACGGCACGAGGCATCCGCGATAGTGCCTCGTATGCCGACGGCGTAACCGTCAGTAGCCAGCCGCCGGTGAAGCGAGCTCGCAGGCACCACCGCCGGCTAGCTTGCCGGCAGACCCCGCAGTTCGAAGGACTGCACGAGCAAATGAACAGGTACTTCCTCTATCCTCGTGTCCGCTCCAGTAGCCAGCACCCTCCGAGCGACATCACATGCCCAAAGGCCTCCTTACTCAGACCTTCTGCCTTCTCACAAACGGCCACGCCTCGATCGGGGATATCAAGAGCTCGGTTCTCCAGCGTGGCTTCGAAGTGTCCAGGGAGATCCCCGCGGGCGCTGACTTGCAGTTCGGGGGTCCTTCGATAGTGATCCCTTACCGCCCTGACATGAATGGCTGCGTAGCGGTGGACGTTGTGAACCAGCCATGGCCAGACACGATGGGACACCCGCAGGACGATCCGATGACGTTTGGTGCCTGGGGGATGGGCCAATTTGGGCCGTTCACTTTTCCCGGCGGCCTGGAGCGTGCTGTACAGAATGCCTGGGGCGCACCCGAATGCAAGTCTTTGGTCGCTCAGCACCAAGGCTACATCCGGTTTCGGATGAGCTATGTCTTCGGCGCTGGGCTCAGCGCTCTGATGATGCCTGCTGGTTGCGACGCAGTCGCGGAACTCGTCTTTCTCAACCGGTTGATCGATGCAGCTTGCCTGGTGCCGAATGTGCTCTGCTATTTCAATCCTAACGGAGAGGTGCTCCGTGACGCCCGCCAGTTTGGCGCGACTCTCCGCGGATGCGAGGAGCAAGGCAGACTCCCGTTGCTGCTTTGGACAAACGTCCGCATGTACGATCTCAACGAGAGCCTGCTCTTTATGGACACAGTGGGCAATGAGCAGTTCGATCGACCCGACGTGGAGGCCGTGTTCTCGAAAACCAGCTATGAACCGGACGATGTGGCCCACTACCTGCGCAACGTCACGCACTACTTGCTTGATTCGAAGCGGGAGATCAAGAGTGGGGAGTCGATCGACGGACCGGGAGAATCGGGTCTCTCGTGGACAATTGAGTCGAGCGAGAAACCGGTTGTCGCGCCTCCTCGAAACGTCCTTCGCTTGTACCACCGTTCAGTCGCGAGTGAAGTCCGTGGGGCGCTCCCGACGACTTAGGCCATGGTCGTGAAATCAATCGCAGGCGACCTATCGCGACGTTGAAGGGGGATCGAGCTCCGCCAGCTTCTCTGCCACCCCCTTCACCTTCCACGATTTCAGCCGCGTCAGAATCTCCACCGACCGTGTCAGTAGGGCCCGCGCCTTTGGGCGGTCGCCGCGGGCGAGGGCGATGTCGCCGAGGTTGGCGCAGTCGGTGGCGATGACCGGCTCGCACCCGATCCGTTCGGCGATGGCGAGCGCCTCCAGATACAGCCGCTCGGCGGTGTCGAGGTCGTTGCGGGCTTCAAAGACGAGGGCGAGCGTGCCGAGGTCGCGGGCGACGCCCTCTTCGTGGTTGATCGCGCGGTTCAGGTCGATTGCCCGGCGCAGCGATGCTTCGGCGGCGTCGAGTTTCCCGGCGTACTGCAGGACGAGCCCGAGGTTGCAGCAGGCGCGGCCGGTGTGGACATCTCGCTTGCCGCTGGTGCGCTCGAGTTCTTCGGCGACGCGGAGCCGCCGTCGGCACAGCCGCTCGGCCGCCTCAAGCTCCCCCTGCCGGAAGTGAAACTGGAAGGCGAGGAAGAGCACGCGCAGGTCGGTGGCGGCCTCCTCGCCGCCTGCCATTGCCAGAGCCTGTGCGATCCCAACGCGGGCCTCTGGAATCCGGCCTTCTTCTGCCGCCTGTGCGGCCCGCTCTGCCAATGCACGCGGGTCGAGGGGCGTCTGGGTCATTGTCGCATGGTATTCCGGCGCTGCGATTTGACCCAATCGCCGGAGCCGCGGGGACGCTTGAACTGGGTGCGCTCCTTCCTGCCCTGCAACCGGTAAACTCCCCTCGTGGGTGACCTCTTTCAACCCGATGTGCCGACCCCGGTCTACACCCGCTTCGTGCGGGTGGTGGTTGAGCGGGGGATCGATCGTGTGGGTGGGGGTGACGGAAACGACGGCGGCCCATCGGCACCGGAGCGCGCGCTGACGTATGCGCTGGTCGCCGCCAAGGGGCGCGAAGCGGATGATGACGGCGGATTTGATGAGGTTGAGCCGGGTCGGCGGGTGATCGTTCCGCTGGGGCGTGGCAACAAGCCCGCGGCGGGGATCGTGACGGTTGTTGGGGGGCGCGAGTTGCTCGGTGGCCTTTCGCCCAAAAAGGTGAAGCCGGTGACCAAGGTCACCTCGGTGCGGCTTGCGCCGCTGCTGGTCAAGCTGGGTGCGTGGATGAGTGAGTACTACATCTGCCCGCTCGGTATGGTCTATGCGACCATGTTGCCGGCGGCCGTCAAGCGCGAGACGGGCAAGAAGACGCAGACGTACCTCAGCCTCGCGCCCGCCGAGGCACGGGCAGCGCTGCCGGAACTTCCTGGCCGATTGAAGAAGGCTTGGGAGAAGCTGATGGAGGTCGACGCGGACCTGTGGCCGCTGACGTTGAAAGCGCTCGGTCGATGGGCCGAGGGCGTGGGCCCGGCGAGCATCAAGAAGCTCGTCGAATCGGGCTGGCTGACCGCGACGGTGCAGGATGATGCACCGGTGGCGACCGATCCGTTTGAGGGTCTGGGGCACACGCGCGAAGCAGTCAAGCCGCCGCCAAGGCTCACGCGCGAGCAGGGCGCAGCGTTTGACGCGGTGCGCGGGTCGCTCGGTTCGTTCAAGGTGCACCTGCTGCACGGCGTGACCGGGAGCGGGAAGACGGAGGTCTACCTCCGGGCGATCTCGGAGATGCTTCTGCGCAAGGACGAGGGAGGGCGCTTTGCCGAGTGCGCGATCATGCTCGTGCCTGAGATCGCGCTGACGCCCCAGACTGCGCAGCGGTTCATCGACCGCTTCGGGCCGAAGGTGGCCGTGCTGCACTCGGGGCTTACGGCGAGCCAGCGGCACGCGCAGTGGGCGGCTTGCGCCAGCGGCGCGGTGCGGGTGGTGGTTGGGGCGCGGTCGGCGGTCTTTGCGCCGTTTGCGCGGGTCGGGCTGATCATCGTTGATGAGGAGCACGACTCGTCGTACAAGCAGGACCAGCTGCCCCGCTACCACGGGCGCGATGTGGCGATCAAGCGGGCGCAGTTGGAGGGGTGCCCGGTGGTGCTCGGATCGGCGACGCCGAGCCTGGAGTCGTGGTACGCGGCGACGCCGGCGGGCGGGAGTAAGTACGTGCTCTCGTCGCTTCCGGACCGTGTCGGCGGGGCGCGTATGCCGTCGGTGCGGATCGTGGACCTTGCGGAGGAGCGCCGATTGCGGGCGCTGGTGCATCCGGAGGGGTGGCGCGACCGGCACGTGCACCTGCTGGGCCCGTCGCTTGAGCAGGCGATCGGCGAGACGCTCAGCGCCGGCGGCCAGGCGATGCTGCTGCTCAACCGGCGCGGGTACGCCAACTACATCTGCTGCACCGACCCCAAGTGCGGCTGGGTGATGCAGTGCGACCACTGCGACGTGACGACGGTCTACCACGTGGACAAGCGGCTGCGCGTGGGCGGGTACGTGCGCTGCCACCACTGTCTGGCCGAACTGATGCTGCCGAAGTTCTGCCCCAAGTGCACCAAGGCGGTGAACACGTTCGGCCTTGGCACGCAGCGTGTGGAGGCGGAGCTTGAACGCAAGTTCGGGCCCAGCCACGGGCTGGTGATGGGCCAGACGCTGCTGCGGCTCGACTCCGACTCGATGCAGTCGGCACGCGACTACTTCACCGCGCTTGGGCGGTTTGCCAGCGGTGAGGTGAAGGTGCTGGTGGGCACCCAGATGATCGCCAAGGGGCTCGATTTCCCGAACGTGCGGCTGGTCGGGGTGATCAGCGCCGACACCAGTTTGTCGATGCCCGACTTCCGGGCGGCTGAGCGGACGTTTCAGCTCGTCGCTCAGGTGGCCGGCAGGGCAGGGCGGGGCGAGCACGCGGGGCAGGTGGTGGTGCAAACCTTCAACCCGGGTGAGCCGTCGATCGTGCTCGCGGCACGGCACGATTACGTGCGGTTCGCGGGGATCGAGCTGGGGCACCGGAGCGCGGCGGGCTTGCCGCCGATCTCGCGGATGGCGCGGATTGTCTGCCGGCACGAGGTGCTCAAGGAAGCGGAGAACGCCGCGGCCCGGATCGCCAAGGGGCTGCTGGCGGCGGCGGTAGCGCAGGGTGAGCGCGTGGTGCTCACGGGGCCGATGCCGTGCCCGATCGCGCGGATCGGCGATCACCACCGCATCGCTGTGGAGCTGCTCGCCGATGGGCGCGCGGTGCTGCAGCGGGTGCTTGGGGCGGTGCGGGTGCAGGGGTTGCTGATCAGCGACGCGCACACGGCGGTGGACGTTGACCCGCTGGCGCTGCTCTGACCGCGGCGGCTACTTCTTCGTCTCTTCGGTCTTCACCATCGCGGCTACGCGCTTGGCGATGGGGTTGGGTATGGGGATCGACAACGAGTACTGCACGACCATCCACCGCGCTGCTTCCCCCTCGCCCACCTTGCGGAGCACGCCTGTTCCCCGCGTGGTGCCGTAGTTTTCGTTGTCGAGCAGCTCATCAAAGAACGCGATTGTGGTGGAAGGGTCGATCGTTACGTGGCGGGTGTCTGCACGCGGCACGTACGTCCAGCCCCCTTTGCCGGGCCCTTTCTGAAAGTGCGGGCGAGCGTACGCCTTGAACTCGTCGAGCGTCCAGCGCTCGCCCGCGTCGGTCCCGATGAAGACCGCGTCGGGTGTGAAGAGCGAGAAGTAGGCGTCAAAGTCGGACTTGCTCGCGGCGGTGTGGAGGGCGTCGAGGGTGGCGAGCGCATCGAGGTTTGGCCTGAGCATTGTGCCCTTGCTGCTGCGGACGCGCTCGAGGGTGTCGAGCACCGTCGCTGCGGTGAGCGAGCGGATGACGTGCCCTTGCCCGGGCACGATCGTGAGCGTGGCGTCGACCACGCCCCTGGTCTTCTTTGAATAGGCCTCGATCGCCTTGCAGGCGTCGTTCCAGGCGACGGTGTCGTCACCGCCGACCCAGAGACGGATGGGGATGCCCTTGAGCTTCTCGGTGGTCTCGGCCTCGGGCGGCGGGTTGAAGAAGGCGCCGGGGAACGCGGCGACGCTGGCGGTGCGTCCGGGGAGCTCGAGGGCGAAGGCGAGCGCCGAGCGTCCGCCGTTGCTGGTGCCGGCGACGTGGTACTTCCTGCCCTCGGGCACGACGGCCTTGTCAAGGTCGCTCACCAGCGCCCGGAAGAGCTCGGGTTTCTGAAAGAAGAGCGTCCCCTCCGGCGGCAGGGGCGTTGCCAGCGCCCAGCCGCGCTTGAGGCACTCGTCGTGGAACATCGCGCGGGCGATGCCCTCCATCTTGGAGGTCTGGTCACCCGGGGGAAAGACGATGACGACGGGGATCGGCTCTTTGAGGTTGGCACCGTCGGGCGATGAGAGCGTGACGCGGATGGTCGTGCCGCCTTCGACGGGGATCTCTCGGATCGTCTGGTCTGCGTGGCACGCAGCCGCGGCGGCGGTGATGGCAAAGATCGCGGTGAGGCGGTGCATCGGACGCTCCTGTGGGTTCCCGCGGGCCGTCGCCCAGCGTGCAAATGGTACAGTTGCATGGGGCGGGCTGTGCGGTGCCGGGGCGTTTCGCCGTGAATACGCTGGGCTGTGACTGAGGCGCTCCAACCCCCCGCTGAGTTTCTCCCCGCGCTTGCCGGGCTGGGCATTGAATTGGAGCCGGGCGAGCCCGAGAAACTGGGGCTTTACCTCGCGCTGCTGCTGGAGGCCAACCAGACAACCAACCTGACGGCGATCACCGACCCGGCGGCGGCCTGGACGCGCCACATTCTCGACGCACTGACTCTGCTGCCGGTGCTGAGCGAGCTGCCCGAGGGTGCCCAGGTGATTGACGTGGGGAGCGGCGGCGGTGTGCCGGGGCTGCCGCTGGCGATTACGATGCCGCACCTTCGGTTTGTGCTGCTTGAGCCGACCGGCAAGAAGGCGACGTTCCTTCAGCAGACCGCGGCGGCGCTGGGGCTGACAAACGTGAAGGTGCTGAACAAGCGGGCGGAACAGGTGGGGCAGGACAAGGCGAACCACCGCGAGAAGTACGACGCGGTGGTGAGCCGGGCGGTCGGGCCGTTCAACGTGATTGCGGAGTTGATGATCCCGCTGTGCAAGCAGGGGGGGATCATCGCGGCGATCAAAGGGGCGAGGGCGGAGGCGGAGGTGGCGCACGCCAACGGGGCGTTTGTGCAGGTTGTGCGGAACGAGAGCGAGGGGATCATCAAGAACGCCTTCAGTGCGATCGGGGCGCTGGGGGCGCGGCTGCTTGAGATCCGCGACACGCCGACGGGGAAGATCGTGATCCTCGACAAGCCGAGCAAGACGCCGAAGCTGTACCCGCGGAAGGATGGGGAGCCGAAGCACAACCCGCTGGGGGGGATCATGCTGGCGGGGCCGGAGGCGAAAGCGCCGGACGAGTGACCGATGCAGGCATTCACCGAGGCCGGCTATGGGATATCGGTTCCACGGATGCCTTCGATTGTGTGAAGCGCCGCGTTGACGTCGATCGGGTGCCAGTTGCACCACGAGAATGTACCGTCCCCAGTCAGCATGCCGGGCGCGATGGATGTTCGCTGTATTTCGGTTGCGTGCCCGTCCAGGAGCGCGAGCGGGACCATGAACGGACCGGACGCGGGGGACTCGCGTTTGCGTCCATCGGGCCAGTAACCGAACGGGAAAGGAGAAACGAAAGCGGCCTTCCGTGCGGGTGTTCGCGCATCACCGAGCTTCACTGGGCCCCACTGTCTACGGTTTCCCAGTCGTGTTGCACGCGCCCAGTAGTCAGGGTGAGCGGCAAACGTACAGGGGTAGAGGAACGTGCGGCGGTCATTGGACACGGATCGCGCATCGCTCATCGTCTCGTCAGCCGGGATGCCGTCGAAGAATCGGTCGGCCAGCGCAAGCGTCCAAAGCGTCATCGCGGCAAAGTACTGTGGGACCTTTACTTCGATGCCACGAGTGCTTGATCGGATCGTTTGCTCGTCGACGGCGGGGTTGACGAAGTAGGGAAGGGCATCGCGCCCCTCGGTCGCGTAGACAGTGATGAGCCCCGTGGCGGAATGAAGGCGATTGAGCGTCGCGGTTACGCGTGCGGATTGCCGCGCGCCAAGCAGAGCCGGGACTGAGACTGCGAGGAGGATTGAGATGATCAAGAGAGACACAAGCACCTCGATCAGGGTAAATGCACTGCGGACGTGGGGGCCTCGCGTCTGTCTGGTGACTCGTGCTTTCGCAGTAGTCGGCGTTGACCGTAGGAGCGAGCCAATGAGCAGGGCAGCGGCAATCCCTCCTGACACCCAGACGCCAGCACGGAACTGCTGGCCACGGGACAGCCACTCAAGAACTTTGCCGTAGCAGTTGCACGCAGGGCGGATGTTGTTGAGCAGGTGCCATCCGACGACGGATGCAATCAGCATCGCGGTGGTAAATGCCGTGTACTCGGCTGCAGCGCGCCAGCGGGGCCAAAAGCACCAAAGGATCATCGGCAGTAGTTCCAAGACGGGCAGTGCGATGACGGCAGTCTGGCGGGTCCACCCGGGCAGCAGAGTGAATGACTCGAGAGAAACAGCGAAGTCATCGAGAGCGATGAGCTTCATGAAGCCGGCAACCGCCAGGAGGAAAATGGCGGCCGCGCTTATCGCTGTCCCGAGGGTCTGTGCTCGTGGCATGAAAGCATGCCGGCGCATTTCAACGCCGGCATGTGAGCTTAGTGAGTCCCGATGCAGGCGTCGCCGAAGACCTGCCTGTCGATGCAGTTCATGTTAAACGTGCCGACTGTCACGCAGATCCCGTTCTTGCACGTGCGATCTGTGTAGGTGCACTGGTCCTGCATCCATTCGAGAAGCGTATCTTTCCCGAGTTGTCCGAGCTTTGCGATGTCGACCCTCGCGATGGTCCATGCGCCCGTTGTGGTGCTAGGTTCTGTTTGACGGATCGCTTGTTCGGCGCGTGTCAGGTTGCGCGATCG
>CAYOGE010000015.1:0-75026 GCA_964403525.1 uncultured Phycisphaeraceae bacterium | reverse complement strand
AGGTAGCCGTAGGAGAACCTGCGGCTGGATCACCTCCTTTCTAAGGGATTTCCTTAGACCGGACCTACGGAGCGATCCGTAACCGGTTGTCAGCGCACCCTCGTCCTGAAGCCTGCGAAGGCCCAGGGCACCCGGCCGGCAACGGTCGAAGTTCGGACACCCAACTGTTTCACGATATAACGCAACGCCCGTCGGCTCATCACCGGCGGGCGTTGTCGCTTTTTGCTTTGGCTCGTTCGCGCACAGCGCTGGGCTATTTGACCCGGGTCTCGGCGAGAGGCTCGCGACACGCCGGGTGCCAGGCGTCGGCGATGACCATCCCGCCAGATCCCCTGCTGCTAAGCATGTTGAACTTGACGCCCCGGCGGGCCCGGATGAAACCGCACCGGCGGGTCGGTGCGCCGGCGGGAATTGGGGTTGATTGGCCGCAGGCTGGGGTTGCGTCGTCGGCGAGCGTGTCGCACACCGTGGCGGCAGACTGTCGCCACGGGCGTCCTACTGCTTCAGGAGTTTCTTCTCGTGGCGCACGATCGTGCCGCTCTGAAGATAGATCAGGTCTTCCGCGATGTTCTTCATAAGGTCACCGACGCGTTCCAGTTCGCGCCCGCATCGGTACATGATGAGCCCCGCCGCTTTGCTGTCGCGGGCATCGACCATCAGGCTGACGCACTCCTCAAAGAGCTGCTTCTCGAGGCTGTCGATCGCCTTGTCCTTGGCCGCGAGCTCGCGGGCGTCGGCCGCGTCCTCGCTCGCGAGGATGTTGAGCACGCCGCGGCAGAGCATGGGGACGCGCTGTGCGAGTTCGGTCAGGGCCGTCGGGGTCGACTTGACGCCGAGCTTCTTGAGCTTGACAGTCTGCTTGGCGACCGAGCAGGCGTGGTCGGCGACGCGCTCGATGTCGTTGTTCACCTTGACGAACGTCGTGATCAGCCTGAAGTCCTTGGCGAACGGGTGGAAGAGCGCCAGCACGCGGAAGCACGCCTCTTCGATCTTCACTTCCTCGCGGTCGATCTCGTCGTCGCGACCGATGACGACGCGCGCGGCGTTGTCGTCGAGGGCGACGAGCGCTTCGGCCGCTTGCTCCACCATGCCGATCGCCGTCGCGGCCTCGGCCAGGATCATGCCGCGGAGTTGCTTGATCTCACGCTCAATGACAACTTCCTGCCCGTTGCCGCGGGGAACGCCGAGCATGGGCTGATCATCGGGTGCTGAGGGCATAGTCGTGCGTCCACTGCGGGTGAGGAGGGTGGGAGGAGGTTTGTGGCGGGACCGACTGCCGCCTGCGCAAGGGTGAAGGATAGGGGGGGAGGCCCTAGGGGCTCCCTCGTTCACGCAACCTTTGCCTGATCATTCGGATGCTGGTCGGGTGCGGCCTCAGTTTTCTTCGGTTCCAGTGGTTGAAAGGTTGCGCTGCGTCCGATCTGCGTGGGCGCGGTGGTACGCTTGAATGCGGCCATCGCATGAACGGGAGCGGTATGCAGATCAGCGGGAACAACCAGGCGGCGCTGCTTGCTCGGATGTACGGCTCGGCGGGCGTCGCGCCTGCCCGTGCGGCGGGCGATGCGAGCGTTGTCGCCAAGGTCGGGCCCTCGCAGAAGGCAGCACCGGTCGACAAGGCCGAAGTGAAGGGTCGGGCGCCGGCTGTGAACGCGCTGGTCGCGGCCGTTGTTCCCGGAAAGGTCGACTTCAGCGGCGACGTTCCCGCCCAGAGCAAGAGCCAGCTCGGAGCGGGCGGTACGTACCAGATGTACCGCCGGCCGTCTGACAAGATGGAAGCGGCGACGGTCGTTTCGCTCGGCCGGGCCCTTGACGTGCAGGGATAATCGGGGATGGCCCCCTTCTCACGAGCGCTGCCGGCCTATTCACCGCTCGCCGATCACTTCCTCGTCGACCGGGACCTGGTGTTTCTCAATCACGGCAGTTTCGGCAACACGCCGCGCACCGTGCTGGACGAGCAGGAAGCCTTGCGTCGCCGGGTTGAACGCGAGCCGGTAAGGTTCTTTGTGGAGGACCTTGAGGGCATGCTCGACGCGGCGCGCGTGCGAGTCGCCGCGTTTGTCGGGTGCCCGGCGGACGACCTGGCGTTTGTCTCCAACGCGACCGAGGGTGTGAACACGGTTGTGCGGTCGCTCGCGTTTAAGCCTGGCGACGTGGTGATCACCGGTTCGCACGAGTACAACGCGTGCAGCAATGCGCTGCGATACGCGGCCGAGCGGGCGGGGGCGACCGTCAAGAGCGTGGATCTGCCGTGCCCAGTTGGCGGTGAAGCGCAGGTGGTCGAGGCGGTGGTCGAGTCGGTGGAGGCCGAGGGTGCTCGCGCGAAGCTGCTGCTGCTCAGCCACGTCACAAGCCCCAGCGCGATCGTGCTGCCCGTTGCGCCGATCATCGAAGCGGTGCAGCGGCGGATGGGGGTGGATGTTCTGCTCGACAGCGCCCATGCGCCGGGGTTCACGGCGCTCGACATCTCCGCGCTTGCGCCGGCGTACTGCACGGCGAACCTGCACAAGTGGTGCTGTGCGCCCAAGGGGGCTGCGGTGCTGTACGTTCGCCCAGACCGGCAGCAGAACGTGCGGCCGCTGACGATCTCGCACGGCGCCAACAGCGAGCGGACCGACCGGTCGCGCTTCCGGCTCGAGTTCGACATGACGGGCACGCGCGATTACACGCCGTGGCTGGTCGCGCCCCGGGCGATCGAGGCGGTGGGTGAGATGGCGGGTGGGTGGCCCGCGTTGCGCGAGCACTGCGGCGCGTTGGCCCGGAAAGGAGGCGCGGCGATCAGCGCAGCGCTGGAGCGCTGGGGCGAGGGGCGGCTGCTTGCTCCGGGGTCGATGCTCAGCGCAATGCGGGCGTTGACATTGCCGGTTCCTCCGGCGTCGAAGGTGTCCGGGCGCGGTGTGGGGCCGAGCAGGTACGCCGACCCGCTGCAGGACCGGCTCCTTGAGCGGTGGCGTGTGCAGGTGCCCGTGCACAGCGTGGCCTTGGGTGACGGCCAGCGCCAGCGCGTGGTCCGCATCAGCGCGATGGTTTATAACTCGCTGGAGCAGTACGAGTACCTGGCTGGAGCGCTGGCCGCCGAGTTGGCAGCGGAGGGGTGCTGAGCAGGCTTTGCTCGAAGCACGTGCGGGGGCGAGCGGCTCACGCGGTCGGGCGCGCGTGACGGGCGGATTCGAGTGGCCGTTGCGGGTCGGCGCGGACATACTGTGGAGAGGTCAAACGCGATTGGAGGCTGAAATGGCGTCGATTGCATCCAAAGCAGGGCAGGGTTCGGCCGATGGCAGCGCGGGCGGCGCTGGCCAGTCTCCGCAGGAGCGGTTCCCCAAGCTGGCGAAGCTGATCGATTACCTCCTCAGCCTGAAGGGGCGGGCCGACCTGAAGACGCTCGACCGGATGCTGATCGAGGCGAACATCACGCGCGCGGACATCGAGGGTGCGTGCCAATTCGGCACGAAGGCGTACAGGCGCAACACGATCGCCAGCTCGGAGCACTTCGAGCTGCTCGCGCTGACGTGGCGGAGCGGTCACTGCACGCCGATCCATGACCACGCGGGTGTGTCGTGCGCGTTCCGCGTTGTGCACGGCACGGGGACCGAGATCCGCTTTGTGAACACGCCCAGCGGCATGATCTGCCCGGTCGGCTCCACGCCGATGAAGCCCGGGTACATCTGTTCCGCGGAAGAAGCCGACATCCACCAGGTGGCGAACATGCAGGCGCCGGGTGAAGACCTCGTGACGTTGCACATCTACTCGCCGCGCATCAAGAAGATGAAGACGTACAGCTTCTGCACGTCCGAGGGCGCAGAAAACTGCGAGGCGTACCAGACGCCGGGGAACTAGAGAAGCGCCCGAGACGCGACCAGCGCCGCAGCGCTGACGATGATCCACAGCGCCGTGCCGTGCACGAGCGGGCGCCAGCCGAGCTTCGCGATCGTCGACCGCGAGATCGCCGAGCCGATCAGCAGCAGAGCGATTGACAGAAGAACGGTCGCGGCGGTGCGGGCCGCGTCCGCCCACGGCGCGACATCTGCCGAACCGAACGAACTATCGACGGCAGCCCTGAGCCCGCACGCCGCCAGGAAGAGCACGATGAACCAGGGGAAGGGCGTCTTGGGAGCGCCGCCCTCGGGGTGGCGGTCGCGTGACAGGCGGCGCAGCAGCAGCGCCACGGGGACGATCCAGAGCACGCGCGTCAGCTTGATGACGGTCGCGTATACAAGCGCCTCCTTCGAGAAGGCACTGGCCGCACCGACGACGCCGGCGACGTCGTGCACGCCCACCGCGCACCAGGCGCCGAACTGACGGTCGCTCATCCCCAGGGCGTGCCCGATCAGCGGGTAGGTGTAAACGCCCGCGGCGTTGAGCAGGAAAACGATCGCCGTTGCCGCGGCCATCGTCCCCGCGGCCGCGTTGATCGCGCTGCCGGTGGCGGCGATGGCCGAGCCGCCGCAGATCGCAGTGCCCGCCGAGAGGAGCGTGCCGGTGTCGCGGTCGGTCTTGAGGAGCCTTCCGAGCAGCCACGAAACAACGAGCACCAGGACGATCGCGCCCGTCGAGAAGGCGAGCCCGGCCGCTCCGGCGCGCAACACCTGCTCGAGCGACACCCAGAAACCGAGCAGGACGATGCTCGTCTGGATGGCGCTCTTGCTGTACTTCTTGCTGAAGGCTCCCCACGACTGTGGCCAGAGCCCGGCGAGCCCGAGCGCGATCCCGATCGCCAGGGTGATCGGCGGGAGCTTTGGGAGCAGTGAAGAGAAGTCGAGCGTCATCGGCGTCGGCCGGGCCTTTCTGCGTGCTTAGGCCGCGGGTTCAGACGCCGTAGAGCGGGGCGTACTTGCTCTCGAGGTAGGCCATCAGGGGCTCGGCCGAGAGGGGCCTGCCGGTGACACGCTGGCAGAGCTCGCCAGCGCGGAAGCGCCGGCCGTGCTTGTGGATGTGCTCGTTGAGCCAGGCCTTGAGGGGGCCAAACTCGCCGCGGGCCATCTGCGCGTTCAGGTCCGGGATGGCCTTGTTGATTGTCTCCCAGAACTGTGCGGCGTAGAGGTTGCCAAGGGTGTAGGTGGGGAAGTACCCGATCAGGCCGAACGACCAGTGCACGTCCTGCAGGCAGCCGACGCGGTCGCTGGTCACTTCAAGCCCGAGCAGTTGCTTGAAGCGTTTGTTCCATTCGCCGGGGAGGTCCTTCACCGGCAAGGCTCCGCTGACGAGGTCGCGCTCAAGTCCGAAGCGGAGCATGACGTGCAGGTTGTAGGTTGCCTCGTCGGCTTCGACGCGGATGAACGAGCGTTGCACCTGGTTGACGCTGGCGTAGACCTGGTCGAGCGTGAGGCGATCGATCGCCGGGGCGAAGTGGCGTTTGGCGACGGGGAGGGCCCACGTCCAGAACCCGCGCGAACGCCCGACGAGGTTCTCCCACATTCGGCTCTGGCTCTCGTGGATGCCGAGGCTCACGGCCTCGGCCAGGGGCGTGCCGAAGGCCGCCGCCTTGGGGAGGCCCTGCTCGTAGATGCCGTGTCCGGCCTCGTGCATCGTGCTGCTGAGGGGCTCAAGGCAGGAGGAGGTGTTGTAGCGGGTGGTGAGGCGCGTGTCGCCGGGCCCGAAGCCGGAGCAGAAGGGGTGGGCGGTGGTATCCAGCCGCCCGGCGCTGAGGTCGAAGCCGATGGACTTGAGGACTTCGAGCCCGAAAGCGTGCTGCTGCGCCTGCGGCACGACGATCCCCTTGAGGGCGTCGATGGGCTTCTTCGGGCTGTCACACAGGCGTGCGACCAGCGAGCTGAGCCTGGCCTGGAGCGGGGTAAAGATCGCTTCGATCTGCGCGGCCGTAGCGCCGGGTTCGTATTCGTCAATCAGGGCGTCGTAGAGCTCGCCCCCCGCGGGGACGCCGTAGCACTCGGCCTTCTTGCGGGTGAGGTTGAGGACCTTCTCGAGCCACGGCGCGAACATCGCGAAGTTGTCGTTCTCGCGGGCGTGCTTCCAAGCGTCCTGGCTGAGCGACTGGGTCTTGGCAAGCTCTGCCACCAGCTCGACGGGGAGCTTGGTGGCCAGGTCGTAGTCGCGGCGCATCTCCCTCACGCTCGCTTTGAGCGTGTCGTCGAGTGCGCCGTTGAGCGACTCGCACTCGGAGATCAACGCGCCGATGCGGGGGCTGGTCCTGCGCTGGTGGGCGATGGTGCTGAGGAGTTCCTGCTGATCGGCACGCGCAGCGGCCCCGTCTGGGGGCATGTACGTCTCCTGGTCCCAGCCCAGGAGTGAACCGATCGCGCCGAGGGTGGCGACATCCTTCTGTTCTCTGACCAGGTCGGTGTAGGCCTTGCTCATAGGCGAGCAGTTTAGTGGGGCCGACCGCCTCGGGTCGTCCGGGCGTATGGCGGGGTCAGCCTCGGTCGGCCGAGCCGAGGCGCCAGGCGGTGAGCACGGCGAACAGCCCGAAGAGGATGTCAAACGGGGTGAAGCTGTCGGCGAACGCCTCCGACTTGGCATCGGCCTTGAACGCTCCCACGGCCGCGCGCATCTGGTCCTGCTTCTCGTTTCGCAAATAGGCCCGTTGGTCGTCGGTCAGTCCCTCGTGGTAGCTGCGCTGCAGCTTCACCATCGAGTCGGGGAAATCGTCGATCGACTCGGCGGTATCAAGGTTCTTTCCGTTCTTGAAGGCAACCGTCTTACCGCTCTCTTGGGCCTTCACTGCCGCGTCCCTGACGAGCGAATAGAGCACCTGATCGTCGGTCACACCGTTTCCAACCGCCTTGTCAATCTCGCTGAACGCCGAATCTGCCTGGAACTGAACCGCAACGTACTTGCCGCCGGCGATCGATGCCAGGGCGATCACCACGGCCATGATGCCGGCGGCGAAGCTCCCCTTGCCGCCCATGCCGAGCGACACGCCAAAGCCTGCCAGGCCGCCGATGCCCCAGGCTACCCACCCGCTCTCGATGTGCGCGTTGTACGCGATCAGTCCCCAGATGACGGCTCCAATCACGCCGCCGATGAGACCACCCAGAGCGCCTTTCAATAGATCCATTGCTCGCCTTTCATGAAGAAGACCTCAGAAGACGAGCAATCTAACCGAGCGAATGAACTTCTGCAAGGGTGTTTCTTGTGCTCAGCGCCAGTTTCCTTGCTCGGAAAAGACCGACTTATCCCCCTCGATCAAGGGATCGATTGGTTCCCAAGGGGTCAATCTGGGCCTGGAGCATGCGCAGATACCTGCCGCCAGCGGCCACCAGTTGGTCGTGGGTGCCGGTCTCGGTGATCTTGCCCTGCTCAAGCACGACGATGAGGTCTGCGTGGCGGATGGTGCTGAGGCGGTGAGCGATGACAAAGCAGGTTCGCCCCTTCATCAGTTCAACCAAGGCCCGCTGGATGAGCCGTTCGCTCTCGGTGTCGAGGCTGCTGGTGGCCTCGTCAAGGATGAGGATGCGCGGGTCGGCCAGGATGGCGCGGGCGATCGCGATGCGCTGCTTCTGGCCACCGGAGAGGCGCACGCCGCGCTCACCGATCACGGTTTCGTAGCCGTTCTCAAAGCCGGAGATGAAGTCGTGTGCGTTGGCCGCCTGCGCCGCGGCCTTGATCTGGGCGTCGTTCGCGTCGCGCTTTCCGTAGGCGATGTTGTCGGCGATCGAGCCGTCGAAGAGGAAGACGTCCTGCTCGACGATTCCCAGGAGCGAGCGGTACTGCTGCGCGGGGATCTGCCGCAGGTCGGTGCCGTCGAGGTGGATCGCCCCGTGTGTGGGGTCGTAGAAGCGTGCGATCAGGTTGCAGAGCGTGGTCTTGCCGCTGCCGCTGTGCCCGACCAGGGCAACGGTGTGCCCGGCGGGCACGTGCAGCGAAACGCCGTGGAGGACCTGTTGCGAACCGCCGGGGTAGGTGAACGTGACCTCCTGAATGCTCAGCTCGCCCTTGAACCTCGCGCGCAGGTTGGTCTCGGTCGCCGGCGCGGTGGTGGCGGCGCCCTCGAACTCGCGTGGTTCGGCGAGGATGTCGAGGCACCGGTCCCACGCGGCGAGGCTGTTCTGCAGGCCGCTGGCGGTGCTGACGAGCACCTCCATCGGCCCAAGCAGCATGAGCAGGTACATGCTGAAGGCCATGAGCTCACCCACGGTGAGCTTGCCGTCGAGGATGCGGTTGCCCCCGTAGACCAGCACCGCTGCGCTGGCGGCGGGGACCAGAAGCATCCAGGACATCTCGATGCCGCGGCTCCACCACCACACCAGCTGCTCCTTGCGGGCCTGCAGGTGGTTTGTCGCGGCGGAGCGGCCAGCCTCGGCCCGTGCGCGCCCGAAGGTGCGCACGACGCGCATGCCCGCGAAGACCTCGGTGGCGTGCGCGTCGCCGGCCTGGCGGGTGAGCTTGATCGACGACCAGACGGGGCGGATGCGCGAGATCCACGTGCGGTGGGTGAACCAGACCAGCGGCAGCAGCAGCAGGCCGCCGATGAGCAGGCGCCAGTCGATGACGGCCATTCCGGTAAGGCCGAGGACGAACGTGATCAGCGCCTTGGTGGGGTTGTAGAGCACGCTGAAGATCATGTCGCCGACGCTCTGGGCGTCCTCGCGGAGGATGCCGGAGACGCCGCCGCTCTTGACGGCCTGGATGCGGTGGAGCGGGAGTGCCGCCATGTGGGCGAAGAGCGACCGGCGCAGGCGCGCGCGGGTGTAGATCGTCAGGCGCGTCATCTGGTAGCGCCCGTTGATGCCGATGACCGTTGAGAGGAGCGCCGCGCCGATCAGCACGCCCCCGCACCACCACAGCAGGGTGCGGGGCTCGGTCGTCCAGCCGTCGGGCCACCAGCGTGGCATGCCGCTCGGCTTGCCCTTGACGCCCACGGCGACGACGTGGTCGAGGATGAACTGGGTGATGGGCGCGCCGAGCATGCCCAGCACGGCCTGGATCGTGACGGTGACCAGCGAGACGACGATGAGCCACTTGCGACCGCGGATGAGCCTCCAGAACGAGATCAGCAGTGCGCGTGCGGGGCGCGATGCGCGCCGCTTTCCGCGGGGCTGGTCGACCGTCCAGTCCGTCTTTGCGGGCGGCGCGGGCGTATCGAGCGCCTTGGCGGGCTCGGCCTCCTCCGCGCGACGCTTGAGGTACTTCCGGTATTGCTGCTTGCTGCTGCCGCCGCTGGCCATGCTGGTGCACCCTAGGCGGGCTGGCGTAGCGGTGGCGTCCGGCGGTGGGGGGATGCTCTGGCGCGCGGTTACTGCAGGTCCTTGTCCTCAACGCCGAGGAACTCGCGCATCTGCTGGTCGTAGGTCTCCTGGTCCTTGTCGCGGGAGAGGTCCAGGCGCATCTCGTTGATGACCTTGGTCCCCTGGCGGATCCAGGCGTCGAACGACTCCTTGCTGATGTTGGCGGCGATCCACTCACCAAGCCTGCCGCGGAAGGGGGGGCGGGCCATGCGGGTGCCGATGCGGCCGCTCTGGCGGCAGCGGATCATCCCGTCGGGGACGGGCCCGTCGGCCGTCTCCGGGGTTGGGACGCCCCTGGGTGCAACGGCCGCTTCGGCGACCGGCTCGCCCAGTTCGCTCAGCATCTTCGCCATCGCGTTCTTGGGCATGAGGTCGCCCTTGCCGGCGGCGATGGTAAAGCCCTGCCTCAGGACGGTTTTCGCACGCTCGGGGTCTCCGGCCTTGACCAGTGACTCGCCGGCGAGCTGATAGGCCTTGCTCATGTCGGGGACGAGCTCGATGCATCGCAGGTATGCGCGGGCGGCGTCGGCGGGTCGGCCCGACTCGGCGTAGGCACGTCCCAGCGAGAAGTGGGCCATCTCGTTGGTCGGGTCGGCCTGGGTCATGTTCTCGAACTGGGCGATGCGGGCGGCGTTGTCCATGGTTGAAAGAGGGTATTCGCACCGCGAGCCAAACAAACGAGGCCCCGGCGTCTGCGCCGGGGCCTGGGTGCGGAGCGGGTTGATCGGGCTGCGGGCCGGGATCAGCCGTTGCAGAGGGCCTGATCGTTGAAGAACGCGTCGATGAACGCGATGAAGTCGTTGTTGTCGAACGCGCCGTCGTGCCCGGCGACACCGCCCTGGATGCCAAAGTCGGCCAGGGCGTTCTGGTTGAAGAAGTAGTCGATGAAGACGATGAAGTCGTTGTTGTTGAGCAGGTTGTCCTGGCCGGGCAGGCCGCCTTGAGCGCCGAGGTCGGCGGGCGAGCAGGCGGCGGGGCCGCTGGGGAAGTTGCTGAAGATGTTGAGGACCAGCGTGCCGCCGGGCGACGTGCTGGTGCTGGTGACGTTGAAGCTGTCACCGAAGGCCGTGTTGTAGGTGCCTCCGGCGACGTAGTAGGTGCCGGCGTAGAGGTCACCGTCGTACCCGTCGTAGATGCCGGTGCTCGCTCCGTGGGAGCGGGGCGCATCGGAGCCGAAGGTGAGGACCGACTCGTAGCCGTCGGTGCCGTCGTCGTTGGTGCCGTAGAAGAACCCGTTGGCGTCGTAGACGGCCAGCTCGGTGTCGTTGACCAGCGTGCTGCCCACGTTGGGCTGTGTGTTGCTGCCGACGGTGTCGAGGTCGACGTAGTAGCCGTTGCCGATGTTCGCGTCGGCCGGCGCGGTGAACTTCCACCAGCGGGTCTGGCCGCCGACGTAGTCGGGGATGGTGCTTGTGATGTCGGCGCTGCCGAGGGTGCCAAGGTCGGTCGACGCCGGAGGCGTCGGGAGGGTCAGGTCCTGCAGGGAGATGCGGACGTTGGTGACTTGCGACTGGGGCGCGGCGTTGCCCCCGTCTGGGTAGGAGTCCCAGAGCTTGAACGACCACGTGCCGACTGCGCCGACGGAAGCTGGTAGCGCGATGTCGAGCGTCACGTCTGTCAGCGAGGTATAGACGTTGGTGGTGTAGGCGGGCGTGATGTAGAAGGCGGGGCCCGAGGGGGGGGTAACGGTGAAGACGACTTCGCTGGCGTATGTGCCCGCGGCGAGGGAGGTCATGTCCAGCTGCATGTAGAGCCCGTTCGGCGTGTAGCCGGCGCCGGTGAACGTAACGGAGATCGTCTGGTTCAACGGGTTTGAGTCGTCGAAGTTGATGTCGTCGCCGTAGGACTGGTACGGCCCGGCAAACGTCTGCGTCTCGCGGACGTCGGCGGTTGCGGCCCCGGCCAGTGCGAGGAGCGCGAGCGCAGCGATAGCGGTCTTCTTCATGTGGTTCCCTTTCGTTGTTTGCACACTTCCCGCCAGAATGACGGGCGTATCCGTGCTTAATTAGATTGGGCGCGCACGGCCGATCGGTTCCAATTCGGCCTGAAACTAAGGGGTTTCGCCCCGCTCCGGTCGCGGTGATGCGGGGTGCGGCCTGGAATGCCGGTAAATCACCCGGCGTAGATGCCTGAGTTTCGCTCGGCCCCAGCCGCGCGACCGGCCGCCGCTACCCTCAGCCACGAATGGCCCAACACACCGCCAATCCGCTGTCAGTCTCGCTCGCGGGCATCGAGCTGCGGAACCCGGTCATCCTGGCCGCGGGCACGGCCGGTTTGGTTGACGACGTCGCTGGTGTGATCGACCTGACGGGGGTGGGGGCGCTGACGACCAAGAGCATCACGCCGCAGCCGCGCGAAGGAAACCAGACGTGGCGCGTGCTGCCGGCGGGTGCGGCGGGGATGCTCAACGCGGTTGGGCTTGCGAACCCGGGGCTGGACGCGTTCTTGAGCGGCAGCGCGGGCAAGGCGCGTGCCCTGCCGTGCCGGGTGTTCGTCTCGGTGGCGGGGTTCTCGATCGACGACTATGTGCAGTGCGCGGCGAACATCGACGCGTTCATCGGTGACTGCGGCGGGTGCGCCTCGGCCAACCTGCACGCGATTGAGCTGAACGTCTCGTGCCCGAACGTGAAGACGGGGACGGAGTTTGGGCACACGGCGGCGCTGCTTGCTGAATTGCTGAGCGCTGTGCGGCCGCTGGTGCATCACGCGAAGCTCTTCGTCAAGCTCTCGCCGGCAACGCCGGACCTGATGGGCGTTGTGCGGGCGGCGTGCGACGGGGGGGCGGACGCGATCACGCTGGGTAATACCTATCCGGCGATGGCGATCGACGTGGAGACGCGCACGCCGTCGCTCAGCAACACCACCGGCGGGCTGAGCGGGCCGGCGCTGCACCCGATCACGCTCAAGCACGTGCACGACGCGTACCGCCGGGTGATGCTGCCGCGGAAGGAGAGCGGGCAGCGGGTGGTGCCGATCGTGGGCGCGGGTGGTGTGGCGTCGTGGCAGCAGGGGGCGGCGTACATGCTCGCGGGGGCGGCGGCGTTTCAGATGGGGACGGCGCTGTTCGCCGATCCGCGCTCGCCGCGGCAGGTGGCGCGGGGGCTTGAGAAGTGGGTGGGGCGGCAGGGGGTGGGGAGTGTGGGTGAACTGGTGGGTGAGGTCCGCCTCTCGGCAAGGTGATGTATGGGGATCGGCGCTTTGGTACTTGTGCTGCTGGTGGGGCTGCTGCTTGTAGGGCTGTGGTTGGTGATCGCCGGTATCCGCGGCGAGCGGGTTGAGCCGCACACGGCCTGTCGTGCCTGCGAGTTTGATCTGACCGGCCTCGAGGCGGCGGTGTGCCCAGAGTGTGGCGCGGCGCTCTCAGGGCCAGAGTCGGTGCGAGTGGTTCAACGCAGGCGCAACACCAGGCGGGTTCTCACCGGCGCGGTGCTGGTCGCTGCGTCGCTGGCGGTTCCGGCTTCGGTGCTTGTCGATTCGGCGATGTCCGGAAGGCTCAGCGCCTTGCTGCCAACGTGGATTCTGGCGATCGAGATGCGTGCGCTTGGGGCGAGCACACCAAAGAGCGTCTGCGATGAACTGGTGGCCCGGAGTGTGAAGGGAGAGGTAACTGATTCGACGCTGCGCACCGTGGCGACTGCCATCGTCAACATGCGGGTCGGCGATGAGTCGCTCCCCCCAAGCCTGAACATGCTTGTGGGCGACGCTGCCGCAAAGGGTTTGATCAGCAAAGACCTGCTCGCCGCGCATGTCATTTCGCCGCGGCTGCTGGCGGCGCAGGTCCCCGAGCGCGTCTGGCCCGAGGACCCGTTAGTAGAGAGATTGATCAATTACTCTGCAAGCGAGAGCCGCATTCCTGCCAGCGGCGCCTGGGTCATCAGCAGGAGGGTTACCAGGATCGATCTGGACGGCGAGCGACAGCCGACGAGGGCGCCGAAGTCCTCAAAGGAGGCGTCGGACTGGATCGCCACCTGCATCTACGCGCCGGCGATGGTGACACATGTGCCGCCTCCCGCGCAGACGTGGCAACTGGCAGCGGTGCCGATCGTCGGAACGACAGCGATCGGCAAGCACACGGTACGGGTTCACTTTGTGGTGGAGGCGTATTTGGGCCGTACGGACACCGCGCCGGGGCGTGCCGAGGGATTCAGGGACTACACCGTCGAAGTAATGGCTCCGGACAAGCCGCTGGTGACCCTCGTCGACGATGTGGCGCTGAAGAAGCAGATTGCATCGCAACTGCAGGTGGTAGTGATGGGCAGCAAGGGTGGTATATCCTCGGGCGTTTCGGTCACTGTGCGCGGCGGATCAGCCATGCCGAAGCCGGCAGCCCCGACGGTCGGTCGGGGGGTGCGCGTAGGCGGTGCTTGGAATGTGTACCTTGAAGCGGAGGGTGAGCGCGTACCGCTTGGGAAGTACAAGGTCGGCTGGCGCTCCGATTCGGATGTGTTCCAAGCCACTTGGGGGCTCGCACCGAAGCTCCCCCCCGGTGCTTCGCATTGCCGCGTCATCTTCGTGCCAAACGAGCGCTACGCCGCCGCGCGTGACGCATTGGACCTGATGCCCGAGGGCGAAATTGTCATAGAGGATGTTCCGATCCAGTAGATCACCCCGGCGTCTTTGCCGCCACCTTCCGCAACCGCTCCTTGAGCCCCGGCACGCTTGGCACCTGCTGCGTCAGGCAGTGCACTGAGCCGAGCCCCCAGATCAGTTCGCGGCAGTCGACGCCGACAACCTTGAGGTGCGGCAGTTCGTCCTGAAGGATGGAGAGGGCTTCGGCCTCGGTTGACCGGTCGCCGAAGGTGGGCACCAGCAGGGCGCCGTTGACGAAGTGGAAGTTCATGTACGTCGCGGGGCAGCGTTCGCCCTCGATGATCACCGGCCTGGGCATCGGCAGGATGACGATGTCGAAGTGGTGGCCGTTCTGGTCGCGGAGCTTGCAAAGCTTTTGGAACGCGCGCTGGAGCGGCTTGCAGTTGGCGTCGCGCGGGTTGTCTTCAAGCGCGATCGCGACGGTAGTGGGGTTGATGAAGCGGGCGAGGTCGTCGATGTGCCCGTCGGTGTCGTCGCCCTCGATCTCCTCCGCGAGCCAGACGATGTGCTCCTGTCCGTAGTAGTCCTTCAGGTGCTGCTCGATCTTCGACTTCGAGACGCCCCTGTTGCGGTTGGGGTTCAGCAGGCACTGGCTGGTTGAGAGAATGGTGCCGCGCCCGTTGAACTCGACGCTGCCGCCCTCCATCACGATCGGCGCATCGAAGAGCTTCAGCTTCGCCGCTCTGGCGATCTTTGTCGGCACGGCGTCGTCGCTGTCCCACGGCGGGTACTTGCCGCCCCAGGCGTTGAACTTCCAGTCGACGACGGCGACCTGCTTGCCGGCGTGGCCCTTGGCTTCACCCTTGACCACAAACGCCGGCCCGTGGTCGCGGCACCACGCTTCGTTGGTCATGATGTAGTGGAAGAAGACGGCCTGCGACTTGCCGGCGAGGAGTTTCTTCTCGACACCGTTGGTGGCGAGGGTCTCCTGTGCGATGCGGTGGTAGTTCTCGTTGGGGACGTTGATGTGCACATCCTCGTGCAGCGCGATCGCGCGCACAAGCCCGGCGAGGTTCGCCGCGATGTGGTGATACCGCCCCGGGAAGGAGATGCCCTCGGGCCGCGGCCACGAGAGCCACGTGCCGCAGTGGGGGGCCCATTCGGGGGGAAAGGCGTAGCCAAGCGAGCGCGGTGTTTTCACTTCGATCCCTTCGATCCTTCGTTATTCACAAACTTACACGCTGAACCGCTTGGTCATATCGCCGTACGCGTCGATCCGCCGGTCCCGCAGGAACGGCCAGTGTGTACGCGCGAACTCGACCTTATCGAGGTCGCAGTCGACGACCATCACGCCCGGCTTGTCGACGGCCGCGCGGTGCATCACCTGCCCGTTGGGTGACGCGGCGAACGACTGGCCCCAGAACTGGATGCCGTCCTTGCTCACGGGCTTGCCGTCGGGCCCGGCGATGAACTCGTGCCCCACGCGGTTGGGAGCGCACACATAGCAGCCGTTGGCGATGGCGTGTGCGCGCATCGACGTCTCCCACGAGTCGTGCTGGGCCTCGCCGTACTCGCGCTTCTCACTGGGGTGCCAGCCGATGGCGGTGGGGTAGAAGAGGATCTCGGCCCCCTGCATCGCGGTGAGGCGTGCGCCCTCAGGGAACCACTGGTCCCAGCAGATCAGCACGCCGATGGTCGCGTGGCGCGTCTTCCACGCCTTGAAGCCCAGGTCGCCTGGCGTGAAGTAGAACTTCTCGTAATACAGCGGGTCGTCGGGGATGTGCATCTTGCGGTAGACGCCCATCAGCGAGCCGTCGGCATCGATCACCGCGGCGGTGTTGTGATAGAGCCCGCTCGCCCGCTTCTCAAATAGCGACGCGACGATCACGATGCCGTACTTCTTCGCCAGCTTGCAGCACGCGTCGGTGCTCGGGCCGGGGATGCTCTCGGCCAGCGAGAAGAACCGGTGGTCCTCCACCTGACAGAAGTACTGGCTGGTGAACATCTCCTGCGTGCAGACGATCCTGGCCCCCGCCTTGGCGGCCTGTTCGATCAGGGCCAACTGCCGCTTGCGGTTCTCCGCCGGGCTCTCGACGCAGGCAAACTGCGTGAGCCCGACGGGCACCACGCGGTCGGTCGTCGTTGGTTGGTTGCTCCGCCGCGGTGTGGTCTTCTTCGCCATCGTGCGTCGAGGGTAGGGAGCGGCCCGTGCTGCTTTTGCGGCTGGGTGGGGGCCGGTGCCCTCCTGCAGGGGGCAGAGTCTGCCCGGGAGCGCCCCCGCAGGCCCGCGAAAACCCTCGGATTTCCCGTTTGATTCACGGCACCGAGCCGCCGATGATTGACCCGACTTCCGGAGAGGTGGCCGAGCGGCTGAAGGCGCCGGTTTGCTAAACCGGTTTACGGGTTTAGGCCTGTAACGAGGGTTCGAATCCCTCCTTCTCCGCTTGCAGACGACCCGGGCCTTCGGTGCCCGGGTCGTTGTGCATCCGGGCCAAGACCATCGCGCGGCCGCGCCCACAATGAAACAGGCCCGGGGTGAACCCGGGCCTGCGTTGATCTTGGTGATAGGGCATCAACGAGCGGTGAGGCTTATTCCTCGCCGGCGGGAGCGGCCTGGGGGACGGGCGCAGCCTCGGTGGGCTGAGCGGCCATGCGCAGGTTGGCCTCGATGGTCAGGTCGATCTGGCCGTCGGTCGACTTCATTTCCTCAACGGTGAGGTGGTCGGCGCGGGTGATCAGGTGGCGCATCAGGCTCTCTGAGAGCGTGAAGGCACGGTCGATCGCCGCGAGCTTGTCGGTGGGGGAGTTGAAGTAGACGAGGATGTAGACGCCGCGCTTCTGCTTGTTGATCGAGTAGGCGAGCTGGCGGTCGCCCCATTTCTTGAGGCTGATGATCTCAGCGCCGTTCTTGGTGATGGTCTCTTTGATGAACTCGACCGTGCCCTTGAGGTCGACGTTGGCCGACTGGGGGAACAGGAGCATCGCTTCGTACGCAACCGTGGGGATGTACCGCATGGGAAACCTTTCAGTATGGGTCCCCGGGATTCGCCGGGGCATGTCGGTCCGGCCGGTTGGACACACGTCCGCGGGCCGAAACCAAGGGGACAAGCATAGCGCCCGAACTCTCCCGCTCCCAGCGGGAGGGGTGACCGAGTCCGCGAGGTCGGGGAGGGGGTTTGTTAAGCTACCGCAGGGGCATTGACCACGTTCATCGCCTTCGCCAGCCCGAACTTGGCGAAAAGCATGGCCCCCTCTGCCGCGCGGTCCAGGGCTGGTTCCAGCCGCTTGAGCTCGTCGCCCGTGAAGCGGCTGAGAACCCAGTCGGCAAGGTCGGCGTACTCGGCGGGCTTGGCCTCGACGCCGATCCGCACGCGTGCGTAGGCCTGTGTGCCCAGGGCCCGGTCGATGTCGCGCAGGCCGTTGTGTCCGCCGTGACCGCCCTCGCCGCGCACTTTCACCGTGCCGACAGGGAAGGCCGTGTCGTCGTGCATCACGATGATGTCGCCGACGGCCACCTTGTAGAACCCCGCGGCCTCCTGCACGCTGCTGCCCGAGCAGTTCATGAACCGCATCGGTTTCAGCAGAAGGCACCGCTCGCTTTGGATCTCCGTCTCGACGACTTCGCCGCCGAACTTCTGCCGCGCTGCGACCGAACGCGCAAACTGCGCGATGAGACGGTCAAGCGCCAGGAAGCCCGCGTTGTGCCGCGTCTTCTCGTACTGCGGGCCGGGATTGCCGAGGCCGACGATGAGCTTCATAAGGGGGCATCAGGCATCGGCGATCAGGCATCAGTGAAGGCAACGACAGCGGGCCTTGCCCTGATGCCTGACTCCTGATGGCTGATGCCTCTTGAATCGGCCGCCACGCCGTTAGGCGTGGCGGACCGTGGTTGATTACTTCTTCGCGGCCGGCTTGGCGGCGGGCGCACCCGCGGCGGGCTTGGCGCCTGCGGCGGGCTTGGCACCGGCCTTGGCATCGGCGGCGGCCTTCTCGAGGCGTTCCTTCTCGCCGATAACCTCGGGCCCGGCGACGGCGGTGGTCGCGACCGTGGCGGCCTCGGCGACGACCTCTTCAACAGCCTCGACGATCTGCGCGACCACCGAGTGCGTGTCGGTGATGAGCTTCATGTCGTCGGCGGGGAGCTTGACCTCACCGGCGGTGATCTGCTGGTTCATGTCCAGTTCGCTGATGTCGACCGAGATGAACTCGGGCAGGTCGATCACGCGGCACTCGATCTCGATCTCAGAGAACGGGTGGACGAGGATCGCGCCGGCGGTCTTGAGGCCCTTGGCGTCGCCCTTGAGCTGGATGCGCACCTTGGTGTGCACGCGCTCGTTGGCGTCAACGCGGGCGAAGTCGACGTGCACCGGGTTGTTGCCCAGGTAGTCGAACTGCACGTCGCGGATCAGCACCATCTGCCCGTCGGCCTGGCCGGCCATCGCGAGCGTGAAGACCTTCTGCCCGCCGCGCACGTGCCCGAGGAGTTCCTTGGCGTCAAAGTCGACCGAGACGGGGTCCTGCTTGTGCCCGTAGACCACGCCGGGCATGCGGCCCTGTGCGCGGAGGCGCTGGGAGTAGCGGGAGCCGTGCTTGGTGCGGACGGCCGTTTGAATCTTGATCGCTTCCTTCTTCATAACTCGTTTCCTTTCACAGAACTTCTCAAACCGGTGTTGTAAAACCATTCCCGCCGGCGACGGCCGCGGGCCCCCTCCCGACGCTTGTTACCTCTTCACCCCCGCGGTGCCCCTGAACAGGGCGCTGATCGACAGGTTGCAGTGGATGCGGTGGATCGCCTCGCCCAGCAGGTCGCCCACGCACAGCTCCGTCAGCTTGTGCCGGATGGGGTCGACGCGCGGGCCCAGCGGCACGGTGTTGGTCACCACGATCTCGCTGATCGCCGGCGACATGAGCTTCTCGATCGCCCTGCCCGCCATCACTCCGTGGGTAGCGGCGGCGATGACGCGCTTGGCCCCCTGCTGCATGACGAGCTCGGCCGCCTGAACCACGGTGCCGCCGGTGGCGATCATGTCGTCGAACATCAGCACGGTCTTGCCCTTGACGTTGCCGATGATGTGGCTCGTCTCGACCTCGCTGCCGCTCTTGCGGCGCTTGTTGATGATCGCAAGCTCGCCCTGGAGCAGGTTTGCGAAGCTCTCGGCCACCTTCACGTTGCCCACGTCCGGGCTCACCAGGCACAGGTCGGTCAATTCGGAACGCTTGGCGGCGAAGTGCTTGTGGAAGACCGGCGTCGCCGAGAGATGGTCAACGGGGATATCGAAGAACCCCTGGATCTGCGCGGCGTGCAGGTCGAGGGCGAGCACGCGGTCGATGTGGGCCGCGGTGAGCAGGTTCGCGACCAGCTTGGCGGTGATGGGCACGCGCCCTTCGTCCTTGCGGTCCTGCCGGGCGTAGCCGAAGTAGGGGATCACCGCCGTGATGCGCTTGGCGCTGGCGCGCCTGAGGCAGTCGACGTAGATCAGCAGCTCCATGATGTTGTCGTTGACCGGCGCGCAGGTGCTGAGCACCACGAAGCAGTCGCGCCCACGCACGTCCTCCTCGAGCTTCACCAGCACCTCGCCGTCGGGGAACGTCTCGATGCGTGACTGGCCCGCCTTGAACGACGCCTGCTTGTCCTGCTGGCGGCCAAGGTCGCGCTCGATGTGCCCGCAGATCCGCTCGGCCAGGTAGTGGCTCGTGCGCCCGGCGAACACCTTGAGCTGGGAGAGGTCGTTGTTCAACGGAGGGCTCCGGGTGCGTTGGAGGACTTTGCGGGGCGTGAGCGATAGATCGCGTCAACCTCTGCCAGCTGCGCCGGGGTGTTGATGCTCAGGATGTCCTGCGGCGGCACCGCCTCGATCACTTCGACGCGCTCGCCTTGCTTCAGCAGCAGCGAGGGAACGTCGGTGATGTAGTACTCGCCCGACTGTTCGTTCCGCTTCACCTGCGCGAGCGCCGTGAAGAGCTTGGCCGTGTCGAAGCAGTAGTACGAGGGGTTCACCTCGCGGATCTTCAGCTGATCCGGGGTGCACTCCTTGTGCTCCACGATCGCGGATAGCTTGCGGTCGGCACCGCGGACAATCCGGCCATACCCGGTCGGGTCGTCGATCACGCTCGTCGCCATCGTCGCCGCTGCGTGAGTGTCGCTGTGCGTGCGGAGCAGCGTCTGGAGCGTCTGGGCTCGGATCAGCGGCCCGTCGCCCGCGAGCACGAAGCAGGGGCGGCCCTGCTCACTCGTCGTCGCGCCCAGCGTCCCCTTCGCGCTCAGCACGGCGTGCCCCGTGCCGAGCTGTTGCTCCTGAACCGCGTACTCGATCCCCCGATTCCACTCCGCCCCCTGCTTCGCCATCAGGTCGCGCACAACCTCCTGCTTGTACCCCACGACGAGCACGATCCGCTCGCACCCCGCCTCGCGGCACGCATCCACAACCGCGCACACCATCGGCCGCCCGCCGACTGGGTGAACGACCTTGGGCAGATCGCTCTCCATCCGCGTTCCCTTGCCCGCGGCGAGGATGATGGCGATGGGAGGTTTTCCAGATTGTGCGTTGCTGCTGCTCATGCGTTCACTGATGCCTGATCGCTGTTCGCTGACGCCCACGTATCCAACAGGCCCACTTGGATTCGAACCAAGACAAGCAGAACCAAAGTCTGCTGTGCTACCGTTACACCATGGGCCTCTCAGTTCCCTCCTTCGCCCGCGGAGCGGGAG
Organism: uncultured Phycisphaeraceae bacterium; assembly: GCA_964403525.1. GTDB lineage: Bacteria > Planctomycetota > Phycisphaerae > Phycisphaerales > UBA1924 > JAJTGZ01. The sequence continues at coordinate 54,605 of CAYOGE010000015.1, read as the reverse complement.
AAGGCGCCGCGGTCCTCCACGGCGGATGAGGGTGCTTTGATTCGCCGACCGACACAACCTCCACGCCCATTGCGGGCTCCACAGCCGGGTCGTCCCGGACTGATCAAGTCACCACGCCTCGACGCGGTCCTGGTTGTGGGGGGTGCCCATCAGGCCGCGGCGGCCGGTCTGCGTGCATCCACGCTCCCGGCAAACCTCAGACTTCAACTCGCCGCGAGGAGAAGCCCCTGTCCGCGCCTTGGCCTGATGGATGATCAGGCGTCCGTCACGGTCGGGTTTCGAACAGGGGCAATGTTTGACCGGCTGCTCCGCCAAATCAACCGAACAGGCCCCTTCAATCCTCCTGCGAATGTGTCTTTGGGTACGCTCCGATCATGGCAGGTTACTCAAGCACCCCGCTCCCTCAGAAACTTGGCATCAAGCCCGATTCATCGCTGTACCTCGTGAGTCAGCCCGACGGCTTTCAAAGGACCCTTGGCACACTCCCGGAGGGTGTCGCGCAGCTCAGCAGCCCAGCAGCGAAGGGGCCGTTTGATGTCATCGTCGCCTTCCTTGACAAGCCTGCCGATCTTCCCGCCCGGCTCAAATCGCTTGTCCCCCGGATGGCCTCGCACTGTGGCCTCTGGTTCGCCTGGCGGAAAGGCCAGAATGGGGAGGGCGCTCTCGGCGAGAACATGATCCGCGATGCCGCGCTTGCGGCGGGTCTGGTAGACAACAAGGTATGTGCGATCGACGAGACCTGGTCAGGCCTGCGGTGCGTGATCCCCCGCGCGAAGCGATAGCCGTTAGCTCTGATGCACAGCGATCTTCGCTCTGCTCAGCCCCCACACCGCCATTACCGCGCTCGAGCCCAGCACCAGCGCACCGTTGGCCTGGTGGGCGGTCCGGACGAGCGCGTCCCACGGTTTGATGGCCGCGGCGCTGGCCAGTTCGCTCGAGAGCGGGGCCACCTGGTCCTTGGCCGACATCCACGCCAGCAGCGCGATCCAGCCGAGCACAAACTGCAGACCGACCGCCAGCACAACGTGGTGCCCGGCCCACCATAGGCTCTTGCCGTGCACCGGCGTTGCCTTCAGCCGCATCATCTTTGTGCCCACCATGATCGCCAGCACCAGGATCACCATCGAGAGCGTCGCGTGGGTATAGAGCGCGTGCACACCCTTGCTGCCCAGGTGGCGCACCATCGTGCCCATCGCCAACTGCACCAGCAGCAGCACCAGCAGCACGGTGATTCCTCGCGCGGGCGTGCGCACCGCCGCACGCGCGGCTGTGTCGTCACGCCAGCGGGCCCACCGTTCGCTCAGCGCCGCGGCGTAGGCGAGCGTGAGCGCAAAGTAGATCTGCCCCGTCATGCCGTGGAGGATCACAAGCGCCTTCGCTTTTTCCTGGGTCCAGAGCCCGCCCGCCACGCCCTGCGCGATCACCAGGAGCAGCAGGCCCAGCGCGGCGAGTTTCATCCAACCCTTCGGTGCGCAGCAGAGCGCGAAGACAAAGCCGACCGCCGTTGTGAGCCCCACCATCGCCCCGAAGAGCCGGTGCGTGTGCTCAAGAAAGATCCGCGGCTCGCTCATCAGGCCGATCGGATACAGGAACATGTTGGCGCCGTACGTGCCGGGCCAGTCGGGCACGGCGAACCCCGCTTTGGTGCTTGTCACCAGGCCGCCGAGTGTGAGCAGCGGCAGTATCGCCACCGCGTTTACAACCGCGAACGACGCCAGCCATGAGGCGGGGCTTCTGCGAAGCCTGGCAGAACTCCCGCCCAGAGAAACAGCACCAAAGCCCGCGACCACGCCCGCTGCGCACATCGCCAGCAGGAAGCCCGCGATCATCAGCGGCGCCTGTGGCCGCAGTTCGCTCGCGTTTGTCATCGCATCGGGCGCGGTCGCCTGTTGCGTAAGGCGCGTTCCGAGGATCAAGAGCGTGACGAGCCCGGCAACGAGCCCGGCGAGTGTGCCCACCGGCAGGCGGTCCTCCCGCGGCAGACGCATGAGCCCGATCATCAACGCCACCGCGGCAACCAGCAGCAGCAGCGGCCCTGAAACCGCCTGCGGCATCAGGTCGATCGTCGCGGGCATGTGGACGAGGAACCAGATGATCCACATCGCCACCGCCGCGGCAAACCCGAGCGTGATGGCAGCGCCGAATCGCGAGGGCCAACGGGCAGAGGGCTGGGAACCATCAAGCGGGGTCGGGTGCATAAGAAGAAGTCCTGAGTCCTCAGCAAAGGCAACATACCCGTTCAAAGAGCGAACAATCGCTCCGCGCGTGCTCCATCATCTCCCCTGCCTTGTTGAGACTGAATCTCAGTGAGGCCGGTGAGACTGGGAGCACTTGCAAATATAGCAGAGACCTGACTATTCTCCGGCCGCATATTTTCCGGCCGGGCAAGAAGTAGCGTTTGCTCACTTGTGCTCGGGAGATACCCCACCAGCTTCCGTCCCGGCCCCGGTCTTGGGCCGGGAACAGGCTTTGGCGAGCGGGTAGCCGGATGGGAGTCGCCGGATGTCAACGATTTTCCCCAAGTGGACCAACGGACTCCCCTTCCACATGGTGGGCGGCGGGATGACCGCACTCACGCTGGTGGTTGGAGGGGTCTGGTACTACTTCACTCCCGCCTACTGGGAAGTGGGGTATATGCCCAAGCAGCCCGGCGGTGGCTTCAACCACCAGATCCACGCGGGCAAGCTGGGCATGGACTGCCGCTACTGCCACTCGCAGATCGAAGTCAGCGCCGAGGCCAACATCCCCGCCGTCGCCGTCTGCAACGGATGCCACGGCGAGAACAAGCTGCAGAAGTTTGAGAACGCGCAGCACAAGGCCAAGACCGATTTCATCCGCGAGGCGTACGCCGCCGACGCGCCGATCGAGTGGCACCGCGTTCACAAGCTGCCCGACTATGTGCGCAACTTCCCGCACAACGTGCACCTCAACGCAGGCGTTTCGTGCATCTCGTGCCACGGCAACGTGGCGCGCATGCCGGTCGTCTGGCAGCACGAGAGCCTCAGCATGGGCTGGTGCCTCGACTGCCACCGCAACCCCGAGCCGAACCTCGTCCCCCGCGCCGGCGACCCCAGGCCCGACGGCGGCGTCTACGAGAACATGATGACGCGCCTGTTCGACGTCGAGAAGATGAAGGAAGACCCCGCGGCCGTCGCCAAGCAGGGCGCGACGCTCTACGAGAAGCGCAAGCTCGCGGCGCCCGAGAACTGCGGCGCCTGCCACTACTGAACCGCGTCAACGCCCGCCATCGGACCAGAGCAGAAGACCAGCAGAAGAAGACACCACTATGGCTCACGATCAATGCCATTCCAGCGTCGAAGACGGCAAGCCCCTGCACAAGGCGCGGACGCCCCACGAGCTGATCGGCGCCGCCGGCGCCAAGCACTGGCGCGGCCTCGACGACCTCGCCGACACCGGCGAGTTCCGTGATTTCCTGGAGCGCGAGTTCCCCGACGGCGCGAGCGAGCTTCTGCAAGGGAGCCGGCGCACGTTTTTGAAGCTGATGGGCGCGGGCGTTGCGCTCGCCGGCGCGGCCACCATGCCCGGCTGCCGCCGACCCGTCCACGACATCCTGCCCTACTCGGCGAACGTCCCTGAGACGGTCATCCCCGGCAAGAGCCTCTACTACGCCACGTCGCGCCCGCTGCCCGGTGGCGGTGCCGAGGGCCTGCTGGTTGAGACGCACGAAGGCCGCCCGACGAAGGTCGAGGGCAACCCGCTCCACCCCGTGAACCAGGGCAAGAGCAGCGAGTGGTCGCAGGCGAGCATCCTGGCGCTGTACGACCCCGACAGGCTGAAGGAGCCGGAGTTCAGGCGCGACAACGGCGGCAAGGTCTCGTACGTGCCCGCGACGTGGGACGACTTCTCCGCGTGGAGCGCCAAGCACTTTGCCACCTACGACGCGACGCACGGCGCGGGCCTTGCGTTCATCGTCGACAAGAAGACCAGCCCCACCCGCGACGCGCTGCGCGACCAGATCAGCAAGCGCTGGCCCGACGCCTCGTGGATCGCCTACGACGCGACGGAGAACACCGCCGCCAACACCGCGATCAGCGCGGTCTGCGGCGGGCCGGCCACCGAGGTGCTCGACATCTCCAAGGCGAAGATCATCCTCTCGCTCGACCGCGACTTCCTGCACTTTGAGCCGCTGAGCCTCGTGCACGCCCGTCAGTGGGGGGCGTGGCGCAGCGTGATGGGCACAAAGGACCAGATGTGCCGGCTCTACTGCGCCGAGTCGTCGTTCACCGGCACCGGCGGCTCCGCCGATCACCGCGTGCGCGTCGCCCCTTCGCAGGTCCCCGCGCTGGTTGTTGCACTGGCCAAGAAGCTCGGCGTCTCCGGCCCGCTCGCGGCCGGCGTGAGCGCGGCGAAGGTCAACGACTCGGGCGTTGACGCGAAGTTTGTTGAGGCGGTAGCGGAGGACCTCGCCGCGAACAGGGGCGCGGGCCTGATCGTCGTCGGCGCCAGCCAGCCGTCGTGGGTGCACGCCCTCGTCGCCGGGCTCAACAGCGAACTCGGCAACGTCGGGCAGACCGTCAAGTACCTCCCCGCCGACGCCGAGCGCGTCAGCGACGGCGCGGCCGGTCTGGCGAAGCTCGCCGGGCAGGTCGAGCGCGGCGAGGTGAAGACGCTCGTGTGCATCGAGACCAACCCCGCGTTCAACGCGCCCGCCGCGCTGAAGCTCGAGGAGAAGCTCGCCAGGGCCGTCGCCGACAAGAAGCTCACCCTCGTCGTGCAGTCGGTTGAAGACAGCGAGACCGTGGAACTCGCCAACTGGCGGCTCAACAGCACCACTTACCTCGAGTCGTGGGGCGACGTCGTCGCCGCCGACGGCACCCTCAGCCCGGTCCAGCCGCTGATCGCGCCGCTCTACACCGCGCGCAGCGAGATCGAGACGCTCGCGACGATCCTCGGCCAGAAGCCCGACGGATACGACCTCGTGCGGTCGGTCTGGTCAAAGCGGACGCCGATGGACTTTGACAAGGCGTGGCGGCAGGCGCTGTGGAACGGCGTCGCCGGCAACGTCGCCGGCGCCGCGATGAGCGTCAACGTCAATCGCGCAGCCGACATCGTCGTCAACGCCGCCGCGGGTGCCGCGCCCTCCTCCTCTTCGCTCGACGTTGTGTTCGAGCGCGGCCTCATGGCCGACGGCCGCTGGGCCAACAACGCGTGGCTGCAGGAACTGCCGCACGCGGCGTCAAAGGTCGTCTGGGACAACCCTGCCTATTGCTCCCCCTCGACGCTCGATGCGCTGGGCCTGTCGCGCCCCGACGAGACCGACAAGAAGCCCCACGGTTCGCTGGCCGAAGTGACCGTCGGCGGCGAGTCGATGGTGATCGCGGTCTGGCCGGTCCCCGGAATGCCCGACAACACGCTGGTCCTGCCGCTGGGCAACGGCCGGCGCAAGACGGGCCAGGTCGGCTCGGGCGTGGGCTTCAACACCTTCCTGCTCAAGCCCGCCGGCGCGTTCAGCGCCTCGGGCGCAACGGTAAAAGCAAAGGGCGAGTCGTACGACATCTCGTGCACGCAGACGCACGGCTCGATGGAGGGCCGCGCGATCGTGCGGTCCATCGACCTGCCGGCGTTCAAGGAGCACGGCGACGTGTCGATCGTGGCGTCGACCGACCCGTACGGGCGTCCCAAGCGTCTGAGCCTCGGCGAGCGCCTCGAGGGCGGCGAGCTCAACCACATGCCCGCCAACGTCAGCGCGTACAAGAACCCCTTCAACGGCTCCCGGAGCGACCCGACGAAGGAAGAGGGCGCGTACCTCGACCCCTCGCACGCCGGCAAGCCGAGCAAGCACCCGCCCTACAGCCAGCGCGTGCAGTGGGGCATGTCGATCGACCTCTCCGCGTGCAGCGGCTGCAACGTCTGCACCGTCGCCTGCCAGGCTGAGAACAACATCCCCGTCGTCGGCAAGTTCGAGGTGAACAAGGGGCGCGAGATGCACTGGATCCGCGTCGACCGCTACTTCACCGGGCGCGACCGCGACAACCCCAGCGGCATGGTCTTCCAGCCCGTCGCGTGCGTGCACTGCGAGAACGCGCCGTGCGAGGTCGTCTGCCCCGTCAACGCCACCGTGCACGGGCCAGAGGGCAACAACTACATGGTCTACAACCGCTGCATCGGCACGCGGTACTGCGCCAACAACTGCCCCTACAAGGTGCGCCGCTTCAACTTCTTCGACTTCGGCGTCACCAAGCTCAACGGCGGGCTCGACCCCAACATCGCCGAGTCGGCCCCCGGCCTGCTCAAGGACCACCTGCCCGCCAACCAGCACCTGATCCCGCCGCGCCTGCGCCACAAGCTCGACGAGATCCAGAAGCTGCAGAAGAACCCCAACGTCACTGTCCGCTCGCGCGGCGTGATGGAGAAGTGCACCTACTGCATCCAGCGCACCAACGAGGCCAAGATCGAGCTCAAGCTGCGTGCAACGAAGGAGGGCCGGGTGTTCGACCTCGCCGCCGACGGCGTGCCCGACGGCTTCGTGCAGACAGCCTGCCAGCAGGCCTGCCCGACCAGCGCGATCCACTTCGGTGACATCCTCGACCCGCACAGCAAGGTCAGCGCGATGCGCGACCACACCCGCACCTACGCGCTGCTTGGGTACCTCGACACCCGCCCGCGCACAACGCACATGATCCGCGTGGGCAACCCCAACACCAAGTACCTCGCGGCACTCGTCGCCGCGGGTGACAAGGACGCCGCCGACCGCGTCCACTCGATCGAGCACCCCGTCGCCGGTCATGGCGGGCACGGCTCCGAGGGCGGCGGCAACGAGAACAACGGGCACGGCGCCGAGAAGCACGCCGCGTTCATCGATCGCACCAAGAGGGGCGAGGCGGGCTACCGCCTGAGCCTCGCGGTCCTGGGAGGCCACGCGTGAGCATCCGACCCGACGAAACCATGGCGCGAGAGACGGCCGGCCTGGCCGCGGCGCCCGAACCCGCGCGCGTGTGGGACCCCGAGAGCGGCGACGGCTCGCTGAGCCAGGACCCCTCGTCCCGCGCGCCGCTGGTGCTCAACAACCGCTCGTTCTCGTGGATCACAGACACCGTCTGTGGGTACATCGAGAAGGGGCCCGGACGCTGGTGGATGCCGGCGTTCGGCGTGGTGAGCACCGTCGCGGGCATCATGCCGCTGATGATCCTCTACCTGATCATCACCGGCGTGGGCGTGTGGGGCCTCAACAACCAGGTCGACTGGGCCTGGGACATCACCAACTTCGTCTTCTGGATCGGCATCGGTCACGCCGGAACGCTCATCAGCGCCATCCTCTGTCTGCTGAAGCAGAAGTGGCGCACGAGCATCAACCGCGCGGCCGAGGCGATGACCATCTTCGCCGTCATCTGCGCCGGCACCTTCCCGGGCATCCACGTCGGACGCGTCTGGATGGCCTGGATGCTCTTCCCGATCCCCAACAGCAACAGCATCTGGCCCAACTTCTCCAGCCCGCTGCTGTGGGACGTCTTCGCGGTGAGCACCTACGCGACCGTCTCGCTGCTGTTCTGGTACATGGGCATGATCCCCGACTTCGCGACGCTGCGCGACCGCGCCGCGCTGCGGCTGATCCGCGACGGCAAGGCCGCCGTGCGGCTGCCGTTTGTCGGGCTGCCGGTCGACCGCGTCCGGGCGCTTGTCTACGGCTTCCTGTCGCTCGGCTGGCGCTTCAGCACGCGCCACTGGTGGAACTACGAGAAGGCCTACCTGATGCTGGCGGGCGTGAGCACGCCGCTGGTGCTCAGCGTGCACTCGATCGTGTCGTTCGACTTCGCCACGTCGGTGCTGCCGGGCTGGCACACCACGATCTTCCCGCCCTACTTCGTGGCAGGCGCCATCTTCGGCGGCTTCGCGATGGTGCTGCTGCTGCTGATCCCCTCGCGCGAGCTCTACCCGGGCATGAAGGACCTGATCACGTCGCGGCACCTCGAGAACATGGCCAAGATCCTGCTGCTGACTGGCATGATGGTCGGCTTCGCCTACGCGATGGAGTTCTTCATCGCCTGGTACTCGGGCAACAAGTACGAGGCGGACGTCTTCGTCTACAACCGCGTGATGCCGCCGTTTGTCGCCAAGTGGATGGGCCTTGAGCGCTACGCGCCCTACTGGTGGGCCTACTGGACGATGATCACCTGCAACGTCCTGTCGCCGCAGGTCTTCTGGTTCAAGGCGATGCGCCGCAGCGTGCCGGTCATCTTCGTCGTCAGCATCCTCATCACCATCGGCATGTGGTTCGAGCGCTTCGTGATCATCGTCACCAGCCTCCACCGCGCGTTCCTGCCCGGTGAGTGGAACATGTTCTACCCCACGTTCGTCGACGTGCTCACGTTCGTCGGTTCGTGCGGCACGTTCCTCACGCTCTACATGCTGTTCATGCGGTTCCTGCCGCAGTTTGCGATGAGCGAGATCAAGAACGTGACGCCCCAGGCCGACCCGCACGCGCACGGCGCCCACCACGGGCACGAGCAAAACGGCGTCGCGGCCGCCGGCGGCTGGGGAGTCCCCGCGGGCGCACACCACGAGCCCGGCCGTGTTGCAAAGGGAGGTGAGGCGTGAGCACCAGGAAGGTCTACAAGACCCAGTCGGGCGAGACCGTTTACGGCGTCATGGCCGAGTTCGATGGTCCAGCCAGCATCAGCCACGGCGCCGAGGCGATCAGGGACGCCGGCTACAAGAAGTGGGACATCTACTCGCCCTTCCCCGTCCACGGCATCGACGAGGCCATGGGCAACAAGGGCACCAAGCTCCCGCTCATCGTGGGTTGCACGGGCCTGACCATGGCCTGCGTGGGCTTCGGGTTCCAGATGTGGGTCCGCCACTTCGCGTACCCGCTGGTCCACCAGGGCAAGCCCAGCGACGCCTGGCAGGTCCTGGTGCCGGTGACGTTCGAGATTGGCGTCCTCTTCACAGCGTTCACCTGCCTCCTGGGCATGCTCATCTTCAACGGTCTCCCCATGTGGCACCACTCGCTGCTGAAGAAGCCGCGGTTCCTCAAGGTGAGCGACGACCGGTTCATGATCGTGGTCGAAGCGGCGGACGCCTCCTTCGAGCCGGAGAAGACCCGCCGCCAGCTGCTCGAGGCCGGGGCCAAGAGCGTCGAACTGGTTGAAGAGTGAGCGCAGAAGGCATCAGGCACGACACACCAGCAGAAAAGACACAGTCATGGTGACCAACAAAACAACCCGCCTCGTCCTCGCCGCAGGCGCGATCGCGCTCGCCGCGCTCGCGGGCTGCCGCGGCGACCGCTCCGACAGCCGGCCGCGCCAGTTCTTCCCGGACATGGACGACTCGCCAAAGTTCAAGCCGCAGACGCAGACCCCGTTCTTCGCCGACGGTCGCGCCATGCGCCGCCCGGTCGAGCACACCGTCGCCTTCGGGGCGATGGCCGACGCGGCCGATCCCTCGCGCGAGTCCTACCTCAAGGATGACGCCGGCTACTACTTCGGCACGGGGGCCGACGGCAAGTACCTCGCCACGATCCCCCCGCGCGTCACCGTTGACATGAAAACGCTCGAGCGCGGGCGCGAACGGTTCAACATCTATTGCTCGGTCTGCCACGGCTACGACGGGTACGGCAAGGGAACCGTCGGCGCGCAGTGGCAGGGCGTGGTCGCCAACTTCCACGACGCGAAGTTCACCGACCCAGCTCAGGACCAGAGCAAGGACGGGTACATCTTCCACGTCATCCGCAACGGGCTGCCGGCCGACGACCCCAAGCAGCCGATGCGCATGCCCTCCTACGGCTACTCGGTGAACGAGCAGGACGCCTGGGCGATCGTCGCCTACATCCGCACGCTCCAGGCGCAGCAGAGCGGCTCGCCCGCCGACCTCGCCCCCGCCGCGCGTGAGGCGCTCGAGAAGACCAGGGCCGCCGAGATCGAAAAAGTGAAGCAGAGGCGCGCCGCAGAGGCCGCCGCCGCGGCCAAGGCGGGTGGCGCAGCCGCGCCCGCGGCGCCCGCCAAGCCGGAGGTGAAGCCATGAGTCAGATCACCGCGGACCACGCCCACGGGGCCGAGACGTTCGACAGCCACTTCGGCCCGATCGACCTTTCGCCCGCCAACACGCGCACACCCGCCGGGTGGGGTGGAGGACTGATGGGCGGCCTGATCGCGCTCGGCCTGCTCTGCCTGGGCGCAACCGCCGCCTACGGCTTCATGGCCGGCGAGGGCGAGCACGCCCACGAGCACGTCAAGAACGCGTGGCTCAGCTACCACGTTGGCGTCGTCGTCACCATCGGGCTCATGCTCGGCTGCCTGGGCCTCGTGCTGATCATGCGCGCGACGCAGGCGGGCTGGACCGTCTCGCTGCGCCGCCAGATGGAAAACGTCGCCAGCCTGCTGCCGCTGTCGCTGCTGCTGATCCTGCCGCTGCTGCTGAGCGGGCACAACCTGTGGCACTGGATGGACCCGGCCCAGAAGGCGCACATGGCCGACGCGAAGCTCGCGTACCTCCTCGGCATGAACGGGATGTTCTTCTGGGGTCGGATCGCGGCTTACGTCGCCATCTGGTCGCTCCTGGGTCTGCGGATGTACTCGCTCAGCCGCCGCCAGGACGTCACCGGCGACAAGGGCCTCACCAACACCGCCCAGCGCGACAGCGCGTGGGGCCTGCTGGCGTTCGGCCTCACCACCGCCTTCGCCGCCTTCGACCTGAGCATGTCGCTCGACTATCACTGGTTCAGCACGATGTTCGGCGTCTACTTCTTCGCCGGGAACATGGTCGGCGGCACCGCCCTGGTCATCTTGATCCTCTGCGTCCTCCGCGGCGCGGGCGTGATGAAAGGCCTCGTCACCTCCGAGCACTTCCACGACCTGGGCAAGCTCCTGCTCGCCTTTACCATCTTCTGGGCCTACATCGGCTTCAGCCAGTACTTCCTGATCTGGTACGCCAACATCCCCGAAGAGACGGCCTGGATGGTCGCCCGCGGCACGGGCGGCTGGGAGAACGTCGGCAAGCTCATGATGTTCGGGCACTTCATCGTGCCCTTTGTCATCCTCCTGTTCCGCAAGGTAAAAGCGACGCCGGGCCTGCTGGCGATTTTCGCGATCTGGCAGATCGCCATGTGCTGCGTCGACGTCTTCTGGCAGGTGCGCCCGGTCTTGATGATCGGCCACGGCGAAGCGACCGACCCCGTCGCGGTCTCGCACTTCACCTTCGCCTGGGTTGACATCACCGGCCTCCTTGGCCCGCTGCTGCTGATGCTCGGTCTGGTGGTGTGGCGTATAAGGAGCGGCCCGCTCGTCGCCCTGAAGGACCCCCGTCTGGCCGAGGCCCTCAACCACAAGAACTACGTGTGACCCAAGCGGACCGCCCCGCGGCCCGACCGAACGACCAACCGACGGACGCCAACCATGTCTCACCCAACAGCCCACACACCCGAAGAGCACGAGCTGCCCGACCAGTGGCACTCGCACACGATCGAGGAGCACCCGCAGCAGGCGCACGGTGAGTCGCTCGACGGCATCAAGGTCTTCATCATCGGCCTCGCCGGCTACCTGCTCACCGTGGCGTGCATCGCCGTCGTCGCTGTCTACTTCATCTCCTACAAGACCAACGACCAGATCCAGTTCGAGGAATACCCCGAACGAGCGATCGGTGACAGCGCCGCGATCCAGAAGCCCGCGCTGGATACACGCTCCGCGATCCTGACCGAACTCGCCACCAACAAGAACCCCGTCTGGACCGATCCAGAGGCCGGCAAAGTCTCCATCTCCCTCGAGAAGGCCGAGAGCAAGGTCATCGAGGCCTACAGCAAGCGATCCAGCGGTAAGTAAAAGTCCTCTCTGCAGACCCCTCGTTTGGTTGTCTCTGGCCTCGTGTCAATAATCTTGCAGAACCAGAACCAATCCTGCCAGACCGTAAAACGAAACGGTAGAGCGTCCAGCAAGGCCCTTCGAACGTGAACAGACCACACGACATCCAGATGCGGCACGGCCGATCAGCGCGACGAGCGTTGGTCGTCTTGTGTGCGCTGGTGGCGTCTGTGCTGGTCTCTGGGCGCGCGGCGGTTGCCCAACAGCCCGCCATCGACCGCGGCGCGACGCGCTACGACGAGAAGCCGGCGCCGATCGCCGGGCTCGATATCAACGAGAAGCTCGGCGAGAAGCTGCCGCTCGACCTGCCGCTGGTTGATTCAACCGGCGCCGCCGTCAAGCTGGGCGACTGGTTCAACCAGGGCCGACCGGTGCTGGTGATGTTCGTTTACTACCGCTGCCCGCTCGCATGCCCGCAGTTGATGGAGCGCTACGGCGCGACCTTCCGCGCGATCGATGGGCTCACCATTGGCCGTGACTACAACGTGCTGGTTGTGAGCATCGACCCGTCGGACAAGCCCGAAGCAGCGGCCGCCGCCAAGACGGCTCGGATGATCAACTACGGCCGCAAGCCCGAGAAAGACGTTGCCGCCGGTTGGGCGTTCTTGACAAGCCCCGACGCGGCGAACACGCGCCGTCTCGCCGATGCCCTCGGCTTCCCGTACCGGTACGTCCCCGCGTCAAACGATTACGCGCACCCGTCGGCGGTCTTTGTCGCTTCACCCAGCGGCATGGTGAGCCGTTACCTCTACGGGCTCGAGACGCCCGCGCAAACGCTGCGTCTGGCGCTGGTGGAGGCGGGCGAGGGGAAGATCGGCACGTCCACCGACAAGATCATGCTGTGGTGCTTCCACTTTGATCCGCGCTCGGGTGCGTACACGTTTACCGCCTGGCGGATCATGCAGGTCGGCGGCTTCCTCTCGGCGGTCACCGTCGCGGGGCTGCTGGTGCGGATGCTGATGCACGAGTGGCGTCGGAAGTTTGCTGAGCAGGCGGCCGACGCCGCTGCGCACGAGGTCAACAAGTTGTCACCGGGGGCGGGGACGGCGGAGCTAGCGCGATGAACCAGGCGATGAGCACTTTGGCGTGGGAGTTTTCCGACCCGATCAGCAACTGGCTGCGGAAGCTGTTCCTCAAGCCCAGCAACAGCGAGCTGGGAATCGACACCTGGGGCACCGACAACCTCTTCCTGCTCGTCACGTGGATCAACATCGTCTTCTTCCTTGTGGTCGTCATCCCCATGCTCTACTGGGTGATGAAGTACCGCCGCCGGCCCGGCGTCCCGGCCCAGCGCACCGCCAACCACAACACCGCGCTGGAAGTCACCTGGGTCGTGGTGCCGCTGCTGATCCTCACCGTCGTGTTCTTCTGGGGCTTCCAGGGGTACATGAAGGCGCAGGTAGCCAAGGCAAACGCCGAGACGATCAACGTGACAGGGCAGAAGTGGAGCTGGGAGATCCGCTACGGCAACGGCGCAACGCCCCCCTTCCAGCTCTACCAGGACGACAAACGAAACGCCGTCGAGGGGGGCACGTTTACGGGCCACCGCGGCAACATCGCCGTGCCGATGTTCATCGTGCGCGAGGGTGTGCCCGTCAAGTTCCTGCTCAAGAGCGCCGACGTGATGCACTCGTTCTACATCCCCGACATGCGCCTGAAGATGGACCTGTTCCCCAACCGCTACACGAGCCTCACGTTCATCCCGCAGTCCGCCGCGCAGACGCCCGAGCAGAAGCTCCGTTCCGTCGGCAAGATCACCCCAGACAGCGTCGCCGGCATCAACCCGCCGATCCCCGGCAGCGACCACTACGTCTTCTGCGCCGAGTACTGCGGCACCCTCCACTCTGAAATGGCCGCGTTCATCCGCGTCGTCGACCAGAAGACCTACGACCGAGTGATGGCCGACTGGGGCGACGTGTACAAGGGCAAGCCGCTGGTCGAGGTGGGCAAGATGGTCCACACCCGCATCTGCTCCCAGTGCCACTCGGTCGACGGCACCGCCAACACCGGTCCCACCTGGAAGAACTCGTTCGGCACGCAGGTCCCCATCAAGGGCGGCGGCACCGTGCTGATGGACGAGAGCTACATCCTTGAATCGATCAACTACCCCGCCGCCAAGATCCACGACGGCTTTGAGAACAAGATGACGCCGTTCAAGGGCGTGCTCAGCGACCTGGAGATCCAGGGCGTGATGGCCTACTTCCGCAGCCTCGCGGGCAAAGCGACCGAGGCAGACAAGGCCGCCCCCGCCCCCGCCGAACCGAAGAAATAAGTTCCCCATTCCCGCCGTACCCGTTTCGCCGTCTCCGACGGAGCAGACCATGTCAAGCATCCCACACGATCACACAGGCCACGCCCACGACCACGCCGGTCACGACGAGTCGTACCTCGCGCCGAAGGCCACCTGGTTCGCCACGATCAAGGACTGGGCGACGACCATCGACCACAAGAAGATCGGCGTCATGTACATGACGGCGATCCTCTTCATGTTCTTCCTCGGCGGCATGGCGGCCCTGCTGGTGCGCATCGAGCTGTGGGAGCCCAGCAAGACCCTCATCGACGCCCAGGGCATCGCCCACGTCGAGGGTCAGCTCTTCGCAAAGGCCGGCGCCGCCTCGGTGAACGACGGCAACGAGGTCTACAACCGCGTCTTCACGCTCCACGGCCTCATCATGGTCTTCCTGGTGATCGTGCCGAGCATCCCCGCGTCGCTGGGCAACTTCCTCCTCCCGCTGATGCTCGGCGCCAAGGACGTCGCCTTCCCCAAGCTCAACCTGCTCTCGTGGTACATCTACCTGCTCGGCTCGGTGTTCGCCGTGATGGCCGCCGTGATGGGCGGCGTGGACACGGGCTGGACGTTCTACACGCCCTACTCAACCAGCACCGACGAGGGGCACGCGCGCGTGGTGTACATGATCCTCGCGGCCTTCATCCTCGGCTTCAGCTCCATCCTCACCGGCCTGAACTTCGTGGTCACCGTGCACAAGCTCCGCGCCCCGGGCATGGGGTGGTTCGACATGCCGCTGTTTGTGTGGGGCATCTACGGCACGGCGCTCATCCAGGTGCTCGCAACGCCGGTCATCGGCATCACGCTGCTGCTGCTGACGTTCGAGCGTCTCTTCCACGTCGGCATCTTCGACCCGCGGATGGGCGGCGACCCCGTGCTCTTCCAGCACTTCTTCTGGTTCTACAGCCACCCGGTCGTCTACGTGATGATCCTGCCGGGCATGGCGGTGATGAGCGAGGTGATCGCCGTATTCACGCGCAAGAAGGTGTTCGGCTACCGCGCCGTCGCCTTCAGCTCGCTGGCGATCGCCGGTATCTCGTTCATCGTGTGGGGTCACCACATGTTCACCAGCGAGGGTGAGCTCGCGGCGACCATCTTCAGCGCCCTGACCTTCCTCGTCGCCCTCCCGTCGGCCGTCAAGGTGTTCAACTGGACCGTCACGCTCTACAAGGGCAGCATCGACCTGAAGGTGCCGATGCTCTACGGGCTCGGGTTCCTCTTCATCTTCAGCATCGGCGGGCTCACCGGCATCTACCTCGGCGCGCTGAGCACCGACATCCACCTCCACGACACCTACTTCGTCGTCGCCCACTTCCACTACGTGATGATGGGCTCGGCGATTATCATGTTCATCGCGGGCATCCACATGTGGTGGCCCAAGATGTTCGGCAAGATGTACAACGAGAACGGCGCCCGCATCGGCTTCTGGCTGGTGTTCATCGGCTTCAACCTGACGTTCTTCCCGCAGTTCCTCATGGGCGCTCAGGGCATGCCGCGCCGCTACGCCAGCTACGTTGACGAGTTTGAGATCTACCACAAGATCAGCACGATCGGCGCGCTGACGATGGCCTCGGGCTTCATCACGCACCTGGCGGTCTTCATCGCGTCGCTCACCGGCGGGCGAAAGGCGCCGCCGAACCCCTGGGGCGCGCTCTCGATGGAGTGGACACACGCCGCCAGCCCGCCCATCACGCACAACTTCCACCACGAGCCCGTCGCCGAGTTCCACCCCTACGACTTCGACGACGTCTACCCGCCCCAGTGCCCCCCGGGCGAGTACGCGATGCCGCCGAAGCTCGAAGGGCACGACAAGGGCCACCACTAAGCGACCGACCACCTCCCACGGCGGGCGCTGCACGCCCGCCGCGAAAGGCAAGACATGAGCACACTGCCGGTAAACAACGACGTGGCGGGAGCCGGGATCGACGGCCGACCCTACCACGAGACCTACAAGGCCGCGGAGCACTACCGCGACCGCGACCACGAGTTCGACTCGGTGAAGATGGGCGTCTGGCTCTTCCTCGCCACCGAGGTGCTCCTCTTCTCGGGGCTCTTCTGCTTCTACGCCATCATGCGCATGCTCCACCCCGAGGCCTTCCAGCACGGCAGCAGCCTGCTCGACTGGCGCTGGGGCCTCATCAACACCGTGGTGCTGCTGGCCAGCTCGTTCACCGCCGCCGCCGCGGTGCGCGATGCGCAGCTCAACAAGCAGGCGGGCCTGAAGTTCAACCTGCTCTTTACGATGTTCGCCGGCGTCGCCTTCCTCGCCATCAAGATCATCTTCGAGTACGTCCCCAAGATCCAAGAGGGCAAGCTCCCCGGCCAGTGGTACGACTACCCCAACTGGGTCAACCCCAACGAGCCCCTCTGGTGGAGCCTCTACTGGTGCGCCACCGGCGTGCACGCCAGCCACGTCATCGTCGGCATCGGCCTCTACGCGTGGCTGCTGCTGCGGGCGCAGAAGAAGCACTTCGGCCCTCACCACTACAACGCCGTCGAGGCGGTGGCCCTCTACTGGCACATCGTCGACATCGTCTGGATCTTCCTCTTCCCGCTGCTCTACCTCATCCACTAGCACACCGACCGCGCCGCCGGGCACCGGCCGCGCGCCCAGTCAGACCAAACGCCCGCTGACGAAAGACCACGAGCCATGAGCAACCAGCACCACGGCAGCCAGCACCCCAGCGACCACGGCCACTCCGCCGCGCTCGCGCTCGACCTCCTGCCCGCCGGAGCGAAAGACTCGCACAAGCCCGGGCACCACGGGCACACCATCGTCCCCCTGCGCCTGCTGGTGGGCGTGCTGGTCATCCTGCTGGTCTTCACCGTGCTCACGGTCTCCGCGGCCAACGCCGAGGAGTGGTTCTCCCGCACCTTTGACGTCGCCATCCCCGGCTGGGTCAACGCCGTCGTTGCGCTCTCCATCGCCTGCGTCAAGAGCGTCATCGTCGCACTCTACTTCATGCAATTGCGCTACGACCAGAACCCCATGAACGCGCTGGTCTGCGTCTTCACCATCATGGTCGCCACGTTCTTCCTCGGCTTCATCGCCATCGACCTGGGCAACCGCGGCATCATCTACGAGCACAAGGCCGACGCCATCACCCCCGGCGGCATCGGCGGCTTCAGCCGCGGCAGCGGCGACAACCAGGACCAGATCCCCGCCGGCACGCCCATCGCTGTCCACGCGCGCGAGCGAGCCGACAAGATCATCGAGCAGTCCCTCAAGGACGGCAAGCCCATCACCAACCACGCCTACCTCATCAGGCTTTACAACGTCTACCAGGAACTCGCCGCCAGCCACGAGCTCAGCGAGAACGACAAGGCCAAGGCCGCGATGATGAAGGCCTACATGGAACGCAACGAGGCCGAGTTCGAGGAGGTCGCCGCCTACGTCGCCGCCCACAGCCACGGGCACGCCGCCGCCCACGGGCACACCGTCAGGAACTCCGCGAACATCAGCCGCGCCAAGTCGGGCATCACGCTCGCCGAGGCCGGCGCGACGGGCGACGGGCACGGTGCCGCCCCCCACGCACCGACCGAGCCGGGCAAGGAAGCACCCGCTTCGCCCGCACCCTCGCACTGAGCCGGCGGCCACCCGCCCGCGGAGACCGCACTGGAGCAACCGATGGACCGCTTGGTAAAGATGGGGGTGGCCGTCTTGGCTGTGTCGTTGGTCGGCGCCGGCGTCGGAACGTGGTTCATGGCCGCCCGTGTCGCGGCGTTCAACGCCACACTGCCCGAGCAATACCTGTTCAAGGCTGAATCGACGCGTGAGATCAGCGCGTTCGGAAGGCCCATCACCCTCGAAGACACAACGGTGCCGGGCGCCGACGGCGGCCAGCCCCAGGCGGCGGTGCGCGTCACCTACGGAGACTCCACCGTCACGATCCCCGTCATCGCGCCAAAGGTCAAGGGCTTCAAGGACCTTTCAACCTACGAAGAGTCGTTCCGCGTCCTCTCCTTTGCGCCGATCAAGGAGGGCAAGGCCGAGATCAAGCCCTTCAGCGACGACAACTGGCGGGCAATCGTCGTCGCCCGCGAGACGCGCCCGGGCTTCGACCAGGACACCTGGGGCGAGGTGCGCATCAAGGACTGGACGTGGGTGATCTACGAGTTCCTCCCCGGCGGCGGCATCGCCGGCCCTCGCACCGTGCAGTACCGCGACCGCCGCGGGCACGCCCCGGCCGAGGTTTACGCGCGCGACGAGCTCAAGAAAGCCGGTAAGCCCGTCCCACCCTTGCCCGAGGCCGGCGGCCCAAGGCTCACAAACGTCGAGCCCATCCAGGAACGCTCCTGGGAATGGCAGGCCGCCCTCTTCGCCCTCCCCAAGATGCAGGTGAGCCGCTACCGCTACCGCTCCGACGCAGTCGACGGCACAAGCCTGGTCGAGGGGATGGGCTGGACCTTCCCGCTCGCGGGGTTCAGCGTGCTGGGCGTCGTGCTCGGCTGCGGCCTGATCATGGCGGGGCGGGCAAAGTCAGCGTTGCCCAAGCCGTAAGGCCAAAGCCCGCGGCCGGTTGATCTTCACGCCGCCGCAGCGGCCGGGCGAGCCCCGGCGAGCTTGGTCAGCGCATGGAGCACCCGCTCCCGCCGGGCTGGCACGATCATCTGCTCGACGTTACGCGCGCCCAGGTGCCCAGCCGGGAAGTAGCAGGAAGGTGCCGAGCCGATCACCAGCGTCGGCAGGTTTGTGACCCCCTCTTGCTGCTCACGCTGCCTCAGCATGTCGAGCAACCGTGGCCGTTCGGACGACTGCGCAACCCGCACGACGGCCACCGTCGGCGTGTCGGTTGCCCCGATCGTGCACAGGCGAGCGAGCATGAACGCCGTTGCGTCGGTCGATGGGTTGATCGCCACGTGCATCGGAACCACGCCGTTGCCGAGAGCTGCGCGGGCATCGTCGAGCGAACTCGGGCCCGAACCGTCTGCGTCGGCGCAGCTGGCGAGCATAAAGGTTTTGAGATCGAACGCCTGCTCCGGCGTCCGTTCAACGATCTGCGCCAGCGCGGACTCAGACAGGTCCAACGCGCTGACAAACTCTTCGATCGGGTAGAGCACCTCGTTGCCGCTGCTCCCCAGCACCAGCGCGTGGGCCAGCCGGTTGGCCAGCGCGAGCGTCGCGACCGGCTCGACCCCGCGCGGCACCATCCGCTTGATGTTGCCCAGGCTCAGGTGGTGCAGCGCGATCGGGTTGATCAGCTCCGCGGGGAACTTCCACTGCCGCAACAACCGGTCGGTCATGTCGGCGTGGTTGATCAGCAGCAGACGCGACTCAACCGTCTCCAGCGGCAGGCCCAGCCGGTCTGCCGTTGCGATCACCTGTGCGTACAGCTCGCCCAGCCGCTCGGCGTAGAGCATCCGCCCGATGTCGTGGAGCAGCCCGGCCGTGAACATCTGGTCGGCGTCTTCGCTCTTGGCACGCCGCGCAGTCGCGATCCGCTGGGCGATGATCCCGGTGGTGA
Organism: uncultured Phycisphaeraceae bacterium; assembly: GCA_964403525.1. Taxonomy (GTDB): domain Bacteria; phylum Planctomycetota; class Phycisphaerae; order Phycisphaerales; family UBA1924; genus JAJTGZ01. The sequence goes on along the minus strand of CAYOGE010000015.1, from coordinate 35,040 downwards.
TCGAGTGCTCCCAGAAGCGATCGGCCCTCAGCCGACCCGCGAGCCCGCCCGTCGCGAAGTGGTCGAGCACGCCCATCGCCATCACCGTTGAACGGATCTGCGCCATCCCAATGCGGCTCACCGCTTTTTTCACCGACTCCACCCGGTCGCCGTTGCTGTAGAGGGTCGAGTTGGCGAGCTTCAGCACCTTCAGCGAAAGAGCCTGGTCCTGGCGGATCGCCATGGCGATCGCGTCGATCGAGCTCGTCGAGCTCCCCGTGAGCGAGATGACCTGGCGGGCCGCCGGGCCCATTGCCCGCAGCTCGTTGTTGGAGCTCACTGCCTCGATCAGGTCGTTGCGGCTGATCAGCGGCTTGAGCGTGCGCAGCTGCTCCGCCGCACCCTCAAGGCTCGGCGTATCCCACTCGTCATCGATCGCCACTTCGGACGGCGCATCGGGCACGTCGATCTCGATGGCGGGTGACGCCGGATGGGCTTCGTGATCGGCGGCGACGCCCGCTGGGGGCAAAGGCTGAACCGTGGCGACCGGCTTTGGTGCCGGCTTCAGCGCCGGATTCGTGACCGTTCCAGCCTTTGCCTGTGCCGCACTGTTGCGAGCCTGTTGACTCGCCGCACGGGGCTTGATCGTCGCAAGCCGGGCGGTCAGGTGCTTGCAGAGGTTGACGTCCTTGATGATCAGCCCGTCCACCCCGAGCTGGGCGAGCCGCACCACCACCTCGCGCACCGGCAGCGCGGTGACCATGATGACCGGAAGCTCGCATAGGTCAGGGTGAGCCCGGATGGCCCGCAGGCACCACGCCCCGTCGTGCACCGGCATCTCAACATCGAGCAGCACGACGTCGACCGGCCAGTTGTGGATCAACGCCAGCCCGTCATCGGCCGACGAGGCTGTGCGCACCTCGTGCCCCGCCTTGCCGAGCATGGTGCTCAGCAGGACGTGGATGTCCTCGCTGTCATCGATCAGTGCGACGCGTGCCATTCGTGCTGAGCCTCAGAACCTCGGCGATAGGACCTCCGCTTCCACTCGGGCTGATAACGCAGCCATTGGCATGGTCGGTCAACGCACGAAGGCGGGTGAGCGCGAGCGGGCCTTTTCCTGTCCGAAAGACGCATCTTGCGCGTTTTCGGCTGTCGCTGCCCCCGATAGGGCGTCCGTTGCACGCTCAATCGCACCCGCCATTGATATGAAAAACCCCGCTGATCAGGCGGGGCTTGTGGTCGTTCGTGCGATGGGCGGGAGGAGCTGTAAAACCTACTTGGCGATCTCGATGTCGTTGCTCCCCACCGGCGTCGGCGCGCTGGGGCCAGTCGGCCGTGCCGCCGGCGTCGTCGCCGCAGCGGGCGCTGCCGAGCCGGGGATCGACGCCACCGGCTTGGCCGTCAGACCGTTGTAGTTGCCCTTGGTCAGGTAGACCTCCACGCGCCGGTTCTGGGGCGTGTTGCCGTTGGCCGCGTTCTGCGTCGCCGGGCGCGTCTCGCCGAAGGCGGCCGCACCCACGCGCCACGGGTTGATGCCCGCGTTGATCATCTCCTCACGCACCGAGAGCGCGCGGAAGGCCGAGAGCTCCGCGTTGTTGCGGAAGTTGCGCCCCGGCACCAGACGCACGCGCTGCAGGTCGGTGTGACCCGCGACGAGGATGTCGTACTGACCCGCGGCCTGCACCGTGCCGATGATCCGTGCGAACTCACGCACGGCGCGCTTGCCCGCGTCGGTGAGGGAGTAGTCGCCGCTGGCGAAGGTCACATCGCTGGTGAACTTCAGCATGCCGCGTGACGAGTCGTACTCGAGGATGTCGGGGAACTGACGGGCGAGTTCCTGGAGCGCCGCGTCGGTCGAGGCGTCCAGCGGCCCGCCCTTGAAGTCGATCGACTCAAGCTTGGCGTTCAGCTCGGCCAGGCGCCGGCCGAGTTCGTCGTTCTGGGCGCGGAGCTTGGCGTTCATCGCGATCGCGTCGGCGGCGGCGTCTGAGCCGTTGCTCATCGAGCCGCGCATGTCGCGGATCGACGCCTGAAGGCCGTTGTTCTCGTCGGCGAGGCGCACGTTCTCCGCCTTCAGCGCGTTGTACGCGTTCTGAAGGCTGTCGTAGGTGTCGTGGTTCACCTGGCAGCCGCCCAGGCCAAAGCCCAGAACGGTGAGCGCCACGGCGGCGAATTTGGAAACGATCGAACGGCTGGACATGGTCGGGCTCCGGAGGTCGGTTGGCATTCGAAACGGGAATGTGTCGCGGGCGCAGAGGCGCAAGCCCACGCGGGCAAGGATACTCTGCCCGCGCCCCCGTTTTCGACGATTCCGACCACGATGCTGCAAGGCTGGGACCCAACCTGGACGGTGCGCAGGATCGACGCGAGGGCCGCGATCGACGGCCGTGGCCGCGCAACCGACCACGCCTCAGGCGTCTCCGCCGTCATCGAGCGCGGGCCCGCCGGAACGCTCACCCTCGCCGCGCTCGGTCCGACCGCCGAGATTGCGTCGTCTTCACGCTGGGCGGGCGTCGCCACCACCGACCGGCGGCAGAGCCTGCTCCTCCCCGGCCTCGTTAACGCCCACACGCACCTGGACCTCACCCACGTCGGGCCACGCCCCCACGACCCCGCCGCCGGCTTTGCCGCCTGGATAGGCATGATCCTCCGCGCGCGGCTGAGCGATGAGCAGAGCATCGCCGCTTCGGTCGGTCGGGGGGTCGATCTGAGCCTCACAGGATGCACCGTCCTGATCGGCGATATCTCCGGCGCGGTGGGGGGGTTGCCAAGCCCCTTCGCCGGACGGGCCCTGGCCCGGGACGGCCGCATAAACGGTGTCGCCTACCTCGAGTTCTTCGCCCAGGGGGCGAAGGCCGACAAGAACACCGTCTCGGCGGCCTGGAACGCCAACGCACTCGCGGGTGAGTTCGACACGCTGACTTCGTCTGGCCGAGTGGTCTCGGGCATCCAACCCCACGCGATCTACAGCGTGGGGGTGATGCAGTACCTGCAAGCCCTCGCGAGCGTGCCAGACGACATGCCCGCCTGCTCCCACATCGCCGAATCGCTGGCGGAGAAGCGCTTCGTCGTCGAGGCGGCAGGTCCCTTCGTCGACATGCTGCGTTCGCTCAACCTGTGGGACGACAGCGACCCACCGCCCGCCTTGGGCGAGTCGCCCATCCACGTGCTGATGGGGCACGGCGTTTCCGACCACAGGCTGGCCGCTGTGCACGTAAACGACGTGGACGACGACGACCTCCACAACCTCGCGGCCGCTCAATGGCCCGTCATCTACTGCCCCCGCAGTTCAAGCTACTTCGGTGCCCAGCGAGACTTTGGTCCTCACAGATACCGTGAAATGCTCGCGGCAGGAATCCCCGTCGCCCTGGGCACCGACTCGATCGTGAACCTCGACACCCCAGACCGCATCAGCGTCTGGGATGAAGTGCGATTGCTCCACCAGCGCGACGGTGCCGACCCGCTCACACTCCTCAAGATGGCTACGGTCAACGGCGCTGCCGCCCTCGGTCGAGAGACCGCCCCCTTCACCCTAACCCCATTGGGCTCTCTTGCCGGATTGGTCGCAATACCCGTCCCGAACGCGAACCCAGACGCCAACTCTCTCGAATTGCTCCAGCAGGCACTCACACCGGGGGGGTCAACAGCGGCCCCAGAGCGGCAAGGTGTCCGCGAGAGCCTGCCGGAACTCATCGCGATTGGCCGCGTATAATTCCGGTCTGACAGGAAGGAATCGCATTTGACAGGAACGATCTCCAGCCATTCCATGCGATCGGGCCTCGGCCAGCAGCGGCAGTTGCAGCCCTGCCCCTGCGGGTTCAGCGGGGGTGGCCGTTGAGCGCTAAGTGGGTACGCAGCCAGGAGTGGGACCGCCAGCACCTGACGGGACCGCTCACGCCCGTGCGTTGGCTCCTGCACGCGTTCAGTTCGATCAGCCTCGCGATCTTCTTTCTCGTGCTGGTGGCGGTCTACGGCGTGCTGGCGAGCGTGCCCGTCGGCCTTCTCGCGCTGGTCCCGACGTACCTCCTCTACGCGGCAACGCTGTTGATCACCGTCGCGATCGTCGCCGGCGTGCCGCTGTGGGGGTGGCTCAGCATCGCCCGTTCGCGATCCTTCGCGGTCCGGTTCGCGGTCGGCCTTGTGCTCTTCCTTCTTCTCGCGCTCGCCGCCGTCTGGGGGTGGCACGCCATCGCCTGGCCGGTGATGCGCTACGACGAATCGAGCCACACAGGGCTGCGCCTCTTCGCCGGCTTTGTCGAGCAGTACAAGGCCGTTTCGGTGCGGCGCACCCCGGCCCTTGAGATGACCGAACTGGAGTTCTACGGCTGGTGGCCGCTCAAGCTGCTGCTGCTGCTGTTCGTCGTGAACATGGCCACGGCGACAGTCCGGCGCATCGAGTTTGTTCTGCCAAACCTCGGCGTGCTCACCGTGCACGCGGGCATCGTGACCCTCGGGCTCGGCGCGGCCGCTTACTCGGCCGCGAAGCTCGAGGGCGATGTGCTGCTGCTCGCAGGCCCACCCGACTCAGCCTCCGGCGGCGGCAGCGCAGCGCCCACGCCCGGACCGATGGAGGTCGGTTTCTTCGACAACACGCGCGTGGTGCTCCGCGTGAACCAGGTGCGCACCCCGCAGGAACGCGCGGCCCTGGGCCTTCCTCCGGACATGGAGACCGACCAGCGCAGGCTCTTCGGACTGCCGCGCTACAACGACTACAACCTCGCCGCGGTGACGGCCCTTGACGTGCTGCCCGAGCCGGGCGACGAGGGGCGCACGCTCAGCATCCCCGTCCCGCCGACCCACCCCGCCTCGGCGGCGCTCACCGACCCGGACATCTCGTTCAGGGTCGTCGGCTACGCCGCCGCGGCGGAGCTCGTCCCGGCCTGGCGAAAGGTGGACGCCGCTCCAGGGACCACTCCGCCCGACCAGCCGGTGCGTTACGTCGAGATGCGCACAACCCTCGACCGCAACCAGAACGAGCTCCCCGACGGCAAGGACCGCCTGGTGCAGACGATGGGGTTCATGCCCACCGTTCCCTCCGAGCGCGTGGTGCAGATCGCAAACGCGATCGGCATCGAGTACACGCGCAACCTCCCGGAGCAGCGCTGGGCTGAGCTGACGGCCGACATCCCGATGCCGGCGGACATGAACAAGCGCCCGGCGGGCGGGCTCATCGTGCGCATCCCCGCGCAGAACATCGCGCGCATCTTCCCCATCGAGCCGGGCGGGACGATCGACGTAGGTGGCTATTCGCTGGAACTGACCTCGCTCTCGCCGCGCCCGCCGTTCCCCATCATCACGCCGGGATTTGAGGGTGCCGGCAGCAGCGTCGCGGTCGTGCGGATCACCCCGCCCGCCGCGCCGGGCGATGCAGGCGTCAAGCCGTTTGACCGCTACATCTACTCGCGTTTCCCCGAGCTCACGCAGGACCTCTCCGCGACGGAGAAGAACGCCCAGGGCATGCCCCTCCGTACGCCCCCAAGGCCCGACATCGAGCTCTCGTTCATCGACGCTTCGATGGTGCAGGTGCACTTTGACGAGCGGCCAGACGGCACCGTGCGCGGATTCATCCGCCTCCCGCTGGCGCAGGGCAAGGGCGTGTCGGTCATCAGGACCGATGCGTTAAAAACGGGCGACTCGCTCCCGGTCGGCCCTTCGCTGGTGCTCAGGCTCGGTGAGCGGCTCCCGAGCGTCGAACGCACGGCCGTCCCGCGGCGCATCACCGGCCCGCAGCGCGAGAAGGACCTTGGCACGCACAAGCAGGCCGCCATCGCCGTCGAAGTCTCGACCCCCGCGGCCAACGGCCAGCCGGCGTGGTCAACGACGGTCTGGCTCCCCTTCCAGCTTTACACCAACGAGCGCGTCGGCGCAACCGCTTCGATTGTTCGGGTGCCGGGCGGGCGCACCGTCCAGCTCGCCTTCGGGCGGCTCTGGCACCCGCTGCCGGGCCTTGGGCTGCAACTCGCTGACTTCTCGATGACGCCCTATCCCCACAGCGAACAGCCGCAGGACTTCCGGTCCGACCTGATCGTGACCAAGTTCGATCACGCGGGGCGCCCGGTGGCGAACGAGCGTCGCGCCACAAGCCTCAACGAGCCGCTGCTCGAGTCGCCCTACTTGTGGGACAGCGAGCGCTCGGGCATCGTCAACGCCGTCGCGTGGATCGGCAGCACACTGGGCGACACGCGCTTCAAGTTCAGCCAGAGCGGCTGGGACAGCGGCGGCTGGACCGAGACCAAGGCCCGGGCCGACACGGGGGAACTCCCGCGCCCGTACGGCCGCTTCACGATCCTCGGCGTGGGGAACAACCCCGGCATCAAGATCATCGCGCTGGGCGCGGTGCTCACGTGCGCCGGCATCCCGTGGGCGTTCTATGTCAAGCCGTGGATGATCAACCGGCGCAAACGCGCGTTCGCTCAGGCCGCCGCGAACGGGCGCCCGCCCGTGCGTACGCAGGCACCCGCTCCCCTGTCCGCGATGGAGGTCAAGCCATGACCCGTCCAATCCTGCTGACCCTGACCGTGCTCCTCGGGCTGCTGACCGCACCGCTCGCCGCCCAGCAGGCCCCCGCCGGCAACGCCCACCCGCAGGCCGAGGCCCTGCGCGCAGTCAACACCGCCAACCCCTTCGGCGAGGCTCAGAAGACCTCGCAGGCGAGCCAGGCGTCCAAGCAGGCCTTCGCAGAAGCGGTCGACCTCGCGCCGCTGCGCGACATCGCCGTCTACCACAACGGGCGCGTCAAGATCATGGGCACGCTTGCGGGCGAGGTCGTCTCGACGATCGCCGCGCGCCGCAAGTTCTTTGATGTTGTCCCCGAGCAGGTCAACGGGCAGACCAGGTGGCGTCGCGTCAGCTACGACCCGCTGTTTACGTACCTGGACATCATCATCGACCCGGCCTTCTACGAGGACAAGGCGCTCATCGGCGTCCCCTACCACCCGCTCCGCGAGGAGATCCTCAAGCGCATCTGGACCGAACGCACCGTCGCACCGGGCGAAGACTACAAGCAGATCATCCTCTCGTGGATGAAGCTCGGGCGCCTCACGCCCAAGATGGTCATGGACCAGCGCGGCTCGCTCGGCGCCGGCGAGATCTCCCAGCCAATGAGCCGCGCCATCGGCGACCTGGAAGAGTCGGTGATGGAGTTCTACACCGCCCCGCGGACGCTCATGCTCGTGCCCGCGCCCACGGCCGACGCGCCCTGGCTTCACCTCAGCGAGCTCAAACCCGACCAGCCCGCCGCAGCCGCCGCCCGCGCCCTGGGTCAGGCCTGGCGCAAGGGTGACGCCGCCGCCGCCAACGCCGCGATTGCCCAGCTCGCCCAGGCGCTGCCGCAGATCAACCCGCAGATGTACCCGACCACCAGGCGCTCGCTCGAATCGCTCTACAACAGCGCCCACTTCTTCGACTACGGCATGTGGCTCTACTGCTTCGCCACGCTCTTCCTGCTGCTGGCCTTCGGCACCGGCCGCGCCTGGCTCTCGCGCACGGGCATGGTGCTGCTGATCGCCGCGGTTGTCATGCACGCCGCGGGCTTCGGCATCCGGTCGTACATCGCCGAGCGTTACAGCATCCAGAACCAGTTTGAGTCCATGACCGGCGTCAGTCTCTTCGCCGCCCTCGTCGGGCTCGCCCTGATGATCTTCAAGAAGCAGAAGATCTTCGCCGCCGCCGCCGCGGGCGTCGGCTTCCTGGTACTCATCGCCGCGACACAGACGGGCATCCCGGGCAAAACGATCGCCCGGGAGGCCGCGATCCTCAACACCAGCGTGCTGCTGAAATACCACGTCACCACCGTGCTGCTGAGCTACGGGCTGATCTCCCTCGGGTTCATCGTCAGCCTCTTTTACCTGGCGACGCACTACGTGAGCCGGGCAAAGGGGACCGCGCGCACCGCGGCCCTGGCGGTCCCCGGTGGCAGCGCGATCGACCTCTCCGCCGCTGCGCTGAGCGAACCGACCGACCCCGCCAGGCCCGTCGGCGTCTACAAGGTGCTCGCCGACCTCGATAAGGCGCAGATGACGATCCTGCAGCTGGCGTTCTGGGTGCTGGGCGTGGGCATCCTGCTGGGCGCCTGGTGGGCCGACCACTCCTGGGGCCGGTGGTGGGGCTTTGACCCGAAAGAGATGTGGGCGCTGGTGACGTGGATCGTCTACCTCGTCGTCGTGCACATCCGTGTCGCCGGCGCGGGCAACAAGGGCCTCAAGACGGCCTGGCTGAGCGTGCTGGGCTTCATCGCGATGCTCTGGTGCTACTTCGGCGTGAACCTGCTCCTGCCGGGCCTTCACGCGTACGCGTAACGCCTCGCGGCCGGCGCGATGGGGTCTGCCCGAACTGCAGAACGCATGCCTTCAAGACTCACCGCCAACTTCTTCGCCCGCGAAGCCGACGAGGTGGCCCGTGCGCTGGTGGGGTGCACGCTCGTGCGCGCAATCGACGGCGAGCGCCTCGCCGGCCGGATCGTGGAGACCGAGGCCTACATGGGCGCCGCCGACCGCGCCAGCCACGCGTTCGGAAACCGCCGCACGCTGCGCACCGAGCCGATGTTCGGCCCGCCCGGCCTCAGCTACGTCTACTTCACCTACGGCATGCACTTTTGCATGAACGTCTCGTGCCGGGCGATCAACGATCCGTCCGCGGTGCTCCTGCGCGCACTCGAACCTCTTGAGGGCCTCGACCTCATGCGTCGTGCGCGCGGTGCGGGCGTTGCCGATCGTGACCTCTGCCGCGGCCCTGCCCGTCTCTGCAGCGCGCTCGCGATCGATGCATCGCTCAACGCGGTCGACACGCTCACGAGCCCGTTGCTCTGGTTCGAGCAGGGGAACGGCCGCGCAGGCTCTTCCCCGCGGGTAACGGCGGCACCAAGGATCGGGCTCGGCTCCAAGGCAGAGCCTGACGGCTGGATCGGCCGGCATCTGCGATTCTGCGCCGAGGGTTCGGCCTTCGTCAGTAAGTCGCCCGCCCCGAAACCAGGCTCTGAGCCGGCTTTTCCACCCGGCGGGCGTTCAATGCGATAGACTCTTGGCGTGAGCCTCAGCCACCCAGCCCAGCCCGCACCCTCGAACCCGGCCGCCCCCGACTGGCAGGCGATCCGGGCGATGGCCAAGTCATTCCCCCCGGCGGCGTTTGACTTCATCCGCGACGGGCTCGCGCACACCGTGCAGAGGGTATCAAACGCCCGAGCGGCCGGTGCGGTGGTCTCCGCCGCAGAAGCGGTGATCGCTCAGCCTCCGGCCGCGGCGCGTCGCGGCGGCGGGCAGCACATCACCGGGCAGCAGCTTTGCGACGGCCTGCGCGACCTGGCCCGCGAGCGCTACGGCATGCTCGCGCTGACGGTGCTCCACCGCTGGGGCATCCGCTCAACGCGCGACTTCGGCGTGATGGTCTACTCCCTCATCGACCGGGGCGAGATGCGCTGCAGCGACCAGGACCGGTTCGACGACTTCCTCGAACGCTACGACTTCGAGCAGGCCTTCGCGCCGGAAATCGCCAAGCGCTGAGACTCAGCGCACCCGCGTGCACAACCGGCCCACGCCCGCCTGACGCTCACGCGTCAAGGGATGGTTTCGGATAGGCTTTGGCCTCTATGCCAGACGCCGAACGCCCACCATCAAAGCGCAGCCAGGAGCCGGGCAAGACTCCCGGTCTCTGGTCGCTCCACCTTTGGGAGATCCAGCCGGTCCGCGATGCCCTGGTCATCGTGGCGGTCTTCGGTGTGCTCTACCTCGGCTATCGACTGAGCATCGTCACCGTGCCCATCCTGCTGGCCATGCTGCTGGCCTACCTGATCGAGCCGGTCGTCAAGCTCGTGACGCGGAAGGGGTGGTTCACACGGCGCGGGTTTGCACTGCTGCTCATCTTCGGCTCCTTCGGGCTCGTCGTGGTGCCCGCCGCCGGCGGCATTACCTACGGCGTCATGCAGGGCGCCTCGTACGCGCAGACCCTGGCCGTGAACGTTCAGGCGACCGTCGCGTCGGTTGAAAAACCCGACAACCCCGAACTGGAAGAACGTGTCTCAAAGATCGGCCCCGCCTGGACCGACCTGCGCAAGCACCTGCTCAAGCTCAAGGCCGAGCACGAGCGGCTGCAGGCGGTCGAACGGGGCGACGCGCCGGCCGATGCCGAACCGCCCGACCGCGTCAGCGCCACGATGTACCGGCTCGGCAAGCAGGGTGCCGACTGGCTGCAGGACAACGCCAAGCAGATCGGCACGCAGGTTCTCTCAACCGGCGGAAGCGTGGCGGTCTTTCTCGCTTCCGTCGTCGGCTCGGTCGTGCACCTGGGGTTCACCCTCTTTCTGACGGCCTTCTTCTTCTACTTCTTCTGCACCGGCTGGGGCGGCGTGCTCGCGTTCTGGCACAGCCTGATCCCCGAGAAACGCAAGCACCGCACCCTCGAGCTGCTCAGCATGATGGACGCGGTCATCGCCGGGTTCATCCGTGGCCGGCTGACGATCTGCGCGCTGATGATGCTCTGGTTTGCCCTTGGCTACTGGCTCGCCGGCGTCCCGGTTCCGCTGCTGATGGCCGTGCTGGCTGGCGTCCTTATGCTCGCCCCGTATGCCCAGTGGCTCGCCGTGCTGCTGGCGATGTCGCTGCTGTGGCTTGGCGTCGGCGGCGAGGGCGGCCCGCTTGGCGAATGGCAGGCCACCTGGTGGTGGGCACTTGCCGGGCCGATCGCCGTCCACGGCGTCGGCCAGTTGCTCGACGACTACATCCTCACGCCCAAGATCCAGGGTGACAAGACGGGCATGGATGTGCCCACGATCCTCTTCGCCTCACTCGCGGGGGGCATCCTCGCCGGCTTCTACGGCCTGCTGCTGGCGATCCCCGTCGCTGCCTGCGTAAAGATCATCCTGCGCGAGGTCATCTGGCCGCGCATCAAGGCGTGGGCTGACGGTCGTGCAAGAGACCCGCTCCCGGTATCGTCAGAACAAGGCGAGAGGCCCGCTTGACAACGAGACCCACAATGGCAACGACCCATCGCCCGCAGCCCGACCCCGCCGCGCTCGTCCGCCAGAACGCAATGGGTGTTGCGCTCCTGGGCATCGAAGCGGTTCCGGCGTTCGCACGCACGTCCGCCGGCGACGCCTCCCGCAAGAACCCGCCGACCGACGCGGCCCCCGACGCGGCAGAGTACCCCGACTCCCCGCAGAAACGGGCGCTCGAAAAGGTGCGCGAGCGCTACCTGGCCGACGCGCCCCACAAGGCCTTTGGCTACTCCTTCAACAAGCTCGTCTTCGGCGAGGGTGATCCCCGCGCGCGGCTGATGTTCATCGGCGAAGCGCCGGGCGCGGACGAAGACCGCACCGGCCGCCCCTTCGTCGGACGCGCGGGCGCTCTGCTCAACAACATGATCAAGGCCATGGGGCTCCGTCGCCAGGACGTCTACATCGCAAACGTCCTCAAGGTCCGCCCGCCCAACAACGCAACGCCCACCCACGAAGAGCGCGCGGCCTCGGCGCCCTACTTGTTCGACCAGATCGCCGCGATCATGCCGGAAGTGATCGTCACGCTCGGCCTGCCCGCCAGCCAGGTCGTGCTCGGCAGCGACATGCCGATGGGGAAACTGCGTAACAACTGGGCAGAATTCACCCACCCCGACACCAAGCGGTTCCCAGGGTTGGCGATCCCGGTCATGCCCACCTACCACCCCGCGTACCTGCTCCGCGCCTATACCGCAGAAAACCGCAACATGGTCTGGGCCGACCTGAAAAAGGCGATGGAAAAGCTTGGAGGCACGCCCCCATCCGCCGTCGCGAAGTAGGCTTTCTGGCTCAACCAGCGAGGGTGCAACCCAGCCGAGTAGGGGGTTTTACCCGCTCGCGAGATTTTTGAAAAACTGGAAACCGCCCCCCGCAGCCCTCCGTATCGACTGCTGTCCGAAAGGACGGTTCGGGTGCCCAGGCCCGATGCCACTACTCAGTACCCCCACGAGACCCGGTGCCGGACATTGTGTTCGGCGCTGGGTTTTTTTGCGTTTTGCGTGCGACAGCCTTGCGGAACCGCCAGCGGCCAGTACATTGTGGGCATGGGTTGATGGGGGGGCGTGCAGGCAAGGGGAGCGGGGAGAGGAGAAGAGACGTGGACACGCGATACGCACTTTTCCCGGCCGCGGCGGTCCTGTTGGCCGGTGCAATCGTCATCGGTGGCGGCACGTGCGTTCCGCCAACGGTCTCGCCGATTGAACGGGCGTTCGCCGGTTGCCCGCAGCAACCCTCCACCCTGAGCGTGCTGGTCGATGGAACCGGCCCCATGCACTACCAGTGGCGGCGCTACCCGCGCACGTTCCCCGGCGTTGTGCCGATCCCCAACTCCGACAGCCCGACATGGACCATCCCGTCCACGTTTCTCTCTGACGCCGGCCAGTATGACTGCGTGATTACCGGCGCGTGCGGGACCGTTACCACGCCGCGCTATCGGCTGGCCGTGCTCACCCCCGACCGCGCCTCAACCGGCGCAATCCCCGGATCTGACGGGCTCCTGACCAACGACGACTTCATCGTGTTCATCGGCCAGTTCTTCGAGGGCGACGTCCGCGCCGATATCGGCAGCGTCGGCGCCGAGCCCCTGCCCGACGGCCAGTTTGACAACAACGACTTCATCGTCTTCATCGGGCTCTTCTTTGATTTCCCGGCGTGCCCGTGAGTGAGACGTGAGACGCGAGCTTTGAGACTTGAGTAGTCGAAAAAGAAGAAGACCCGCCAATGGCGGGTCTTTGTTTCATACTCACGTCTCGAGACTCACGTCCCTCTCAGCTCATGGCCGCGGCCATGCTCGTCACCATCGTCGTGCCCTGCTGGTCGAGGGCGGCCGAGTAGTTGAGCACCTTCACGTTCTTCGGCTCGGTGATCATCAGCGTTGCAACGATGTTCCCCGTGCTGCACCAGCGGGTGGGGTTCTGCTGCCAGGCCATCGCCGCCAGCAGGTCGCTCACGCGGTTGTTGGCGATGTGGTTGATCAGGTCGTTGTCGTGCTTGAAGACGGTGTTGCGTGCCTCGGTCGCCGGCGCCTCTTCACCCGCCAGCGGCTGCTGGTCACCGAACGCCGGGCCGACGTGCGACAGATCGGCGGACGCGACGATCAGCGTCTTGCCCGGCAGAGACGCGATGACTTCCTTCATCGCTTTCACGAACGGCTCGAGGGCGACGCCCTTGCCGTCGTAGCTCTCGCCGTTCTTGATCGCCGGATCGTGGACCAGCGCGCCGAACACCTTCGGGAACCTCCCCTCGGCGTCGGGCCCGAAGACGTGCTGGATCCAGGGCACCTGGAGCTCAACCGAGTGCTCGCGCTCGTGGTCGAAGCGGTGCTCAAAGAGCGCATCGCCGAGCCTGGCCCGCAGGCCCTGCGCCACGTCGGTGTCGAGTTCGCACGTGCCCAGCGGCGTCTGGTACCCCTTGTCGCAGCCGCAGACGCCGGTTGAACGCCCGAAGTGGTTGGTTCCCAGGATGATCACGCGGTCGGGACGATCGACGACACGGAGGCGCCCGTAGATCGCGCCGTAGTTCACCCACCCGCGACCGTAATCAAGGTGCGGAGCGATGATCGCCTTGGGCAGCTCGTTGAGCGAGGGGTCCTGGGCGTTCTTGAGCGACTCGCGCACGAACTCGTCCATCGTCTCGCGCAGGCGCTTGACGCCGTAGGCCTGCTTCTCGTCTTCGCTCGCTTCCTTGCTGAGCTTGTCGTTCTGCATGCCGTCGTGCACGAGGGCATCGATAAACGCGGCGGTCGAAGCGGGGGGAAGCACCGGTGAGGCGTCAAAGTCGGCCCGCATCTTGGCGATCATCGCATCGAACGTCGGACCGTCGATCATCCCCGCGTCGTCAAGCTGCGCCACCAACTGCTCCACGAACGGTCGCGTCAGCCCCTTGCCGACCTGCTGGACGATCTGGTCCAGGTCGCGGGTTCCGTCCATCAGGGGCAGGATCACCTGCACCGCCGGCACCACAACGCACATCTTGTCTGAGACCTGGCTGGCGTCAGAGAGGCCCAGCATGTTCACCTGCTCGCCGTTTGGTCCCTGTGCCGGCACCGGAAACCCCCGAATCGGGCGGAGTCGGGGTTTTTGCTGATGCGGCGCCGAGGGGTCAAACGGCGGCGGTGGGGTCTGCTCGGGGTTGAGTGGGGGCATAGGGGGGATGATAGTGGTCGGTCCGTTGCAAGCCCTGCTTTGGCCGAATTGCGGAGCAAAATTGGTTGTTGTGGCCCGCGCCAGCGGGCCGGCGACTGGCCCTTTGCAGCGCGCTCGCCTACTATCTTGGCCCTGCCCGGAGCCGACCAAGCCCCGCGCCGTCGGAGACTACTCATGATCGACACCCTCAAAGCCGGCCAGAACGTCAAGTGCACCGTTACCGTCATGCCGCGCGCGGCCGGCCGGTCAAAGACCATTGAGCGCCTCATGCGTCTCGATCCGGTCAACAAGAAGGGCCTTGCGCGGGCCTATCACAAGCGTCAGTTGAACTGGCAGACCAAGAACCGCGGCAACCGCGACTGGGTCATGCGTCAGACCTGCGGCAAGATCGTCCGCGTTGTCAAGGGTGCAACCTGGACCATGCCGTTTGACTTCTGCATCGCTCCCGACCTCAAGGCGTGCGAGCAGTACCTCAAGATCGAAAAGGCCTGAGTGCCGGCCCAAGGGCCGAATTCATTCGCCGAGTTGACCAAGACTCCCAAGCGGCTCATGCTTCAAGCATGAGCCGCGTTCTTTTTCCCGTAGTTCTTTGCCTTATGGCTGGCTTTTTGCTTGCGTGCAGCGCAAAGGACAAACCCGCCGCAACCGATGCCACCACCGCCGGACACGTGCCGCCCGCGCGGGAGCCCGATGGCACCTATGAAGTGCGCGGCGAGATCGTCTCGCTGCCCACTACGGGTGACAAACGCACCGAATTGAGGGTTCATCACGAGGCGATCGACACCTTCAAGAACCGTGACGGCGAAGTGGTCGGCATGAACGCCATGACGATGGACTTTCCGCCGGCCAAAGGGGTCGACCTGTCGAACCTCAAGAAGGGTGACAAGGTCAAAATGAAGTTCAGCGTCTGGTGGGGCAACTCGCCCGCCTGGTTGGCGGTGAAGATTGAGAAACTCCCGGCCGAAACGGAGCTGACCTTCGGCAAGGCGAAACCGCCGGGCACGAAGTAGCCGTTGCCTGGGTGGGGTGGTTGCCGTTGAAGATTGGGCGGCTCTCGGCGCTGGGGCTTGAAAATGGGGGGCGGAGTGGTTGAAATGGTCGTCCCGTGGGTCCAGGTGGAGCGAAGGGCGGCGTGCGCCGCCTGCTGGATGTGGAAGGATCGGAACCCGGCGGCCGTAGCGACGTAACCTATTGACAGAACGGAGCTTGCGCTCGCGCGCGGCGGAGGCCGCAGAGGCCCGATGCGTCCGGCGCGAATCGCGGGTTCTTGAAAACCGGTCCTTGGTGGGCCAATTGGAGCAGGCGATGGCAGGCAACGCAAGTTGGGGCGTCGAGATCGGTTCGGGCGCGCTCAAGGCCGTGAAGCTCGTGCGCGACGGCGAGAGTGTTCGCGTCGACGACTTTGTGCTGATCCCTCACAAGCGCCCCCTCAGTGCGCCGGAGATCGATCCAAAGGAAGCGGCGCGTGTCGCTCTTGGCACCCTCATCAGCCAGCACGACCTCGGCAAGGCGACCGTGGCCATCAGCGTGCCGGGCGCGCAGAGCTTTGCCCGGTTCGCCAAGCTCCCCCCCGTTGACAAGAAGAACCTTGTTGACATCGTCAAGTTCGAGGCGATGCAGCAGATCCCCTTCCCGATCGACGAGGTGCAGTGGGACTACCAGACGTTTGTTGCTCCCGACTCACCAGAGGTTGAGGTCGGCATCTTCGCCATCCGCACCGAGAGCGTGAGCGAGGTGCTCCACGGCTGGCACGACGTTGGTGTTACGCCCGACATCCTCACGCTCAGCCCGCTTGCCGCGTACAACGCCGTCGCCTGGGACCAGCTCTTCGGCGAGAACACCCCCGGCACCGTGATCCTGGATGTGGGCACCACCAGCAGCGACCTGATCGTCGCCGAGGCGGGCCGGCTGTGGATCCGTACGTTCCCGATCGGCGGGCACAACTTCACCGAGGCCCTTGTCACCGCCTTCAACACCAGCTACATGAAGGCCGAGCGCCTCAAGGCCGAGGCCGAGAGCAGCCCGCACGCGCGGCACATCCTGCAGGCGATGCGTCCGGTCTTTGCCGACCTCGCCGCCGATGTGCAGAGGTCGATCAGCTACTACACCAGCACCCACCGCGACGCGAAGCTCACCCGCCTGATCGGGTTGGGCGCGACCTTTGAACTCCCCGGCCTGAAGAAGTTCCTGAGCCAGCAGCTCGGCATGGAGGTCACCAAGCTCGAGAAGTTCGGGCGCGTCAGCAAGGTTGCCAACGACAAAGAGGCGACGTTCCAGAGCAACGCGCCCCAGCTTGCCACGGCGTTTGGGCTCGCCCTGCAGGGCCTGGGCAACGAGATCATCGATGCCAACCTCATGCCCATGACCGTCGTCAAAGAGGCGATGTGGCGCGAGAAGACCAAGTGGTTCACGGCCGCGGCGGTGCTGGCCCTGCTGGCCGGCGGCGCGATGTTCATCCGCCCGATCTTTGCGAATCCCACGGTCGACCCCGGTGTGAAGAAGCAGATCGACGACACCCGCGCCGAGGCGAAGCGCCTGAAGGCCGCGTGGACCAGCGCCGAGAGCGAGTACAAGCCCGACGCCCGTGCCGCGGGCCTGCTGATGACCGTGGCCGACCGCAACTTCATCCCGCTGGTTGTTGACGACGCGGGCGCGATGCTCGCTGGCGCCGCCGCGAAGCTCAAGACGTTCCCGACCGATGCGAACGGCGAGGCCGTGCTCGACTTCAAGTCGTTCGACACGGTGTACGTGCCCCCGGCGGGCGCCGCCGCTCCGGCGGGCACACCGGGCGTGGTGCCGGGCGCGGGGGGCGGGCCGCGCGGCACCGTCAGCGCAACGCTGCGGATCGCGATCAACCGCGAGGTCAGCGCGGCGACCGACACGTTTGTGCAGCGGGAACTGCAGGGTTGGCTGCTGGCCAACGCGAAGAAGCACCCGGAGTACGAGATCACCAACGCCGCGTGGAAGTTTGTCTCCAGCGGCGTAGACGGGAACGTCAACCCCGCCAACCCCAATGCGCTCCCCGGCGGCCTGGGGGGGGGTGGAAACCGCCTTCCCGGCGGGTTCGGCGGACCGCCCCCCGGCGGCGGCGGTGGAGGCGGTGGCCCGGGCCGCCGTGGCCCGACGATGCTGCCCGGCGGCGGTGGGGGTGGTTCGCCGCCGCCCTTTGCACCGCAGCCGCGTGAACGTCCGCCGGCGCTTGGTGGTGGCGGCGGCAGCCCCGCGCCCGGAAGTGAAGATGTTGAGAAGCTGGCGCCGTTGCCCCCCTTGGGCGGCTTCGCCCCCGGCTCGACCGTGACCGAGTATGTGATCACCTGGGACGCGGTTCTGGCGGCCGAGAAGGAGGCGGGCAAGTGAGCAAGGGCAAGTTCGACGTCAAGTCGGTCATGGGCTGGGTGCAGCGGCGCTGGTCGCTCGTTGCGTTCCTTGTGATCGCCCTGCTGGTGGTGCCCGCGATGGTCTACTTCGCCATGGGCATGATCGCCAGCAAGCACGAGGCCTTTCAGCAGCAGGTGAGGAACGACAGCTCAGACTTCAACTCAACGGCGATCAACTACAAGGTGCCGAGCCTGATGCCGGGCGAGGCGGGCGTGCAGTGGACCTACGCGCCCAACGAGGTCGTTACGGCGAGGTTCAAAGAGGCGCTCGACCACCAGCAGGCATCGGCCGCCGGCGTGGTGGCGGAGGCCATCAAGTACAACAAGGGTGACCGTGCTCCGCTGGTTGCGGGCGTCTTCCCCAACCCCCCGGCGAACGATCTCGCCAAGGCGAAGCAGTTCTGGCGCGTGCTCGTCGGCGACGGCCAGAACGCGCTGCTGGGAATGATCAACGCCAAACCGCCGATCGCCGGCGATTACCTCGCGCAGCGGTTGACCGAGTACCGCAACAACTTCCTGCAGCGCGAGCTGGGGACCGACGCGTCCGCCAACGGCGCCGACCGCCTCTCCGAGGAGAAGCGCAAGGCGCTCGAGGACGGCATGGTCGCTGAACGCATCA
Source organism: uncultured Phycisphaeraceae bacterium (assembly GCA_964403525.1). Taxonomy (GTDB): domain Bacteria; phylum Planctomycetota; class Phycisphaerae; order Phycisphaerales; family UBA1924; genus JAJTGZ01. Next base: position 16,938 of record CAYOGE010000015.1, on the reverse strand, counting down.
ACGCGTACGTGCAGTGGGGCCAGAAACTGAACGTCTACGCGAGCACCGCCATCTTCAACCTGCCGCCGGTGGTTGAGGCCAACACGCCCTCACCGCTCGAGCTGTGGGACTGGCAGGTGCAGTACTGGACAATGCAGGACGTGATGCGTGCGGTGGCGGACGCCAACGCGTCGGCCAAGGACATCGGCGTGACCAAGAGCGTCGTCAAGCGCATCCAGCGGCTGACGGTTGACTCGGTGCTCCCGGCGCCGCAGCAGGGCGGGGCGTTTGTTGACCCGGCCGCGGCCGCTGCCCCCGGCGACGGCGCGCACGACTACTCGGCTTCGATCACCGGGCGCAAGTCCAGCGGGCTGTACGACGTTGTCACGGCGCACCTCACGTGCGTGGTCGCGACGAAGGACCTCCCCCAGTTCTTTGACGCCGTCTCGCGGGCCAACATGATGACCGTCACCAGCGTGAACCTCAGCAAGGTCGACCCGGCCGCAGAGCTGCGTGAAGGGTACTACTACGGCCCAGACGGCGTGACGCGGGTCGACATGACCATCGAGGCGCTCTGGCTCCGCGAGTGGACGCGCGAGCTGATGCCGAAGGAGGTCAAGGTGGCGCTTGGGCTCGAGGCGCCCGATCCTGCTGCGCCCGGCGCCGATGGCGGCGCTCCGGGCGGGTCGCCCGCTCCGGCGGGGCCGGCACCGTCGGGCCGGCGTGCGGGCTCGGCGGGCGGATGAGCATCGGTTGAGCGGGTGTTTGTGTACAGACGAATGAACTTTTCCCCGCGCCACTCATGGGCCGCGGGGCCAGCAGAAGGGTGATCCATATGGCAGTCCGAGGAATCAACCCGTTTGAGAAGCACGTCGAGAAGATCTTTCTCGCCCTCGCCGCCGCGGGCCTGACGGGCGTTGTCGCGTGGCAGTTCGCGGGAACCTCCAACACCGTTGAGGTCAACCGTGATCAGGTGCCCGCCGATCAGGCGTACGAGAAGATCCTCAGCACGGCGAAGCAGTTGAACGCGAAGATGCGTGAGCCGAACCCGGGCACGCCGGAGCAGCTCAAGCACCCGACCGACCCGCTCGCCGAATTCAAGAACCGCATGGCGGTTTCGGTCGCGCCGAACGCGTCACTTGCGTACGCGCCCGTGGGGCTCGTTGGGCTCGGCAGCAAGCAGGTGACCGGGCCGAGCTCCGATCAGGTCTACCTTCCGCCGAAGCTGCCCGCCGGCACCAAGCCGATCGCGCACGCCTTCATGAGCACGGTGCACGAGCAGGACGTCGCGTCGATCGAAAAGCTCGCCCAGTACATGCCCTCCAGCGGCCCGTACGACAAGGCCGCGGTGACCGTCGAGACAACGATTGACCCCAAGGCCATCCGCGCAGCGCTGGAGCAGGACCCAGACGGGCCGGGCCCCGCGCTGCCGCTGCTCCGCGCCTGGTGGGCGAACACCGAGGTTGTTGAGGTCGAGATGGTCCGGCAGGAACTCAAGGCCGACGGCACCTGGGGCAACGAGGTGGCAACGCCGCTCCTGCCGGGCCGCCGCAACTTCCACGACACCCTCCGCGATCCCAAGATTGATTCGCAGACGCTCGCCCAGGTCGTGTTCGACGCTTCGACGGGCATGGAAGAGCTTCTGCGGCCCGAGTGGTACCGGCGCGCGGAACTCGGCGGCAACGTCGTTGGCGAGGAATGGAAATCACCCGCTGAAGTTCTCAAGAGCGGCCAGGCCGGCGATGCGGCCGGAGGTCCTCTCGGTGACTGGCAGCGTCGCCTCAAGGGCCTGCGCGACAGCCTGGCCGGCAAGGAGCGAGCGCTGCAGAACGCCAACAAGCAGCCTGCGCCGCCGGCGCCCAGCGGCGGCGGTGGCGGTGGCCTTCGCGGGCCCAAAGGGGCTGGCGGAGGTGGCGGAGGAGCCGGCGGTGGTGGCGCGTCGAACCAGCCCACCTCGCGCGACCGGTTGATCAAAGACCTTGAGCGCCAGATTGATTTGGTCAAGAAGCAGATCGCTGAGGTCGAGGCCAAGATCAGCGAGCTCGGCGGGAAGTCCGACGCTTCGGCGCCGAAGGGACCGGTGGTCCGGGACAACGACCTCAGCGTGCTGCTCTCAAGCACCGAGCCGGTGGCCGTGTGGCACCACGACGTACAGGCCGTGCGCGGGGCAACCTACCGCTATGAACTGCGGGTGAAGGTCAACAACCCGCTCTTCAACCGCGCGGGTCAGTTGCAGGCCGACCAGGTGGCCGCGGCCCAGAGCCCGACCATCGTGATCCCCTCCGGCGGCTGGACCGATCCGGTCCACGTTGACGACGAGGTCTACAGCTTCATCACCAACGCGAGCCAGCCGCCCGCGGGTCTTGGCGGCGGGTCGGGCCTGGGGAACGCGCAGGCGACGCTGTTCTATTACACGTGGGGCTACTGGCGCAGCGCGAACGTCTCGCTCGAACCGGGCGACGGCATGGTGGCGGTGTGGAAGATCCCCGATGAGTCCAAGATCAACGCGGGCGGCGCTGCGCAGCCTGCCGCCGCGCCGCCACCGGTGGCTCCCGGCGGCGGCGGAAAGAACCGCCCGGCCGGTGCGGGCGGAGCACCGGCTCCGCTTGGCGGCGGTGCCGCTCCCGCGGCGCCGACCAACGCTCCGCTGCCGACGAAAGAAATCTCGAAGGAGCGCGACGCGTACCTGCTGGATGTCGTCGCGAACCCGCTCTCGCGCGGCAAGTACTCGCTTGCGCTCATCCGCGACGTCGACAAGACGATCGTGGCGAAGGACCCTGAAGAGCAGAAGGCGAGCGAAACCTATCGGCGTCTGATGGAGAGCGCAGCGCTCGGGCACCAGCAGTTGATGGGCGCGGGCGCTCCGGCGCCTGCGAACGCTCCGGGGCAGGGCCCCAACGTGCCGCCGCCTTCGATGATCCCCAACCGCGGCGGCGGTCTGGGCGGCGGCTGAGCCCTGGCAACGGGCCAGAACTGGCGAATGACCATCGGCCGGCCCTGAGGGCCGGCCGGTTTCTTTTGCGATCGCCTGCAGGAGCACCGAATGGGCGCAATTACGGCCTCTTTTCGGCGTTTGTTTGGATACTGTAGAAGGGCGAATTCGCTGCTGGGTGTGGATGATCTGTGGGAATCCTGGCGTGGGCGGATGGAACGAAGAAGAGTGGGAGTTTTTTCAGAGGGCGGCTTGACGGACAGGGGTGCGCGCCTATGCTCTCCACCCGCCAGCGAAAGCTGGATGGGGCCTCCAGAACGCGAGTTCCAGGGGTCAACGGGATGGCCGGTTCAGACCGTGCCTGCCCCGTAAACGCTCGATCGGCCGCAAGGCAGTGAAGGGCGGAGCCTGTTTGACAACCGGAAAGCGATGGATGGCGCGTGCGATGTGGACTCCGCTCATGGCGGAAGAAACTGCGTGCGTGCGAATCGAATGACGAGAAATCGAGCGTCCCGGCATCTGCAAAGTGCCGGGCGGTAAGCAAAGATAGTAGATCGTGCTCAATTTTCGATTGTCTGCTGACCCGGCAAGGCGCGCAAGCGCGGCGTCGGGTTGGCGTGATCAATCAAGGGCACACGGTGGATGTCTTGGCGTCAAGAGGCGATGAAGGACGTAGGAACCTGCGATAAGCCCAGGGGAGTTGGTAACCAAACATTGATCCTGGGATTTCCGAATGGGGCAACCCGGCCGTAAGGCCGCTGCCGGCTGAATGCATAGGCCGGTATGCGCGAACGTGGAGAACTGAAACATCTCAGTACTCACAGGAAAGGAAAGCAATAGCGACTCCGTCAGTAGCGGCGAGCGAACGCGGATGAACGAGTAGTGCGAACGAACGCTCTGGAATGAGCGGCCGAAGAAGGTGAAAGCCCTGTAATCGCAACCTCGGGATGGTCTTGAGTAGATTCGGGCTCGTGAAACCCGGATTGAAAATGGGGGGTCCACCCTCCAAACCTAAGCACTCCTTGACGACCGATAGTGAACCAGTAAGGCGACTGAAAGATGAAAACAACCCGAACTCGGGTGTGAAAGAGAGCTGAAACCGTGTGCTTACAAGCGGTCGGAGCCACGCAAGTGGTGACGGCGTACCTTTTGCATAATGGGCCTGCGAGTTGGTCTGTACGGCGAGCCTAAGCGCTAACGGCGCGGAGGCGGAGCGAAAGCGAGTCTGAAATGGGCGACAAGTCGTACGGGCTAGACGCGAAACCTAAGTGATCTACCGTTGGCCAGAGTGAAGGGCGGGTAAAACCGCCTGGAGGCTTGAACGCGTGAACGTTGAAAAGTTCTGCGATGAGCTGACGGGAGGACTAAAAGTGTAATCAAACTGGGAGATAGCTCGTTCTTTCCGAAATACCTTTAGGGGTAGCCTCGTGCAATGCTGTTGGGGGTAGAGCGACTGGATGGATTTAGGGGCCTACCCGGTCACCTGGTCCAACCAAACTCCGAATACCAGCAGTTCAGCACGGGAGAAAGACGTTGAGTGACAATATCCAACGTCAAGAGGAGAAAAATCCAGACCACCGGCTAAGGCCCCGAAACTACGTTAAGTTCTAAAGGAAGTCAGAGTGCTGTGACATCCAGGATGTTGGCTTAGAAGCAGCCATCATTTAAAGAGTGCGTAACAGCTCACTGGACGAGGATTCTGGCGCCGATAATTATCGGGAATAAGCGTAGTGCCGAAGCCGTGGACTCTATTATGAGTGGTAGGAAAGCGTAGCTGGGGCGGTGAAGCGGGACCGGAAGGCACCGTGGAGCGTCAGCTAGTGAGCATGCAGGCTTGAGTAACGATAAAGCAGGTGAAAATCCTGCTCGCCGTAAGCCCAAGGATTCCTGGGGAAGGTAAATCCGCCCAGGGTTAGTCGGGACCTAAGACGAGGCTGAACAGCGTAGTCGATGGAAATCAGGTGAATATTCCTGAACCAATCCCTGTATAAACGGATCTGTAGACTCAGCGGGACTGTCAGACGTCCAGGCCGTAAGGCCGATGCTGGGAAAGCGGGTTCCTAGAAAAGCAGGGCTGCCCGTACCAAAACTGACACAGGTGGGCGAGGCGAATAGCCTCAGGCGCTCGAGAGAACGGTCGTGAAGGAACTAGGCAAATTAACCCCGTAAGTTCGCGATAAGGGGGCCCTACCCGTGAGGGAGGGCGCAGAGAAAAGGCTCTGGGAACTGTTTATCAAAAACACAGCTCTGTGCTAACTCGGAAGAGGATGTATACAGAGTGACGCTTGCCCGATACCGGAATGTCAAGAAAGTGGGTCAGCGAAAGCGAAGCTCGCGATTTAAGCACCGGTGAATGGCGGCCGTAACTATGACGGTCCTAAGGTAGCGAAGTTCCTTGTCGGGTAAGTTCCGACGCGCATGAATAGCGTAATCACTGGAGCACTGTCTCCACGACCGACTCGGTGAAATAGAAGTGGCGGTGAAGATGCCGCCTCCCCGCAGCAAGACGGAAAGACCCCGTGGACCTTCACTGCAGGTTTTTATTGGTCACGAGCATACTCTGCGTAGCATAGGTGGGAGCCTTTGACCTCCAGGTTTCGGCTTGGAGCAGGCAACAAGTGAAATACCACCCTGAGCACGTTTGTGGCCTAACCATGATACCCTTGAATCAGGGCGTGGGACAGTGGAAGCTGGGCAGTTTGACTGGGGCGGTCTCCTCCAAAAAAGTAACGGAGGAGTGCAAAGGTCGGCTCAGCACGGATGGAAACCGTGCCAAGAGTGCAAGGGCACAAGCCGGCTTTACAGCGAGTTCGACGGAACAAGCTGTCACGAAAGTGGGCCCTAGTGATCCTGCGATCCCGTGTGGAAGGGTCGTAGCTCAACGGATAAAAGGTACCCCGGGGATAACAGGCTGATCGCGCCCGAGCGTCCATAGCGGCGGCGCGGTTTGGCACCTCGATGTCGGCCCATCACATCCTGGGACTGAAGGCGGCCCCAAGGGTTCGGCTGTTCGCCGATTAAAGTGGTACGCGAGCTGGGTTCAGACCGGCGTGAGCCAGGTCGGTCCCTATCTGTTGTGGGTGTTGCAAGCTTGAGAGGAGTCAACTTTAGTACGAGAGGATTGGGTTGGACGTACCCCTGGTGATCCAGCTGGACTGCTAAGTCCATCGCTGGGTAGCTACGTACGGCAGGGATAACCGCTGAAAGCATCTAAGCGGGAAGCCCCCCTCAAAACTAGGCTTGCTTGAGACCCCTGGAAGACCACCAGGTTGATAGGACGCGCGTGCAAGGGCAGAGATGCCCTCAGCGGAGCGTTACTAACGGTCGATGATCACGCCAACCTCATGCCGAAGGCTTATGCCCAAGGCGGGTTGGCAAACGAAGATGTAGACACACGATTTACTTCGGAGCTCTCGGTTTCGAGCTTCGATTCGACGGTCACGCTCCCACGCTGTGGGGTGCGCGATCGGCCATCCATCAATTTTCCGGACAAACGTCCGGCCGTCGCGAGAGCGGCGTCCGGGTTTTTCGGTGACCATAGGCAGAGGGAAACACCTGTTCCCATCCCGAACACAGCAGTTAAGCCTCTGCCGCCGATGATACTGCTTAGCGGGAAAGTAGGTCGTCGCCGGAATTTGACCCCGATCAGGTAAACCTGGTCGGGGTCTTTTCATTTTTGCTTCCTGCAGGCCGCGGGTGATCGAGCCGGTCAACCTCCGCCTGGCCGCATCAGCCCTGCACCCTTGTCCGTATCGTGAAACATGAAGCTCGTGCGTGGCGGTGCGGCGGGGTGCTGGCTCGCTGCGATTCTGGTGTGCCTGTTCGCCCCGGCTGCGTTGGGTGATGGCAAGGTCTTCCGAGCCGCGACGGCGGTTGTGCCGATGGTCGATCAGGAGGCGGTCATCTGCTTCAAGGATGGCGTCGAGGTGCTGGCCATCCGCACGCGGGTCGATGCTGCTGGCGCGAAGGGCGAGCCGCTCGCCTGGGTGGTGCCGGTTCCCGCCGTACCCGAGTTGTACACGACCACCCAGGGCGCGTTCGACACGGCCCGGACGATCACCCAGCCGCGGTTGTTGCAGCACACCCAGCTCGGGCTGGGGTGGCTGATGCTCTTCGTGTCGCTCTTCGTGCTCGTTGCAGGCGTGAGCCTCCGTCCGAACCAGACCGCGTCGGGCGGCACCCGTGCTGCGCTCATTGTGCTGTGGATGGTGATCGGCCTTGTCTTGGCGGTGGTCGTGTTCATCCCGGCCTTGGCGAAGACGCGGGGAGCTACCGGGGGCGCGATCGGGGACACGGGCGTGGAGGTCCTCAAGAGAGAACGGGTCGGCACGCTCGACGTTGCGGTGGTTCGGGCCCGGGAAGGGGCAGTGGGGGACAGCGCGGAAGCACTGTCCATCTGGCTGGAAGGTGCCGGTTGCCAGGTGCCGACCGCGGCGGTGCCCGTGCTGGCCGACTACGCGGCGCGGGGGTGGGTCTTCGTCGCGGCGCGGCTTGCTCAGCCAGCCAGCGGTGAGCGTCTGGAACCGACGCCGCTGGTCCTGCGGTTTGCTACGCCAAGCCCGGTCTACCCCATGAAGCTCACCGGTGCCGGCAACGGCCCGCTCGACCTTGAGCTGTGCGTGATCGCCGACGCAACCGCGGCCGCGCCCGGCATGCGGGTGGCCCGCTCAAGCCCCCTCTACGTCAAGAGCGCAGACTACGTGCCCGACGGCGTGCCGCTGGTGCACGAAGGCCTGCGGGAACTCGCATCCCGCGTCGGCAAGCCCGGCGTCCGGAGCGACCCGCCTGCGTGGATCACCCGCCTTACCGGCCGCCTGACGCCTCAGCAGCAGGCCGCCGATATGCCGATCAGCATCAGCTCCACCGGCGAGCGGATAGGCGAAACGCTCTACACGCGTGCGGGAGCGCGGGGTGTCGGTGCCGAGTGGGGGGCCGGTCTTGCCGCGGTCGGCGTGCTCGCGCTCGCCATCGTCGCCAGCGTGAGTACGGTCTCGAAGAAGCGGCAGGCGCAGTGGTTCGCCGCGTGCCTCGCCTTCGGCCTCATCGTGTGCGTGGGCGTCGCCGCGGCCGTGCCGACGTTCAGCGGCGAGGTGCGGATCGGCCGCCGCGTCGAACGTATGGGGCAGCAGATGGTCTATCACCTGATTGACGAGGGTCCGGCCGGGCTCCAGAACTTGCGCGATTTCATCGCGGCCAAGCGTGCCGCCAAGGTCGAGCCATACACGAGCATGCCCCCGGAGGGCGACACCCCCAACGGCTATACGCTTCGAATCGGCGACGACGGTGGGGTCTGGATTGACCTTTATGACGGTTACGGTGCGAGCGTGCAGGCCTACCCGCTATCGAAGTTAAGGAGATGATGCGGGTGCGCCGTGCAGGCTCAGCCCCGCATCACGCCCAGCAGTTGCCGCGGCGAGCGTCGCACCAGGGCCCAGGCGGTGGGTGCCGCGGCGCCGACGGTGATGATCGTGACGGTGAGCCAAGCCCAGGCCATCGCGCTGTAGGGTGGGCGGAAGCCGAACTCGACGCCGATGGTGGATGACGTGACGTTCTGGCCGCCCCACGCGGCCTGCAAGCCGAGCCCGGAGCCGAGGAGGCACGCCGCGAGGGCGATGACGAGGGCCTCGCCGATTACCAGACGGCCGAGCAGCCAGCGCTGCGCGCCGATGGCGCGGAGCACGCCGAACTGGTAGGTGCGTGCCTGCACGCCGGCGATGATGATGTTCGCGACGCCGAACGAGGCGATGACCAGAGCGCCGATTGCCACAAGCGAGAAGATCTTGAGCGAGCCGCCGATCATCTCGTGCAGGTGCTTCTTGAGCCAGACGGCGGTGCCGCCGGCGATGATGCCGGTGCCGGGGAGACGCCGGATCGCTGTGTAGGTTGCTTCGGGGTCTGCCCCGGGCTTGAAGTTGACCTGCACGAGGTTGATCGCGTCGTTGCCGAAGCAGCGCTTGAGGTCGGCGCGCGTCCCGAAGACGCTGTTGACGGCCTGGTCGACGTAGTTCTCGCCGATGTCGAAGAACTTGCTGGCGATGTCGAGCCCGGGGCTGGTGACGACGCCGACGACCTCGAACTCGTACGGCGTTCCGCCGTCGTCGACGAGCTTGATCTTGGCACCAAGGCCGATCCGCTTGGTGACGTAGAACTCCTTCGCTACGAGTACCGCGCCGCCCTGCTTGAGCCGCGCGATCGCCGTCACCTGGTCACCCTGCACCCAGTCCACCCGCGTCATGTCAAAGAACGAGTCGGGCTCGAAGGCGAGAAACGTGGTCTTGTACTTCGTCAGGCCGGCGATGCCGAACGCGCCGGAGCTCACGTTCTGCAGCGTGATGGCGCAGGCGTCCTTCACGCCCGGCACCGCGCGGATGCGCTCGGCGGTATCGGGCTTGATGCTCAGGCCGGTGACGAACCCGTCTGGAAAATCCATCTTGTCGAGCCAGAACTCCAGCACGCTGCGCCCGTTGGTCCAGATCGAGACCAGCATCGCCAGGCCCACCATCATGCTCGCGGCCGTGAATCCGTGCCGGAAGGGTGTTTGCGCGAGCGTGCGTGCGAGCAGACGGGGCGGCAGGCCGAGCAACACCGAGAGCACGGGCGAAACGATGCGGCCGACGAAGACTGTCAGCGGCGTGCCCAGCACGAAATAGCCCGTGAGCATGGCCGGGATGGCGACTGGCACATAAACCCAGAAGAAGTTGTCGGTGTTTGCGGGGCGCGACAGCACGATGGCCGCGTGCAGAGCGATCAGTCCGAGCGCACAAGCGAGCATGACCACGATCGTCCGTGTGCGGGCGGGAACCGAGCGGGCGGTCAGGCCCTGCAGCGGCGAAACGCGAGCGGCGTTCCACGCCGACCAGCCCGCGCCGATCACCCCCGCGCCCACAGCGCCGATTGCGGCGGTGACAACGCCCGAAACACTCAGCGCGAATCCGCCGGGGAGCTGGGCCGGGTACATCGAGACCAGCCACGCTGCGCCGCCGACACCAATGGGCAGCCCGACGCACGCGCCGATGAGCCCGACGATCAGGCCCGAGCAGACCTGCGCCGCGGCGAGTTGGCCGCGCGTGGCGCCGATGCACCGCAGGATCGCCAGCTCGCGGGTGCGCTCGGTGACGCCGGTGGTCATGCCGGTGGCGATGATGAACGAGGCCGCGAGGAAGGCGAAGACGCTCGCGATGACCAGGGCGATCTGTGACGTCTGGCGGTTGGACTGGAACCCGGCGGTGACGCGGGCGGTGGGCTGGAGGATCAGCGGCTTGGGCACTTCGGCGCTGTGGGCGGCTACGAACGCTTCTGCGTTGTTCGCGGCGGGCCCGTCGAGCACGATCTCGACCTCGTGCACGGCGTTTGGATGGTCGGTGAGGCGTTGGAGCGTCGCGAGGGTGAGATACGCGGGCGTCTGGGCACCCAGGTACCCAGAGAGTGGTGGGGGGCGGACGGTTCCGACGACCTTGAGGGTGTCGGTATCGCCAAAGCGGAGGACCTCGAACGTGTCGCCCACGCTCAGTTGCAGCACCTCTGCGGTGCGGATGTCCAGGACCGCTTCGTCGTCCTTCTCGAGCATCCGCCCGCTGGCGAGGTCGAAGGGGCGCAACTGCTGCTCGCGCCCGGGGATGATGCCGTAGGTGATCGTTCGATGGTCAACCTTGGCCTTGGGGTTGTTCAGGGCGAGCGAGTCGATCAACCGCCCTGAGGCCACCTTCACGCCCGGCCACTTTTCGGCCTTTGCGATGATCGAGGCGTCAAAGTGCGATCTGCCGGGGTGGGTGATGCGGAGCGTGCCGGCGCCGACGGTCTCGGTGATGCGTTGTTCAAGGCCGAGGTTGATCGAGGCGATGGCGCACCCGATGGCGACAACCAGTGCGGCGCAGAGGGCGACGCACGCGCACAGCAGGGCCGTGCGCCCGCGCCTAGCGGACAAGTTGCTGGTAGCGAGTCGCCACGCCGCCCGCATCGGTTCCCTCCGTATCGAAGCCACCGATCATGCGACCGTCTTGAATCACAAAGACGTGACGGCAGTGCGCCGCCGCGGCCGGCTCGTGCGTGACCATCACGATGGTGGTGTTCTGCTGCGCCGCGACGGCGGCGAGCAGGTCCCAAAGGGCCTCGGCGCTGCGGCTGTCGAGGGCGCCGGTGGGCTCGTCGGCCAGCAGCACGGCGGGCCGGTAGAGCAGGGCCCGCGCGATGGCGACGCGCTGCTGCTCTCCGCCCGAGAGCGAGTCGGGCCGGTGGCTCGCCCGGTGGGCTACACCGAGCGATTCGAGTAACTCGGCCGATCGCGTGGCGAGCGAATGGGGGTTGTCGCCCGCGAGCACGCCGGGCAGTTCAACGTTCTCTTTTGCGGTGAGCGTGGGGATGAGGTTGAACTGCTGGAACACGATGCCGATGCCCGTCCGCCTGAAGGTTGTCAGCTCGCGCTCGGTGAGGTTGTGCAGCGAACGACCGCCGACTTCGATCGTGCCCTGATCGGGCGTGTCGAGCGCGCCGAGCAGGTGCAGCAGCGTGCTCTTCCCAGAGCCGCTGGCGCCCATGATCGCGTAGAAGCCGGGCGTGGCGATCGCAAGGTCCGCCCCGCGCAGCGCGTGCACGGTGCGCGGTCCGAGGCGGTACGACTTGTGCACGTTCTGGCAGCGGATCATGCGGTGGCGTGGAGGAAGGAACGACCCGCGGTGCGTACGCGGTCGTCGGAACGGCGGTTCTGCAAGTCGGTGCGTTTCGGTCCGAATTGCGCGCGGTTTGGTTCCGCCGGGCTCGGGCCGCTGTCAGTGGGCGGGGTTGGCCTTGTCGTACGCGTCGGCCTTGCTGAGCTTGTCGATGCCCGAGCGGTCGGTGATCTTGAGCTTGACAAGCCAGTTGGCGTAAGGGTCGGCGTTGAGAAGCGCGGGGTTCTCCACCAGGGCCTTATTGACCTCGGTGATCTCACCGCCGACGGCGGAATAGACGTCGCTGGTGGTCTTGACCGACTCGACTTCGCCCACGATCCCACCCGCGGCCACCTTGGCGCCGACGGCCTTGGTGTTCACGTAGGTCACGTCGGTCAGGGCGTCGACGGCGTACCGGGTGATGCCGACGGTGCAGGTGTCGCCGTCTACTTTGTGCCACTCATGGGAAGCGGAATAGAGCCGGTCGGCGGGTGAACTCATGCGTAATTCCTCGGGCAATTGTCGGGTCGAAGGGAGGGGCCGTTGACGCCGATGGTACGCCGTTGCGGATGGGTTTCCGGCCGCCCGCGGGGGCGCCCGGTGGGCCCTTAGTGGCCGGGCACGTACGGGGGGAGTACCTTTCATCCGCATGCCACTCGCCCTGTCGGCCAGCGCGTTGAAGAGTCGCCTGACAACCGCCAAGACGCGCGGTGCGGGTAACAGCGGGCTGATGACGCTCACCGAGCTTCCGTCGTTTGTTCGCAACGAGTTGGGGTTGACGGGCCTGCTGCTGACGACCGATCTGCTGGTGGGTGCCGACCGTACGCGGCTGATGCATCTTCTCGAGTGCGCCGACAAAGCCGCCTGCCCGGTGCTGGCGATCGCCGAAGTGAACCCGTTGCCGCTGGCTGACCCGGACGATCGCAAGGCCGATGCCGCCGTGGAGCGCTGCCTTCGCGTTGCGCAGGCCGCTCATTGGATGGGCTGTTCGGCGTTCGCGGTGCCGGTGCTCGCGCCCGACACCGAGGACGCCATGGAGCAGGCCGCCGACCGGCTCAAGAGCGTTGCCCGCAAGGCCGAGAAGCTCGATTTGAACCTCTGCATCTCCCCCGCGGCCGGCCTGACCAAGACGCCCGAGCGCGTCGGCGAGTTGCTGAAGAAGATCGGCGGCTTCCGCATCGGCACGATGCCCGACTTTGCCGCCGCGGCTGATTCGGCTGACCGCATTGCTTATCTGAGGCGGCTGGTTCCGTACGCCAGCATGGTGCTGGCGACGGGCGTGAAGTTTGAGGCGGTGGGGGCACCCCCGGCCAAGGCGGAAGCAGAGCCGAAGGGCAAGGGGAGCAAGGGCAAGGGAAGGGGCAAAGCGAAGCCGGTCGAGCTGGACGACGACGAGACGGACGTTCCGGTAGAAGTGCGGCACACCGCCTACGAGCTGCGAGAGATGGCGTCGGTGCTGGTATCGGTGGGGTACGAGGGGCCGATCGCGATCGACTTCCGCGGTACCGGCGACCCTGTGCCGGGGATCATGCACATCAAGGGCGTGCTGGAACGTCTGTTTGACCTGGGTGTAGAAGACGACGACGTGCTGAGCATCCTCTCGAGCGAGTTGGGAGAGCTGGACGAGGTTGACGACGAAGACGGCAAGGAAGGCAAGGAAGATTGACGCGGGGCGGGCCCCGCGTGTTCCCCACCGCCCGCATCGTGTGCGGGTTGAGCAACCGCCCATGGGGTATGCTGTGACGACGAGCACCACACACGGACCCGTGATGATCGACGCGACCGCCAAGCAGGGGCAGGCGAGCGCTCTCCCGGAGCGGTTCGTGGTTGCTATTGATGGGCAGGCCTCTACCGGCAAGAGCAGCGTCGGGCAGAAGCTGGCGAGGCGGCTGCACGCGGCCTTCCTCGATACGGGCGCGATGTACCGGGCTGTCACGGCGTTGTGCATCGAGCGGGGCGTTTCTACCGCCGATGACGCGGCGGTTCTCGAACTGGCGCGTCAGGCCGACATTACCTTTGACTGGTCTTCGTTCCCGCCGAAACTGCACGCCTTTGGCGCCTCGATCTCCGAGCGGCTGCGCTCGGCGGCGGTTGACGGCCAGGTGAGCGTTGTCGCCGCGATCGGGCCGGTGCGCGAGTTCCTGGTTGAACGGCAGCGGTGGACAACGCACCAGCGCCCGCGGCTGGTGACCGAGGGCCGCGACCAGGGGACGATCGTCTTCCCCGACGCGATGGCGAAGTTCTTCCTCGTGGCGGACCCCCAGGAGCGTGCACGGCGGCGGTGCGCCCAGAACCCCGGCGCCGACTACGACGCGATCCTCAAGAACCTGATCGATCGCGACCGGCGCGACTCATCGCGGGCGGTTGGGCCGATGGCCGTAGCGCCGGACGCCGCGGTGATCGACACCACGCGCATGACGGAGGAAGAGGTTGTTGCGCACCTGGAGACGCTGGTGCGGGCGGCCGCGGGCCGCCGCGTCGCGCGCGAGGAGCGGTAGCTCGTGCTGGAGCGCTACAGGCGTCGCAACCCGGGTCGGTCGGTCGGGGCGATGCTCTTTTTCGGGTTCTGGTGGAGCGTCTGCTTTGCGCTGTTGAAGCTGGTCTTCCGGCTGCGCGTGAGCGGGGCCGAGAACGTGCCCGAGAGCGGGCCGGTGCTCTATGTGCTCAACCATCAGTCGCACCTTGACCCTGTGATCGCGGGCATGGGGATCAAACGCAGGCACACGAACTTCATCGCCAAGTCGGGGCTCTTCCGCAACCGGTTGTTCGGCGCGTTCCTGAAGGGGCTCAACTCGGTGCCGATCAGGCAGGGAGCGGCCGACATGGGCGCGATCCGTACGGCGATCGAGCAGCTGGAAGCCGGGCGGGTGCTGCTGATGTTCCCGGAGGGTTCGCGCACGCCCGACGGCGCGATGCACACCTTCAAGCGCGGGGCCTGGCTCGTGCTGAGCCGCGCGAAGCCGGTCGTTCTCCCGGGGGCGATCGAGGGCGCGTTCGACGCGTGGCCGCGCACAAGGAGCCGGCCCTTCCTGCTGGGCCAGCGCGTCGCTCTGCGGGTGGGCAAGCCGATCCCCGCCGAGACGCTGCTGGCGATGGGGCCGGACAAGGGCCTTGAGCACATCAGGCAGCAGATCGAGCAGATGCGGGCGGAACTCTCTGCCGAGTTCGCGGCCAACGGGCACGCGGTCTCAACCAAGCCCTTTGTGAACACGGAGACGGAGTGATGTCCGCGCTGAGCGACTACCTCGCCGGACGGAACGCCGGCCGCGTGCTGCTGGCCGTTGCGGCCCCGGCCGAGGCGCGGGCGGTTCGGGCAGCGTTCAACGCCGCTGAGAGCGCGGTGGAGTGGACGGTGTCGCCGCTTGACGATCGCTTTGACCTCGTTGTGACGGGCGTCGGCAAGGCGGCCGCGGCGGGCGGCGTGGCCCGCACGCTCGATGCGGGCCGGCACGGGCTGGTGCTGAGCGTCGGTATCGCGGGTGCGGTCGGGAACGCCGCAGCGGTCGGGAGCGTCGTAGTGGCGACACGCTGCGAACTGGCCGACGATGGCCTGCAGACCGACGGGCGGTTTGAGTCGCTTGAGGCGATGGGCTTTGGGCCCTTTCCTCCGGGTGGGAGCAGCGGGGCGGATGTTCAGGCGGAGGTGATCGAGGCGTTGCGTCCGTGCATCCCTGCCGCGGGTGTCGGCCGTTTCGGTGTTCTCGGGCCGATCGCGACGGTCTCGCTCTGTTCAGGCACGGACGGGGCCGCTCGCGCGCTGGAGATGCGTGGCTTCGCCGCCGAAGCGATGGAGGGGGCGGCCGTCGCGCTGGTGGCGGTTCGAGCGGGTGTCGCCTTTGGCGAGGTGCGCGTCGTGAGCAACACAACCGGCGACCGTGCGCGACAGAGGTGGGACGTCAAGGGCGCTTTGACCGAGTTGACGGCGCTTCTCGGACGGCTGAGGGCTTGCTGAGGTCCGCCCGATAAGCCTGCGCGGTCCGGTTGTAGCGGCTGCGCAATCGGCGTGTTCGGCGGTGTCTGGGGGGCTGCTCACCGGCGGCGGCGTGCGTGCCGATCAACCACGGGCCTTCTCATGGGCGCGGCGAGTGCCGCGCCCGGGGGCTGTTGATCGGAGGTACGCCGTGGCGCTTGGTCTCCACAAACTCGCGGGATTCAACCCGTGGTCCGGCGGCGGGCTGGTGGCCGTCGATTTCGGCGGGCAGACGCTGAAGGTGCTTCAGCTCTCGTCTGGCGATTCGCCGCACCTGATCGCGGCGGGGTGCGTGCAGACGCCGCAGGAACTGGCCAACGACCCGGTCCGCCGGCTGGACTTCCAGTTCGAGCAGCTGCCCGGGCTGCTGAAGGCCTCGGGCGTGAAGGCGAAGCGTGCGGTCTGCGCGATCCCCAGCGCGCAGATGGTCTGCCGTCACCTGCAGGTTCAGCCCGAGGGGAAGCAGTCACTGGGAGAGGCGGCGCGGTTCGCGGTCGCGATGCAGCTTGGGTGCGACGCCGGCGCCCTCTCCATGCGTGAGATCGCGGTGGCCGACACGACCGTCGGGGCGGGGAAGACCGAGGTCATCGCCTTCGCAACCGCTGCCAGCGTGATCGCGCGGCTGATGCAGGGCCTGCGCGCAGCGCGGCTTGAGCCGGTGGGGATGCAGAGCGAGTTTGAAGCGGTCGTGAACGTTTTCCGCCCGGTGAACAAGCGTGACGGCGACCCGGAGACGACGTCGCTCTACCTCGACATCGGCTCGACAATGACCAAGGTGTGCCTGGGGCACGGGCAGAACATCGTGTTCGCCAAGGCGATCGCTCTGGGAGGGCGGTTCCTCGACGCCGTCGCGGCCAAGCAGGCGGGTTGCTCGATCATCGAGGCCCGCGCCCTGCGGTTGAGCCTCAACCAGCTCACACGCAGCGGGCCCGGCGCTGCGCCGACGGTCGAGTCGGGGGGGATGGCGGTGCTCGCCGCGGCCATGCGGAAGGAGCAGGCCGACACCGGCACGGCGACCATCGCCCAGCCGGCGACCGCGGTCGATGCCGTGACAGCGCTGGCCGGTCACGCCGAGCGCACCCGCAGCGCCGTTGACCTGACCGAGCCTCTGCGGGCGCTGACCGATGAGATCGCTCTGTGCGTGCGGTACTACGAGACGCTCTTCCCGCAGCGCAAGGTGCACCGCACGATCTTCGTCGGCGGCGAGAGCCGGCACGTTGCGCTGTGCCAGCACATCGCCCGCATGCTGAAGACCCCCGCCCACGCCGCCGACCCGCTGGCGCGGGTTGCCCGCACTGGCACCGAGCCGGCCGTGGGTGTTGACATGAGCAAGGCCCAGCCTGGATGGGCTGTACCGATGGGGCTGCTGATGGCCCCCACAGACCTCTAACCCCTTCTCTCCCCTCGCCCCC
>CAYOGE010000014.1:0-77515 GCA_964403525.1 uncultured Phycisphaeraceae bacterium | reverse complement strand
AGCGCCGGCAGCCGGCGGGGGGGCGGGCCCGTGATCCTCGTGCGGCTGCTGTTTCAGACCGTTGCGCTCGCCCTTGTTCAGCTGACGGGCAACAAGTTCCGCGCGCTGCTGACGACGCTCGGCATCATCATCGGCGTGGGCGCGGTGATCCTGACGGGGACGGCGACGCAGGCGCTGAAGGGGTACGTGCTGCACCAGCTCGACACCTTCGGCCCGCGCAAGGTCTTCATGACCGGCGACATCCCGCGCCCGATGCGCGGGCGAATCCGCTGGAGCGAGGTGGCCCTGCAGCTGACGGAGATCGAGTACCTCAAGAACAACGCGCAGACGATCGACGCGATCACGCCGATGTACTTTGTGACCGGGCAGGTGCGCGCGGGGGAGGTCGCGCGTGACGGCGTGACGATCACCGGAATATGGCCCGACTGGCACGAGATCGAGAAGCGCGTGGTGACGATCGGCCGACCGTTCATCAAGGTCGACGTCGACGAGATGCGCAACGTCTGCCTGATCAACGACAAGGCGATCGCGGAGCTCGAGCTCCGCGCCGACCCGACGGGCGACACGCTGCTGATCAACAACCGGCGGTTCCTGATCGTCGGCGTTGTCGAGACCAAGGAGATGGCGGCGATGTTCCCCGGCGGCGGCGAGACGCGGACGGAGGTCTACGTGCCGGTGAGCACGGCGGTCGCGATGCGCCCGCGCCTGTTCGTGGACTTTGCTCTCGCCGAGCTCAAGGGCACGGACCAGTCCGACGAGGCCAAGGCGGAGATCACCGCGATCCTGCGCCGCTCGCGGGGCCTCTCTGGCGATGACCTCAACACGTTCCAGATCCACACCGTTCAGAGCGCGATCGAGCAGTTCCAGGCCGTCAGCGGGGTGATCACCGGGGTGGCGCTTGGGCTTGTCGCGGTGAGCCTGCTGGTGGGGGGCGTGGGGATCATGAACATCATGCTGGTGAGCGTGAGCGAGCGGACGCGCGAGATCGGCCTGCGCAAGGCGGTCGGCGCACGCCCCAGCGTCATCCTGCTGCAGTTCCTGGTCGAGGCGACGGTGCTGTGCCTGATCGGCGGCGTCGTCGGCGTCGTCACCGGCGGCGGGATGGTTGCGCTGGGCAAGGTCGCTCTGCCGGGCATGAGCGAGTACCTGAGCGTTCCGCCGTGGACGATCTTCGTGTCGGTGGTTTTCTCGGCGGCGGTGGGGATCATCTTCGGGATGTTCCCGGCGATCAAGGCGGCGCGGCTGGACCCGATCGTGGCGCTGCGGCACGAGTGAACGCGGCGCCTGGGCCGCTGGACGGAACGGTGTGAGGAGCTTCAATGGGCGGCGCGCATGTCAGACTGGTGGCGACGGGTGCGGCGGCCCTGCTGATGGTCGCGGGGTGCGCCGACCCGATGGCGGTGTTTAGCGAGCGCGACGGCGACACCGCTCGGCGCCTGCCTGCGCAGCGCGTGCAGAGCGCGCCGGCGCTGGAGATCGAGCGGTTCCGCAAGGCCCCGCTCCCGGCTGAGGACCAGTCTCCCGAGGCGCTGGTCGCCCGCGCGGCGAAGGAGGTTGAAGACCGCTCGGCGGGGGCGGGCGGGCAGGGGGCGGCGAGCGTTGAGTGGTCGCTGGAGCGGGCGAGGGCGCTCGCGGTGGCGAACAACCTCGACTTGAAGGTGTCGCTGATCGACCCGGCGGTGGCGCGCCAGGCGGAGGCGCGCGAGCGTGCGAAGTTTGACGCGGTCTTCCGGCCGAGCCTCGGTGCGTTCAAGACCGACCGGCCCAACACCAACAGCACCGCCGTTACGCAGGTGCGGGGCGTGAACGCCGGCGCAGCGCTGGACGTTCCGCTGAGGACGGGCGGCACGCTGACGGTCGGCATGTCGGGCGACTTCACGCAGGCGGTCAACCCGTTCGTGTCGTTCGGTGACACCTACAACACGCGTGTGTCGTCGTCGCTCTCGGTGCCGCTGATGCGCGGCGCGGGGCGCGAGGTGAACACCGCCAGCATCAAGATCGCGGGGTACCAGGCGGACATCGCCTCCGCCGGCACGCGCCTGCAGATCACGGGCATCCTCGCCGAGGTTGAGCGGGCGTACTGGCGGCTGGTCTCGGCGCGCCAGCAGCTCGAGGTGCAGAAGCAGCAGTTCGAGCTCGCCCGCACGCTGCTGGCCCGCGCCGAGCGCCGGGCGAACGCGGGCGACGCGGCGCAGATCGAGGTGACCAGGGCGCAGAGCGGTGTTGCCTCGCGCGTTGAAGGGGTGATCCGCGCCGAGACGGCCGTGCTGGTCCAGCAGCGCGCGCTCAAGCGCCTCGCTGGCGACCCAGGCACGCCCGTAGACGGGCCAGCGCTCATCGTGCCGTCGACCGAGCCCGAGCTCTGGGCGTACGAGTTCCCGCCGGCCGAACTTCTGCGGCTGGCCGACGCGAACCGGATGGAGTTGCTCCAGAGCGAGCTGCAGGTGCTCAGCGATTCGCTGAATGTTGACCTCGCAAGCGACGCGACGCGCCCGCTGGTGAACCTGCTCGCCCAGTACGACGTCAGCGGCGCTAAGGATGAATTCGGGCAGTCGGTGCACCAGGTGGTGCGTCACCGCTTCCAGAGCGCGGGCGTTAGCCTTGAGGGGCAGGTGCCGCTGGGCAACGACAGCGCCGAGGCGGGCCTCCGCCGCGCGATCCTGCTGCGGATGAAGACGCTCGCCTCGTTGGAGAGTCGGCGCGAGACGGTCAAGCAGGAGGTTCTTGACGCGGTCGATCGCGTGGTGAGCGCGTGGCAGCGCATCGCCGCGGCGCAGCTGGCATCGCTTCTGGCGACGCGCACGCTGGAGGCCGAGAGCCGTCAGTTCGACCGCGGCGCCCGCACGAGCACGGATGTGCTCGACGCGTCGACCAGCCTCGCCGATGCGCAGAGCGCCGAGGTGGTCGCGATCGGCGATTACCGCATCGCGCTGGTTGATCTGGCGGTGGCGACGGGCACGGTTCTTGGCGGCGCGGCCGTGACTTGGGAAGAAGTGCCGCCACCGCCGCTGTCGGGCAGCCGCTGGAACGGCGGGCTCAAGCCGGCCGACGATGGGGCCGTACCGGGCGCTGACGCGCCAAAGCAAGGAGGTCAGCGTGAGCCCGGCACTCCGTGAAGGCGACATGGCGCCCGATTTCGAGCGGGCGGACCAGAGCGGGCGGGTGTGGCGGCTTGATGAACTCAGGGGGCGGTGGGTGGTGCTCTTCTTTTACCCCCGTGACTTCTCACCCGTCTGCACCCGCCAGGCCTGCGCGTTCCGCGACCTGACGCCGCGGTTGCTCGCGCTGGGGGCCACCGTTCTGGGGGTGAGCGGCGGGGACGGCGAAAGCCACCGGGCGTTTGCCGATCGGCACGCGCTGCCGTACCCCTTGTTGAGTGACGCCGACGGTTCGCTGGCGCGCCTGTTCGGCGTCAAACGGCGGGCGTTTGGCCTGCTGCCGGGGCGTGAGACGATCGTGATCGGACCGTCGGGCCGGGTGGTGATGGTGTACCGCTCTGCGCTGCGGGGGGAGGAACACGCGGCACGGGCGGTCGCGGCGGTTGAAGCGGGTGAGTAGCCGACGGCGGCGGGCCGATTGGAAGGTGCGCCTCAAAATCCGGTAGACTCGCCGGATGCGAATCAGTCAGCTTTGTGCGGCGGTGGCCGTAACGGTTGGTGCGGTGTTGGTCGTGCTCGGGCAGCCCGCCGGCGGCCTCCCTGTCGATGTGCTGGCCTCGCCGCCGAACCGGGTGGGCGGTATTGGCGACCGCTTCGTGGCCTTTACGGGCGCCACTGTTCGTGTCGATCCCGACACAACCGTAACCAACGCGACGCTTGTGATTCGCGGTGGGCTGGTTGTGAGTGTTACCGAGGGGGGCGTGGCGCCGGCCGGTGCAAGGGTCGTTGATGCGCGCGGTCTGTTTATCTACCCGGGATTCGTGGACCCGTTTGTTGAAGTTGAGGCGGCGCGCCCCGACCCCGCGGGCAAGGGTGCGCACTGGAATTACCACGTCATGCCCCAGCGGCGGGCGTTGGACGGCAAGGGCATCGACGAGGGCACGGCAGACTCGCTGCGGAAGCTGGGGTTCGTCGCGGCGGGACTTTCGCCCAAGGGGGGCGTCTTTCGCGGAAGCGGCGCGGCGGTGAGCCTCGCGAAGCCCGACAGCGACCCGGCCGAGCCGCGCCCGGCGGTTTACAACGAGTTGGCGTACCAGACGCTGAGCTTCGAGGGGACCGGCGATGCCCCCGGCGGGGCCGACGGGCGGTGGGGCGGGTACCCAAGCAGCCAGATGGGCGCGATCGCGCTCATCCGCCAGACGCTGATCGACGCGTCGTACCGCCAGGCCCGCCTTGCCGGCGGGCTGGACGGCGGCACAGAGAGTTGCCTCGACGCGCTCTCTACGGCAACCGGCGGCGAAAACACGCCGCCGCTGATGTTCTCGGTGGGTGACGAGCTGGAGGAACTGCGTGCCTGGGCCATCGCCGATGAGTTCAAGCGGAAAGCCGTTGTGGTCGGCAACGGCACGGAGTACAAGCGGCTGCAGGCCGTCGCGGCCCACGGCACGCCGATCGTCTTGCCGCTGAACTTCCCCGACAGGCCGCGCGTATCGGGCATCGGTGACGCGGCGAGCGTGGAGCTGCGCGAGCTGATGTCGTGGGAGCAGGCGCCGACGAACCCAAGGCGGGTCAAGGCGGCGGGGGTGGAGTTTGCCCTCACGTCGTCAAAGGTGAAGGACCGCGCAAAGTTCCGCGAGAACCTGCGCCAGGCGGTGCGTCACGGGCTGAGTGAGCGCGACGCGCTCGCGGCGCTGACGGTGACGCCCGCGGCGATGCTGGGGATCGCCGGCAAGGTCGGGACGATCACGCCGGGCAAGGCCGCGAGCTTCTTCCTGGCCGACGGGCCGTATCTCGACAAGAAGACGAAGATGCTGGACGTCTATTGCGACGGCGTGCGGCACATGGTCAATGCTCCCGCCGCGAAGGTCGAAGGTGTCTACGAGCTGACGATCGAGCCTGTCCCGCCCGGTGAGGCACGCCGCTACTTGACGATCGATGCCGACGGCGGCGTGACCGTGCGCCGGGCAACGAAGGAAGAGCCCAAGCCAGCCGCGCCAGCGCCAGACGCCGCAAAGCCCGACGCGCCGGGTGATGTGAAGCCGGAGGGCCAGGCACCCGGCGCACCCAAGCCGGGTGACGCGGCGCCGCCCGCCGGAGAGGCGGACAAGCCCGCAGCCGCCGCGCCGGTCTGGAAGGAGAAGTCCACCAAGGCCAAGAGCGTGGTGGTGATGGACGACCGGATCAGCTTCGTGTTCGACCACGACGCGATCGGCGGCCCGAGCGGCGTGTTTACGCAGGCGGGCCTTGTGACCGAGCGCGACGCGAAGGGGCGCGCGGCCGTGATCAAGGGCGATGGCACGCGGTCCACCGGCGAGCCGTTCACGTGGTCGGCGCGGCGCCTCCCAGAAAGCGAGTGGCACGGGGCCTGGCGGGTCAGCGAGTTTGAGGGCAAGCCGAAGCCCGCCAAGGACAAGGACCAGCTCAAGATGGAGTTCAGCCACACCGTCGACGGGCTGAAGCTCAAGCTCACCTTCACCAAGGAGAAGGGCGAGGCGACGGTCATCGACGCGGAGGAGGTGAAGCTGTCCGAGGGCGTGCTGACCTTCAAGCACGCGCTGAAGAAGCTCGGCATGGAGGGCGAGTCGCACGACACGCTGAGGATGGAAGGGGACCCGCCGGTGCTCGTGGGCGAGGGTGTTCTGCCAGACGGCAGCAAGCACCCGTACAAGGCCGAGCGATGGAAGAGCGACGACGAAGAAGCGCCCGTTGATGTGCCGGAGAAACTGACGGGTCTGCCCTTTGGGCCGTTTGCGCGGGAGGCGTTGCCGCAGCAGTTCCGCACAATCGCGCTC
Source organism: uncultured Phycisphaeraceae bacterium (assembly GCA_964403525.1). GTDB lineage: Bacteria > Planctomycetota > Phycisphaerae > Phycisphaerales > UBA1924 > JAJTGZ01. The sequence goes on along the minus strand of CAYOGE010000014.1, from coordinate 71,625 downwards.
GTGGGCGGCACGGTCTGGACGAGCGGGCCCGCGGGGAGGATCGACGGGTGTGACGTTGTCGTTCACGACGGGAAGATCGCGGCGATCGGCAAGGGTGCCGGGAGCGCGATCGTGCCCGGTGACGGCGTGCTCATCGTCGATTGCAAGGGCAAGCACGTTACCCCCGGCATCATCGATTGCCACAGCCACACCGGCATCAGCCGCGGCGTGAACGAGGGTGGGCAGGCCGTGACGGCCGAGGTGCGGATCGGCGACGTGACCAACCCCGACTCGGTGAGCTGGTACAGGCAACTCGCCGGCGGTGTGACGGCGGTGAACAACCTGCACGGATCGGCGAACCCGATCGGCGGGCAGAACCAGGTGAACAAGAACCGCTGGGGCGCGGCCTCTCCAAACGACATGCACTTTGCAGGCGCGATCCCGGGCATCAAGTTCGCGCTGGGCGAGAACGTCAAGGGTGGCAACAGCCCGCAGGAAGGGTGGCGTTACCCGCAGTCGCGCATGGGTGTTGAGACGCTGATCCGTGACCGGTTTACCGCGGCGAAGGCCTACCTGGCGGAGCGCGCCGCGGGCGGCCCGGGGTTCCGGCGTGACCTCGAGCTTGAGGCGCTCGGCGAGATCCTCGAGGGTAAGCGGATCATCCATTGCCACAGCTACCGGCAGGACGAGGTGCTGATGCTCGGGCGTCTTTCGCAGGAGTTCGGCTTCAAGCTCGGCACCTACCAGCACATCCTGGAGGGGTACAAGGTCGCCGACATCGTGCGGGACACTTCCGGCGGCGGCTCGTGCTTCTCCGACTGGTGGGCGTACAAGGTTGAGGTGCAAGACGCGATCCCCCAGGGCGGGCCGATCATGTTCGAGCAGGGTGTGGTGGTGAGCTTTAATTCCGACGATGACGGCATGGCCCGCCGGCTCAACGTCGAAGCATCGAAGGGGCACAAGTACAGCCGACTCGCCGACGGCAGCTACAGCGTGAGCGAGGAAGATGCGCTGAAGTTTGTGACCATCAACCCGGCGAAGCAGCTGCGCATCGACGGGCAGGTCGGCTCCATCGAGGTGGGCAAGGACGCCGACATCGCGGTCTGGAGCGGGTCGCCGCTGAGCGCCATGAGCCGGTGTGAGCGCACGTTCGTTGACGGCCGCCAGCTCTTCTCGCTCGAGGACGATGCGCAGCTGCGCGAACGCGACGGCAAAGAGCGGCAGCGTCTTATCCAGAAGGCGCTTTCGGAGAAGAGCGGAAAGCCCGACGCGAAGCCCGACGCCGCGCCGGGCGCGGGCGATGCGCCGGGCGGCGCTCGGCCCGGCGGCCGACGCAGGCCGCCAAATGCGCTGGAGCTCGTGCTGCACGACGCCACCCAGCGGCGGATCGATCGAGCGCTTGACATGCTGCGCCGCGGCACTTCAGAGGATGAAGCCGGCCGGGGCGGCGTGGGCGCGTGCGGGTGCGACGACCTTGACAGCAGGAGCGACCGGTGAACAAGCGAGCGATCAATCAGGTTGTTTCCGTGGTGTGCCTCTGGCCCGCGCTGCTGGCGGGGGGTCTGGCGCCTGCGGCGGCGCTTGCGCAGGACCTTGGCATCAAGGCGCCAGCCCAGTCGCGGCCGGTGGCGGTCATCAACGCCCGCGTGCACCCGGTGTCGGGCGAGGCGTTCGACGGGTTCGTGGTCTTCGACCACGGCTCGATCACCCAGATCGGGCCCGGCAAGGTCGACGCTGTGGCCGGCACCCGCGTGATCGACGGCGCGGGCAAGCACGTCTATCCCGGCCTGATCGCGGCCTACACGCAGCTTGGCATGAGCGAGATCGGCGCGATCCGCCCATCGACCGACGAGCGGGAGACCGGCGCGATCACGCCCGAGGCCCGCGCTTCGGTCACGGTGAACCCCGACTCCTGGCTGCTGCCGGTGACCAGGGCCAACGGTGTGCTGCTCGCGGGCGCGTTCCCCGTCGGCGGGCTCATCTCCGGGCGGGCGGGGGTCATCCGTCTTGACGGCTGGACGAGCGAGGAGATGGCCGTCAAGGCCGACGCCGGGCTGATGGTGGAGTGGCCGCTGATGCGCGTCGTTCGCGCCCCGTGGATGGAGCGCTCCGACGAGGAGCAGCTCAAGGATGTGCGTGCAAACCTGGAGCGCGTGCGCGAGGCGTTCCGCACGGCGTCGGCGTACAACGCGGGCTCGCCGGGGGTGAAGGACATCCGCTGGGAGTCGATGCGCGCGGTGTTCCCGCGGACGGACGACGCCTCACGCGCCCAGCCGCCGCTCCCGGTGTTCATCCAGGCCAACGACTACGACCAGATCATGGCGGCGGTGGAGCTCAAGCGCCAGTACAAGCTCAGCGTTGTCATCGTCGGCGGGCTCGACGCCGGGCGCTGCGCGCAGCTGCTGAAGGAGGAGGACATCCCGGTGATCGTGCGGAACGTGCTGACGCCGCCGCGCCGCGACGACTCACCCTACGACGAGAACTACACGTTGCCGAAGCGCCTGGCCGAGGCGGGCGTGCGGTTCTGCATCGCCAGCGGTGACGAGACACCCCACGAGCGCAACCTGCCCTACGCGGCGGCGATGGCGGCCGCCCACGGCCTTGACGGCGCGGCGGCGCTGCGATCGGTCACCCTCTCCGCCGCAGAGATCCTCGGCGTCGCTGACCGTTACGGCTCGCTGGAGCAGGGCAAGAGCGCCACGCTGCTGGTGACCGACGGCAACCCGCTGGAGGTCGGCACGGTGATCTTCGAGGCGTACATCGATGGGCGCCAGATCGATCTGTCCACCAAGCAAACTGCACTGGCGGCGAAGTATCGCGAGCGGTACCGGCAGATGAAGGAGCAGGAAAAGAAAGCGGGCGGTGGCGCAGACCCTGCCGAGCGCAAGTAGCGATCAGCTCGGCTTGCCCAGCATCCCCACCGCCACACCGGCGAAGATCAGCACAAACGCCGCGACGTCGTTCCATCGCAGTTTCTCCTGCAGCACCGCGATCGAGAAGACGGCGAAGACTGTCAGCGTGATCCCCTCCTGAAGAATCTTGAGCTGAGGGGCGGTGAGCGTTCCGCCGTGGGACGTGTGCCCGATGCGGTTGGCGGGAACCTGCAGGCAATACTCCAGCAGGGCGACGCCCCACGAAACGGCGATGGCGACCGCCAGCGGCCAGGACGGCTTTTTGAGGTGGTAATACCAGGCGAACGTCATGAAGATGTTCGACCCGATCAGCAGCAGAACGGTGAGGATCCACGTGGGCATGCGGCGACGGTAGCGGGTATGCTCACCCCATGATCACCCCTCGGTTCGCCGTGCCGTTTGTGCTTGTGTGCGCCTCCGTAGCGGTCGCCGAGCCGGGGCACGCCGAGCACCGCGCAGCGATCGAGGCCGTCATGCGCAAAATGGAGGCGGCGACGATCGCCGCCGACGCCAAGACCTACATGGCGCTGGTCGATCCGTCTGACCCGGTCTTCTTCAAAGAGCAGAGCAACCTCGCCAAAGAGTGGGCGAAGAACAAGGTCGAGTCGTGCACGCTGACGATCGTTGAGGCGAAAACGCCGGCAGCACCGGCCCCCCCGGTGCCGGCCTCCCCCGCGGCCGAGCCGAGCGCGGCGAAGCCCGGCGAGGGCGCAGCACCCGCCGAGCCGGCGGCAAAGGATGAAGAAGTCGGTCCGGCGGTTGTCGAGCCGGTCTTTGAGGATGCGCGTGCCGAGTTCCGCATGCAGATGACGTGGAAGCTGCCGGGCTGGAAGCGCGAGCGCACGCTCACCATGCCCGTCGTGTTCGTGCGAGACACCAGGGCCGCGGCCTCGGGTGACGGGGGCTGGCGCTTCGCCGGCGAGAAGTGGGACGCAGTCATCGCCCCCGCGACTGAGACCTACAACGGTGTGCGTGTGCTCTACGAGCCGGGGAACGCGCGCCTCAAGAAGGTCGCCGATCAGGTGGTCGCGGTCATGCCCGAGGTGCGCGCCAGCGTTGACAACCACTTCAAGCTGAAGGTTCCGGGCCAGGTTACCGTCAAGCTCTATCAGTCCATGCGCCACCTGCAGGCGTCGATCTGGCTCAGCTACACCGACGGCCTGGGCGGATGGAACGAGCCGGGCGAGGCGATCAAGATCCTCCCCTCGACGACCTCGAACACCGATCGGCTCAAGGGCCTGCTCGCCCACGAGTACGGGCACTGCGCCACGTTCACCATGGGCCCGCACGCGACCGACGCCGCGTGGTGGGCGCTCGAGGGCGCGGCCGAGCTCGCCAGCGCGCCGTTCAAGCCCGGCGCGGCGAAGCGGCGCGACGGCCGCGTCCGGTCGTGGCTCACCAGCGGCAACCTCGCCGACTGGGAGAAGATCTCGCCCTTCCCGCTCCCGAAAGAGGACGAACGCTTCCAGCCGCAGGTCTACACGCAGGGTGAGCACGTGCTCGCGTTCATGGCGACCCGCTACGGCGACGAGGCCCGCATCGCCTTCATGCGCCGGCTGTGCGAGGGGAAGTCGACCGACGAGTCGTCGCGTGACGCCCTCGGGCTGCCCTGGGCCGACGTCGACGCCGCCTGGAGGCTGAGCATCCAGCAGCAGATCGACACCGAGCCCAAGGACGACAAGTAGCCGCTAGCCGAGCGCCTCGGCCGCGCTGCCGTGCTGCACAAACGCACGCGCGGCGGCGAGGTCGCCCGGCGCCAGCGTGTGCCCGACGGGCAGCTCAACGTGGCGCACTTCAGCGCCCAGCGCCCGCAACTGCCCGGCCAGTCCGCGGCTGTCTGGCAGCGGCACGATCGTGTCGACCGTGCCGCTCAGCAGCAGCACACGCTTGCCCCTGAGGGTCGCGCCCGCCCGGGGTTCGATCGTGCTCATCGCGCGGATCAGCACCGCGTCGGCGACCGGCAGACCGCCGGCAAGCAGCGCCGCCCCGGCGACGTTTGCGCCGTTGCTGAACCCAACCACCGTACCCAGCGACGGGTCGAGCCCGTACTTGTCCGCCGCGGCCTCTGCCCAGCGCCTGAGCTTGTCGGCGGCGCGGGCAACGTCTGTCAGATCGAACACGCCCTCCGCGTGCCGCTTGAAGAACCGCAACTGCCCGGTCTCGTTCACATCGCCGCGCGGCGAGAGCATGGCCGCTCCGGGAAGGATCTTCTCGCCCAGCGGCAGCAGGTCCTGCTCGTCACCGCCGGTGCCGTGCAGCATCAGCAGCCAGCGTCCGTCGGTGCGCGTGCTCCGTGCCGGGATGAACGCGTGGTGGTACGCGCCGGCCGCGTCAGCTTCCCGCGGTCGAGCCGCACGGGCGAGGGTGATCGCCGGGAGCGAACCCGCGATCGCCGCGCGATCGGGCTCGTACATCCGCGGCAGCTTCAGCGACGTGCCGAGCGCGTCGGGCGGTTCGTCGATGGCGAACCCCGGCCCGTCGGTGGCGATCTCAAAGAGCACGCCGCCGCGCTCGCGGAAGTAGACCGACCGGAAGTAGTCGCGCTCGCGCACGGGTGTGACGGCGTAACCACCCTCGGCGAGCGTTCGCTGCCAGCGGGCCTGCTGCGCGTCACCGGTTGCACGGACGGCGATGTGGTGCACCGTTCCTGCGCCCGAGCGTCCGCGTGCGAGCTCCGGCGTGTGCAGGAGGTCGATCACCGAGCCGACATCCGCGTTCGCACCGGCGGCGGTTGTCCCCGCGGCGGTGAACCGGGTGCGCGCACCCTCGGTCGCGCCCCGCGCCATGCCGAAGTGGCGGGTGAGCAAGTCGGCGGTGTGGTCGAGGCTCCGCAGCGAGATCGTGGCGCTATGGAAGCCACGGACGGCCATGGCCGCATCGACACCGCCGCCCGTCCATGCCGGGAGCGTCTCGACGCCCGGTGACTCCACCAGTTCCAGCGCGGTCCCGTCGGGGTCTTCAAACGCCAGCACACCCTGGCCGAAGCGTGTCGAACGCGCGGTGCTCGCGACGCCGAGCTCGCGCAGCCGCCCTGCCCACTTGTCGAGCGAGCCCACGGGCACGGCGAACGCCGTCGCGGTCACCTCGCCCGAGCCGGGCACGCCGCGCGGAGCGCCCGGCCACGGGAAGAACGTGATGATCGTGCCGGGCGATCCGACACCGTCGCCGAAGTAGAAGTGGTATGAGCCGGGGTCGTCAAAGTTCACGGTCTGCTTCACCAGGCGCAGGCCGAGCACGCCGCGGTAGAAGTCGAGGTTCGCCTGCGGGTCGCCGGCGATCGCCGTGATGTGGTGGATGCCGCTAATCGCATCGCCAACCGGCGCGCTCTTGGTTGCGTCCTGGGTCGAGGCAGACTGGTTTGCAGCAGGCTGGTTCGTACGGGCGTTCATGGTTGCTCCCTTTTCAATAGTTGTTTCAACAAGTATCCTACGCACCACACGCCCGTCGGTTCGCTCGGCCATTACGGCCGAACGGACCCCTCCCTGCATCATCCGCCCCGGCTCCCCCCCTCCTGAGCGGCCAAGCCGGACACCAATCCTTCGCTGTAACAACCCTCTACCATGCCGCCGCTCGGAGAGGTGGCTGAGCGGTTGAAAGCAGCAGACTTGAAATCTGCCGTACCTTTCGGGGTACCGGGAGTTCGAATCTCCCCCTCTCCGCTTTGTGCCAAGACCCGGGGCCCTCCCCGGGTCTTGGCACAAACTGACAGCGGGCGTCGAACTCCTTGCGAAGCAACGGAGTTCGACGCCGGTCCCCCGGCGCTGCGGAGCGAGCCGCTGCCCTGAGCGGCCCGCGCAGCACACCTCCCTCTCTCCGCTTCGATGGTTGGTGCCGCTTGGCAGCGCCCCACGCGCTCGCGTATGCGCACGCCCTTGTGTGCCTTACCGACCGTCGCCGCCCGACGCACAAGCACCCGCTTCACGAAGGACCTGCTGTGACTCGCCGCTGATCTGCACCGGGCAGATGGGCAGATTCGAGACCGCTCGGGCGCTACGCGCCATTCTTCGTTCAGCTCCGCTCTCGGCGCGGTGTACGCCGGGACCTGGTGGCGGGTGAGTTTCGTAGCGGGCCGCTGCACCGACGCGGCAAGCGCGCTCAGTGGTTCGCACGCAACCGATCCGAAGCCCACGCACGCCACTGGGGTGTTGTTCCCTGCAGGGCGATTGTTCTGAGTGCTTCGACGGTGTGATCGTCCGTCCTGTCCAGACGCAGTTGGAGGCTGGTGAGCGCCTGCAGCGAGGGGAGGTGTCCTTGCCGGACCTCGAGGGCCGCGCGGTACGAAGCGATGGCGTCGTCGTAGCGGGCCGCGGCCTCGAGCGTCATCGCCAGGTTGTGCTGCGGATCGGGGTGGCCGGGCATGAGCTTGCCGGCCCACTCAAACTCGTGGGCCGCCTCGTACAGCTTGGGCGGCTGCGCGTTCAGCATCAGCACGCCGAGGTTGTTGTGGGCGGGGCCGTGGAACAGGTCGGCGGTGAGCGCCTGTTGGAGCAGCTGTTCCGCTTTCTCCGGCTCGCTCACCATCAGTGGAACGGCCTCGGCCGTGAGACGCTGTGCCTCCAGCGGGTTGCGGGCAGATTCGGATGCGGGGCGATAGCCGTCGCGCTCTGAATCTGTGGCTCCGCTGTGGCAACCGCCAACGAGAGCAGCCGCAAACAGCAGCAGCAGCGCTGGGTGGGCCGGGATGGGGCGACGGTCGACAAGGGGGCGAGAGGTCACGGGTGAGCTCCGATCGAAAGGGCCCCGGCCGGCGCGGCCGGCCCGGGTGTTGCTTGCGGCGGGTCATCGACATACGAGGCGCTGACGGTGACCGACACCCTGTATTGACCCTGCGTGCGAAGGGTGTTGCCGTCGCGGGTGAGCGCGCTGAGCTCGATGCGGGCGACGGACCAGACGTGCTGCCCGCCGCGCCACGCACTCAGAAAAGCGCCAAGCTCCTGCACGGTGAGCGGCTCCAGCGCGAGCCGTGCGGTCGCGATGCGCCTGCCCTCGCGGTCGTCGGCGATCGCCCGGTCCATCTCCGGCTGCACACCGCGCAGCCGGGAGGCGGGGAGTGTCGCGGCCTCCAGCGTGCGGTTGGCCAGTTGGATGACATCGTCGCCCGGGCGCGAGCCGTAGCCGCTGACGGGCGGCATCGCCCGCAGCACCGCGGCCCGTGCGGCCTTCTCCTCAACCTCAGTCTGCTCTCTGTACGCGCGGTCGAACGCGGCCACGGCGTCGTGCCAAGCGGCGCAGCGCCAGCCGATCACGGCGGCGGAGGCCAGCCCCAGTAGGATGAGCGGTGGGCGGTACTGGCGGCTCATCGGTCACCCGCCGTTCTCGGTCTGCCGGCAGCCGCATCGACCGCGAGGCGCAGGCTCAGCACCCCCGCATCGGGCTTGTCCGCGCTCCCGGTCCTACCGCCGGCGGTGAACTGCGGCTGAAAGAGCCGCCACCCGGCGATGGCGCGGAGGCTGTCAGAGAGCGTCGCTGCACTCGCGCGGTCCTCGAGCGCAACCGTCAGCGAGAGGCTCTCGGGTGTAGCGGTGAGCGATTCGGTGCGCAGCCTCGGCCCATCGGCTGGTCCGCTGCCGCGCGGCCAGGCTTCCAGCAGCGCGGCGACCGCATCGGCGGCGTCTGCATCCAGCGCCGGCCGCGCTGCGCGTGTGCGGGTCAGGCGGCGGAGGTCCTGCTCCATCGCTGTGCGAGCGGCCTCGGGCGTGCCGGCCGAGGGGTAGAGGTTCTTCATCGTGGCCAGCGTGGTTGCCCGGTGCATCGCCTCCGAAGAACGCAGCGCAGCCGCGCGGCGCTCAACACCGATCACCACCGCGACGGTCAGCAGGATGATGGCGGCAGCGGCCGCGCCAGCCGCCTTGCGATTGGCCGCCGTCACGGGGCGCGGCTCGAGGTCGCCCCAGAGGAAGTTGAGCCGGTGAACCAGCCGGGCAACGCTGCCATCACCCGCGAGCATCGGCGGGGGTGCGGCCGGCGCGGCGACAACATCGTCCGGTTCGATCATCGCCGCCAGGCGTTCCCGGGATATCGCCGCCGCCAGTACCCGCTTGCGGTCGATGGTGATGTAGGCGGGCTTGACGCTCTCAAACGTCACCGGCACATACTCCGCAAAGAGCTCGTCGAGCAGTGCGCTGTCACACGAAGGTGCGCTGCCCGGCCGCGCGGCTGCGCCGGCATGCTCGAGCGTGAGCACAGCCCAGTAGACCTGCTCGCTCGCGATGGTGCGGGTGCTGGTCAAGGGACGCCCTGCTCCATCAACAGCCGCCGCGTGCCCGCGGCATCCGTCAGCGAGACCCCCGTCGTGTCGATCCGCGTCACCGTGCGTGGACCCACCCTCGCTCCCTCACCCACGACGACCAGTTCATCCGCATCGGGGTCGTAGATCACCGCCTTGAGCACTCCGCCTGTTCCTGCCGCACCATCACGCACCATGCCGACCAGTTGCAGCCGCAGAGGCGGCGGCGGAGTCGCGGGCACGGGCGGAGGCGGGTCGAGCGTCCAGAGAGGGGCATCGAACGCGGCGATCGGCAGGCGCAAACGCTCGGCAGCGTCCGAGCGAGCAACAGGCGCAGGAACCGGGTTGCTCGGCAGGGTCCGCTCGCCGATGGGCCAGAGCGCCCACACCAGTAGCGGCAGCGCGCCCGCCGCGGCCCACGCCCAGCGCTGAGCGATCCGCCGCGGGCGAGTCAGCGGGTCCTCGTGGTGAGGGACGCCGGGCGCGAGTGGCGGACGGTGCATCACTCCACCCCCACGGTTACGCGCTGCACCTCGGTCGCGGTTGTCAGCCCGCGTTCGATCAAAAGCCGCCCCTCGTCCTGAAGCCGCCGCATCCCCTCCTGCAGCGCCAGCGTGCGGATGGCCGACGCATCCGCGCGCTGCACGATGAGCCCGCGGATCGAGTCTGAGGTGCACAGCAGTTCAAAGATCGCCCGCCGCCCGCGGTAGCCGCTCGACAGGCACGCGCGGCACCCGACGCCAGCGCACTCGGCGTGGACCAGCCGCACCAGCCGCTGCGCCAGCACGCACGAGAGGGACGACGCCACCAGGAACGGCTCAACGCCCAGGTCGAGCAGGCGCGTGACGCTGCTGGGCGCATCGTTTGTGTGGAGCGTGCTGAACACCAGGTGACCGGTCAGGGCCGCCTGGATCGCGATGCGGGCGGTCTCCTGGTCGCGGACCTCGCCGACCATGATCACGTCCGGGTCTTGTCGAAGGATGTGGCGCAGCCCGCTGGCGAACGTCACGCCCTTTTTCACATCGACTTGCGTCTGACTGATCGGCAGGGACGGCTCATTCGCGCCTGGGTTTGGTGCGCCAAGGTCGTACTCGATCGGGTCTTCGATCGTCATGACGTTGACGTCCGAGGCCCGCCCTCCGGTGAACGAGCGGGACACGAAGTGCCGGAGCGTTGCGTAAAGAGTGGTCGTCTTTCCGCTCCCGGTTGGTCCGGTGACCAGCACAATGCCGGAAGAGCGCCCGGCTCGATCCAGGAAGGCCGCGTGCACGTCCGTCGGCATCTGCAGAGCTTCGATCGTTCCGTGCGCAGTGGCCGCGCCGCCCCCTCCCCGCTGTTGTGTATCGAGCAGTCGAATGACCATGCGCTCGCCGAAGGCGCTGGGCAGCGTGCTGATGCGCAGGTCGATCGACCGGTGCGCCGGCGGCCGCCCGATCGTCACCGTCGCGCGTCCATCCTGCGGCGCGCGCCGCTCGGCCACATCCATCCGCGCCATCACCTTCACGCGGCTCACCATCGCCGATGCCAGCTGCGCAGACATCCTCCGCGCGGTAATCAGCACGCCGTCTACACGCATCCGGATCAGCGTCGCGTCCGCCAGCGGCTGTACGTGCAGGTCGCTCGCCCCGCGCGAGATAGCACCGAACAGCAGCGAATCGACCAGCCGCACCACGGGCCCCTTCCCCTCCAGGGAGAGGACGTCGGCATCCCCCGCTGCGGCAAGGCGCAGCAGTTCCTCCTCATCCTGTTCGGCCTCGGTGCCGGGAACCTCGATCGTGATCACCGGGATTGCGTGGCGCTCATCGCGGCCGGATGTGACGACCTCGGCGGTGCTCAGGGCCTGCTGCCCATAAGCCTCGTCGATGCGGCTCGCCAGTTGTTCTGCGTTTACTTCGACCGTGTCACAACAGCGGCCAACCGCCACGGTGACGTTGTGGAGCACGCAGCGGTCGGTGCGGGCTGTGTAGAGCAGGAACAGCAATCCGCCCCGCTCCTCTCCCAACACCAAGTGGCGGCGGGCGAACGCGTACGGAACGTGCCGGAGGTACCACTCGCTCACAACACCCGTTGGTGCGGCGGTCGTATCCAGACCCGTTGCAGTGTCGCTGAGCATCGAATTGCTCACCGGACCACCTGAGGCAGCGTGCGAGGCCACGATGCGGGGAGCCCGGCCGCGCCCGCGTCGACATCGGACGCATAACGCAACGCCTCAAGCGACTGATCGCGCATCACCGACGCGTGGATGAACACGAAGAACCGCGACTTGCTCTGCGACAGGGTCTGGTTCTTGAAGAGGTTGCCAATCACCGGCAGCGACCCGAAGAAGGGCACCTGGTCCGCGCCCGTCCCGTCGCTGGTCACTTCCAGCCCGCCCACCGCAACGGTGTAGCCGTCGGGGATAGTGGCGAGGCTCTGCACGCTGGTCACCTGGCGTGGCGGGGGCAAGTTGGCATTGGCCGACGTCCCCGCAAACTGGCTGATCGAGATGTTGTAATCAAGCAACAGGCCGCCCCCGTCACCGATCTGAGGGCGGATGGTCAGCTGCGTGCCGGCATCGGAGCTCCCTCCAAAGCTTGTCGTCGGCGTGGAAGCATTCCCCGCGACAAACGAGGCCGCATACGGCTGCTGCAGGACCGAGTTGAACACCGCCCGTTGGTTGTTGCTGACCAACATTTTCGGCAGGGACATCGTCCGCCCCTTCGACACCGTCTGCAACGCTCTTACCACAACGGCAAAGTCACCGGGATCGAGCACCACCGCCGTGCCCCCCCTTGGTCCGCCTCCACCGACATCTGCGGCCGGTTGACCAAGGCCAAAGAGCGACGCCAGTCGGACACGGGTGGCCCCGGCGATCGTCAATTGGTCCAGTTCAACGCCCAGCGAGGTTGAGTCACTGTCGCTTAGAGACACAAGAATCGCCTCGAGCATCACTTGCGGTTGGCGAACATCGAGCGTCTTGATCAACGCGTCGAGTTGGTCGAGCAGTCGCCCGTCGCCGATAGCAATCAGTGTGTTGGTTGCTTCATCGGCGGTGAGGGTAATCGCGAAAGCCTTTGCTCCTGCACCCTGATTGCCGGCTGCCGGGCTGCGGGCCGGCCCGGCGATAAGCGGCACGCCGGGCACCAGCGGCGTTGCGCCCGCCTGGACCGGCACGTTGGTCGCCATCACCGGGGCCGCCCCCGTCGCTGCCTGGCTTGAGAGCGGGTCGCTGGCCTCGAGCACACCCGCGGAGATCAATCGTTGCAGCGTTGCTACAAACTCAGCGACCGGCCGGTTGCGGACGATAAAGCTCCGCACCGGCCGCCGCGCCTCGCCCGGGACCGCATCCAGCCGCTCCATCAACGCAGCAATCCGCTCATGCTGGGCGGGCGTGGCCGTCACAATGAGCGAGCCGGTCGGTTCTTCAATCAAGAGTTTGAATCGGTCGTCGCCTGCCGCCGCGCTGCCGGCAATCTGCTGGATGAGCGAGCCAACCTCTTTCACCGAAAAGAGCTTCGGAGAATAGGTAAGCGTCGTCACCGCCTCACGCTGGTCGGCGAGCGCGATGAATTGCTTCCACCGCTCAACCACTCGGCGCGGGGCAACGATCATCACGGTGCCGCCTGCACCTTGAGCACCTCCCGCTGCGATCACCTCGCCAGGCAGTTTCTCGCCGCTCACCGCTTCGCGTTTCAGCACCAATTGTGCAACCGCCGCGGCCAGTTGAACCGGCGCGACGTTGCTCACGGGCACAACCTGCACCACTGTTGCGTTGTCGGGCGTATCAAGCTGCCGCAGCAGCGCAAGCTGCTCGTCAATCCGCGGCGAGATGTCGCTGAGCATCAGCACGTCGCCTGAGGTGGCCGCCACCGGGCCGGCCGACACCCCCCCGCCACCGGTGCTCCCGCCCGGACGCTGGACCGCACGGAGCGCCTCGCTCGCTTCCTTCACCGACACGTGCTTGAGCCGCACGGGCTGATTCCGAAACCCCGCCAGCGTCTCGGCAGCGCCTCCAACGGGCGACTGATTGACAACCTCGACCGAAACCTCCGGCTCAATCCGCGCCAGCCGCGCGGCATCCTCAAGCTTCACCACCGTGATCGAAGGCGACCCGGGCGCCCGCACAGACGTCATCCCCCGTTGCACCAGCAACCGCGAAACAACCGCCCAAACCTCGCCGTCAGAGATCGCGCCGCCATTCGCCCCATCGCCACCGCGGAGTGTCACCTGCTGCCCCTTGAGCAGCGGGCTGGCTGGGTCGTAATCGATCTGTACCTTCAAACGAAGCGCAACAAGGTCAAGCAGCCGTGGAAGGTCGGAGGTGGGGGGGAGGGTGACGATGGCGTCGAGTTTGGGTTGCTGGAGTACTAGGGAAACAGGAATCTCAGCAAGTGCCGACGGGCTTGCCAGCGACAGTCCAATGAGCAGGACACAATCGTGATAGAGCCGGCCTCTTGCCAACGTGGCGCACTTCATGGCATCGTTTCCGGTTTTCAAGGTTGCTCAATCGTGCCCCATGCGGCGCGAATGATTGTGAGGTTTGCGTCAAGACGCTGCTGAGCCGCGAGTACTTCGGATTCTGAGCTGGCACTGGCAACGACCGCGGCCTGCGGCGGATTCGCCGGCAGGTGGCAGGCCTCGCGTGTACGCATGTGCAACAGAGCCTTCTGCAGCTCGGTCCACCCATCCGCTGTGCGCGTTAAGACCTTGTAAGCGATGGGAACATCTCGTGTGGCGTTTTCACGAAGGGCCGCAAGCAGGTTTCGCTTTCCCTGCGGAAGAGCTGCAACTGAGGACTCGAAAGCGGTCTGCCAAAGGAGAGTTTGGCTGGCTAGTCCGGCAGCGAGCGCCGATTCCCACTGCCGAATAGCCGGTTCGAGGCCCGGGTCTAGCAGGTTGGAGGCACGTCCGCGAAGTGTGGAGAGTTCTGTTCGTGCAGCGGTTACGGCGAGTTCGTTCGCTTGAAACGACGGTGCGAGCGACTCGCGGGTATCGGTGGCGGATTGATAGAGGGTCTCGATGTCCTCGACCGTGAGTCCCGCGGCGCAGGCAGATTCTGCGCCGATCGTCAATCTGGACAAGAAAACGCGTGTTAACGTGCGAGCATCCGGGGTCTCGGCTGCCGACGAACATGCGTTTGCCGCGCAATGCGACTCCGAATAACTCTGCGCTCCGAGGCAGAAGGCTATCGCGAAAGCGGCAGTTTTTGATCGGTAATCCATGCGAATGACTCCGTTGAGGCACAGACTACGTAGTGGGTCAGTGGTTTGCAACTAGGGCGGTTGGGGAGATGTGGATAACTTTGTAACTTGAAAAGCGCTATACGACTTTGGCAGACTCCGCCCGCATTCGGTCAGGAGACTTTTATGCGTGTGCGTGCGATCCGTGCGTTGTTGGCGACTTTTCTGGTATTTTTGTGCCGCGGGGCTCTTGCAGACCAGCCGACGCTGCTGAACATTGATACAGGGTTGCTGCAGCAGGCAGCAACTGCGACCGGTGCGCAGGCACTTCAGCTTGACGCGGTGCAGCGGGGAGTAACCGCGAGCGGCGCTCTGCGAGTGTCGTCACCGTTTGGATGGGCGTTGAACGCAGATCCCGCGGCCGTAGACGAGGTCGGGTCGCGGTACTTCGGGCCGGTCGATCTGGCAACAGGGGGGGTGGTCTACAGCGATATCCAACTCGTGCTCCCGGCCTATGCCTCCTGGCCGATCGGCACCTCGTACGGCAGCGCCCAGACGGGCGGTTATGTCAGCGCGGGGATGCAGGGGAACAACTGGTTCCAGGCCTCGCAGCCTTCGATTGCCCAGCCGAGCAGCGACGTCATCCACCTGTTCTATGCCGCGAACGCCTTTGTCGAGTTCAAGCGGATCGACTCGACCGATCACTTCGCCGGCACAAACGGGGCGGGCGGCGTGCTGTCGATAGAAACCGCCGACTTTGACACTGAGCACGTGCAGGTCTTCAAGCTCCGCGACCAGGCGGGGAACGAGATCGTGTTCTTCGGCTTTGAGTCACAACTCAGCGCCAGCGGCGCAGCTGGACAGGTGTGGAAGTACACCGTCTGCAAGGGAACCACCAGCGGGAGCGAAGAGGTTGCGTATGTAGGGAACAAAGAAAAACCCCTCACTGCGGCGACCGTTGGCTACGCCAACGGTCACATCGTCGCGGCGTGGGATTCAGCCGGCCGAAAGTTCACGTACAGCTACGCGACTGTGGGGGGTGTCGATCGGTTGACCTCCGTTGTGGCGACCAAGACCGTCAGCGGAACGACAACGACGATCGCCACCGTGGAGTACGCGTACTACGGCCAGAGCGGGTACACCGTGGGCGATAACGGTGCCTCAGGTGACCTCGCCCGCGTACAGATTACGCTCCCGACCTCGTTCCCCGCGGCGGGCAGCAGCGGCGCAATCGAGGACATCCGAGAGAACCGCTTCTATTACGCCTCCGGCAGTCGCCTGAAGCTCGTTCTTGGCTATGAGGGAACCCGTGCGTACCTCGCCAACGCTGGCAGTACGCCGGTCGCTTGGAACGCCAACGCGACAACCCTCGCAACGGCGCTGAACTCGTACGCTGAATTCCGTGCCGCGTACGCGACGTCTGGTACGTCCATCCAGGTCGAGTCGGCGTGGTTCGCGGGGATGGATGGCAACAACGGTCAGCCGGCGGGGATGCACCAGTTCGCGTTCGAAGGAAACGGGAGTTTCACTCCGCCCGCCCCTTGGCAATCACGGGCGGTCGTCAAACTCCCGCAATTCAGCCGCTACGCGGGCGACGACCTCGCCTCCCCGGCCGAAGCAAGCGGCAGCGTCTGGCTCACGCAGTACTTCGATGCCCTCGGCCAACCGCTTCACAGCGTCGCCAGCGACATCGATCCTTCGTCAAGCGGTTCGCCGAAGTTCTGGGTAACCGGTGTTGTGCGCGACTCGGCCAACCGCCTCAAGGCCGTCCACGCGCCGGCGAATTGCTCGGCGTACAACCACACCGCCGCCAACTCCACTCGCGGCAGCTATTCGACGAGCGCAACCGATGGGCTCGTCACGTACTTTGAGCGTCACGGGTCGGGCGCAGGCCTCGACGGCCTTGTGTACGGCGTTCGCCGTGGGGCGGGTGTCGGCATGGGGACACCCTACGCCGCAACGAACTACGTGACATGGTCGGGGCTCTCGCTGCAAGAGGTTACCGTCGGGACAGGCACACCCGCGGTGAAAGTCCGCCGCCCCGTCGTGAGCGCCTCGCGCGTGTACCCGGTTGCGACAACCAGCTACAACACCGCCGATTCGTTCAACGAAACGGCCTACACCTACGGATGGTGGGGGTCCCCCGCGACGCTGGTCCCGCGAACCGTGCTGACCACGCCGCCCGCGGTGATCGCCGCGCACAACGGCACGGGGACCAGCAACACGCGCAAGACGTGGCTCAACCACCTGGGCCAGCCGATCGTCACGAAGATGCCCAACGGCCGGCTCGACGCCAGCGATTACGACGCCGCGACCGGCCTGCTGCTCCGGCAGACGACCGATGCCCCGGCGTTCACATCCACCAACTTCACCGCGTATGCAGACCTCCCCTCGGGTGACATGCCGACGCCGACCGCGATCGGTGGCGAGAGCACGCCATACGGTGTGCAGACCGTCTACGGGCGCGACGCTCTCGGGCGCGTCGTGCAGACAACGTCCAACGCGGAATCGACCTCCGAGCCGCACACATCTCAGACTTACTACACGCGCCTGTCCGACCGCCGCATCGTCCGCATCGACGTTCCGGCCGTCGATCCTGAGTCCACGCCCGCCTACTACGGCCCGTTCTCGGCGTCGGTCGTCAACCACCTCGGCGTCGTCGAGGAGAGCGGCCTGATCTCGCCGTCTGATCCGACCACTGTTCGGGATACCTCGCACCCCTCACGGTTCTGGACGACCAACGCACCCCGCACGTGGCTGACGGAGCCGTCAACGTTCTCGCCGCAGCACCTCACCGATGTCGTGCAGGACACCAACAGCGCAGGGCTGCCGAAGCTGGTTTCGCTGTCGGTGCTGGTCGCCTCTCGGGATGGATCGCGAGTGGTCGAGGCACGGCGTTACACCGCCGTTCCAGACACCGGCCTGGGCACGATCAACGATTCCGGCAACAACCACCACTTCGACCGGTCGCTGACGAGCTACAACGGCATGGGCCTGGTCGAGCGCGAACAGGACATTACCAACACGATCGACCGCTACCGCTTCGACGTGCTCGGGCGCGTCGTCCGGCACGAGCGCGGCACGGTCGAGAGCGGCACAACCCCGGCGCCGAACATGCGCCCGGTCAGCTCGGTGATCTACGACGGCACCACCTACAACGGCTCCAGCGCATTGCTGAACGTCGCGGGCGCCAGCGGCCGCGTCACCCAAGTCTGGCAGCACCCCTCGGGCACGTTCGGCGGTGTCAACGACATCCACTCGTACGTCCGTTATGACCCGCTCGGCAACCCGATCAACATCTGGAGCGACGAAGGCCCGTTCCTGGCCTCAACGGTCGACAACCTCGGCCGCCCGATCGAGGCCGCGGGCTTCGACGGCGTTCTTGCGGCATGGAACGCAGCATCGGTCGATGTCGGCGCAGGCTCATCCACCGTCGGCTTCCGGAAGAAGTACGCCAAGTCGTTCTACGACGAGCTCGGCAGGGTCTACCAGATGGCCAACTTCGCCGTTGATCCGAGCAGCGGCGCAGCGAGCGCGTTGAGCAGCGCCGACACGGTGCGCACGAACTACTACCGCGGCGCCAACGGGGCGCTCAAGTTCGTCGAGGGCACATCGTCAACGATGATCGCCAACGACCGTCTCTGCCGCCAGAAGTCCGTCGCCGTCGTTACCTCAGACTGGACCGGCGGCATCGTGAGCATGTCCGAGGCCGTCAGCGGCAATCTCGCCAGCCAGGTCGTCATCTCGCAGACGAACACCTACTACGACGCCAACCACCGGCACGTCATCGCAACCGTCTCCGCCCAGCGCGGCACGCCGAACGTCAGCTCGGCCGGTGTCGTGCTGACCGGGTCGGCACCGCCCGCGCGCGGCCCGCTGCTGAGCATCCCCAACACGTCCATCGGCGGGTGGCTCGGCGTCAACCCGCCCGACGGCAGCAAGCTGCAATGGAGTGCATCGGGTCTCTCGCCATCGCAGTTGCTGATGCAGGTGAAGACCACCGACTACGACCGGTTCCTTGACGTCCCTTTCCGCCTGCGCGACTTCGGCGACCCGCTCCGGCACGCCACACCGTTTGAGGCCGTCTGCTGCGGGGCGAACTGCGGCACCACCGATGTGTTCCCGGGCACAGGCGGCCACTGGCCGTTCAAGGAGACCGAGCTCGAGTACGACCCGCGCCGCATGCTCTGCAAGACGCAGTTCACCGATTGGTCATCGGGTGATCGGCAGGTCACTGCGCAGTACGCCGACGCCGCAGGCCAGCGCGTGCAGAGCATGGTCTTCAAGCAGCACGTGAGCCCAACGCTCATCGGGCTGCCCGAGTTGCCAGACGATCAGATCCCGTATGAAGGGACCGGCGCGTGCTGCAACACCGCCGACCGCACCATTCGCGAGTTTGACAAGGGCCGCCTGAAGCTCGAGCGGATGTTCCGGTGCGACCCGGACATGAACTCGTCCGAGCCTGGCGTTCAGTTCAATCCCCTTCAGCCGCTTGATTTCTGCCCAGTATCCGGCTCCTGCCCCAAAGACTCCAGCTTCGGGTACCCCGACTACCCACCGTTTGGTGGTGGCCCACTCCCTTGGAACATCGGTGACCCGACCGCCCCCCCGCCCCCCAACGACAACAACCGCCTGCTCTGGATCAACCGCCCCATCGGCGAGTCTCCCGACCTTGGATGGCATGCGGCAAAGTCCGATGGCACCGACGACGCCGACTGGTTCGCCTACGACGACATCGGCCGCCTGCTGCGTCGTTACAACCACGCCTACCGCAAGTCTAACTTCGGCGACGGCGCCGCCGCCACCGGCAACCCCGCCGATCACATCTACTGGAGCCGCGGCGGCTACCCGACGGAGGTGATCAAACCCTCGGGCGATCAGGCCAAGCCGTGGGACCACGGGACCACTGAGTACGACTACCTCGGCCGGCCCAAGGTCATCAGGCATTGGCTCGGAACGTTCGGCGGCACCCCGTCAACGTATGACGATGAGCACGCGTTCACCTACGACCGCTTCGGCATGCTCGGCGAGTACAAGCAACGCTACAACGGCATGTACCCCAGCGGTTGCTCGGGCGAGGGCATGCCCACCGACGGCTGGCTGGTCTGCGGCTTCGAGCGCGAAGGCACGCCAGCCCAGAAGGTCGATATCGGCCCGGGAACGCTCACCCCGTGGCAGGGGCCGCGCCTGGTGCGCCAGAACCTCCCCGCGGGCAAGGTGATGGGGATGGCCTACTTCCCCAACCCCGCCGACACCGACGGCACCACCATGTTCCCCGATGGCGCAGGCGGCGCGGGCAGCCTGCTGACAGACCCGCGCCTCGACTGGGCGATGGGACGAACAAAGGGCATCTACGAGGGTGATGGCCCGCTCGGCGACCCCTTCAGCGTGCCCATCAGCCTCTACGACTATGTCGGCGTCGCGATGCCGATGCGCCGGTCGATGCCCGCGGCCACTGAGGGGGGTTACGACAAGTGGCTCATGCTCCCCACCCAGGTTGCGCCCGCCGGAGATGGCACCACCGGCAGCGGCGGCACCAGCGGCGGCTACATCCCCATGCTGCGCTACGCGCCCGACTGGCAGCACCGCATCCTCGACGACCTCTGGAGCCGACCGATCAACGTGGTGCCGGTCGCGGCCGACCCACAACGGCCGCTGGGCATCGAGGGGCACCAGGACATCAAGTGGCTCTCCGGCCGCATCAGCTCGATGCTCGACCCGGCCACCAGCCCGAGCTTTGGTGGCAGCGGCATCTCGCCGGTCGCCGACTTTGATGTCCACGGTCACGATGAGTTCTTCCGCCATGATTGCGAGGGGAGGACCATCTACTGGCTCGCCGGCCAGGCGGCAAAGTGGACCAAAGGCCCGGCAGAGAGCGCCTGGACGAACGGGCGGACCGCGCCAACGGGCGTAAACACAAGCCCAGCCAGCACCCCCGCCGGAATCAGCGAAGCGGAGTTCCGTTGGCAAACACCCGAGACCGGGTGCGGTACCACCGGCGCCAACGGCGGCTGGCTGATGGCCCAGGGCGGCGGCTTCAACGTCGACCACCCGCTGTCACCCTCGTACCCCGGCACCCCGCCGGTGATCCCCGGCGGCGCCGAGTGGCAGCAGCACCCGGTGGTGATGGCCTCGGAAGAGTGCAGCCCGTTCCAGCTCAACAGCCGGGTGTCCACTTCGGATCAACGCGTGACCGTCGGCGGCAGTTCGGTGCAGAGCGTGACGGGGTGGCCGTTCTCCAACACCTACGACGCGGCGGGGAACCTCGCCAACGACGGCCGCAACATCTTCCGCTACGACGGCTCCAACCGGCTCAGGGACGTCTACACCGTCGCCTACAGCGGGGGTACGCAGATCCTCGGCAACAAGATCGCCCACTTCGATTACGACGCCCTCGGCCGCCAGGTCCGCAGCATCTACAACACCGACGGCGACAACGACCTGACGGATGAGGACACCGAGTGGACCCCGCGCGACGTGCTCGGCCGGCCCATCGGCATCTGGCGCCAGCTCCACCCCACCGAGACCTCAACCCCCTGCGCCAAGCCCTACCAGCTCTTCGGGTACAACTCAACGGGGTTCAGGGGCACGGGGTACGACGCCTCGGGCGGCATCCTGGACTGCCCGGCCATCCGCTGGCGGGACACCGACGACGATGGAGAGCTCGACGAGACCCTCTACTACCTGCAGGACTTCAGGGGCGACGTCACCGCGCTGGTGCACCCCAAGTCCGGCATCGTCGAGCGCGTGCGTTACGGCCTGACGGGCCGGCCCGAGGCGTTCCCGGCGGCGGATGTGGACTTCAGCGGCACGGTGGAGAAGGAAGATGAAGGCCGTTTCCAGGCGGCGTTGGCGGCATTCGCCACCTCAAGCGCCAACTACGACCCCCGCGCTGACCTGGACCACGACGGCTCCATCGACAGCACCGACGAGTCACGCTTCTACGAGAGCTTCGACCGTTACGTAGGGCTGACGGGGAATTGGAAGCTGAGCCAGGGTGACGGGCTGATCCCCGGCGCCGCGCCCGGTGACGGCGGCTACGACAACCGCTTCGGCTGGCGTGGGTACTGGTACGACGCCCACCTGCAGAAGTACCACGTGCGTCACCGCGTCTACGACCCCAGAGAAGGGCGCTGGATGCAGAACGACCCGCTGGGGTTCGGCGCCGGCGACCAGGACCTCTACCGCTACTGCGGCGGCGAGTACTCGATGGGGTATGACCCGGAGGGGTTAGAAGATTGGTGGGAACACGGTATCGATTACCTTTCTTATTGGGGAGGTGGACTTGGCGATCTCGGTAGCCTCGGGCTATCAGTAGGCGGGCGTGCGATCGACGGAAACGATCGACGAACATTTGTTACAGACGCAGCCGGTGCGGTCTTCCGCTGGCTTAGCGGCGACGGATCAGACGAACTATCAACCGGTGTGAGAAGGGGCATTGAGCAGCACGGCCTGATCGGCAATGGTGACACGAGCGCGGACGAAGCCATTCGGGCTCACGGTCGGGACATCAATAACTTCCGTATGGCAGGGCCAGTTGTAGCGACACTTGCCGTCACTGTAGTTCTATTTGAAGTATGGCCAGGTTTGAATGTGGAAGGCGCCGGCTCTGTAGGTGCTGGAGGCGTTCCTGAAGGAATGCGACTTGTGAGGGCCGGTCAAGATACCTATCTGGTGAGTAAAGAAGGTCGCGCCGTGGTTTTGACCGCGCAAGAGCTAGCTCGAGTAGAAGCCATCCTTGCCCGAGAAGGCAGGGCGATTTCTCAGTGTTCTGAGGCTATTGGGGCAGGGCACTACATTGCGCCTGCGGAAGGTGCAGCCAAATACGAAGGTGCCGCTGCGCAGACTGCCTTTGGTCGTGAATTGGCTGGGCAGGGGTATGTGGTCGTCGATCGTGGAAATCAAGGAGTCGATTTCTTAGTAAACGGCGTGGAGTGGGAACTAAAAACACTGAGGAGTGGGAGTCAAAATGCTGTTCGCGCTAATATTGGTGAAGCCCGCGCACAGGGTGCTGCTCGTGTGTTCATCGACGGGCGTGCTGCCGGGCTGACTCGCGGTAACGCCGTCGCAGCACTCCGGGCGGATCTCAACGCTGGTCGTCTGGCACCCTTCGAGGAGGTTACGGTTCTGGTCAAAGACGGGGTCCCGCTTCACTGGGCTGCTCCCCGGCCTTAATGGAGTTCACATGTGGGAATTACTTATTTACTAGTCTGTCCGGATAGGAAGTGGGTGCTCAGACTGGGTAAACTAGCTCACCCGGAGGACCCAGCTTTGCGAGGAGAGTATCTGTTCACGGGCACGGCAACCTGCCGAGACCGACTTCTGCGTGCTGCAGCGATGGAGACCTTTCTCATCTCCACGATCGGACTGACGGTAAAGGTTCTTCGGGATTATGAGTGTGAAGAACTGTCGAGCGACGACGGTTGGCAGGTCTTTGATTGCCTAGGCAGCATTCCGCGTAACTATCCATGGGATGGGGAATCGTCCACAAGTCCAAAGGCATAGCAGCGGCGGGTGGCCGGGGCAAAAAGGGACTGATCCCCGCGTGGCCCGCAACGCCGTGAACTCTTCGTCGGCGGATCGTCCATAAACGGCAGGGTGGCATCGACTCTGAGGTGGCGCTTTGCCGTGGCGGTCGTGCTGAGCCTTGAACCTCCGGCGGCCTGATCAACCCCTCCCGAACCCGAAAGCGGCTGCGGTACCACCGGCGGCAACCCCGTGTGTTCGGCAGCGGAGCGCGCGAACACCGGAAGTCAACGAGCCAGTCGCGCGCGACTGATTCTAAATCGTTTTCTGGCATCAACGGCCCCGCTCACCCGGCGACCAATCGGAGTGGGCGACCAACGACGGCCTCTCGCTCCCGGGTGAGGGCGGCTGCGCACAGTCTCCCAACAGCCGCATGGGGCAGGCCCAGCGGTGGCAGACCGACGCGGGCGGCACCCCGGCGCAGGTCAGCGGCTGGCCCTTTACCCGCACCTACGACGCCGCGGGCAACCTCGCCAACGACGGGCGGAACTTCTTCCGCTACGACGGCTCCAACCGGCTTAAGGACGTCTACACGGTCGCCTACAGCGGGGGCGCCCCTCCCAAACCCGTTACCGGGCCCAAAGAACCGGCGAACCGCTCCCCTGCCCGCGGAGTCAAACTCTGCATCATGCAGGCACCCGACGCCATCTCGCTCCCCCTGCTTGACCGGCTGCAGATCGCCTCGCCGTGCTCTGCCAGGTGGGAAGAAATGAGCGGCGACGAGCGCAGCCGGCACTGCGCGGCGTGTGATCGCAGCGTCTACAACCTCTCCGGCATGGGGCGTGCCGAGGCCGAGGCCTTCTTGCAAACGCACCTGGAGGCCGACGGCCAGGGCGCGGGCGGGCGTGTCTGCACCCGGTTCTACCGGCGTGCCGATGGCACCATCCTCACCGCCGACTGCCCGGTGGGTCTGGCCGCGGTGCGGGCCAGGGCCCGGCGGACGGTCGCCCGCGTCGCCGCCGCGATCGGCCTGACGACCCTGGTCGCCTGGGCCGCGGCCCGTGAAACCCATGGCACGCCGCTGGCGTACACACAACCGTTGGCAACGATCGCGGGGTGGCTCCGCCAGCCACTGACCCCACCCCCGACATCGCCGATGATGGGAAAGGTCGCGGTCATGCGCCCGACACCGATCCAACTCCTTGGCACGCCGTCGCTGGTGCATCAACCGCCCGCGGATGCACCCGCCCAGCCGGGCCAACCCACACCGGGTGCCGAAGGGGGTGACCGGTGAGCACGTCATCACCCACCATCTCGCTCCCGCTGCTGGACCGCGTGCAGACCGCCTCCCCCTGTTCTGTGCGCTGGGAGGACATGACCGGAGATGACCGCACGCGTCACTGCGCGCAGTGCCGGCTCGACGTGCACGACATCTCGAAGATGGCGCGCGCTGAGGCCGAGGCGTTTCTCGCTGCCAGGTTCGGCGTTGACGGACAGCCGAGCGGTCAGCGCATCTGCGCCCAGATCTTCCGCCGGGCCGACGGCACGATCATCACCGCTGACTGCCCCGTCGGGCTGGCGGCGGTCCGCGCTCGCGCCCGCAAGGCCGTTGCGCGTGCCGCCGCTGTGCTGGGCATCACGGCACTCGCGGCCGCGGCGGCCGCCGCGCTCGAGAACCGCCAGCGGATGCCCTGGTGCCCGTCGCAGCCGTTCGCGGCCATCGCCAAGCTGGTGGGGCGCACCACGCACATCAACACCGGCATCCGCGGGGGGATCATCCTTCTGCCAACCAAACCGTCAACGGGGGCACACCGATGAACGGGTCGCTCCCGCTGCCGCTGCTGCAGCGCATCCAGATCGCTTCCCCTTGCTCGGCCCGCTGGGAAGACATGAAGGGCGACGACCGCAAGCGTCACTGCGAACGGTGCAGCCTCGACGTACACAACATCGCCGGGCTCAGCGAGCAGGAGGCCGAGAGCCTGCTGCGCTCCGCGCTCAACGACGACGGCACATCGAACAAGCGCCTGTGCGCCGCGATCTTCCGGCGGTCAGACGGCACCATCCTTACCGCGGACTGCCCTGTCGGGCTCGCCGCTGTGCGCGCCAAGACGCGCCGCGCCGTCGCCCGCGCCGCGGCGGCGATCGGTCTCACCACGCTGGTCGCGTGGGCCGCAGCACGGGAGACAAACCGCTACGCCTTCGCGCACACCCAGCCGCTGACGGCGGTGGCCAACTACCTGCGCGGTGGCCCGGTGATGCCCCCCGCCCCGACCCGCATGGTGCTGGGCGATGTCTACATGCCCCCGGCGCAGCCCGCGCCGCCCGTTCTCAACTGGCTCGGCAATGGAGCAACGCAATGACAACGGCCGCTGCAGCCCCTGCCCCCTCCGTGTCTCTGCCGCTGCTTCAACGCGCACAGATCGCCGCGCCGTGCCACGAACGCTGGGAGGAGATGACCGGCGACGAGCGGACGCGCCACTGCGCCGCGTGCAGGCTCGACGTTCACAACATCGCCGGGATGAGCGAGGCCGAGGCGGAGGCGCTCCTGCGTTCGGCGTTTAACGACGACGGCTCACCGATCGAACGCCTCTGCGCCCGCATCTACCGGCGCGCCGACGGCACCATCCTCACCGCCGACTGCCCAGTCGGCGTCGAGTCGCTGCGCGTACGGGCCCGCCGCAGCGCTGCCCGCGTGGCGGCGGCGCTTGGCATCACCACGCTCATCGGCTGGGCCGCGGCCATGGAACAAGGGCCCGGCGCAGCCTGGGCGGGGTATCACCCGTTCACCGCGGTTGCGAAAGCCATCGGCAGGCAGACCCAGCCGCCGGTGCAGACGTTTACGGGCGGCATCGTCTGCATCCCGCCCACGCCGGCACCTCCTGCCCCCAACGGAGCTAAGCCATGATCATCTTCCTGATCGGTTCGGCGCTCGTTTACGCCGCCCTCGCCGCGTCTTCGCTGTTGATCAGCACCGACACCTGGTGGGAGACGCACCCGACCGCCAGCGCGGCCATCCTCACCCTCGGGCTGGTGCCGCTGCTGGCCACTTGGGCGGCGGCCGAATTGGCACGCTCGCTGCGTTCCCCCCGGCTGCTCACGCCGTACGCGGGCAAGGCCCGGCGGGCCGTCAGCGGCTTGACGGCGGGTCTGGTTTCATCGTGCGTGGGTGCTCTGGCGGTGGTGCTGCTTGAGCCTGCCAGCGGCGGCGCAGCCTGGCTGCTCATGGGCGTCAGCGCCTTCATGGCGACCTCGGCCCTGCTCTGGCTGGCCAGGCCCCTCAAGCGAGGCCACTGCCGGCGGTGCGAGTACGACCTGGCGGGCGTGACCCCGGCCGCCCACGGGCGTTGCCCGGAGTGCGGCATCGACGTGATGGTGCCGGCGTGAAGCGGCTGGGGTGATTCGGTACGCTCTCGCCCCATGAACCCGACGCCGCCCCCCGTGGTGACCGCCTCACCGTTCCCAAAGCCCAACACGCTGACGCCTCAGAACGACCCGCTGCGCTTCAGGCTCGGCAGTTGGCGGCACTGGCTGATCATCTGCTCGGTGGTGCTGCTGGTCGCCACGGCGGTGGTCGCGACGGCGGTGGCGCCGACTGACCCGGCCGAGGGCCCGGGGTTCACACTCGGCGCGAACCTCGGTGCGATGTTCTGCGTGCTCCTTGTGCCGCTGGTGCTGCTTGGTGTTGCCCTCGCGGTGAAGCAACTGCGGGCGCGCAGCGTGCTGTTCACTGTCGGCGCTTCGCTGCTGGCGGGGCTCTCGCTGCTGTACGTCCCCATGACTGCGCTGGCGACGATCGGGCGGGCCGGCGCTGCCACGCGGGTTCGCAGCACCGCCGCGATAGCCGAGACCGAGGCGCTGTCGACCGCGGTGTTCAAAGAAGCCAACGAGCTCAGCGCCGACTTCATGGCTAAGGGTGGCGTCGCCCCCAAATCACTCGGCAAGCTCGCCGTCATCGACGAGCGGCTCAGCATCCTGCGGGCGATGCGGGCCGCCAACACAACGACCCTGGCGCGCCTTGACACCCTCAAGGCCGATATCGAGGCCGTGTTCGACAGGCACGGCCTGTCCGATTCTTACCGCGCCGAGTTCTGGACGGGGTACAACAGAGGGAGCGGCGGGATCGACACGCTCCGCCGCATACGCCAGCTCGACCGCAAGCTCATCGACGAGATGGTCCACTACGTCTCCGTGCTGCGGGACAACTTCGGGCACTGGGAGTTCAACAACGAGGGGCTGACCGTCTTTGAGTCTGAGGATGCACTCGCCGAGTTCAACGCGTCGGCGAAGCGCATCCAGGCGCTCGGCGCTGAGCAGAACGCGCTGGTCGCTTCGGTCAGGGGTGCGGGCGCCGCGCCCGCCCGTTAAGACGGCTTAGCGCCCGTCTTGCTGAACGTGAACTGGCCCCCCGCGTGGTCCACGGTGATGGCGTCGCCGTCGTTGAACTCACCGGCGAGCACGCGCGTCGCCAGGGCGTTCTCCAGGCGCTGCTGGATGACCCGCTTGAGCGGTCGGGCGCCGAAGGCCGGGTCCCACCCTTCCACCGCGAGCTGGTCCGCCGCGCCCGGGGTGAGCGTGAGCGTGATGCCGCGCTCGCCCAGCCGCTTGCGCAGGCGTTCGAGCTGGATCTCGACGATCGAGCGGATGTGCTCGCGCTTGAGCTGGTGGAAGACAACGACCTCGTCGATGCGGTTGAGCAGCTCGGGGCGCATGAACTGGTTGCCGCCAAGGGCCTGCTGCGCCTTGACCACCGCCTCGCGCACGTTGGCGGGCATGCCCGCCGCCTTGCCCAGCTCGTCCATCGCCGCCGCGGCCGGGCCGCGCCGGATGAGGTCGCGCACGGCCGCGTCGATCTCCCAGTCCTCGGCGCCGCCGGCGGCGAGCTCCTGGATCATCTGGCTGCCGAAGTTGCTGGTCATCACCACGATGGTGTTCTTGAAGTCAACGGTGCGGCCCTGGCCGTCGGTGAGGCGGCCGTCGTCGAGCACCTGCAGCAGGATGTTGAAGACGTCCGGGTGGGCCTTCTCGATCTCGTCGAGCAGCAGCACCGCGTAGGGCCTGCGCCGGATCGCCTCGGTGAGCGCCCCGCCCTCCTCGTAACCAACATAGCCGGGGGGCGCGCCCACCAGGCGCGACACCGCGTGCTTTTCCATGTACTCCGACATGTCGATGCGGATCATCGCGTCGGGTGTGTCGAAGAGGAACTCTGCGAGCGCGCGGCACGTCTCGGTCTTGCCCACGCCCGTGGGGCCAAGGAACAGGAACGAGCCGATCGGCCGGTTGGGGTCGCCAAGCCCGGCACGGGCGCGGCGTACCGCGTCGGCCACGGCCTTGAGCCCCTCGTCCTGGCCCACCACCTTGCGGCGCAGCTGGTCTTCCATCCGCAGCAGCTTCTCGCGCTCGCCCTCGACCAGGCGCGACACGGGGATGCCCGTCCAGCGGCCGACGACCTCGGCGATCGCCTCGGCGTCGACCTCTTCCTTCACCAGCATGTCGCCCTTGTTCTTGCGCTCGTCGAGCGCCTTCTCGGCCTTGTCCAGCTGCGTCTGCAGGTCGCGCATGTCGCCGTAGCGCACGCGGGCGGCGGCCTCGAGGTCGCCGCGGCGCTGGGCCTGCTCCAGCTCGGTCTGCTTGGCGTCGATCTTCTCCTTGATCGCCTTGACGGCGTCGAGGTCCTTCTTCTCCGTCTCCCAGCGTGCGGTGAGGGCGCGGTTCTGCTCCTGCAGTTCGCTCAGGTCTTTCTCGATCTTGCCCAGCTGCCCCTTGGCCGAGTCCTTGCCCGACTTTGGCCCCTCGCTCGCCTCCATCTTCACGGCCTCGCGCTCGATCTCAAGCTGCATGATCTTGCGGCGGAGCTCGTCGAGCTCCGTCGGCATGCTGTCGTTCTCGATGCGCAGGCGGCTGGCCGCCTCGTCGATGAGGTCGATCGCCTTGTCGGGCAGGAACCGCTCGGTGATGTACCGGTTGCTGAGGCTCGCGGCCGAGAGGATCGCGCTGTCGAGGATCTTCACGCCGTGGTGCGCCTCGTAGCGCGGCTTGAGCCCGCGCAGGATGGCGACGGTCTCCTCCACGCTCGGCTGGTCGACAAAGACCGGCTGGAACCGGCGCTCAAAGGCCGCGTCCTTCTCGATGTGCTTGCGGTACTCGTCGAGCGTGGTGGCGCCGATGCAGCGCAGCTCGCCGCGCGAGAGCGCCGGCTTGAGCAGGTTGCCCGCCGAGACCGCGCCGTCGGCCTGGCCGGCGCCGACGATCGTGTGCAGCTCGTCGATGAAGAGGATGATCTGCCCGCCGCTGGCCGCGACCTCGCGGAGCACGGCCTTGAGGCGCTCCTCAAACTCGCCGCGGAACTTGGCGCCCGCCAGCAGCAGGCCCACGTCCAGCGACATGATCCGCTGCTCCTTCATCGCGTCGGGGCAGTCGCCGTTGACGATCCGCAGGGCCAGCCCTTCGACGATCGCCGTCTTGCCCACGCCCGGCTCGCCGATCAGCACCGGGTTGTTCTTGGTGCGCCGGCTGAGCACCTGCATGCACCGCCGGATCTCCTCGTCGCGCCCGATCACCGGGTCGATCTTGCCGTTGCGGGCCTTCTCGGTCAGGTCGATGGCGTACTTCTTCAGCGCCTCGTAGTTCCCCTCCGCGCCCGGGTCGGTCACGTTGGGCGAGCCGCTGGCGGCGCGCACGTCCTTGATCGCCTTCTCAAGCGTCTTGGGGTCGGCGCCGCTGAGCGACAGCACCTGCTTCGCGCCGCCGCTCTCACGCGACTCGCTCAACGCCAGCAGCAGGTGCTCGCTGGAGATGTACTGATCGTTCATCTTGCGCGCCCACGCGTCGGCGGAGGTGAGCACCTCCATCAGCGCCCGGCCCGCCTGGCCCGCGTTGGCCGAGACCTTCGGCAGACGCGCAAGCTCAGACTCGGTGATCGTCGCGGCACGCGCGGCGTCGGCACCGGCCTTGGTGAGGATCGACCCCACCACGCCGTTCTTGTCCGCCAGCAGCGCGTGCAGGAGGTGCAGCGTCCCGACTTCGGCATGACTGCGCGACATCGACTCGCTCTGGGCATCGGCGATCGCCTGCTGTGCCAACGTTGTCAAACGGTCCATCCGCATGTGCGTGCCTCCGTCTAATCAGCAGAGACCGCCTCCGAACACCGCTCAAGCGATTGAACGAAGACCTCGGCCTGCTGGTTCGACAGTCAAGAGGCAAACGGCGCGCCCGCTGGTTGGCCAAAAAACCCCGCCCGAACCCCGCCGCACCCGTCAGTTTGGCAGCCCCCTACTCCGAACTACGCCAGCACATCGATCATGCCCTCGGCCGCGCCCGCCTGCGCGGCGTTGGCCGACTTGATGAGGCTCTCGATCAGGCGCGTTCCAGATTCCTTTGAGATGTCCATCGCCATCTTCGCTGCCTTCAGCGCGGCCTGCTGGCTGATCTGCGCCTGGCGGGCGGCGACGAACGCGGAAACGGGGTCGCTTGATCCAGACGCTGAACTGCAAGAGCTACACATGCTGAACCTATCGGCCGAATCAGGGCCCAACGTGAGCCGCTCCACGGGCGCAGACCAGTAAAAAACCTGATACGGCCAGCCGCCGTGATTCCACATTCCGTGTACGGTTTTTCCACCGTTTGTTCACATTCCGTCCGGCTCGTTCGGCGGCCTGCGTCGATCACCTTACACCAGTGTCGGGCGTCTGTGGCGGGTTGACCCCGAGGGCGAAAGCTGATACAAACCCTTCTCGGACAAGGAGTTCCAGATGCGCAAGGCCGTTGGTTTGAAGGTGGGTTTCGGATTTGTCGCCGCGGCGACGTTGCTCGGTGGCTGCGCCGACGCGGTGCGTCGCGAGTCGCTCGCCGACCCGACGCCGGCACAGATGGGCCCGGTGACGACCGCCGCGCAGGTGAACAACGGTGTCGCCCACACCGCCGACACCAACCTGCGTCTGATGTGGGACGACATGGGCCGTTTCTGGCTCTTCGATCGCCCGTCGCACCTGACGCCCTATCCGATCAAGTAATCAAGCTTCGCTTTCAGCGAACGTCGCCGCCGGTTTTGCCGGCGGTTTTTCTTTTGCCCGTGGCACCGCTCGCCTTAAATTGTGTGGGCCGGGCGCGGTGTTGAGTCGGTGATGCGCTCGGTCGTCACTGCGCCGTCTTCGCCGCCGCAAGAGAAGAGCGTCGGCTCGTCGCGGAGGACGGCCTGGAGGTGGACCGGGCGCCCCCAGAGGGTGCGCAGGTTCGCGAGCACGCGCTGGGCACGCTGGGCATCGATCTCCATGCCGCCAAAGTCGTGGGCGAGGTAGAGCTCGCCGCGGTTGAGGTAGTTGCCGTCGACGACGTACACGATCGGCTCTCCGCGGTTGGTCAGGTGGTGCAGAAGGGTGGCCTTGACCTTCTCGAACGAGCGAGCGGGCGCCGGGGCGATCCCTTCGGTGTCGGGCTTGGTGACGAAGAAGCGGTGGCGCTGGCAGAACTCGGGCGTGAAGAACTCCTCGATGAACATCGCGTCGTTGTAGACCGACCGCACCTGGAAGATCTTGTCGCGCCCCTGCATCGAGCGGTCGTCGTAGGCCTCCTTCTGGCCCAGGCCGGTCATGGCCTCCCACTTTGGCCCGTGCCGGCCGGTGTTCCAGCGCTGCTCGATGTCCCGCCACAGCTCGATGCCGATCTTGTACGGGTTGAACGCCCCCTCGGGCATGTGCAGCACTCCGGCGTGCTGCTGGCAATAGCAGACGATCTCGCTGCCGTCGGCGAAGTGTCCGGTCATCAGCTTGCTGTGCCAGTAGCTTGCCCACCCCTCGTTCATGATCTTGGTCATCGCCTGCGGCGCGAAGTAGTAGGCCTCGCTGCGGATCATGGAGAGGATGTCCTGCTGCCACGGCGCCAGCGGCGCGTGCTTGAGCAGGAAGAGGGCGACGTCGCGGGTCGGGCTCGCCGGGTGCTTGCCGCTGGCAGATCGTGCCCGCTCGTCGCGCTCGCGCTGCTGGCTCTCGATCGTGCTCCGCGGGTTGATGAACGGGTCGAGGTAGTCCTTCGCCGGGAAGCGGTCCGGCTCGTGGCGGCTGTGCGGCACGGCGCCGTCGCCCTTGCCGCGGTAGACAGAGTGCGGGTCGATGAGCCACTCGACGCTGTGGCAGGCGTCGATGAACCGTTCCACCACGTCGTGCCCGTGGGCGTCGATGTGCCGGCGCACGCGGGTGGCGTGGTTGGCCATCTGATCGAGCATCTTGCGGTCGGTCTTGGCGAACCAGAGGTTGTTCTTGAAAAAGTCGGCGTGCCCGTAGACGTGGGCCATCACCAGCTTCTGGTCCGTCTCGGAGTTGCTCTCCTGCAGGTAGGCGTAGACCGGGTCGGTGTTGATCACCATCTCGTAGATGCGCCCGAGCCCGTAGGCGTCACGCTTGGAGAGCTTCTCGAACTCCATCCCCCAGCGCCAGTGCGGGTAGCGCAGCGGGAACCCGCCGTACGCCGCGAGCTGGTTCATCATGGTGAACGGCACGCACTCAAAGACGACCGGCGAGAACGTGAGCCCGTAGTCTGCGGCCTTTGCGCAGATCGACTCGCGGAGCGACTCGAGTCGGGCGGGCAGCGGTGTGTCCATCGCGCGGGCGACCATGGAGCCTCCTGGAAGGGAGGTGCGGGGTGCGGCGGTGTGCCGAGTGTCCGGTGGTCTTATCGGTCGTCTATACGAGCGGGTTGAGGCGGCGGTTTGGCGACTGCCGAAACAGGCTCGACGAGCACGGGCCTGAGACCGCTGTCATTAATGCACGCCGCGCAGCCATTGGCTGAGGGACGCTTATTGCAGGAGGCCGAACGCTGCGATCACGCCCAGCAGCAGCAGCCAGCAGGCGAAGGCGATCGCGAGGGCGAGCACGGTTGAGCGGGTCCACCGCGCGGCCTTCTCGCCCTTGGCGAACAACAGGAAGTAGAATCGCGCGAGGCAGACGACAAATGTGCCCAGGGGCACCAGGCCGTAGATCGCGTACCAGACGACGTACGACAACGAGCCGCCACCGGCCATCGCGGCGCCGCCCATCGATGACATCATCGCGTAGATCTGAAAGACCAGCTTGACGGCGTAAGCGCTGACAAGCAGCGAGCAAGCCGTTGTCACCAGCAGCCAGCCAAGCACGAGGCCGAATCCGTCGGCCGGCGGGCGGGCGTGGTAGTCGCTCAGCGCCAGCCGGACGGGCTCGTTGCATTCCGGGCAGACAGGCTGCTGCAGCCCGCGCAGGCTGTACCCGCAGCGCGGGCAGGGGAAGTCGCACGCTTCCAGGCAGGGGACCACCAGAGCGCTCGGGACCTCAAATCGCCCGGCGCGGATCACAAAGACCCGAGCGGCGAGGCGGACACTGCTCCGATAGACCAGGAAGCCCAGCAGGCCGACGACCAGCAGGAGCGCGGCGAGTGCGGCGCGGCCCTCAGGGTCGCTCGGGCTGAGCATGAAGATCGGCGTGAAGCTCCAGACGAGCACCAGGGCCGTGCCGGCGCTGAAGATGCCCGCAAACACGCCCGCAACCTGCGCGGCGGCGGTGGGTGGGGGTCTCTTCGCCATCGCCGGAGTGTAAACAATCTACGGTGTGGTTAAACGTCGGCATCCCGGCGCTGGTGCTGATCGGTCTGGTCACCGTGCGGGTTATCTATTACCTTTTCTGGCGACGTCACTGGGACCGACGCCCGGCCCGGCCGAGGGCCCCAGCGGAGGCCGAGGTGATCGTGGTCCCTCCGTTTGAGAACAAGCGGCAGGCCGCCCCACCGCCGGCGACGGTCAAAGATCACCAGCGATGACCACCAAGCAGACGAGAGCGGTAAGCGGTGGACCGAAGGCGTCCGACCTGATCTTCGCACCGCGCACGCAGGTGACGATGGCGCTGGCGGCGGGCGGCGTGCTCCTTGTCAGCCTTGTTCTGTACCTTGCCGGCGCGTCGGGTGCCGTGCAGGCCGTTGCGCACTGGATTGCGCTGGCGATCGGGCTCTTCTACGGCAGCAAGGCCGCCTTTGAGGCCGCCAAGAAACAGTTCGTGGATATCGACGTGCTGATGGTGGTCGCTGCGGTGCTGGCGGCGGCGATCGGTGCCCCGGCGGAGGGGGCGCTGCTGCTCTTCCTGTTTGTGCTCGCCGGCGGGCTCGAAGAGCTCGCGATGGAGAAGACGACGCGGAGCGTCGAGGCGCTCCACAGGCTCATGCCGACCAAGGCCGAGCGGTGGGACCCAACCACCAGCGCCTGGGCGCTGGTCTCTCCGGATGAACTCAAGGCGGGCGACCGCGTGCGGGTCCGCCCGGGGGAGCAGGTGCCAACCGACGCGCGCGTGACGATGGGGCGCAGCAGCATCGACCAGGCCTCGCTCACGGGCGAGAGCCAGCCGCGCACCGTCGAGTCGGGCGACGAGATCTTCGGCGGCACGATGAACGTGGGGAACGTGATCGAGTGCGAGGTGGCCCGGCCCGCCGGTGAGAGCGCGCTGGCCCGCATCCTTCACCTGGTGACCGAGGCGCAGCAGCAGCGCGAGCCGGTGCAGCAGCTCATCGACAGGCTGAGCCAGCCGTACACCGTGGGCGTGTTCGTCGTGTCGATGGCCGTCTTCCTCGTCTGGTGGCAGGTGCTCGGTCGTGACGTGCGCGACGCGATGTACACCGCCATCGGCCTGCTGATCGTCGTCTCCCCGTGCGCCCTGGTGCTGGCGACGCCCACGGCGACGCTTGCGGGCATCAGCCGCGCCGCCCGCGGTGGCGTGCTGTTCAAGGGGGGCAAGTCGATCGAGCGCCTCGCACGGCTGGGGGCGATTGCCTTCGACAAGACCGGCACGCTCACCGTGGGGCGCCCGGTGGTGCGGCGCATCACCGTTCTGCAAGAGGGGGGCAGCGGCACCGGCGACGAGCGGGCGATGCTCGCGGTCGCCTACGGGCTCGAGCAGACGTCAACCCACCCCATCTCACACGCGGTGGTCGAAGCGGCCACAGCGCGCGGCGTGCAGCCCGCCCGGGCGGAGGACGTGCGCTACGACGCGGGGCGCGGCGTGCGCGGCACCGTGAACGGGTCGGAGGCACGCATGGGGTCGCTCCAGTTCGTGCAGCCGGTGATCGGCCCGGCGCTGCACGAGCGGATCGTTCAGATGCTCGGCGGACTTCAAGGGCGCGGCATGATCGGCAACGTCTGTGCTCACAACGGCGTAGCGGCCGTCTTCCTGCTGGCCGACGCCGTCCGGCCGGGCGCCGAGTGCCTCGTCGAGCGGCTCCACGCGCTGGGCGTGCGCCCCGTGGTGATGCTCACCGGCGACAACCGGCAGACGGGCGAATCGGTCGGCCGGCAGCTCGGGCTCGACCAGGTGCACGCCGAGCAGCTGCCCGAGCACAAGGTTGAGCACGTGCAGCGCCTCAAGCAGCAGCTCGCCGGCGCCCGCGGTTCGGCCCGCGCTGTCGGCGTTATCGGCGACGGGGTGAACGATGCGCCGGCGCTGGCGGCCGCCGACGTCGCGATCGCCATCGGCAGCATCGGCAGCGACGCGGCGATGGAGAACGCCGACATCGTGCTGCTCGCCGACGACCTGAGCGCCGTGCCCTGGTCGGTGGCGCTTGCGCGGCGCGTGCGCCGCACAATCTCGATCAACCTCGCGTTCGCGCTGGCGGCCATGGGCGTCATGGCGGTCGGTGTCATCGCCGGCTCTCTCAGCGGCTGGCGCATGCCGCTGTGGATGGGCGTCATCGGGCACGAGGGGGGCACGCTGCTGGTGGTGGCCCACTCGCTGGCCATCCTCACCCACCGGGCGATCCCCACGTGCCCGCGCGGCTCCGAGCGGCCGGGGGTGGTGGAGGTGCGCGTCGAGGGCCGGCCGCTGGAGGCATCGCCCGCGCAGGCGAAGCCCGGGACGCTGGTCCAGGGCGTGTGAGCGGTTATCGACCCGGCACACCGCTCGCGGCGCGTCCGCTAACGGCGCCGGCTCGGGCTTGCACCGGCACAACCGGCACGCCCGTCTGTGCACGCGCTGACCCGACTTGACGCGCCGGGCTCACCGTCCGATCACACCCCGCGAGGCCCGGCATCTCCGCGTGGAGTGGCCGCGGCGCTCTCGAACGCAGGGGCATCGCCGTGGATAAGGCCAGTCTGATCGGTATCCTGCTCGGCGTCTTCGCGCTGGGATTCGTCATGTACGAGGTGTCACACGGGCACTTCCTCATGTTCTGGTCGCTGGAAGGCTTCATGATGGTGGGCGTGGGGTCGGCGTCGGTTGTGTTCATGGCGATGCCGATGGACAAGCTGAAGAAGGTGCCCGGCTACATCAAGGCGTTCCTGTTCACCAAAGGGACCGGTCCCGAGCAGATCATCGGCACCATCAACAGCCTGTCGGACAAGGCCCGGCGCGAGGGCATCCTCGCCCTGGAGGCCGACTGCCAGAAGATCGAGGACAAGTTCCTGCAGGCCGGCCTGAAGATGGCGATCGACGGCGTGGCGCCCGAGACGATCGAGGCGACGCTGCGGGTCGAGCTCGCGGCCATGGCCGAGCGTCACAAGGCGGGCAAGAAGTTCTTCGACCTGATCGTGCTCTACGGCCCGGGGTACGGGCTGGTGGGAACGCTGATCGGCCAGGTCGGTCTGTTCGGCAACCTCGCCGGAGCCGAGATCGGCAAGCTGGGCCAGATGCTCGCCGTGGCCGTCGGTGCGACGATGTACGGAGCCGTGATCGCCAACGCGATCGCCGGCCCGATCGGCGCCAAGCTCGCCCTGCGCTCCAGCGAGGAGATGCTGGTACGCGAGATGGTCCTCCAGGGCATCCTCTCCATCCAGGCGGGCGACAACCCCCGCGTCACCCTCGACCGCATGATGGCGTTCATCCCCTCCGGTGACCGCGGCCGGTTGAAGTTCGCGGCCTGATTGCAAGAACCATCGACCGCCCCAGGGCGGCGGTAGAGCGGACGCACACACATGGCAGAAGACCACGGGCACAACGAGGGCGGCGGCGAAGAGCACAGCAAGGGCGGGCACAAGCCGCACGCCTCGCACGGCCCTGCGCACGGCGGCGGGCACGAGGAGCACGCGGGTGCGCCAGAGTGGCTGATCTCTTTCGCCGACAACGTGGCGCTGCTGATGGGCTTCTTCGTCATCCTCCTGGCCATGAACATGGCGCCGAAGAAAGAGTCGGGCGGGCCCGGCGGAGAAAAGGCCGAGAACAGCCCGTCGGAAATCTCGCAGGCGGATGCGAACCTGATCGAGCTGCAGATGGGCATGCGCGAGGCCTTCCACAACGTGCCCAAGGCCAACAGCAAGAGCGCCGCGGACCGCAAGTTCCTCGCCGACTGGAACAAGGTGCAGGAGCAGAAGCGTCGCAAGGGTGTTGACGGCGCCGCCGGCCAGCAGGCGGCCAGCCCCAACAGCACCGAGCTGACGCCCAACCTCACCGTCGAGTTTGACGACGGGTCGTCGATGCTCTCGCGCAGCAGCCGCTCGGCGATCGAGGCGGTTGCCAACAAGGAGCTGCTCGGCAAGCAGTGGATCATCGAGGTGCGCGGGCATGTCTCGGCCAGCGAAGCAAAGACCGCCGAGCGGGCCGCGGGCACCCAGACCGGACTGCAGGAGGTGTCGCCGTTCGCCGGCGGTGCTCCGACCGGCTCGGGCGCGGGCTTCAGGCTCAGCTACGAGCGTGCCTACGCCGTTGCGGAAGAACTGGCAAAGTCCGGCGTTCCGTGGCGGCGTCTGCGGGTCGTCGCCTGCTCGGACATGGACCGTGTTGTCCCGCGGGCCGACATCAACCCAAACTCGAACCGGAAGAACCAGCGGGCGACGATCATCCAGAGCAAGGACATCGCGCCCGAGGACCCCAACTCGGTCGAGCCGGGGCGTTGATACGCTCCCGCCATGGCCCGTACGCACCCGCAGCACCCCAACCTCACCGTCTTTGACCACCCGCTGATCCAGCACAAGCTGAGCTGGATCCGCGACAAGTCGGTCTCGCACCGCCCGTTCCGGGCGCTGCTCTACCAGATCGCCGGCCTCATGGTGCACGAGGTGACGCGCGAACTGCCCACGACTGAGGTTGATGTCGATACACCCATGGAGCGCACCCGCTGCCGGCGGCTGTCGGGCACGATCACGGTGGTGCCGGTGCTGCGCTCGGGCCTGGGGATGGCCGAGGGCATCCTGGAGATGATGCCCGAGGCACGCGTGGGCCACCTGGGCCTTGCTCGTGACGAGAAGACCCTCAAGCCGATCGCCTACCTCAACCGCCTGCCGAGCGACCTCGCCTCCGGCCCGGTCATCCTCGTTGACCCCATGCTCGCAACCGGCGGCAGCGCCCTCGCAGCGATCGACACCCTCCGCGCCGCGGGAGCACGCGACCTGCGGATGATCTGCCTCGTCGCGTCTCCCGAGGGCGTGCGCACGCTGGGCGCCGCTCACCCGAACGTGCCGATCTACTCCGCCGCGCTCGACCGCCAGCTCAACGACCGCGGGTACATCCTGCCAGGCCTGGGCGACGCGGGCGACCGGATGTACGGCACGACGTGACGTTACGAACCCCGTGCGGAAGCGCAGCGACAGCGCTCACGAGCACGCACGGCACAAGGCCGAGAGTCAATACGCGCGATCCGCAGGGCCGCTTCCCACACGTCACGCGGCCGCCGACCCAGTTCTTCCGCGCGTGACCGGTGCAAAACGCAGCAAGGGCCACCCTCGCGGGCGGCCCTTGCCGATCAGTCAGAGCCGGCGCCATCGCCGGCGTGTATGCAGGTCTATTCAGCGGCGGCGGCGGCCCATGGCCAGAGCGCCCAGGCCGAGCAGGCCCGCGACGCCCGGGGTCGGGACGATCGTGACATACTGGTCGCCGTCGAAGTCGTTGAGATCGAAGTTGGCGTTGCCGGTATAGACACCGTTGCCATCGCTTCCCAGGTTGCCCTGGCCACCCTGGAAGCCACCGATGAACTGGTTGCTGGCGTAGCTGTTGTCACCGCCGTTGACCCAGCCGGCGACGCGGATCTGGCCACCGGTGTAGCCGAGCCACGACAGGGGAATGCAGAGCTCAAGGCCCGTGTTGACCAGCGCGGCCGCGCTGCTATCGCCCACGCCGCTGCCACCGGTGACGCCGCCCGTGTTCGAGTTGTTCAGGATCGCTCTGATGCCGCTGGTGCCGTTGGGGTTGAACGTGGCGCCGCCGACGGTGCTGTTGCCGACGTACTCCTCAGACCACGACGAGCCGTTGTACGAGCCCGCGTTGCCGTAGAGCTGATCGGTGTTGGCCGCGTTGAACGAAACCCAACGCGATGCGCCGCCGAAGCCCGCGTCGAACGTCACGTGCATGCGGTCAAAGTCGCCGCCGCCCAGGCCGTTGAGCGTGCTCTGGCCGGGGTTGCTGGTCGAGAAGAAGAACACCATGCGGTTGCCGTTGGCCTCGATGTTGCCGCCGATGAACAGGTAGAGGTTCGTACCGTCGGACGACCACGAGAAGTTGTCGAGCTCTGAGGCGTTGTCGCCGAACCCGGTCTGCGTGTTCTGGTTGAACAGGTTGGCGTACGAGCCGTCCCGCGTGCCGTCCAAGGTCTGAGCCATGGCCGAACCGGCGAGCGCGAGCACGAGCACTGCAGCGATCTTCATCTGAAATCCTCCCTAAATCCGGCTTTACGCCGGCTCTACTCCACGCGGGCGCTGCCTCCGAGGTGACAAAACCCCGGCCACAAAAACGGCGCCCGATCAAACACAACGTTGATCGTCAAGCGATTCCGCGAGGGCACGGATCGCGCAACTGGTCGACGCTCTCGGCGGACCTGACAAGTACACCGAGAGCGATTTCAACATACAGCGCACGGCACAAGCGTCAAGGGAAGACCCTTAAAACAAGTGATGAAATCGGTTACATTTCGGAGGCTCGCGCTGTCGGACACCGACTCAGGGTGCCAAGGACCCAAACGGCAACCGGCAGTGCGCGCAGATCAGCAAGACCCCGGTTCGCGGTCAGCAGACCGGGGCGAGTGGGCGAGAGGGCCCGCAAAGACATCAGACACGACGACGGCGCACCGCCGCGGCCATGCCGACACCCATCAGCACGGCGGAGCCCGGGGTCGGGACGACGACGTACTGGGTGCCACCAAGGTTCGCCATATTCACATTGGGGCCACCGCCGAGGTTCCCCTGAGGCGGGGTAATGCCGCCGATGAACTGGTTCGAGGTGAAGCTGCGGTCGCCGTTGGTGATGTAACCGGCGATCGCGGGGGTGCTGGTAGCGGTGATCCCCAGCCAGGCGAAGGGGAGGGCGAACTCCGCGCCGGTGGTGACGCCGGCACCAGAGGATGCGCCGCTGCCGCCGGTGACGCCGGCGGTGTTGGCGTTGTTCTGGGCCGCGACAATGCCGGAGACGCCGTTGGCGTACCACGTTCCGCCGAAGTAGTTCCCGGCGTACGACCCCGACCAGCTGTTGCTGCCGGAGTTGTAGACGGAGATGTCCACGTACCACGCGCCGCCCGAGTAGTTCGCGGTGATGTAGTGCGTGGCGTTGAAGCCGCTGTCGAACTGGGCGCCGTTGAATGCGCCGTTTGAGAAGTTCGCGAGGGTGTTCTGGCCCGCGGCGCCGGTGCTGATGAACAGGTCGAGGTTGTTCCCTGCCACCTGGTTTCCACCCAGGAAGAGGAACAGCGTGCTCAGGTTGTTCATCGAGTACAGGTTGTCGATCTCGTTTGAGTTGTCGCCGAAGCCGGTCTGGGTGTTCTGGTCCCAGTACGAAGCCCCGTACGCGCCGTCGCGGGTGCCGTCGACGGTGGCCGTCTGGCCCAACGCAGGAACGCCGCATGCACAGGCACACAGCAAAGCAATCACCTTGCGGTTCATTTCTCTCTCTCCTCAATTGCAGCCCTGCCCGCCGGCGCAACAGAGTGCCGGGGAGGCCGCATTACTCGTACAAATCTACCGTGAATCCAGCGGTTTGCAAGCCGATGACACCCAAAACTGAACCTGCTCCCCTGTCCCACACCCCAAATCGTGTGCCGCTCGATGCATGAGAACCACGCGAGCCAGACCGCAGACACCCTTCAGCCTCCGTTTTTCTGCTGCTGCCGGTCGCGCCGATCGATTGACTGCTGGTCTTCACCGAGCGCCTTCCGAACCTGTTCGGCCTTGCGTCCCTGGCCGTCGGCATCGAGCAACTCGGCGTAGCGCGTGCCGACCCTGTACCAGTTGCTCTGAGCGAGGAACTCGCGGGCCATGTCCTTCGGTTTGGTCAGGCGCTTCCAGGCGTTGGCGTAGGTGGCGAGCACCTCACCCTGGGCGTGCCGCTTCTGGAGCATGGTCTCGCAGCGTTCCAACGCCTCGACCGAAGCGGGGCTCTTTGAGATGAACTGGTAGGCCGCGGAGGTGAAGCAGTTGTACGCCTTGTCTGGCGCATCGGCCTTGTCCCACATCTTCCCTTGCTCGATCAGCACCTCGGCCGCCAGGTCGGGGCGTGACATGCGCAAGCCTTTGTAAACCGCTTCCCACATCGAACCCTGCTGCGCGACGTCGTCGACCGTCTGGATCATGGGGATGAGCACGGCGAGCGTGAAGTCGGGGTAGCGCTCACCGCAGAGGCGCTGCAGTGATTCGGCCCACAGTTTTTTCTGCTCGAGCGTGAGTTCCTTGGCCGAGGCCATCGCGCGCAGCGTGTTCCACGCGTTGTGGTTGGCGCTGTAGAGTGTCAGTGCGGCTTGCAGCAGGGCGAGCCGGTCGTCGGCGCTGCCGGTCCGCGCGGCGAGCTTGCCGGTGATCTCCAGCCCCGTCGGTGACGGTGTGCCGGTGAGCTTGCGGAGTCGCTGGGCCGCGTCAACAAAGGCCGTCGACGCCTGGCGTGCCGCGTCGGGGACGCCGATCGCCTCCGCGGTGAGGGCGAGGGTCCCGTCGGGCATCTGCGCCCCGGTCTGCGGGTCGATCACGCTCCCGCGGATGTCCTCGTATTCGTTGTAGCGTCCCGCGTCAAAGTTCCACTCCACGCGCCGCCCCTGCTTCTTCAGGTAACCGAGCCACGCGTGCGCAACGCCGCTCCCCTGGCCCGCGTCGACCACCGCGGGGACGCCGATCGCCTTCCCTACGGTGCTTGCGAAGTGGGCCTGATCGGCGCAGATCCCGCCGTATTTCTTGATGTTGAAGAGGTTGAACCCTTCGGTGGTCACCTTCTTCTCTTTGCCCCGCTTGAAGTGGTCGTTGTCGTAGTGGATCTCTGAGTAGCGCGGCCCCACGTCGCGCTGGCCGCCGTAGCGGTTGAGCGCCCAGGCCAGTTCGTCGAGCTTTGCGCCGGGATCGATCGTGTAGACGAGCAGCTCGACGGGCATCGTGCGCGGCGGGAAGACCATGCGCGACTCGAACGTCGTGTAGAACTGGAACGCCTCAGCGGCGGAGACGCCCTCGCCCTTGTTCTCGTTGACCTGCTTGACCACCGGCCGGTCGTAGACGACGCAGATCGCGGCGGTGAGATTGGCGAACGCCTCGAGCTGGGCCGCGGGGAACTTCGCACGAAGCGCGTCGAGCACCGCGAGCGCAGCGGCGGGTTCGTCGGCGTCGCTGGCGACGATCTGAAACGCCAGCGCGTTCGCCAGGCGCGGCGACGCGCGGAGGAAGGCCAGCAGCCCCTTCTTGTCACCGTTGAACTTCGTCAGGTGCCCCATCATCCGCTGCGCAGAGGCGACCTCCAGGATGACCTCCGGCTGGTCCGCCGGAACGTTCACGCAGGTCCAGTCCCAAAGTGCGCTGACCGTGGCCGACGCCGCGGCGAAGTCACCACCCGCGGCGGCCTGATCGAGCGTTGCACGCAGGCGGAGCGTGAGCGCGTCGAACGGCTTTGCGACCGCAGAGCCGGCCGGCTGGGCCGGTGGTGTGACGGCGGGTTTCGGCGCTGGCTGCACCGCGAGCCCCGCCACGGTGAGGGTTGTTGCGGCAACAAGTGCGATGGCGGTGCGGCGCATACAACATTCTAACGCCCGCCGGCACGATTGGTTCCCACATTCACTGCTCCCCCGTCTTTGGTCGGCGTCGCGACGGGTCGCGCATGCCGCGGGCGAGATACGCTCGACGCGTGCGCGTGGTGATTGTGGCCAATCAAGGGTCGGGGTCGGGGCGAGCGGCTGCGATCGCCGGCGCAGCGGCTGAGGCTCTCCGAAGCCTTGGCATTGCGGCTGACCGCGTGAATCTGGGCAAAGGCTTGCCTCCGGTTGACTTGAAGCAAGCGATAAGCGGCGCGAGCGCTGCCGTGGTCGCCGGCGGTGACGGGACGGTTCTGAGCGTCGCATCGACCTGTGCGGCGATGGCTGTGCCGATCTATCACCTGCCCGCGGGGAACGAGAATCTGTTCGCCCGGGAGTTCGGCATGGACACCAACCCCAACCGACTCTTGAGGGCCATCCTGCGCGGGCGGACCGTTTCTTGCGATGTCGGCCGGTGCGAGTGGAACGGCGCGGGCGGTGCGTTGCTACCCCGACAATCGTTGCCGTTCCTGCTGATGGCTTCGGTTGGGCCAGACGCGGGGGTCGTGCACCGCCTGCACGCATGCCGCACCAAGGCGGTGGGGCACCGGGCATATGCGGGCCCGATCGTTGGAGAACTGGCGAGTCCCGCCATCTCACACGTTCGGGTGTGGCGCGAGGGCGATACGGAGCCTGTGATCGATGGACGGGGGATGCTGGTTGTCGCGAACTGTCGGCAGTACGCCCTGCGGATCGACCCGTGCCCCGAGGCGGACCCCTGTGATGGCTTGCTCGATGCCTGCTTTATTCCAGCAGAGACCGCGGTCGAAGCACTGGCGGCGCTGGTGCGCCTGCGCTTGCGGAGCGGGGCGACCGTTGTTCGCGCGCGGGCCGCGCGGCTGGCGGTTGAAGTTGAACCGCATGCGCGGCTCCAACTGGACGGTGAAGCAGCCGCGGCCGACGGGATCGGCACACGCCTCAATCTCACAGTCAGCCCCGAGCGACTCCTGGTTCTGGACGTCCGATAACAAGATTTCGATGTTCGCAGCTGCGTGTACAGTGCAAGCCACGCAAACTGATTGGTTTTTGTTTGGAATCTTGGCACGGGTTTGCTGGCCGACACTCTCCGGTGAGATAGGATCAACGCTGGCCAGTCCATGCCAAACGAAGGCGCACCATCTCGAGACTCAGCGGCGGCGGATCCAACACGGCCGGCAGGGCTGACCGTTGAGGTTGTGGATGGCACGGGCCGGCTGCCGGCTGGCGATCTGGCATGGCTCCAGGATCACCTATCGCGGGCCGGGAGCGTGTTGAACGTGGCCGGGGCGATCTCGGCGCGCGTGGTTGGCGATGTTGAGATGGCGAAGGCACATGAGGAGTTCTGCGGAGCCGAGGGGACGACCGACGTCATCACGTTCGACCTGACTGATCCCCAGGACGGCATGGCGAACAAGGGCGTCGTCGAGGCCGACCTCCTGCTCTGCCTGGACGAAGCGCAGCGGCAGGGAGCCAGCCGTGGGCACGCGGCGCGGCGAGAGCTCCTGCTGTACGCGGTGCACGGGCTGCTCCACTGCCTCGGGCACGACGACCACGACGATGCTGCGTACGCCCGCATGCACGCGGCGGAAGACCGGGTAATGGAGACTCTGGGGGTGGGCGCGACGTTTGCGACGGAGCAGCGGGTCGATCGCAATGGGCCGGCGATGGGGGGTGAGCGGTGAGCGCAGTGATGGCGGGCTGGATCGGCGTTGGCGGTGTGATCGGCTCGGCAGCGCTGGGGGCGCTGGCGCTGTCGGTGCGCGCTGCCA
The DNA here is from genome assembly GCA_964403525.1 of uncultured Phycisphaeraceae bacterium. Classification (GTDB taxonomy): domain Bacteria; phylum Planctomycetota; class Phycisphaerae; order Phycisphaerales; family UBA1924; genus JAJTGZ01. The sequence goes on along the minus strand of CAYOGE010000014.1, from coordinate 27,176 downwards.
CGTTCGCCGAGGCGGAGCAGTTGGCCCAGCGGAAGGGGCTGAAGTCGCTGCCGCGGGCGGTTGCGGCGATCCTGGACGACCCGATCGGTCACTCGCGGGCGCTGCTGCTGGCGAGGCTGCTGTTTGATGCGGTGGCGTATGGCGCGGGGGTCTGGTGGATGACGGCCGTGTGTGGTGATACGACCCCGGAACTGCTCCACTTCTCCCTGGGGCTGGCGATGGCCGCGGCCCTGCTGTGGCTGGGGTCGATCGTCGTTGCTGGGGCCTTGTCGACCTACGCGGCGGAGTCGCTGCTGCTGTGGGGCGCGACGCCCGTGCGCGCCCTGGCGCTGCTCGCTACACCGCTGCGCGCGGTGGCCCGCGGTGTTGACGAGGTCGTGCGCCGGCTTGTCGGGGTGGAAAAGAAGAACGACAGCGAGCAGGCGGAGCAGGACATTCTGCAGGTGGTTGAGGAGGCGGAAGCGACGGGCGCACTGCCGGGCGACGAGGCGGACATGCTCGAGGGCGTGATGCGGTTTGGCGACCTCACGGTTCAGCAGATCATGACGCCGCGGACGGACATCGAGGCGATCGAGCTGACCGATGACCTGGGGCGGCTGATCCGCGAGGTGCGCGAGGTGCGTCACTCGCGGATCCCGGTGTACGAAGAGAGCATGGACCAGATCGTGGGCCTGTTCTACGTGAAGGACCTGATGCTCTGGCTCGGCGGCGAGGGTGCACGACCGGGGAAGGCGTTTGAGCTGCGCCCGCTGCTGCGCCCGGCCTACTTCGTGCCCGAGACCAAGACGGTGAAGGAACTGCTGAAGGAACTGATGGAGAAGAAGGTGCACATCGCCATCGTCGCAGACGAGTACGGCGGCACCGCGGGCATCGTCACGATCGAGGACATCGTCGAGGAGGTCTTCGGCGATATCAAGGACGAGTACGAGAGCCCGACCGCCGAGACGCCCGACGTGGTCCTTCGGATCGACGACCGCAAGGCCGACCTGGACGCCGCGGCTCGCATTATCGACGTGAACGAGGCGCTTGAGGCGCTTGGCGTGCGGATCCCTGACTCAGACGACTACGACACCGTCGGCGGGTTTGTGGTGACGACCCTTGGGCGGATACCGGCCAAGGGGGAGCGGTTTGAGCACGAGCGGATGGTGTTCACCGTGTCGGACGCGAAGCCGACGCGCGTGGTCAAGGTGCAGCTTGAGGTGCGCGGCGAGGATGCGCCGGCCGTGATCGAAGAGGGGGCGGGGGTGGGTTGACGGGCCCGGCGTGCGCGGCCTTGGGTGCTGACACTCTGGACAAACGAACGTACCTTTACCGGCCCCCCAGCCTCCAGCCCCCTAGCCCCTGGCCCCTGGCCCCAGACACCGGCCCCTGCCCCTTGGCAACCCCCACCGCGTGAGCGAGCATCGATCATGCCCTTGAGACTTTACAACACGCTCACCCGCACCGTTGAGCCGTTCGTGCCGGGAGATCCCGGCAGCGTGACGTTTTATTCCTGCGGTCCGACGGTCTACGACGATGCGCACATCGGCAACTTCCGGTCGTTCCTCGCGGCCGACGTGTTGCGGCGGTTTGTGCAGAGCCCGCTCTGCACCGTCACGCGGCGCGACGGTTCTGAGCACCGCGGGCCGCGCGCCGTCACGCACGTGATGAACATCACCGACGTTGGTCACATGACCGATGACGCCGAGGGCGGCGAGCACGGCGAGGACCGCATGGCGGTCGCGGGCCGGCGCCTGCTGGAGGCGAAAAAGAGCGGCCAACTGCACACCGACACGCAGATCAACCCGGGCGACCCCTATGCGATCGCCGAGTTCTACGCGCAGCGGTTCCTCGACGATGCACGGAAGCTCGGGCTGCTGGTGGCGCTGGAGGCACTGAAAGACCCCACGCTCATGCCCCGGCCGACGAAGAAGATCCCGCAGATGATCGCGATGATCCAGCGGCTCATCGAGCGCGGGCACGCCTACGCCGTCGGCCCGGCGGGGATGCAGGTCGTCTACTTCTCGGTCGAGTCGTTCCCCGCGTACGGCAGGCTCAGCGGGAACACGCTGGAGAAGCTCCGCAGCGGGGCGGGCGGGCGGATCGAAGAGGGGAACCAGCAGCAGAAGAAACACCCCGCCGACTTTCTGCTCTGGAAGGCCGACCCGAGCCACATCATGAAGTGGGACTCTCCATGGGGCCCCGGGTACCCCGGCTGGCACATCGAGTGCAGCGCGATGGCCGGCGAGCGCCTGGCCGACGCGAGCGGCGCCATCGACTTGCACAGCGGCGGCGAGGACAACATCTTCCCCCACCACGAGTGCGAGGTCGCCCAGACGTGCGGCTGCACCGGCAACGCCACCTACGCCCGCATGTGGTTCCACCCGCGATTCCTGATCGTCGAGGGGGCGAAGATGAGCAAGAGCAAGGGGAACTTCTTCACTGCGCGCGACCTGTTTGCCAAGGGCATCGAGCCCGGAGCGCTGCGCCTTGAGCTCATCCGTACCCACTACCGGTCCAACGCGAACTTCACCCAGCAGGGGCTCGACGACAGCAGGCGGATGCTGGATAGGTGGCGCAGGGTCGCGGCCGCCGGGACGCCCGGTTCATCCGCCCCACCCACCGCGGTGGTGCTGGACGACTTCGCCGCCGCCATGCACAACGACCTGAACGTCGCGGAGGCGATCGGCGTGGTCAACGCATGGATCAACACCCTCGGCGAGCCGACGGCCGCCGACGGCGCGGCGATGGGCCTGATCGACGGCGTGCTGGGCGTGCTGTCGCTGGCGCGCGCCGAGAGCACCGCGACCGGCCTGGCGGTCTACGCGCCCGGCGTTGCGCCCAGCGAGGCCGTTGAGGCGAAACTGGCCGAGCGAAAGGCCGCCCGGGCAGCGAAGGACTTCGCCGCCAGCGACCGCCTGCGCGACGAGTTGGCGGCGATGGGGTACGCCATCAAGGACGTCGCGGGCGGCAAGGTCGAGGTCTCGCGGAGGCCGTGACCGCGCGCGGGCTGCTGCTTTGGTCTCCCGGCGCGGGGCTCACCGGGCACAGGGGCGTTACACTCGCGGCAGGCACATGCGGATCACCACGCCCACGACGATCTGGGGTTTCCTGCTCAGCCAGCTGCTGCGGCTGCTGACGCTGACGGCGGCGATCCTCGTCGCCGTGCTGTCGTTTGTCGGCGCGGTGCGCATGTTCGCCAACGGCACCCTCGGCGTGGTCGAGACCGTCACGCTCGCGGGTTGGCTGACGATCCCGATGCTGCAGTACGCGCTCCCCTTCGCGGGTGGCTTCGCGGCGACGCTGACGTACCACCGCATGAGCCAGGACAACGAGCTGACGGCCTGCTACGCCGGCGGCATCTCGCACCGCACGATCCTGCTCCCCTCGGCCGCGCTTGGGCTCCTTATGGGCGTTGCGATGTTTGCGATGGCCGACCAGGTGATGCCGCGCTTCCTGCGGGCCGCTCAGGAGATGATCACCTCCGATCCCAGCCGCCTGCTGGCCGGTCGCCTGGGAAAGGGACAGTCGCTCGCGCTCGACCGCGGGCGCAAGCTGCTCTTTGCCGACGATGTGAGCGAGGTTGACCCGGAGCCGGGCGGGCGCGCGTTCAAGCACCTGGTGTTGCGCGGGGTGGTCGCGCTTGAGCTTGATGACGCTGGGAATATCGAACGCGAGGTGAGCAGCCGCCTGGCGGACGTGTGGCTCTATCACGAGGCCGACGCCCCGGACCTGGTGACGGTCAGCGGGCCCGGCGAGCGGTGGTCTTCATCCGGGGGCGACACGACGACCGCCATCATGCAGCTGCGCGACCCCGTGGGGGGCAAGACCAACGTCGCCCTCGGCACGGTCGAGCAGACGGTTGTTGCCTACAAGCTGCCCAGCACGTTCCGCGACCGGGCGAAGTACCTTTCGTGGACCGAGCTCGACCGGGCGTGGATGAACCCGCAACGCCTCACCGCCGTCGAGGACCACCGCGTACGGCTGGCGCAGATGATGGCGGAGCGGACGGCGGTCGACGGCGTCCGTGACGAGCTGCGCCGTGTCGGGCGCGCCACGCTGATCGACGGGGCGGGCAGGCCGGTTGTCGTCCGGGCGTCCGGGATCGAGTTTGCGCCGGGTGCACGCGGCTTCGCTCTGGTGCCGACGAAGCCGAGCGGACCGATCGAAGTCACGGTCGTCGGTTCGCTTGCGGGCGACGCCGCCGATACGCCGCGCACGCACTCACACCGGGCGCTGCGGGCCTATCTGGGGCAGCCGTCTGCCGCCGCCGGCAGCGGCACCAGCCTGACGCTGACGATGGAGGAGGTCTCGACAACGACCGGCGCAGACAACGCCGACACCGCGGGCGTGCTGACGGCGCTCTCGCTGCCGGGCCTGCGCCCCTCCAGCGACCCGCTGGCGGGGTTCCTTGGCGCGCCGCTGGAGAGCCTGCGGAACCAGGCGGCGCTGCGGACCGCCGACCGGGCCGACGCCCCGCTGACGCGCCAGAGCGAGCAGCTCGAGCGCGAGATCACCAACACCCGGCGTGAGGTGCGCGGGAAGCAGCACGAGCGCGTAGCGACGAGCCTCTCGTGCGTGGTGATGGTGATGCTCGGCGCGGTGATGGGGATGCGCCTCGGCGCTGCGCCGCCGCTGATGGTCTACCTCTGGTCGTTCCTGCCGGCGCTGCTGGGGGAGGTCGCGATCTCGGGCGGGCAGACGATGGTCGTGCAGCACGGCGCCGCGGGGCTGCTGCTGCTCTACGGCGGCGTCGTGCTTGTCGCGGCGCTCACCCTGTTTCACCTCCGCCTGCTGGTGAGGCACTGACATGAGCACGCTCGACCGGTACATCGCGCGCCAGTTCCTGATCAACGTCGCGGCGCTGGCGATCATGCTCGGCGCGTTCGTGGTGATGGTCGACGTCTCGCTCAACGCCGACGAGTACCTCCACCGCGCAGACGAGACCTCCGGCGGCGCCGCGGGCCTGCGCCGGGCGCTGGTCACCGTCTTGCTCGTGTGGGACCTGTGGTGGCCGCGCCTGCTGCAGCTGTTGAACTTCACCAGCGGGCTGATCCTGGTGGGGGCCATGGGGTTCACGTTCGCGCAGCTGGTCCGCCACCGTGAGCTTGTGGCGATGATGGCCGGCGGGGTCTCGCTCTTCCGCGCGTCCCGCCCGGTCATGGTCGTGTCGGTGCTCCTGCTCGGCGCCCAGGTGGCGAACCAGGAGCTGGTGCTGCCGCGTCTCTCCCCGCTGCTGAGCCGCAGCATCAAGGACGCGGGGAAGCGCGAGTTTGACCGCTACCAGGTGCCGCTTGTTTCCGACAAGCAGGGGCGGGTGCTCACCGCTCGAGAGTTTGACCCCAACACCAGCACGCTGCGCGGGCTCTACGTGCTGGAGCGCGACGCGGAGGGCCGCGCGATCAGGCGCGTGACCGCCGACACCGCCGTATGGGACCAGCGCACGGGCGTCTGGCGGCTGACCAACGGCATCGGGCGGTCCATGCGCCTGGCGGAGCTCTCACCCACCGATGCCCGCGCACGCAGCGGCGAGGTGGTGACGACCGTGCCCACGAGCGTGGACCCGACGGTGCTGCTGGCCAACCAGTACCGCTTCTACTCGCAGACGCTCTCGTGGGGCCAGCTGATCGAGGGCATCCGCCTGCCCAACCTCCCGCGGTCGATGCGTGACGACCTCTCGCGGATCGCCTGGGGCAGGGCGTCGACGCTTGTCGGCACGCTCTTGAGCATGGTGATCTGCCTGCCCTACTTCCTGACGCGCGAGCCGAAGAACATGGTGACGCAGAGCCTCAAGGCCGCGCCGGTTGCGATCGGCACGCTGGTGGGCACGGTGCTGGGCGCTTCGGCACCGATCCCCACCGACCTGCTGCCGCCGATGATCGCGGCCTTTGTGCCGGTGCTGGCGATGCTGCCGATCGCGATCGCTCAGGGAACGAGCGTCCGCACGTAGCAGGCCGGATTGCCCCGCTTCACAGCGCGCCCTTCACTCAACGGTTGCGCACGCCGACGCGCGCCGCAGCGGCAAGGGGGGCGCGCGATGGTTACACTGCCCCCGCCATGGCATCGGTCGTTTTCTACTTCCAGGTTCACCAGCCCTACCGCCTCCGCCGGTACTCGGTGTTCGATTCCGACCCTTTCTACTTCGACAGCCAGAAGAACGGGGAGATCGCCCGCAAGGTCGCCGACAAGTGCTACCGGCCGATGACCAACCTTGTGCTTGACCTTGTCAAGCGCAACGAGGGACGGTTCCGCGTTTCCTACTCCATCAGCGGCGTCGCGCTTGAGCAGTTCGCCGAGCACACGCCCGACGTGATCGACACGTTCAAACGCCTGGCCGACACCGGCTGCTGCGAGTTCCTCGCAGAGACGTACCACCACTCGCTGGCGTTCCTCTACTCGCGCGAGGAGTTCAAGACGCAGGTGGATGCGCACACGCGACGGATCCAGGAGCTCTTCGGACAGACGCCCACGGTCTTCCGCAACACCGAGCTGATCTACAGCAACGACGTCGCCCGCTACGTGTCGCAGATGAAGGCGCCCGACGGCAAGCCGCGCTTCTACGGGCAGTTGTGCGAAGGGACCGACCCGCTGCTTGGGTACCGCTCGCCCAACTACGTCTACCTGCCCCCCGGCGCGGGCGCCGGGCGCGGCGGCAAGCCGTTCGCGCTGCTGCTGAAGAACTACCGCCTCAGCGACGACATCGCCTTCCGGTTCAGCAACCGCGGCTGGAGCGACTGGCCGCTCACGGCCGAGAAGTTCGCCGGGTGGGTGAACAAGATCAACGGCGACGGCAACGTCTGCAACCTCTTCATGGACTACGAGACCTTCGGCGAGCACCAGTGGGCCGACACCGGGATCTTCAAGTTCGTCGACGCGCTGCCGCAGAAGATCTTCGACGTCAACCCCGGCCAGAACGAGTTCCTGACGCCGACGCAGGCCTTCCAGAAGTACGACGCTGTCGGCGAGTACGACGTGCCGCACATGATCAGCTGGGCCGACACCGAGCGCGACCTGAGCGCCTGGCTGGGAAACGCGATGCAGAGCAACGCCCTCAACGAGGTCTACCGGCTCGAGAAGCTCGTTCGCCAGAAGATCGAGCGGGCCGCGGTGAGCGGCGACGAGGCGGCCAGGCGCCAGGCGCAGTACGTGCTCGACGACTGGCGCAAGCTGACCACCAGCGACCACTACTACTACATGTGCACCAAGTACTGGGCCGACGGCGACGTGCACAAGTACTTCAGCCCGTACGAGAGCCCCTACGACGCGTACATCAACTTCATGAACGTGCTGGACAACCTGCGCAGCCGGGCGGCGGGGTGAGCGGCCGCTCACGCCTGTGGAACGAACGAGATGCCCGCCCGAGCGCACGAGGCGGTGAGCAGTTCGATCTCAGCAAGCGTCGGCGGACGGGCCGGGGGGGCGGTGTATGAGTCGTCAACGGGCGTGCCGGCTTCGACGAACATGCGTTCGATGGCCGCGGGGAGGCAGATCACCAGCATCCGCGCGGGCTTGTCGGTGTTGTTGCGGAAGGTGTGGGCCTTGTGAGGAAGGAGCGTGATGGTCTCACCGGGGCCGAGGGTGCGCGAAGCGCCGCTCTCGGTGCAGGTGATCTGGCCTTCGATGACGACGAAGACCTCCGTCTCGCGGGTGTGGATGTGCGGTGGTGGCCCGCCACCGGGGGGGATGACCGCGTCGATGATCATGTACGCGCCGCCCGTCTCTGCGCTGGTGGCGCGGAAGGTGTACACGTCGTTGACCATGGCGAGCCGCCGACCGACCGTCGGCGTGGGCGCAGGAGTGTTCATGGGGAATCGTACCTGCGTCCCAATCGACCGGTTGCGATCGGCCTCTCAGCGAAAGACGCCCGGGTGGGCGTGCCGCACGCGGGCGGCGAACCCATCGGCCTCGTCGCGCGGCATCGCGCCGGTGTCGCGGAGCCACTCGACGAGGTCGACCTCGACGAGCGGGAAGACCGAGACGCCGTCGGCGCGGGCAAAGCGATGGTCGGCGCCTGGGTACTCGTGGTAGGTGAGGTTGGTCTTGCCGGCCGCGGTGAAAGCGTCGCGCACGGCGCGGGCGCTGGCGGGGGGCACGCTGGTATCGGCGTCTCCCTGGGCGAGCAGGATCGGCGCGGTCACCTTGAGCAAGTCGTCGAGCGGACGGTCGAATGCGTAACTTGCCCAGCGACGGTACGGGTGTCCGTACCACCGCTTGTCCGCCTCCGGGTTCGCCCGGATATCCGCAAAGACCGCCTCAAGGTCCCCCCGCGTCTTGACCCCCAGCTGCGGCGGCAGTTGCCTCCACGCCGACAGCAGTTCCTCCGCCTGCGTCATCCCGCCCCCGCTCCCCAGCAGCACCACGTGCGTGATCCGTGGCTCGCGCGCAGCCACCGCCGCGGCCACATCCCCGCCTTCACTGGCGCCGCACAGGATGACCGGGCCGGGCGAAGTCCGCTGCTTCAGGTCCTCGCTGATCAGCTTCAGCGTGTCGGCGACACGCACCTGCTTGGTGGCGAACCGCGCGGCATCGGCGGGCGACGCCAGCCCCTCCTTCGTCACGCCGCGACGCTCGATCATCAGGATGTCCATCCCCATCGCCGCCGCTGCCGCAAGCCGCTCGGTCGCGTTGAGCACCGTGTCGTCGCTCGATCCCTGCACGTAGTACAGCACGCCGCGCGGCGTCGCGTACCGCGGATGGTCGCCGTCCCAGTCCATCAATCGGTAGCGCGGCACTTTGTACCCGTCATCGGCCGTCAGCGTCGAATACTCGGTGGCGATCGTGACGCTGCTGCGGAAGCACCCCGGCAGCACGGTCAGCACCACCAGCGCGAAAGCAGCAACAACAGCGCGAACAGTCAGCATGCGGGTGTATACCACGACGAATCAGATGCGCCGCGGTCACGGTTCGGGCAGCAGCGAAGGCCGGCGGGCCGCTCACCCCCGCCCGAGCTTCGCCATGATCCGCTTGCGAAGCTCCGCCGCATCGGCCTTTCCGGCGCTCAGCTTGGCCGCAGCGCCCACGATCCGCCCCGCCGCCGCTTCCTTCCCCGCCCGAACATCCGCCGCGGCCTGCGGGTTCGCATCGATCGCCTGCTGCACCCACGAGTCGATCGCCGCGTCGTCGCGCACAAGCAGCAGGCCGTGCTCCGCGGCCTTCTCACGGACGAACTCGATCGCCATCGCGTCGTCCGCGGCCGCGCCCCAAGTGGCCTGCGGGCCAGACGACGCAAGCTCCACGCTCGAACCGTCGGAGCGGTGCACGATAAAGCCGTCCGGGCTGCTGAAGCGGTCGGCACGCGTGCGCCAGTGGGCCATGCGTCCGAAGAGCTCGTCGGCACCCTGCGCGCTCAGCTCGCCGCGGTCGCGCAGTGCGGCGATGGCGGCGATATCGCCGGGGGTGATGAGCAGGTCGGTAATGGTGACCGCCTCGCTCTGCGAGCCCTCTTCGGCGGAGCCCTCGCCGTGGGCGGCGAGCTCGGCGCGGCGCTCGTTGACGCGCTTGAGGCCGCTCTGAAGCAGCAGGTTGCCGCACGCCTTGGCCGCGGCGGTGGGTGAGAGCCCGTGGAGGACGGCGGCCTCGCGGGCACGGTCGAACAGGTCGGCGTCGGCGGGCTCCGCGGCAAGGGCCTCGGCGTCTTTGGCCGTGAGACCCAGGGCACGCGAGCGTTTGAAGCGTGCGAGAGGGAGCTCAGGCATCGCGCCGCGGAGGTGCTCGACCATCGGGCGCTCGATGGTGACCGGCAGCAGGTCCGGGTCCGGGAAGTACCGGTAGTCGTGCGCGTCCTCTTTCTCACGCATGACAAACGTCACGCCCTTGTGATCGTCCCACGCCCTCGTCTGCTTCGACCCCGGTCCCATCACGCGCCCGTCCCCCTGCCAGCGCTTCGGCTGCTCGCGGAACTCATGCTCGATCGCCCCGCGGACGGACTTGAAGCTGTTGAGGTTCTTCACCTCCACGATCGGCGTTTTGACGGTGTGCCCGTCGCTCAGCGTGAGGTGACAGTTGATGTTGGGCTCAAAGCGCATGTGCCCCCTCTGCAGCACGCCCTCGCTCGCGCCCAGGAAGCGACAGATGTCGCGGAGGGTCTGACAGAAGACAACGACCTCCTCGGCGGTCTCGAAATCGGGTTGCGTCACGACTTCGAGCAGCGCGGTGCCGGCGCGGTTGAGGTCGAGGATCGAGTGGTCGATCTCGCCGCCGCCGGGCGCATCGTGCAGCAGCTTGCCCGCGTCCTCTTCAAGGTGGGCTCGGATGATGCCGATGCGGCGGGGCAGCGCGTCGTGGTCAACGGCGACGGAGCCGCCGCGCTGCTGGTCGGCGGGGAGCGGGCGCGGGATCTCGAGCACACCGTCGAAGCAGAGCGGCCGGTCGTACTGGCTGATCTGGTACCCCTTGGGCATGTCGGCGTAGAAGTAACTCTTGCGGTCCCAGCGCGTCAGTTCGGCGATCTGGCAGTTGAGGGCAAGGCCGACCTGAATGGAAAGCTCCACCGCGCGCCGGTTCAGCACAGGCAGCGCCCCCGGCAGACCGAGGACGACCGGGTCGATGCACGTGTTGGGGGCGGCGTGCTCGTGTGTTCCGCCCGCCGCCGCCGGGCTGAGAGCGCGGCTGAACACCTTGGTCGCGCACGACAGCTCGACGTGGACCTCAAGGCCGATGACGAGCTTGACCGCGGTGATCTCGGGCATGCACGATCGTACCCGCGAGAAGAATCACATCCGTGCCATCGCCCGCTCGCCGGGCCCCGCATGCGGGGAAGATGGCTCGTTCCGCGCTGAGCGAAGAACCCACCGCCACCGCACGTAGAGCCTGCGCAGCGCGACGCTGACTGACGTGGGAGGGTGAACAACGGGGACTGGCAGACGCGGAGGACGGACCCACTTCACTTCAAGCACTGACATGGCAAGGCTCCAGCGGCCCGCCTTCCTCCCCGGAACAACCGGCGAAGGGGAAGAGCTTGGCCGTAAACCCGGCGCGGGTGTTTCCACCGGCGCAGGGCGGGGGGGCAAGGGGTGCGAGCGACCATGCACGTCCCGTCAGGGGGCCACGCTCGGTGCGGAGCGCTGGCGGAGTGGCGACCATTCAGCCCGTGGGGTCGGTGCGCTGCCTTCATCGGCGAGCGCGCGGCGACCGCGCACGGCGGGGTGTTCGCCGTTCTCCGTCAGCGTTCCGCCCTGTGACGGGCGGTCCCGGCCGCGCTGCCCGCGTGTGACCCGCCCGCGCCGAGCGTGGTTGCTCGGCCCCGGGCCTCACCTTGCGGGTGCGCGACCGCCTTGGCGCGAGGGACACCCCTGCGCTTTCGGCTGCGGTGCATGCAAACGGTTGTTAGAAGTCAGTCACAAGATACATCGGGCACCTCCCATCGAACGTGCCGCGGACACAACCGTGAACGCGACGAAGACAAAAACAAAGCGGCCTCGGAGTAAAGCTCCGAGGCCGCTTGGATAGATCGTGTGGATCGTTCCTGCTCAGCGTCGGTGGCTTGAGAACTCCAGGTTGTCGGCCGTGACGCGGTACATCAGGAACCTCCTAAAAACAGGCCGAAATCGCACACTGCGGCTCCGGTTGGGGACAAGCGTACACACTTCTTCGGCTCTGTCAAGCGCCGGATGCACAAAAGAACCAATGAATGCGTGATTGAGAACGGGTCGCACCGCGCTCTGAGAACGCAAGCCTGTGTCACCGCAGCCATTGCTGTGACACAAGAAACGCGAACACGGTTTCAACATCGAGCCACGCCATGTCGGGCGTGTGTGCCGGCGGCGCGAGCGTGCGCACCGCCGGACCAGCGGGCGACCAGATCGAAGGATCTGTCGGGCCAAAGAGCGCGAGCGTGCGCACGCCAAGCTGCGCCGAGAGGTGCGCGGGCCCGCTGTCGGCGCTCACGACGCACGCGGCCTTTCGCAGCGCGTTGGCGAGGTCGCTGAGCCTGTTGATCGTGCCGCTCCACTGCCCCTTGCGGATCAGCTCGTTGAACGCGGCCCGCTCCTTCTTTGAGAACTGCTCATCCTCCACCGGGCCGGCGATGATCTGCACGCGCTGCGGCGGCGTGAGCCCGAGCAGCCGGTCCGTGAGCCGCGACCACCGGTCCAGCGGCCAGCGCTTGTGCCGCCCACCGGCACCCACAGAGAGCACCACAGGCCCCTTCGTCTCCGCTGCTGGCAGCACGCGCCCAAGCTCCTCGACGCGGAATCGCTTCCAGACCGCGGCGCGCGTCGCCGAGCCCGGCGCGCCGGCGATCACAACCTCAGCGTTCGGAAACGTCTCACGCGCCGCCGCGAGCCAGCGCCGCCCGCCCTCGGTCGTGTCATCGGCAAGAAACGAGACGATCAGGTCCACCTCGGGCGCTGTGTCGGGCGCTCCCGTCGGCCCCTGCCACAGCGGCGTCCACCGCGGCCCGTCGAGCGGCACGTGCGACACCAGCGGTGATCCCAACTGGTTGTTCAGCTCGATCGCCGCCAAACGCCCAGCGCTGTCGTGCGTCACCAGCTTCACCGTGTGCTCAAGATGGCCAAGCGCCCTCAGCAGCGGCCAGATCAGCACCCCGTCGCCGAGCGCACCCGCATGAACCACCGCGACGTTCACGGCTTGCTCCTGCGCCGGCGGGGGCGCGGCGCCGCTGTGCTCGCCGCGGCCCTCTCCGCGGTGTGCAAGAGCCTTATCACGATGCGCGCCGGCTTGCCCAGTTCCGCGGCGAGTTCTGTTGCGTCCCGCGGTGCGCTGCCATCAAGCCCGTAACGCGCACTCAGCAGATTCCGATCGTCCGGGGAGAGCCGCTCAAGATTGGCGAGCACCTCAGTCGGTGCGTTCGTCCACGCCTGCCAAGGGCACACCGAGCGCGTCCAGTCTTCGAACGCCGGTGGCGCGATCGGCCGGGCCCGCGCCGGCGAATCCTTCGCCTGCTCGGCCTGCCACCTGCTCACCACGCGGCTCAACTCAAGGCCCGCCACACCGGCGATGCGCCCAGCCGTCGGATCGAAGCGATCAACCGCGGCCGAGAGCGCGCCCATGCACCGCGACAGCAGAGCGGTCGCCCGGTCCGCCGGGTGCTCAAGCAGCGGCGTGCCGGTCTGCACCGCGACCGTGCGCAGCAGCAGCAACTGCTCGCCCCGCATGAGTTCCACCTTCAGCCGGGCCGCCCAGCGCAGGTCGGTGATCACGCGGTCAACCGCCAGGGCGGCCGGGCGTGTGCGGCCAAGCCCCCGCGAGGCGGTCTGTGCGCGGGCGACCAGGGTCCAGAACGCGAACGCGCGGGCCCGCTCAACAAACGGGTCGGGGCCGCCGGCGCGGACCGCGTCGGCCACGTGCTCGGCAAGCGACGTTGCCGCGGGCGCTCCGAGCCCGGTCCGCACGGAGCGCTCGGCGAGGAACCGCAGCCCCTCCCGCTCGATCAGCTCCGCCGCGCCCGCCGGTATCGGCATGCGCACCGTCCGGCACCGGTCGGCCAGCTGACGCTGCCGCGAGCGGAAGACGGTCGCCTCACTCTTGTTCAGCCGCGCCGCGAGCGCCGCGGGCTTGACGCCGACACGTAGCGCCCGCTCAACGAGCCGGCGCTGACGGGGCGTCACCGCGCGCCGGGGGGCGCGTTCTGCCTCAGGCGTGGCCGCAGGCCTCTTCGCTGCGCCGGAACGCCGGCGACTCCCAGCCGCCGGCCCCGCCCTCTCGCGTGCTTCGACCGCTTTCACCACCGCCAGCGGGAAAACGTTCATCGCCCTGCCGCGCGTGAGCGTCACCCGCCGGCCGATGAGCCCACGCACACGCAACCGCTCAACCGTCTTGCGCGAGACGCCCCACCGCTCGCGCAGCTGGTCAACCGTGAGCCACTGCGGCGGCGGGAGTTCATCACGGGTGAACGCCGCGCGGCGCGAGAGCCGGTCGATCAGGCCCGCCAGGTCGCGCAGCAGCGCCGCCCCCGGGATCAACTCCGGCCCGTCCATCGCCGGGCGGAACCCGGTGATCTGAAAGACCACAAAGTCCTCCGGATAGACCGCCTCCGCGTCGATCATCGCCACGAGCTTTTCTGCCCGAACGGTGTGCCTGCGTGCCGCCGCCGCCGGCGCGTAACGCAGCTCGTGGGCGATCCGTTCGAGCGCGGCAACCCGGAGTTTCAGCAGGCGGGGCACGGTGTGATCGTTCGCTCTACAGGGCGGGCTCGCCGGCCACCATCCCGGCCCATCGCGGCTCGAGGGCTGGGAGCAGACGCAACGCCGCGCACTCGGCCAGGAACCTTGCAACGGCCTCCCGCTGCCGCGGACCTACCTCGTAACGCAGGTAGTCGGTCACGTACCGAACGGCCAGATCGCGCGGCCAGCGCCGCTCATCGACCGCGCGGTCGATAAGCCACGAAGTCCGCATCACGTTGCGCAGGCGCTGGCGGTCCAGCAGCGCCGCGGTGGTCTTGATCCTTAAGCCGTCCTCGTCAGCGGCGCGGCACATCCACACCGCGTACAGGAAGGGCAGCCCGGTCCACGCCTTCCACTGCTCGCCAAGGTCAAGCTGGTGCGGGTAGCGCACCGCGGGCGGCGAGTCGGTCACGACCTTGTCGCCGATCAGCAGCAGCGTCTGCGGCCACTCTGCCCCTTCTCCAGGCTCTGTGGGAGACCGCGCTTTCGGGAGCGAAGCGGACGAAAGCCGGGAGTGAAGTGATTCCTCATCCGATGTCCCGGCTTTGCGAGCCGGATGAGCGGGCTTTGCAGTCGCGCTCTCCCCCACGCTCACCCGCTCGCGCGCATCAAAGTCAACCACGCGCACGTCGCGCCCGAAGCACCGATTCAGCAGCACCCGCGCCAGCAGCACGCTGGTGTGGCTGTCGGTGTCGGCGTGCAGCGTGTCGACGCGCTCAAGCGGAACCTGGCTGAAGAGCCGCACCGTCAGCGTCGGCCCGTCGCAGCCGATCCCTCCCACGGGCAGCATGCTCAGCGGCACCGGCGAGGTGGCAAAGTCCACGATGCTCGCCAGCGCCACGTCGACCTCGCCCCCCGCGAGCATTGCCCCAAGCTTCGCCGGCACGGCCGAAACCACTTCCACGTCACGGTTTGCCGCCAGCCCTTCGATCAGCGGCAGCGTGTTGAGATACTTGACCGTTCCGATGCGCACGCGGTCCATGCCCAACGCTAGGAAGCGCAGGGGCCAGTCTGCGGGCAGAATCGCCCGACGCGCCTTGCAATACCATCCAGCGTGCCACTCCCCGCACGCTTCCCGGTGATCTGCGGCCCGACGGCCGGCGGCAAGACCGCCGCGGCCGTCGCGCTCGCCCACGTGCTGCGCGACCGGCACGGGATTACCGCCGAGGTCGTCACCGCGGACGCGTTCCAGGTGTACAGAGGCATGGACATCGGCACCGCTAAGCCAACGCTTTCCGAACGAGCGGGAGTCCCCCATCACCTGATCGACCTGGTCGATCCGACGCAGCGCTTCACCCTCGACCAGTGGCTGAGCGCCGCGGAGCGGCAGATCGCCGCCCTCCGCGCGCGAGGGACGCTCCCCATCGTCGTCGGCGGCACGCACCTGTATATCAAGGCGCTGCTGGAGGGGCTCTTCGACGGCCCGGGCGCAGACGCCCCGCTGCGCGCTGAACTCGAATCGATGGACCCCGCGCTCCGCCGCGCCGAACTGCAACGCATCGACCCCGCCGCGGCCCAGCGCATCCACGCCAACGACACACGGCGAACCGTCCGAGCTATCGAGGTCTTCCGGCTTACTGGCAGGCCGATCAGCGAGCACCAGAGCCAGTGGGACCGCGCCGGCGCCGCCCGCACCGATGCCCTCCTGGTCACCCTTCACTGGCCGACCGATGCGCTCAACCGCCGCATCAACGCCCGCGTGAAGCAGATGATGGAGCAGGGCCTGCTGGATGAGGTCCGCGCAATCGCCGCGAAGCCGGGCTTTGGGCCGCAATCGCGCGAAGCGCTTGGATATAAGCAGCTGCTCGAACTGCTCGCGAGCAGCCAAGGCGTCTCTGACACCTCTTTAGGTGACGCTGTCGAGCGAATAAAAATCGAGACCCGCCGATTCGGAAAGAACCAGCGCACGTGGCTCAAGCGACTTTCACTCATTCAGGGGGCTCTACCGATCGAAGCTGCCGAAACGGATTCGATAGCCATCGCGCAAACCATTGCCAATAAAGTACTTACGTGACAAGGGCTGGCTCGCGGGTCAGCCATCGCCAATGGAATTGCTCCACCCGGGCCAGACCACCGGCCGAAACTGGGGGCGGCATTGGCGGCGTATGGAGGGCCGGATACCGCACGCCCGCTCTTGATCGGGGGGTGCTGGTCGCCTTTCCTCTCTCTTCTGTCCGGTTCGTACTACTCATATGGCTAAGCGATCCCCCACCATCCCCGCTCCAACGACCCCTGGCAAAGCCAAGGCCAAGCCCGCGGCCAGGAAGAAGGGTGCAGGCAAAGCGAAGGTCGAGGCCGCGCCGTTTGACGACGGTATCGAAACCGGAACAGACGAAGCGATGGACCTTGAAAGCGGCGGCGGTTCGGGGCGCGGGAAGCACCTGGTGATCGTTGAGTCGCCGGCGAAGGCGAAGACGATCAACAAATACCTGGGGAGCGACTACAAAGTCCTCGCGTCGGTCGGGCACGTTCGTGACCTTCCGAGCCGCAACCCCAAGGGCGTGAAGAACCCTGTGCCGGGTGTGGACCTTGAGCACGACTTCGCGCCGACGTACGGGGTGCTCGAGGGCAAGGGCAAGGTCATCGCCGAACTGAAGAAGTCTGCCAGGCACGCCAAGAGCATCTGGTTCGCAACCGACCCCGACCGCGAGGGCGAGGCGATCGCCTGGCACCTTGCGGAAGAGCTCGGCGTCGACCCGCGCACCGCCAAGCGGGTGGAGTTCAACGCGATCACCAAGGCCGAGGTGCACAAGGCCTTCGAGCACCCGCGCGCGATCGACATGGACCGCGTCAACGCCCAGCAGGCGCGGCGCGTGCTCGACCGCATCGTGGGCTACCAGGTCTCTCCGCTGCTGTGGAAGAAGGTCGCCCGCGGCCTGAGCGCCGGGCGCGTGCAGAGCGTGGCCGTGCGCCTGATCGTCGAGCGTGAGCGCGAGATCAAGGCGTTCACCCCCGACGAGTACTACCAGATCACCGCGAACTTCACGTCCAGCATCGCCAAGGCCGCGGGCCTGGCGACGGGCTGGGTCGCCGAGCAGCAGAAGAAGAACGAGAAGGGCGAGGGGCTCACGGTTAAGGAGCTGAGCAAGTGGCTCGCCGAGAACGGCGGCCTGCGCGCTGAGCTTGTGGAAGTCGGCGGCGAGAAGTTCCAGCTCGGCAGCGTCGGCGACGCCAGCGAGTCGACCGCGGAGAAGCTCGCCGCCCGCGCCAGGCAGCTCGCCGAGATCGCGGGGATGAAGAACGTGCAGGTGACCACACGCGAGGACGCCAAGGGCAAGGGCCCGGCGAAGTTCGTGCGGACCATCACCGGCACCGTTGACACGTCAACCAAGTACAAGGTCACGGGCATCGAGACCCGCCGCACCACCACCCGGCCCGCCGCGCCGTTTATCACCAGCACGCTGCAGCAGGCGGGCTCGACGCGCCTGGGGTACGGCGCCAAGCGCACCATGGCCGCGGCCCAGCAGCTCTACCAGGGCGTCGACATCCCCGGCGAGGGCCCCGTCGCGCTCATCACGTACATGCGTACCGACAGCACCCGCATCAGCGGCGAGGCGCTGGCGATGGTGCGCGAGTACATCCCCAAGGCGTTCGGTGAGAAGTACCTGCCGGAGAAGCCCAACTTCTTCGGCAGCACCAACAAGGACGCTCAGGACGCCCACGAGGCGATCCGGCCCACGAGCATGGCCTACCCGCCAAACGCCAAGCTCAAGGCGGCGCTCAAGCCCGACCTCTTCCGGCTCTACCAGATCATCTGGGAGCGGTTCGTCGCCTGCCAGATGGTCCCCGCGGAGTGGGAGTCGGTCTCGGCGATGATCACCGGCGGCACCGACCCCAAGACGCCGCTCACGTTCAAGGCGACGGGGCGCACGCTGATCTTCGACGGCCATTACAAGGCCACCGGCGTGCCGCAGAGCGCCGAAGAGCAGACCCTGCCCAAGCTCGACGAGGGGACGCCGATGGCGCCCTTCTATCTCAACCCGCAGCAGAAGTTCACCCAGCCGCCGCCGCGCTACAGCGAGGCGAGCCTGATCAAGATGCTCGAGTCGGAGGGCATCGGCCGCCCCTCAACCTATGCCAGCATCATCAGCGTGATCCAGGACCGCAAGTACGCCGAGCAGATCGACCGCCGCTTCTACAGCACCGACATCGGCGAGGTCGTCACCGACATGCTGATCCAGGCCTTCCCCGACCTGCTCGACCTTGGCTACACGCGCGACATGGAGAAGCAGCTCGACCGCGTGGAAGAGGAGCACATCGACTGGGTCGACATGCTCCACAAGTTCTACGACCCGTTCAAGAAGCGCCTCGGCGAGGTGGAGGGAACGCTCACCCACGCCAAGGCCGAGACCACGCCCGCGCCCTACTCCTGCCCCACCTGCGGCTCGCCCACCGTCTACCGCCTGGGCAAGAGCGGCAAGTTCCTCTCCTGCAGCACCTACCCCGAGTGCAAGTACGCCGCGCCCGTGGACCGCGAGGGCGTGCCGCGCCAGAACGAAACGACCAACGTCGCGTGCCACCTCTGCGGGCGCGGCATGACGCTGCGCACCGGCAAGTTCGGCAAGTTCCTCTCGTGCTCGGGGTACGGCGACAAGGCCAACCCGTGCAAGGGCATCCTCAAGATCGACCGTGGCGGCAAGGTGGTCGCGCCGTCAACGCCGCCGTTCAAGCCCGAACCTGAGATCCCGTGCGCCAAGTGCGGCAAGCCCAACTACCTGCGCCCCGGCAAGTACGGCCCGTGGCTCGGCTGCTCGAACTTCCCCAAGTGCCGCGGGCGCGGCGACTTCAAGGGCCTCGACGAGAAGCTCAAGGCGAGCCTGCTCAAGCAGCTCGAAGAGCACCAGAAGGCGCACCCGCCGATCACGATCCGCAACCTGCAGGGCACGCCGCTGACCGGCTTCGACGGCAAACCGCTGCCGACTGCGCCGCGGCTGGATCAGCCGGAGGGTGAGCAGATGGCGGATGTGGGCGCGGCAGAGGAATGATCCTGAGTTGAGCGGGTAAGCTGGCATCCTCATCGGAGTTTTCGAATGAGTGACGCCCCTTCGCCCGATTTCTCGCCCACACCGCCGCCGATCCACGCGCCGCCGACGGTCCCCGGCAAGATCGCTACGGGCCCGCGCGAGGCAGGCGGGCTCGCGATCGGTTCGATGGTCACCGGCATCTCGGGCGTGGTGGTCTCGATCTTTGGGATCTTCTGCATGCTCTCTCCTGTCGGCGCCATCGCCGGATTGGTGGCGGTTATCCTGGGGTGGGTCAGCCTGGCAAAGAAGAAGCCGCGGCGAGGGATGGCGTGGACGGGCGTCGTCACCGGCGTGCTGGCGATGATCCTGGGGATCGGCTACATCGGCCTGTTCGCGTACATGATCCAGGCGGGCTCGACCTACTCAACCACCTCGGTCAACTCCGCGATAAGCCGGGCCAACGCGCAGTCGATCGGGCTGGGGTTGGTCGCGTACGCCGCCAACAACCGCGATGCCCTGCCGCCCGCCGCCGGTTGGGAGCAGGCGGTCTCGCCGTACGTCGGGGGCGGAGCGCGAGCGCCGCGGGTGTTCATCTCGCCAAACGCTCGGGGCGTCACGCCGTCGTATATCTACGTGCCGGTGGCGAAGCTGAGCGAGGCGGACCCCGGCCGCGTGCTTGTGTACGAGAACCCGGCGATCGCCGGCGAGCTGTTCGCTGTGGTCTACGCCGACGGGCACGTAGAGAACAAGAGCCGCAAGCAGCTCGAGGCCATCATCTCGGGGCTTGAGAAGGAAGCGGCCAAGTAGCCCGTGGGGTGGGCCGGAGTCCGGGTTCGCCGCCCATCGTCCACGCGCCGGGGTTCGATGGGTCTCCCCCTTCTACACTCGCGTCCCCCATGTTCAGCCCCATCCCCGACATCCTGGCCGACCTCAAGCTCGGCAAGATGGTGATCCTCACCGACGACGAGAAACGCGAGAACGAGGGTGACCTCATCCTCCCCGCGCAGTTCGTCACGCCCGAGGCGATCACGTTCATGCTCTCTGTCGCCCGCGGCTACATGTGCCTCTCGCTCACCGAGGCCGACTGCGACCGGCTCGACCTGCACCCCCAGGCCGCGGTGAACACCACCATGCGGGGCACCGCCTTCACCGTGTCGATCGACCTCCACCCGCGCCACGGTGGCACCACCGGCGTGAGCGCCAAGGAGCGCGCCAAGTGCGTCGCGATGGCGATCGACCCGAAGTACGGGCCCGAGGAGTTCGT
This sequence comes from uncultured Phycisphaeraceae bacterium, assembly GCA_964403525.1. Taxonomy (GTDB): domain Bacteria; phylum Planctomycetota; class Phycisphaerae; order Phycisphaerales; family UBA1924; genus JAJTGZ01. The sequence goes on along the minus strand of CAYOGE010000014.1, from coordinate 6,846 downwards.
CCGTCCCGGGCACATCAACCCGCTGCGCTCGCGCGACGGCGGCGTGCTGGTGCGCACCGGCCAGACCGAGGGCTCGCTCGACCTCTGCCGGCTCGCCGGGCTCACGCCCGCGGCGCTGATCATCGAGATCATGCGCGACGACGGCGAGATGGCCCGCGTGCCGGACCTGGCCATCCTCGCGAAGAAGCACGGCATCAGGATGTGCTCGGTGGCGCAGATCATCGAGCACCGGCTCGCCCGCGAGAGCCTGGTCAAGCGGCTCGAGCCCGCCGCCGGCACGCCCATCGTCACGCGGCACGGCACGTTCAACCTCGTCGCGTTCGAGTCGGTGGTCGATCCGCTGCCGCACGTTGCCCTCACCCTCGGCGATGTCGGCAGCCTCGACGGGCTCGGGCGCGTGGTTGAAGATGCTCGCCCCACGCTCGTGCGCATGCACCGTCGCAGCCTGCTGGGGGACGTGTTCGAACAGGTCGGCGGGCAGGTTGGAAACCTGCCCCACGCGGAGGGGCCAACCGGGCACGACCAGCTCGCCGCCGCCATGCGCGCAATCCAGAAAGATGGGCGCGGCGCGATCGTCTACCTGCGCCAGGAAGGGATGGGCGGGTCGCCCGACAGCGCCCTTGAGGCGCGGCTGCAGACCATCCGCAGGCCGGGGCACGACTCCGGCACAGACACGCCCGACCTCGTCCGTCCCGACGGACACGGCAACGCGCTCCCCAAGCACATGCGCGAGTTCGGCATCGGCGGCCAGATCCTCCGTCAACTGGGCATCAGCAAGATGCGGCTGCTGACCAACCACACCGCCGAACTGCCCGGCCTCGATGCATTTGGCCTGGAAATCGTCGAACGCGTAGGGCTCGGCAGGGCCTGAATTCCGGGCCGCGGCGGCTTTGGGGGAACCCTAACACACGCCGATCATTGGGTGGGTATACTTTCACATGGTCAGGGCGCCTTCTGCGCCCCGTTCAAGATGATGCCCCAGCGCGCGCTGCGGCTGATTCACCAACTCGAAACGGAGCAACTCATGAACAAGTGGACAAAGACGGCCTGCCTCACACTCTGCGCAGGAATGCTGGTGAGCGGCGTCGCCGCGGGTCTGCGCGGCGACCCGACCGACGACGCCAAGAAGGCGCTCAAGGATGCCCAGAAGCAGATGGAGGACATGAAGAAGAAGATGATGGACCCACCCGCCAAAGGCGCGCAGCCCGGCGAGGACCCGATGATGGCCATGATCATGGAGATGAGCAAGCCCGCCGCCGAGCACAACATTATTCAGGCCTTCGCCGGTAACTGGAACGCGGCCGTCAAGATGTGGATGGACCCGTCGCAGAAGGAACCCACCGTCTCCACGGGCACGATGAAGGCCACGCTGATGCACGGCGGGCGCTACCTGCAGGGTGAATACACCGGCGACTTCGCGGGCATGCCCTTCACCGGAACGATGACCTGGGCCTACAACCGCATCGACGGCCGCTACGAGAGCACCTGGATCGACAGCTTCGGCACCGGCATCATGATGTCGACCGGCAAAGCGAGCGCCGACGGCAAGACCGTCGAGTCGACCGCTGAGTTCCGCATGCCCGGCCCCGACGGCAAGCTCATGACCATCACCCAGCGCGAGACGATCACCATGGTGAACAAGGACAAGTTCACGATGGACATGTGGCACGCAACGAAGGAACAGGGCGAAACCAAGGTGATGGAGATCGTCTACACCCGCGCGGCCGATGAGGCTGCCCCCGCGCACGCTCCCCACCCGGCCGCGCCGGCACCCGCCGCGCACCCGGCCCACCCCGTGCCCGCGGTTCCGGCGGTACCCGCGGTCCCCGGCATCACCATGCCCCCCAAGTAACCCCCGCCGACCGCGGCGCTGGCGCAGCATCTGCGCTGGCCGCCTCCAGGCGCACCCCGCACTTCCTCCAAAGCCCGGCCCTCGCCGGGCTTTTTTCATTTCACGTAATGCCGCCGCCGGAGCTTATCGGAGCCCTCCGGCCGTCCGATAGAACCTCTCAGGCGGGCACCACCGCACGCGTTTCGATTCCGTCCTCGCGTCCTCGAACTCGCATCCCTTCGCCACTTAGAGGAGCATCCGCATGCACCTGCTCAGCATCCTCGCCATTGCCGCCGCCGCGCCCTTCGTCTCGTCGCTCGAGCCCACGCCGGGCGCGCCTGCGCCGGCTCCCGCCGCCACCCCTGAGCCCGCGACGCCCGCCGCAGATGCGCAGCCCGCGGCCGCACCGCTGCGCCAGCCCGCCGTTCCCGTTGCCGATGCACCCACGCAGGGCGCGCTCTCAAGCCTCGTCGCCGAGGCCATCAAACGCAAGCTCGAGCGCGCCGCGACCAGCGCGGGCAGCGCGATCGCGCTCCCCGGCACGCCCGTGCCCGCGCCGACCGACGATCAGCCGCCCATCGACCCCGCCCGCACCGTGAGTTTCGGGCCCGGTGGCGGCGCACCCGACCCGTCGATGATGGGCAGCAGCGCCCGCGTGATGATGGGCTCGCCGACCGACGGTTCGCCGACATACACGCGCGTGCTGGCACCGCAGGCCGGCGCGCCAGAACTCAGCGGCGCAAGCGCCCCAGCGCAGGGCGGCACCGCGCCCGCCGCCGCCAACCCCTTCGCCCCAGCCGCGCAGCCCGACAGCGCCTTTGAGGTCCCACCCGCCGCGGCCGACCCCGGCATGAACCACAACCTGCTCGACATCTTCGTCGGCACGTGGGACGTCTCGGCCAACTTCGACAACGGTCCCGGCCAGCCGTCAGAGACCGCCAGCGGCTCGATGGTCAACTCCTGGCAGCTCGGCGGACGCTGGTTGAAGCAGGACTACACCGGCCAGATGGCGAGCCTCGGCTCCTTCCGCGGGCTGGGGTACCTCGGCTACGACAACATCGCCCGCTGCTTTGTCGCTACGTGGATGGACACGCTCAGCACCGCCTGCCTCACCAGCAAGGGGAGCTTCGACGAGGCCACCGCCACGTTCACCCTCAGCGGCGACTTCACCGCGCCCGGCGGCGAGAAGTTCAAGCAGCGGCAGGTGATCACCGTGCTGAGCCTCGACCGCTACACCGTCACGATGTACCTCACCGGTCCAGACCACGTTGAGTTCAAGACCGGCAACCTCGAGTACACCCGCAGCATCCGCACCATCACCAACGCCTCGGCGAAGTAATGGTCGCGGCGGTCACACCAGGTGGGCGAAGATCGGCAGGTCGCCCACCAGCGGGCGGGCGTACTCAAGGAACGCCTTCGTCACGTCGCAGTGCCCGTGGATGAACTCCGGCGGCATGTGGCGCGTCTTGGCCGCGACATCGCTCAGCTTGATCAGACGCTTCTCGATGCGGTAGGGGTGGTTGCTCACGCGAGCGATCGCAACGGAGCCGTCGGTGGCGCCGTTCATCGCTTCGCTCGCCGCCTTCACGCCCGCCGCCCGCGCCTCGGTCGCGTCGACCGGCGAGGGCTCCGGCCAGCACCGCTGCATGTAGCCGAGCGTGTCCGCCCGCACCCGCGGCGGCTTGCCGGTCGGGCTCTTGATGCGCTCCTTGATCAGGTTGGCCAGGCAGTCGCCCAGCGCGCCCGAGCCGGAGAGCTGCACGTTGCCGTGCGCATCGGTCTGGCCGTCGCTGATGAGCTTGGCGCCGATCTCGCGTCCGTCCTTGTCCTTGATCCCCTCGCTCACCGCGATCTGACACCGCCCCCACTTGACGATCGTCGCCTTGACATCCTCGATGAACCGATCCGGATCAAACGGAACCTCGGGCAGGTAGATCAGGTGCGGGCCTTCGCCCTCCTGGTGTCGTGCCAGCGCGCTGGCCGCGGTGAGGAAGCCGGCGTTCCGCCCCATCACCACGTTGATCTTGATGCCCGGCAGCGAGGCGTTGTCTCGGTCGTCGGCCATGAAGGCCATCGCCACGTAGCGCGCAGCGCTGCCGTAACCCGGAGTATGGTCGTTGCAGACAAGGTCGTTGTCCACCGTCTTGGGGATGTGGAAGCAGCGCAGCTCGTACCCGGACTTGAGGCCCATCTCATAGACCAGCCGGCACGTGTCCGAAGAGTCGTTGCCGCCGATATAAAAGAAGTAACGGATGTCCGCCGCGCGGCACGCTTCGAAGATCTTCGGGCTGTCGGCCTCGGTCGGTTTGGCGCGGCTTGAACCGAGCGCCGCCGAAGGCGTGCGCGAGATGCGGTCGAGCACCTCGCTGCTGACGCCGCCCAGATCAACCAGCGGCAGCCCCTTGATCAGGCCGTCCACACCGTGGCGCATGCCGTAGACTTTCTTGACGGCCTTGTACCCCCGCAGCCCCTCGATCACGCCGACGAGCGACTGGTTGATGACCGCCGTCGGCCCGCCCGACTGGCCGATGATGGCCGCGCCTTCGATGAGCTTTGCTGCCATGGTGCGCACCTCCGCGAGTTCCGACAATCGGCCATCCGGCCCGAGCCCGGGCCACGAGAAGAGTGTACCCGTCCGCCATGGCCGGGCCTTCCCTTACTCCATATAGCGGTTGTGGCGTGCGGCGGGGTGAGGCTAGTGAAGCGGGTGGGGCGGGCGCGGGTGCTCCGCGCGGAATGAGGCGGAGTGGAGCCAGAAGACAGGTAGATCAGTCGCGCGCGACTGGCTCGTTGACTTCCGGTGTTCATGCGCTCCGCTCCCGAACACACGGCGTCGTCGGTGTCCCGCCAGCGGACGGCCGGGCAGTCCAGGATGCCGCCCGATGCGTCGTACCCCGTGCCCCTGAACCCCGTTGAGTTGTAGCCGAAGAGCTGGTAGGGCTTGGCGCAGGGGGTTGAGGCCTCGGTGGGGTGGAGCTGACGCCAGATGCCGATGGGGCGTCACCGAACTCGTTGAGCAACGCGTTCCACTGGCACCCGGTCCGCATCTGGTAGATGATGCCGTCGAGCACCCTGCGCTGGTCCACCCGCTTGCGGCCCGTCCTGGCCGGTGGGTCAAGCTCGTCGAGCACCACCGCCACCTCCCTCCACAACTCGTCGGGGCAACGCCAGATCACCCCCAACCTCTTCACCCGCCTTCGCCGATGCGAACGCCGCTTCGCCCCGGCCATGTTGGCCTCCCTCTGGCCATCCGTCACCGGAGGCCTTCATCGGCCCAAACTGGAGTTCTGAGATAGTTGCTAATGTCTATTTTACATCTTTCTACCATTCGAGTTACCCTACAAGACGTCACTCAGTTCGGCAAATCGCTCGCGATCTTCAGGCTTTGGATCCGGCAAGTCGAACAGCTCAATGTCGTTTGGAGACACAAGTTTCTTGTAGCAGTTTGCTCGCAATACTGCAGCACAACCAGGCTGAACATGGTCAGTCTTCAAATATACAGAACCGTTGAGACCACCATCCTTGGTTCGCACACCAATAGTATACATAGGAATTACTATTGTGCTGCCGTTTACGAATTCAATTACGTGGTCTCCATCCGAACCAATTTCAAGAACTCTCCACTTAGCTTGACTTCTTGCGTCAATTAACTCCAGTTCTCTTGGAGTAAACGGGGCTGGACCGCGCACGATTTCCTGCCATTTTTCTCTTCCATAGGACTTTCTCGCTCTCGTACCTGCTGAATAAAGCCAATCGTCAAAGCTCGTCCCCATTCGCTCTTCCTGATCTCCTTCAACCTCTACAATCTCACACTTGTCGCTCCCGTCAACTGGGCAGAGTAACACCCTGGCTCCATCATGAAATCCGATTAGGTAAGCTCGCCTGCCTTGCCGAGTAGCCAATTGCGGTTGCGCAAAAACTCCAATTCGATAGCTTTCGCTTCCTGGTCTGCGGTATAGCTTAACGCCGCCGAAACTTTCAATAAAGTCTCGATACGAATCTGGAAGCGCTTCGTCCACTGAGGCTACCGAAGCAATAGTCGTATCCGGTTTGAATTCCCGCACGTGAAAACGCGGTGTTTTGATTTCAGTAAACTCTTGGAATAGCCACCCATACATCAGATTCATCCTGTTGCTATTGTATTCGCAGCCTCTTCAGTGCTTCACGAACAATTGTTCCCAGCCTTCCCCATCGCTCGTAGTCAGTCAATCCATCAGTGCCCCTGATCATATGCGGATCAGGATGTGCCGGATTGCGTGGATAGACCTGCATTGGGTCGCCACCGCTCTTTAGCGATGGCGTGTGCTCCGCTGGCCAGTAGTTGCCATCGGCATCCGTAGGCCATGGACGACCCTCTCGCTGCTCCCACGCCTCCCTCGCAGCATCTTTGTGGTTCTTGAAGTAGGTCCTCGCTCTCTGATTCTCTTCAGGAGTTCTCTCGACGAGGTTTCCATTGGAGTCGGTCTTTGGGCCACAATGTGATTGATCGTCAGGCAATTGACCCAAAGGATTTGCACGTGCAACGGCCGCTCCCTTTGCGACGGCGTTCATGATCAAAGCAAGCCGGATTGCCTGTTCCGTCGTCAGGGCAATGGCTCGCCCATCTGCGACGACAACAGCTACTCCGCCGGCCGTCTGCAACAGCCGTGCGGGAACGCCTCCGACCTCCATGGTGAAGACCCTTGCTCCAGCGGCGGGGTTATAGAAGACGCCAAGCATGCCGACGGCGAGATCGACGACTCCCCCGATGACACGACCAGTCTCGTCAGATGCACCTAACCAGTTGACGGCAATCGAATGCGGGGCCCACGCGGTGAACGTGTCGTGGTCCTGGCCGTCGTAGACCTGTCGCCCGCCGGCGATCATGGTGTCTAAGCCGTGGGCGATCATCACTCCACCTATGACGGCTCCGACGCCGGTCCATCCGGTTGTGGCGATGATCACGGTGCCTGCGAGTGTTTGAGCTTGCCCAGGTCCGGTGGACGGGTTCAATCGATGGGATACTTCCCGTCGGA
>CAYOGE010000013.1:50813-80309 GCA_964403525.1 uncultured Phycisphaeraceae bacterium | reverse complement strand
CCGCCCCCCCGCCCCCCCCCGCCTGGCCCTCACGAGCACAGCCGCGTGAGCGCCTCACGGTACTTCGCCAGCGTGCCGTCCACGATCGCCTGCGGCAGCACCGGGCCGGGCGCTTCCTTGTTCCACGACCCGGAAGACGCCAGCCCTTCCAGGTACTCGCGAAGGAACTGCTTGTCGAAGCTCTTCTGCGCTGCGCCCGGCTGGTACCCGTCAACAGGCCAGAACCGCGACGAGTCCGGCGTCAGCGCCTCGTCGATCAGGATCGGCGGCTCCCACACCCGCCCCACACGCTGCTCCGAGCCTGCCCGCAGCCCGAACTCGAACTTGGTGTCGGCGATGATGATCCCACGCGCCAGCGCGTGCGCCGCGGCCTCGTTGTAGATCCGCAGCGAGACCTCCCGCAGCACGCCCATCGTTTCCATCCCCGCGATGTCGCACGCCCGCTCAAAGCTGATGTTCTGATCGTGCCCGCTCGCCTCCTTGGTCGCGGGCGTGAAGATCGGCTCGGGCAGCCTGTCGCACTGGCGCAGCCCCTTGGGCAGTCTCACGCCGCACACCTCGCCGCTCTGCTGATACTCCTTCCAGCCGCTCCCCTCCAGGTACCCCCGCACCACGCACTCGATCGGCACCACGCTGCACCGGCGACCGATGGTGATCCGCCCCTCAAGCCACGGCTTGAACGGCTCCAGCCCAGCGCCCGCCGGAAGGTCGGCGGTGCTCCCCGATAAATAGTGCGTCTCGCAGATCTCGCGCTGCTTGATGAACCCGAACCAGAACGCCGCCATCTCCGTCAGCACCCGACCTTTGCCGGTGATCGGCGTAGGCATGACCACGTCAAACGCGCTGATCCGATCCGAGGCCACCAGCAGCAGCCGTCCCTCGGGGCTCGCCGGTGTCGGTGGAAGCTCGTACACGTCGCGCACCTTGCCGCGCCGCACCAGCTTCAGCGGCAGCGTGTTCGTGTCGTCAACGGGTGAGGCAGGGGGGGCGGGGCTCATTGGCTCACGGTAGGTCGCAGACGCGCAAACCGCCCCTACTCACGGCCTCTGCCAACGCTACCCTCCGCCGCTACCGATGCTCCGATTCGCATTCAACAACCCGGGACAGTGGACGCCCAGGCACGCACACCTGATCGGCCCCGACGACCTTGCGCTCCCGGCCGAGATCACACTCAACGGCACCGTGATCGAGGCCGTCAAGCGCGTCGAGGGCGCGGGCTCGCTGGCGATCCAGTACCCGCTCCCCTCCCCCACCGGCGGCACGCTCACCCTCCGCACCACCCTGCTGCCCGAGCGGCCGACCCCCTATCTCCTCACGCTCGAACTGGCGCGACACCAGGTGATGCTGCTGCTGAACAAGCTGGAGGAGTGGGCGCTCTTTGACCTCCCCGCCAGCGACCCGGTGATGCTCGCCGTCGAACGCGCCCGCAGCGCCTGGACCCACGCGCTGGTCGTGCAGCGGCGCTCCGGCAGCGCCGGGCTCTACTCAAGCGAGGCCGAGAGCGCCGCAACCGACGCCCTCGTCGCCGCAATCGAGGCCGGCGAATCCCTCGCCGCCCTCTCCGCCCGGCTGCAGCACGCCCGGCGCATCAACGGCGAGCTCGACCGGCTCGCCCGCAAGCCGCCGCCGCCCAACGCGATCACCGACCACGAGACGCAGGAAGCACGCAAGCGCGCCGCCGGGAGCGCGGGCGTCATCCTGCCCGAGGTCCCGCAGATCGGCGTCGGCGTCTGCCCCGCGGTCTTCGCTCCAGCCGTCTGCGACGCGATCGTCAACTGCGCCGACTTCATCTCCGTCCCCATGCGCTGGGCCGAGCTTGAGCCCAACGAGGGCAAGTACTCCTTCGCCCGCACCGACCGCTGGATCGAGTGGGCCGTCACCAAGGCCAAGCTCCCCGTCGTCGCCGGGCCGGTGCTCGACTTCGACGCGGGAGGCGTGCCCGACTTCCTTTACATCTGGGAGCACGACTACGAAACGCTCCGCGACGTGGTCATCGAGCACGTCAAGCAGGTCGTCACACGCTACCGCCGCACCGTCCACACATGGACCATCTGCAGCGGCCTGCACGTCGCCAGCAACTTCGCGATCTCCTACGAGCAGGCCGTTGACCTGACGCGCGTCTGCGTCCTCATCGTCCGCAAGCTGCAGCCAACGGCCAAGGTGCAGATCGAGATCGCCCAGCCCTGGGGCGAGTACACCGCCGAGGTCAGCGCACGCGCCTCGCGATCGATCCCGCCCGCCGTTTACTGCGAGCTGCTCAACCAGGTCGGCGTTGACTTTGACGCCGTCGCCCTCAAGGTGCAGATGGGCGTCCCCCTCCCCGGGCGCAGCACCCGCGACATGATGGCCCTCAGCGCTCTTCTCGACCGCTACGGCAAGCTCGACAAGCCCCTCTCGATCAGCGTGCTGGGCGCCCCCTCGGCGCCGATCACCGCCATGGGCGAAGATGCGCTCGAGCCCGGAAGTTGGCGACGCCCGTGGTCGACCGAGCAGCAGGGCCTCTGGGCCGCCCGCGCCATGGCCCTCGCCGCAGGCAAGCCGTACGTCAAGAGCATCTGCTGGCAGGAGATCGCCGACGGGCCCGCCCCCTGCATGGCCGGCGGTGGCCTGCTCAACGCCCAAGGGCACCCGCGCCCCGCGATGGCCGCCCTCACCAGACTCCGCGAAGCCCTCCGCACAAAGTCGACCACGCTCCCCGGGACCGACTGATGCCCACCGAAGCCGAAAAGGCCGCGCCCCAACCACTCGCCGCCGCGGCCAAGTGGGGAGCCATCGCCGTGCTCGGCTCTGTCTCGATCATCGCCGTCGCATGGGTCATCCTGACCAACCGCACGCAACCCCTGATCGTGCCCTCCTCTGGTCAAACGCTCACCAGTTCCGACGCCCATTCGTCCCAAGCCCCGATGACCGCCGGCAGCCTGCTCGACCTCAACACCGCCACCGCCGCGCAGCTTGAGCACCTGCCGGGCATCGGGCCCGCCCTCGCCGCTCGCATCATCGCCGACCGCACCCAGCACGGGCCGTACGCGACGGTCGACCAGCTCGACCGCGTCAAGGGCATCGGCCCAAAGACCCTCGAGAAACTGCGCCCGCACATCACGGTCAAGCAGCCCGATGCCCAGTAGAACCTGCCCCGCCGCCTACCCTGCCCCGTGGATTTGACAGGCCTTGTCGCCCGCGACCCCGTCATCGGCAGGATCGCCGAGAGGGCATTGCGCGCGCAGGGCGGGCGTCGGGCGGCTGTGCTCGGCGCGGCCGGCTCTTCACCCACCTTCTTCGCCGCAGCACTCAGCCGCATCGCGGCCCGCCCGGTCACGCTCGTCTTTGCGCACTCAGACGAGGCCGACGAAGCTTTCGACGAGCTCTGCTCAGCCGGGGGGGGCATCAACGCAACGCACCTCCCCGCACTCGAAACGATCCCCGGCGAGGGAAGCTCGTCGGTCTCGCTCGATGCCCTCGCCGAGCGCCTGATGACCGTCCGCACGCTGACGCACTGGGCCGCCGAACCGTCTGAACAGCCGCGCGTCTTCGTCACCACCATCAGCGCCCTCATGCAGGGCGTGCCAAGCCTCGCGTCCATCGGCCGCCTCCTCCGCACCGTCTCCGTCGGCGAGTCCATCCCCGGTGGACCCGCCGGGCTCGTCCGCTGGCTCGACACCGCCGGCTACACGCGCGCCGACAGCATCGACGAACCCGGCCAGTTTGCTACGCGAGGCGGCATCGTCGACATCTTCCCTCCCGGCGACCCCGCCGCCTCCAGCGCCGACGCCGGCGAAGCGTCGCTCGGCGGCGTCCCCATCCGCCTCGACTTCTTCGGTGACGAGATTGAGAAGATCGTCGAGGTCGACCTGCGCACCATGGCCGCCGACCGCGCCGTCAAGTCCGCGCAGCTGGTCTGCGCAGACCCCGGCTCGATCCAGTCCGATGCCGGCACCGTCAACCCCGCCACGCTCATCCCCAAATCATCGCTGGTCATCCTCAACGAAGTGCTCGAGCTCACCGAGCAGGGCCGCGGCTACTACGAGCGGCTCATCAACAGCGCCGGCATCTCCGGCCCGCCCGCCGTCTTCAAGGCCCTGCAGGAGCACTCAGCGGGCGTCATCGAGCTCACCTCCATCGGCCAGTACGCAAGCGGCGATAGGGGGGGCGACCACATGCTCTCGCTGCCCGTCTCGCCGGTTCCACCGCTCGATCACGAAGTCTCCATCGCCATCGCAGAGCTCGGTGCGCTCGCAACCGGCACCGCTGATGGCCAGGAGGTGCCGAAGCTCCACCCCGTCATCCTCTGCCAGAACGACGGCGAACTCCAGCGCCTCCGCGAGCTCATCACCGAGTTCGCCCCCGCCGCCAAGGACCTCATCGACGCGCGTGTCCAGTACCTCCACGCGGGCTTCGTCTGGGGCGATGCTGGCACCGCCACGCTCTTCCTCCCCTACAGCGAACTCCTCCACCGCTTCACCGCCCGCCGCCGCAGAGGCCGTGTCCGCCTCCGCTCCGGCCGCGCGATGGACACCTTCCTCGAGCTGGAGATCGGCGACTATGTCGTCCACCAGGACTACGGCATCGCCCGCTTCACCGGGCTCGTCATGCTCCGACCGCGCGACCTGCACCGCTCCATCAACGAGCGCATGCAGGGTCTCTCGGCCACGAAGGAAGACGAGCAGCTCCAGGAGTACCTCACCCTCGAGTTCGATGGCAGCGCCAAGCTCCACGTCCCCGCCGTCAAGGTTGACCTTGTCCAGAAGTACATCGGGGGTGGCGGCGGTTCACCCGCCAAGCCAGGTCAACGAGGCCGTCCGAAGTCCGGCCCCACCCTCTCCAAGCTCGGCGGCGACCGCTGGAAAGTCCAGAAGGCCCGCGTCGCCGAGTCCGTCCGTGACCTCGCCGCCGAGCTGCTGCGCGTCCGCGCCGCCCGCGAGTCCCTCCCCGGCCACGCCTTCCCCGCCGACACCGCGTGGCAGAAGGCCTTCGAAGATGAATTCCCCTGGGATGAGACCGAGGACCAGCTCGCCGCCATGCAGGAGATCAAGCGCGACATGACCAGCCCGCGCCCGATGGACCGCCTCCTCTGCGGCGATGTCGGCTTCGGCAAAACAGAACTCGCCATCCGCGCCGCCTTCAAGGCCGCTGAAGACGGCCGCCAGGTCGCCGTGCTCGTCCCCACCACCGTCCTCGCCGAGCAGCACGAGCACACCTTCCGCGGCCGCTTCGCCGACTACCCCTTCAAGGTCGAGTCGATCAGCCGCTTCAAGACCGACGCTGAGGTGAAAGAAGTCCTCGAGCGCCTCGCCTTCGGACAGGTCGATGTCATCATCGGCACCCACCGCCTGCTCTCGAAGGATGTCATCTTCAAGAACCTCGGCCTCGTCATCGTTGATGAAGAGCAGCGCTTCGGCGTCGAGCACAAGGAGAAGCTCCTCTCCCTCCGCATGACGGCCGATGTGCTCACCCTCAGCGCCACACCCATCCCGCGCACGCTCCACATGGGCATGATGGGCCTCCGCGACATCTCCAGCCTCACCACCGCCCCCGTCGACCGCCGCGCCGTCGTCACCGAGGTCATCCCGCAGAACCCCGCGCGCCTCAAGCAGATCATCGAGCGCGAGCTCACGCGCGACGGCCAGGTCTTCTACGTCCACAACCGCGTCCACGACATCCACTCCGTCGCCGACGACGTGCAGAAGCTCGCACCCAACGCCCGCATCGTCGTCGGCCACGGCCAGATGCCCCCCCACGAGCTCGAAGAGGTCATGCACAAGTTCATGACCCGCCCACCCCAGGCGGACATCCTCGTCTCCACCACCATCATCGAGAGCGGCATCGACATCCCCACCGCCAACACCATGATCATCGAGGATGCCGACCGCTTCGGCCTCGCCGACCTCCACCAGCTCCGCGGCCGCGTCGGCCGCAGCAAACACCGCGGCTACTGCTACCTCCTCCTTCCCGACAACCGGCCCCTGCGCGAGAAGGCCAAGCAGCGCCTCAAGGCCCTGGAGCAGTTCTCCATGCTCGGCGCCGGCTTCAAGATCGCGATGCGAGACCTTGAGATCCGCGGCGCGGGCAACATCCTCGGCCCCGAGCAGAGCGGCCACATCGCCGCCGTCGGCTACGACATGTACTGCCAGCTCCTGGAGCGCGCCGTCAAGGGTCTCAAGAACGAGTCCATCGCCATCCCCAGCGAATGTTCTATCGAGATCGGCGTCGGGGGGGGCGGCAGCATCCCCAAGCCCTACATCCCCAGCGACATGCGGCGCCTGGAGGCCTACCGCCGCATCGCCCTCGCCGCCAACGCCGAGGAACTCGGCAAGGTCCGCGCCGACCTCATCGCCGCCTACGGCGACCTCCCCGAGCCGACGCAGCGCCTCCTGCAACTCGCCCAGCTCCGCACCGGCGCGCGTGCCGCCGGCGTCCGCCTCATCTTCATCCGCGACCCCGACATCATCTTCCGCACCAGTGACCCGGCCGCCACGGCCGCCGCATTAACGAGCCCCCCTGCATCGACGAGCCCCGAGCGGCAGCTCGGGGACGCCTCGCGCCTTTCCTCCCCCACGAGCCCCGAGCGGAAGCTCGGGGATGCCTCTCGCCTTTCCGCCCGCGACTCGGCCCTCGGCCCTCGGCACTCAACACTCGCCTCCGCCTCCATCGGCCAAGTCACCATCCTCCCCCCGCAGGGCCCGAACCAACTCCCCGAGGTCTACCTCCGCCCCACCTCCCCCGCCATGCTGGAAGGCCCCACGCTGCTGACGATCCTGAATCGCAGGTTCAGCCCGGAGCCGGAAGAAGGCAAAGACTCTTCACCACAGAGCCGTGCGAACGGGAGCGGAGCGCAAGCCGAGCCGGAAGACCGGAAGCGGGCAGGTCTTGGACATGCCCTTCCCTTCAGAGACACAGAGGACAGAAAGAGTGGAGGAACGCCGCCCGCGCCTCAGCAAGTCTCGACCAAGAAGCCGAGCATGAAGCCACCCCCCATGTCGAAGGACCTGAAAGCGATCAAGAAGTCGATCCGGGGAGCCGGAAGCAGCGGCAAGCAGCCAGGCGTTTGAAACATGGAGTTCACGAAGGGCACGGAGGAACGCGCAGGCTGTCAGCGTGGATGGAGCTTGCTCGGATCGACGTTCTGACCCTTCCAAATGCCTTCCTCAGTGTGCTCCGTGAGCTCCGTGTTTCAACTGCATCCACGTTTTCAGCCTCCCATCGCGGTTTTTCCGCTGATCGCCCCTCTCTGGCGCTCCGCTCCACCGCTCGGCTGCCCTGCTCCACCGGCGGACCACGCCCCTCCACCGGCCTGCTGCTTGGCTCCACCGGTGGATCGGCACGCTCCGCCGGGCTGGAGACCCGCTCCACCGGACTGGCGCGGGGGTCCGCTGGAGGAGTGGGCTGCTCCGCTGAACAAGGGCGAGTGGCGTTCGGGAGAGAGAAGCACTTGGGGGTGGCACACGACATCACTTGTGGAAAACGTGTCGGTCTCAACCGTACGGTTGAATTGAATTCAACCACGCGGTAGAATTCAACGGCCCGAGAGCGTCTTGGGAAGGAGTGGTCCGACGGCTCGTAGTCGTCGGGGGCGTATGAGAGGAAGTGCTTGATGTCTGGAAGTAAAGCACGTTCGTTCGGCAAGGAGCTGCGACGTTTGCGGTTGGAGGCAGACAAGACCCTTGCGGAGGTGGCGAAAGTCATAGGCGACAAGGGGGTCTCGGTCGCTTTCCTGAGTGCAGTTGAAAGCGAGCAAAAGAACCCCCTTGGAAGAAGGGACGTTAAGGCGGTTCTTGATTTTCTAGGATGTCCGCAGCACTTGGAAAGCCTGATGGAGCTTGCGATGAAGTGGCGAGGTTCGGTGCAGATGGAGCCTTCAAGTGAGGGTGAGCGTCGCGTGCTAGTTGCGCTTGACCGCTCGATGGATGCGGGTGCTCTGTCCGACCGAACGATCGAGGAGTTACTGAAGATTCTCAACCGTCCTGGGAGTATTTGAATGGGAAGGCCTGTACCGCGGGTGAAAGGGATGTCACGGCGTGCCGTCGAGCTGAAGATGCTCGAGGTCGTGCAAAAGTACCATAATCGCACGCTTACGGAGGCGGTTCCGTTCCCGATCCTTAAGTTCTGCGACCGGTGGCTTGAGGACGACTTCGGTGTCCAATTCGTCGTGGATGACACGCTGGCTGGTGCCGAAGGACGACTGCGCGGAAACATGGTCTATGTCGCCTCGGAGGTCTACGACGGCGCAGATGCCGGGGACGGCCGCGACCGTTTCACCCTGGCGCACGAGGCCGTTCACGTCATGCTTCATGCAAGTCAGTTGAAGGCAATCGACGATCGGCGCGGAACCCCTGTCCTCTACCGCGCACACGAGATTCCGGCCTATGAGAATCCCGAGTGGCAAGCCAATGTTGGAGCAGCGGCATTGCTGATGCCAGCGCCGGCCGTCAGGCTGCTCTACCGGCGCCAGGCATTCCCAGAGCTTTTGCGGCTCCCTCCAATCGTCGCACGCCACCTCGGTGTATCGCTCAAAGCGGCAGAGATCAGAGTCGACCAGTTGAACAAAGCGGGAGAACTCGCTCTGTAAAAGAAAAAGCCGAGCAGTGCTCGGCCTGTTCTTGCCGGTTGACCGGCGCTGGCAAGCCGGAGCA
This sequence comes from uncultured Phycisphaeraceae bacterium, assembly GCA_964403525.1. Taxonomy (GTDB): domain Bacteria; phylum Planctomycetota; class Phycisphaerae; order Phycisphaerales; family UBA1924; genus JAJTGZ01. The sequence continues at coordinate 71,682 of CAYOGE010000013.1, read as the reverse complement.
TTACTGCGCCAACCTGACAGATAGAGGTATCCAAAGGTACACCAGTAATCGGCTCCGTGCAACCGTCCGGATAAAAGGATGAACCCGCATGAAGCGAGTTCCCCTCCCTCCGCGCCCGGGCCCGGGCTACGTCCTCATCTTCAGGACGTGGCGCCGCGATGCCTCGGGAGCACGGCTTTACGCCCGCACGTTTGGGCTTAAGGCTTGGCCGATCTGGGTACGTCGTTAAGCGACTCCCGGATGCAATTCGAAACGCCCGCTCGGCGAAGGTTGGGCGGGCGGATTTCCCGTGCTCATGTCGAGCACAGAGCCCGTCGGTGAGCTGCGGTCCGACAGGCGCAGAGAGCAGCTAGGTGTATCTCAAATGGCCAAGAACTCAAACAACTACAGCGTTAGTCCCCACGACGACGGCTGGCAGGTGAAGCGCGACGGCGCTTCGCGTGCCTCGGACGTGTTCGACCGCAAGTCGGACGCCCTCGAACGCGGGCGCGAGCTCGCCAAGGACTCCAAAGGCGAGTTGCGGATTCACGGTCAGGATGGCCGCATCCAGGACTCGGACTCCTACGGCAACGACCCCAACCCGCCCCGCGACCGGAAGCACTGATTTGGAGAGCACTATGAAAACCTTCAACGCTCTCTCCATCTCTGGTTCAACAACGGCGGGCAACGCCGCCACCGACCTCTCCCGCGCGGGCGGGCTGGCGTTGATCACGGCGATCGCGCAGGCCAAGCGCCTGCAGCCCGCCGACAAGTTCCTCTTGACGCTCGGTGCGTGGGCGATCGGCAGCATGATCGCCAACGAGCTCGGAGGCAAGCAGGCTTCCAAGCAGTTCACCTACGGCTTGCTCGCCGGCGCGGTGCAGTTTGCCAATTGACTGAGCCCTCTACATCTTGCCAGTGCTTCGTCACGCCCGCGAGGGCTTGGCGCGGCTTCGAAGGCGGCAAGGCCGTCTTAGCGGATGGGACCGCTGAACCCCCACGGCGCCGCGCCGGATGCGGCTCGGAGTCAGACATGAGCAGTTTCAAGTTCGATGAAGGAGTTTTCCGCCGCAAGATTGGTGAAGCCGTTGGCAAGGCGAAGGTCGATGTGCCGTGCCCTGAGTGCAGCGCCAAAAACCCGGTGGTCCTCGACGACATCTCCATGCAGCGCGTCATCACGTGTCGCGGCTGCAGCAAGACCATCAAGCTCATTGATGAAGGAGGTGGATTCAAGAAGATCGTCGAAGGTCGATAACCTCCATGGTTTCGTTCGTCAGATTTATCTAGCACAAAGGAAAACACATGACCCTGAAGAAGACCATCTATCGCAGTTCCGTCTCCGGCAAGATCGTGAAGCCCTCGTATGCAAAGGCGCACCCAAACACCACCGAGAAGGAGCGTGTCAACGTCGGCTCTCGCAAGAAGAAGTGAGCGATCACGCGTGAGCACGACGACACTCAGCCCCTGTGCCCTTGAGAAAGGGCTCCGGGGCTTTTTGGTACTTGCTGGGCCGACCGGCACCTGGGGCCAGCCTTCGCGTGGCGCGAAATGACCCTCTCATCGAGCATCTGGCTCGGGGCATGGGGCATGCCTCGCCGAACATGAAAAAGGTACTTTCGAATAGTAGAGTAGCGAGCAGGCCCTCCCATGGAACACCATAACTTCATCAACCTAAGGAATCACATTCTTCCCCGCAGCGTTGCCTCGGAGTGGGATGAGGCCAAGCACGAGTGGGCACTAGACCACGTAGAGGTGATGGACGTGGGTGCGGACAGTCCACCCGAGACCTGCCCCTGCGGGCATTTTCCAATCGTTGAGCTTTGCTGGATCCGGAACCGGAAGAATGAGGAACTGACCTTTGTCGGGAACGTCTGCGTCAAGAAGTTTTTGGGTCTGCCGGTCGACACCGTCGCGGAAGGCATCAAGCGAATCATGAAAGACGAAACCGCCGCGCTCAACAGTGCAGCAACCGTCTTTGCATTTGAACAAGGGTGGATCACCGATTGGGAACGCAACTTCTGCTTGGACACCGCAAAGAAGCGCAAGCCGTCGCAAAAGCAGTTGGACAAACGTGTTCAAATCAACGAGAATCTTCTGCGAAAACTGCGCGAACGCGGCTTGCAGCGGCGCTCGAGTCGCGGCGAACAAAGAGGCAGCTAACCGCCACCCCCGTACTTGAGGAGTGCCCACGTGTCGAGGTAATCTCTAAGTGTCGCAGTGTGCGCGGCCGCACTTTGGTCCGGGCGCAGGTCGGCGCGTTCGATCATATCTGCCAACCGCGGCGCAAACTCGATGTCGGCTTCGTTGAGTCGAGCTTCGGCGTGGGCCTGATCGGGCAAGTTCTTGGTAATCCGTAGGACCGTCTCACGCACGATCCCCCAGTGCCGCTTCGCCGACGCCTCTGCACCAGAAAACGCGGAGGTGCCAAAATCACACAACTTCATTCCGCGATCCGGCTCGCCGTACAAGGCCGGCACTTTGTGGACGAGGACGTTCTTCCAGTGCGGATCGCCATGGCGGGTGGATGGCGTTGTGGTAGTTTGAATGACGTCGAGGTATTGAAAGGCGAGTCCGAGTCGACAGTAAGGATCATCGTGGGTGGTCATGTACTCCTTAAGCGTTTCCCCGTTCACATACTCCATCATTGCGATCGCCCCCCCTTGCACGATGCGAGCATCGTATATTTGTACAGCACTGTTCCCGTTAACCGCCGCGAGCTTTGTGATCTCGCCAACTGCCTGCTTAAGTTTGTCGCGGCGATCCGCCTCTTTCGCTGGGAACCAGACCTTGATCGCTTCTTGCCGGTTCAGCAGCTTATTGGTGCCGAGAAACACGACACCATTTGCGCCTTCGCCAAGCGATGAAGCAACGCTGTGCGTCGCTAACCGTTCGCCGCGTACTACCAGCTCATCCCCAGTCACTTTGATGTCGTGGCGGCTAGCGGCGGATTCGGGTGGTTTCATCTGATACTCCGGGGTGTCCAATTCTATCTGCGGCAGGTTGGCGGCAACCGTGCCACCGGACTCACGGCTCCTTCCGTCGGGCGGCGGTGTCTCGAAGCGGGGGGTGCAGGGGGGCGGCAGCCCAACCTGCAAGGCATCGACTCCTTCGAAGGTCTGGGCGACGAGTGACGAGCGATGAGGGAGGGCGGGAAAGCCAAAGACAGGTCTTTGGGCGAGGGGGGCTCCGAGTGCGGCCGCTCACTGGTGGCAGGAAGCACGGGTTTCTTGCTGCGGCCCTACAAGTTCAACGCTGCCGCAGGCTGGAGGGCGACCGCAGGGAGCCCGGATCAAAAGGGGGCCAGCGGGGTGCCCCCCGCTACAACATTCCTGGTTCTTCTGCGTCTTGCCACCGAGTCTCGATCCGGCCTTCGGCCTGCACGCTGCGAGGCTAAGGAGCGAGGGATTCGTTTTCTGCGTACCGGGGGTGGCGGCGGAGGACCGCCTTACGCCCCGGTTACGTCATAGAACCCCTCCGGGGTTCAAGACACCCGCTCCCTCACCGACGCAGTTCGGACAAGACCCCCACTCGCTCACACTCGGGGCTCGCTATACGACTTGAGGCAACCCCACCGGCTCCCCCGTCAATCGAGTAAACCTCGCCTCATAAGCCCCTGAACGCGCCTCTAAGTGCCCGATAGTCCGGGGCCGGTTCCCCACTCATCCGCACCACCGGCATAAACCCACCCGCGTGAGACGCATTCCGGCATCGAGGCTTGCTTCGCGCATCGGGCTCACCGAGACACTGGGCACGCCAAGCGTGGGCCCGTGCGGGTCTGGCAGGGCGGGCCGGACGTCGCGGATCGTCTTCTCAACTTACAGAAGCGAACACCGCGCGGATGACGGCTGACTCGCCGCAGCACGAAGGAGGCACCTATGGCTATTCCGCAGACACTCGCCGACCGCATCGCCTGGTACGCCAACCGCATCGACACCATCAAGGCGACACCCACCGCCTTCGGCGTCACCGCGCCGCAGGCCGCCGCGCTCGACACCGCCATCAAGGCCGCCCAGGTTGCGCTGACCGAGGCCCAGAAGGCACGCGACGCCGCCAAGGCCGCCACACTCACCCAGACCAGCGCCATGAGCGTCATGAACCGCGCGGGCAACATCGTCGTCAGCGCCATCCGCACATTCGCCGACAACCAAGCGACCACCGCAGCGCGCGATGCGGTCTACGTCGCCGTGCAGATGGACCCGCCCTCGCCCGCGACGCCCCACCCCGCCCCCTCGACGCCCGCGAGCGTCGTCGCCGACCCCAACGCCGACGGCACCGTGACGGTGAAGTGGAAGGCCACCGGCAACGCCGGCAGCGTCTACCGCGTCATGCGGGCGCTGGCGGGGAACACAACCTACACGCAGATCGGCCTGCTCAGCGGCAAGTCGTTCATCGACACCACCGTCCCCGCGGGGACCGTCTCGTGCCTCTACCAGGTGCAGGCGATCCGCGGCGAGCTCTCCAGTACGCCCAGCCAGCCCGTGCAGGTGAAGTTCGGCGCCGGCGGTGCGCAGGGCTTCAATGGCAACATCAGCATGGCGGCTTGAGGCAGGGAAGTCGCCAGTCGCCAGTCGCCAGTCTCGAGTCTCGAGTTCAAACCACACGAGCCCCGCCGTGCACACACCGCACGCGGGGCTCTTTTCATTTGCGGCTTGCCGTCTGCCGTTTGCCGATTGGCCGCGCTACCCCAGCCGCAGCAGCACCTCTTCGCACGCGGGGAAGCGCGGGTCGCTCGGTGGTGACTGCCAGCGGCCGGTTTCGACAAAGCCGTTGCGCTCCAGCACGCGGATCGAGGCGGTGTTGGTGCTGGCTGCGCGGGCGCGGAGCGGGCGCACCGGCACCTCCGCCAGCAGCGCGGCCAGGGCGCGCGTCATGATGCCGCGGCCCCAGTGGGCGCGGGCGAGCAGGTAGCCCACGTATTCGAACTCGCCTTCAACCTTCCCCGCGGCGTTGACCGTTGCCCCTTCTTGCGGAAGGCCCGGGCGCTGAAAGCAGTTGACCGTGCCGACCATCTCGCCGTCGGCCTCGATCACGCGGGCCACCAGGCCCGGCGGCGGCGTGCTCAGCAGCCGGCCCCAGTGGGCATCGAACTCTTCGCGCGTGCGTGGAATGACCACCGCCATGCGTGAACCGATCGGATCGCTCTGGATCTCAAACAGCGCGGGCAGGTCGCTCGCAACGATCTGGCGCAAGCGCACGACGGCGGGTGGCGGCAACGTGCTGACGCTTCGATCGTTCATGCGTGATCCTATTCGGCGGCCTCACCCACGAGCCCTGTGCGGAAGCACAGGAGAGGTACGGAATGACGGCAAACACACCGGCAACGCCGCCGCGAGGTGGCGCAACGGGTTTGCTGTCCCCGGGCTTCTGCCCGGGGCTCGTGGCGAATAGAAAAGGCCCGCGCAAGTTGCGCGGGCCATCGGTGGTGATGTTGGCACTCAATGCGTCTCTGCGCTGGGCTCGTGCCAGCGCGGAGTGGGCGCTCAATACCGCCGGACGACGCCGCGGACGATGCCCTGGATCTTGCACTCGCGGACGATGATGGGTGAGAACGACGGGTTCGCTGGTTGCAGGCGGACGTGGTCGCTCTCTTTGAAGAACGTCTTGAGGGTGGTCTGGCCGTCGGGCAGCAGGGCCACGACGCGGTCACCGTTGTGGGCGGTGTCTGAGCGCTCGATCAGCACGTAGTCGCCGTCGAGGATGCCCTCATCCTTCATGCTCTCGCCTTCAACCTTGAGGGCAAACATGCTGCTCCCCTTGCCCGGGCGCGGGCCCAGGACTGCGCCCAGGTCAAGCTCCTCTTCGTCGGCCACCTTCTCGATCGGGTAACCGGCGGCGATCTTGCCCACCAGCGGGATGCGCAGGGGGCGGCTCTCGTCAGGCACCGAGATGCCCGGGGCGATCGACAAAGAGCGTGCCTTGTTCGCCTCGCGGACCAGCGCCCCCTTCTTGATCAGCGCCTCCACGTGCTCGAACACGGTGACCTTGCTGACGCCGATCTCGTCGGCGAGCTCCTGCATCGTCGGCGAATAGCCGTGACGCACCCGCCAGTCGCGGATCAAAGAGAGAATCCGAAGTTGCTTGGGAGTCAGGTTCATGGGGAATCTCCAGGGCGTTTGCCCCGGCCGGCGCCTCGATTACGTGGGGCGCTGCCGGTGCGGTGTTCGTGCTTCGCGGGTCAACCCCTCGGCCCGGCGCGTGCCGCGCCACCTCGGGTGGGCCCGACCGGCTGTGCGACTGCACCAGCCGTCCAGCCGCGGCCGCCAAGGCCGAGGCCGTTTCACTCGTTGCGGCCATCTGGCGGGTCATTTCCGCTAGGCGACCGTGGATGCTCAAGACCTTCAGTGCCCGCTGCTGAAGCAGGCCGAGGCCGCTGTCAAACGCGGCGCTGTCGCCGCCCGTCTCCCCCGCTCGGACTGCCCCCTCTCGCCCCGCTGCTTCCACCACATCGCGCGCCGGCTCTCCAGCCGCCGCGACCACTCGACCCGGCAGTGGACCTGCCGCTGACAGGCTGCGCTCGCCCGCCTCGATCGGGTCGGGGACGAGCGTTCCGTCGTCACAAGGCACATACCCCGTACTGAACGATCCGCCGGGCCCGAGGCGCAGAAGCGCTGACCACCGTCCGCCCGCGGCCGCCTTTGGCTTCGCGGTCTTCTGTGCTGCCGAGATGTCGATCGCCCCCTTCCGCGGATCAGGTTGTGGAACGGCTTTGCGGTTCATCGAGCACCTCGTTGCGGGCGGCCGGTTTGTCCGCGTGGGGCGGGACCGGCAGCGCGCTGGCGACGATGGGTTCCACCCGCGAGTGCCCTGCAGCGTCGAAGCTCTTCGGAGCCCCGCGTCTGTCCGCTGCCGGTTGGGCTGACCAGCGTTGTTCTGGTCCTGACAGGCCTCCAGGTTTCGATCAAACCTGTTGGTGTCTGTCAGCCAAACCGGGCACGGCCGTCTCCGCGGCCAGAGGGAAGAATCGGTTAGTCGTTGTAGTGAGCCGTAGATTCACCGAGTCGTTTGTTCGGGAAAGGATACCCGACTATCGACCTACCTGCAAGGCCATCTTTGGATTTTTTTCGGTTGTCGGTTGTTGTGCAGTCGGACCCGCCTGAGCAGGTGATATCGTTTTGACCCGCTCGGGTGGCACGTAAGTATCTGCAAATACTTGAGTTATGGCTGCACGGGCGGCCTATCGCCTGCCCGCTCGTTCGAACCGACTACCTGAACGGGTGATTGCGCGGCGCAGTTCCAGAATCGTGAGGTCAGCGCGAAGTTGAGCGGGCTCGAGACCCGTGATCTTCAGCAGATCATCCGCAGAGAGCGGGCTCTCCAGAGCGGCGTGGATGCGTTGCTGCGTGTCGGTGAGCGTCGCGATGGCGACCCTTGGGGCGGGCGTGCTCGAAGCAGTTGTGGAAGCACTCGGCGCGAAGAGCGGATGGTCGCTGTCAGGGTGCGCGTTGCCGTAGCGCGCTGCGTGGGTGCCGTTGAGGGAGTGCCGCGCAGGTTGCTCGAGCAGGGCGAGGATATCGGCGGGCGCGGTGACCAGGTGGGCACCGCCGGTCTTGATGAGGTCGTTGGTGCCTTCGCTGGCGTTTGAGTCGACGCGCCCGGGCAGCGCGAAGACCTCGCGGCCGTGGTCCTCGGCGGCGAGGCGCGCGGTGATGAGCGAACCGCTGCCGCCGGCCGCCTCGATCAGCAGCACACCCAGCGACAGGCCGCTGATGATGCGGTTGCGCGAGGGGAAGTTCTCGGCGGTGGGCGGGGTGTCGATCGGCAATTCGCTGATGATCACGCCGCGCCCCTCGGCGACGATCTGCTCAAAGAGAGGCTGGTTCTCGGGGGGGTAGGCCTTTGCGATGCCGCAACCGAGCACGACGAACGTGCGTCCGCCGGAGCGGATGGCGGCGGTGTGGGCGGCGGTGTCGATGCCGCGGGCGCCGCCGGAGACGATGGTGATGCCCGCGGACGCGAGCGCACCGGAGAAGCGTGCGGTCTGCTCGCGGCCGTACTGCGTGCAATCGCGGCTGCCGACGAGGGCGAGGGGGTAGCGGTCGGCGGCGGCGTGGTCGAACGAGCCGCGGACAAACAGGATGGGGGGCGGATCGTTGATCGTGCGGAGCAGGGGCGGGTAGTGGTCATCGTGCAGGCCGATGACGTGGGCGCCGACCTGCGCGGCGCGGTCGACAGCGCGGCGCGCGGCGTCACGGGCAGCGCTGCGCGACTCGAAGAAGGCCTTGGCTTTTTCCGGCCCGATCCCCGGAACAGTCTGCAGCTGCGCCGGGGATGCGGCGAGCACGGCGGAGGCGGAGCCGAGGTGGGCTGCCGCGCGCCCGATGAGCACAGGTCCAAGCCCCGGCACGAGCGTGAGGGCGAGCAGGTCGAGGGTGGAAGGAGAGATGCTGGCTGAAGGGGTGGCGGGCGGCACGGAGGGGAGAATAACCGAGAACCAAGAGCACGGGGCAACGGATCGGGGGGCGGCTTTCTCCCAGCAATTCGGGCCGATTGGCGGATTCCCTTGAACCGCGGTGGCTGCCGCGCATACTTAGGGTGAGTGATCGGTTTTTGTTGCTCGCGATCAACGACTTGGACTGGAGGTCAGCATGCAGGCACGTACGGGAACGGGGGCAGGTTGGGGCGGCAGGGGCAGACCTGGCGAGTGGGCTGCGGCTGCGGTGGCGGTCTCGGCGCTCGCCGCGGTCGCGTTTGGCCAGCCGTTCATCAAGCCGGAGCCGCTGAAGATCGACCTCACGCAGTCGGCTCGCGCTCAGCAGATCATGCCGACTGGCCCGGCGACCAACGGGCTCTCGTACTCAGGGACGGTCGTCTCCGGCCCGGCCGACGCGCTGGTGCCGGTTGCGAACTCGTATCTCGGGCCGACGATCCACACCTGGGCGGGCCAGGATGTGTCGATCCGTCTGATCAACCAGATCGGGCAGGAGAGCATCACGCACTGGCACGGGCTGGATGTACCGGCCGACATGGACGGCTACCCGACGGAGACGATCCCCAGCGGCGGCAGCTTTCAGTACCGGTTCCCGATCAGGAACCGCGCCGGCACCTACTGGTATCACCCGCACACCAACATGCTGACTGCGCCGCAGGTTTACGCCGGGCTGGCGGGGTTCTTCATCGTTCACGACAAGGAGGAGTTGAAGCTGCGGCTGCCCACCGGCGCGTACGACCTGCCGCTGTGCATCCAGGATGCCACGCTCGACACGTCGAACCAGCGGGTGTACAACCCCGGCATGGTGGCCGGGTTCCTGGGGAACACGCAACTGGTCAACGGCCGGGCGAACTACGTGCACTCGGCGGCGACGCGGGTGTATCGCCTGCGTCTGCTCAACGGCGCGGTCTCGCGGATCTACAAGCTGGCGTTCAGCGACGGCACGCCGATGGTGGCCATCGGCACCGACGGCGGGCTGCTCGACAAGCCACGAACCTATCCGTACATCATGCTCGCGCCGGGGAAGCGCATCGAGCTGTGGGCGGACTTCCGCAACAAGGCGGTCGGGTCGCAGGTCACGCTGTCGAGCCTGGCGTTTACCAGCAGCGGCGCGCAGGGGTCTGCGCAGACGATCATGCGCTTCTCGATCGATCGCGCCGAGGCGGAGACGCGGACGCTGCCGGCTTCGCTCGCGAGCGTCGAGCGGCTGCGGCTTGGGAGCGCGGTGAACAAGGACAGCCCCAAGGTCTACCCGATCAACTTTGTCAACAGCGGTGGGCACGCGCACTTCACGCTCAACGGCGGGCCGTTTGATCCTGCGCTGGTGGCGGCCAACGAGGTGGCCCGGTGCGGCACCGTTGAGGTGATCAAGGTGACCAACCTCACCGGCACGACGATCATCCCCCACCCGATCCACTTCCACGGCCGGCAGTTCCAGATGCTCGACCGGACGATCGCGCCCGCCGGGCTGACCTCGTGGAACACGGTAAAGGATGGGATCGTTATGAACGGGTGGAAAGACACGTTTTTGATCATGCCGTACGAGACCGTGCGCATCCTGGTGCGTCACGGCGACTATCCGGGAAAGTTCATCTATCACTGCCATAACCTCGAGCACGAGGACATGGACATGATGCGGAACTTCCGGCTCGACCCGTGAGCGGGGACGGCTACGGTGGGCGCATGGACCTGCTGCAGACGCTGCTGACGCGCCGTTCGCCCGCTCTCACCTCGCTGCGCGAGCCGGGGCCGACGGCGCAGCAACTCACCACGATGCTCACCATCGCGGCGCGCGTGCCCGACCACGGCAAGCTGGCGCCGTGGCGGTTCATCGTGATCGAAGGTGACGCGCGGCGGCAGCTGGGGGCGTTCGTCGGCGCGGTGTGGGGCGAGCGGAACAAGGGCATGGAACAGAGCGCGTTCGACGCCGGCCTGGCCAAATGGACATCGCAGTTGCAATCAGCGCCGGTGGTGGTAGCGGTGGTGAGCGGGCCGAAGCCGCACCCAAAGATTGCCGAGTGGGAGCAGGTGCTCTCGTGCGGGGCCGTCTGCATGAACCTGCTGCTGGCGGCGAAGGGGCACGGGCTCAGCGCGGTGTGGCTCACCGAGTGGTACGCCTACGACGCGGCGGTGCTGGCGGAGCTTGGGCTGGCGTCGCACGAGAAGGTGGCGGGGTTTATCCACATCGGCACGCAGGCGGAGCCGCGCGAGGACCGCGACCGGCCAAGCCTTACGGCGATCGTGTCGCGGTATTGAGGCTGGCACCCGCGGAGGGCGGGAATAGGCAGGAGAGAATCGCCGGCGTGGGCGGCTACGATCGACCCCTCCGCCGCGGGCAGGTGCACGCGGCGAACGGGGCGGTAACTCAATTGGTAGAGTGCCAGCTTTGCAAGCTGGAAGTTGAGGGTTCGAGTCCCTTCCGCTCCATTGGTAAGTCGTCGCTGGTCGCGGGGGGGGTGCTCAGTACTGCAGTGCGCCGTGAGGATCGGGTGGCTATTTGCCTCGGCTTATGGCCTTTTTCTCATGCGGCGGCCCCTGTGCGGGGGGTGAATCTTCTTGTACACTCAAAGGATGCCTATCCACCTATCCAGCCTCGAGCGCGGCCGATCCTCAACGCTCGCAACGCTCGTCCGTTGCCTGGGGATAGTCGCCTTGGCCGCCCTGCTGTGGCCCGCGGCCTCCACCGCGCTGGCGCAGGCGCCCGCCAACAACGCGCGCTCCAACGCGCAGCGGCTCAGCTTTGACGGCACAAGCCACATGTGGATGATGCACTTTGCCACCAACGGCGGGGCGATCTCGTCAACGTGCGGCGGGGAGAACCTGGAGGATGTGTGGTTCATCGCCACCGCGCAGGCGAGCGGGAACGTCTGGGCCCGGCTCTGCTACCTCGACTGGCCGTACACGATGCAGGTCTTTCGCTCAGACACGGCCAGCCCCCCCACCATCGGGGCGCAGCTGGCGTGCGTGACGGTGCCCGCGGGCGGCGCGTGCGGCGGCGCGGGGCTGGTGCAGTGGACGGCCGCGGCGGGGGAGTCGTTCCTCATCCGCCTGGCGTGTGACCCGCAGCTGTACTACGGCGGCGGGTTCACGCTCACGACGGGGGCGGGCCAGCCGCCCGCCGATCCGCTGCCGCCGCCGACCACCGAAGGCGCGGACATCGTGGTGGGCGACTGCTGGGGCGTGACCAACTTCGGCACCGACACCGTCAACGGGCAACTGGTGCGGGCGTTTGGCGTCGGCGGTGATGCGTGGAACCGCGGCAACCAGACGCTGGCGTGGTACCCCAACACTGCGCGGCACCCGGTGATCGCACAGAACATCTACCGCGACTTGAACGGGCGCTTTGACAACATCGGGCTCTCGTGGCTCAAGCACGGCTTCGGCTCGGAGAACGCGACGCGCTACGGCCCGTGCGTCACGCCCTTTGGCAACGGCAGCACGCTGGGGACCAACTGCGCCGACGCCTACACCTCAACGCAGAACGGCGGGCGCAGCAACGTTGGGCCGCGGTGGGACGTGAACCCCATCACCGGCTCGTACACGTGGGACTGGCCGACGATCGTGGGGCCGCAGCCGAGCGATGTGGCCAGCCGCCGCCTGCAGGTGCCCGCGGCCGAGTGGGCGGTGCCTGGGGCGGAGTACTGGGTGGATGTGCACTACGTCTGCTCGGACGATGCGTCGTGGAACAACGGGCGCAACAACGTCTCGGCGCGGCGGATCGTCAACATCCCCACGGCGAATACGTACGCGTCAACGCTGATCTTCAACGGCAGCACCACCGAGCAGTCGACGACCGCGCTGCAGGCGTGGGCCAACCGCGTCAACGCGGCGACGCCGGGGGGGGCCGGCGGGGTGAACGGCGTGCAGGTCTCGATCGTCGACTTCCACGAGCTGACGCAGCCGGCGCTGGATGTCAACGGCAACCCGTCGGCGATCATGAAGGACTGCTACGGGCAGTTCCAGGTCTACAGCCGCGTGAGCGACAACGGCAACGGCACGTGGACGTACCTCTACGGCATCTACAACGTCAACAGCCACCGCGCGGCGGCGGGGCTCAACATCCGGCTCCCCGCGGGAGCGAACGAATCGAGCCTCCTCTTCAAGGCGCCGCTCTACAACTCCGACGAGCGGATCGACAACTCGCCGTGGATCAGCAACAAGGCTGGGGGCGTGCGGACGTTCGGGTTCAACCCTTCGTTCCCGCAGGCGATGACGATCGGCGGCATCGGCTCGGTGAGCGTGCAGCCCAACTACGTCTACTGGGGGTCGATGTACACGCAGTCGTTCACATCCAACGTCCCGCCGGCGACCGGCGCAGCGTGGCTGAAGCTCGGTCGCCCGCCCGCGGGTGCGACGGGGTACCAGGGTGACACGCTTGCGGTCAACGGGCTGAAGGTGCCGGCGGTGTGCGTGGCCGATGTGGGCTCGCAGGGTGGCATCCTCGCGCCCGACGGCCGGCTTGACAACAACGACTTCGTCGCGTTTATCAACGCGTTCTTTGACGGCAATCAGGTGATCGCCGATGTCGGCCGCCAGGGTGGCATCGCGGGGGGCGACAACCTGCTCAACAACAACGACTTCATCGTCTTCATCGACGGCTTCTTCGCCGGGTGCGTGTGAGCGGGCGGGGTCGGCAACATTCTGATGGCCGCGGGGCTTCAGAAAGGCTTGCCGCCGAGGTTCCTGCCCTTTTTCTTTGACTTCTTGTTGGCGCGTACGCCGGGCATGCCGGCCTTGCGGTCGAGGCTCGGGCCGACGCCCGCTGCGCCGCCGTCAACATCGCCGCGGCGGACCTTGGTTGCGCCGCCCTTGCCCGCCGTCACACCACTGGGCTTGATCTTGCCGCTGCGCAGCAGGGCGGCCTGGTCGCGCAGCTTGGCGGCCTTCTCAAACTCCATCGCGGCGGCGGCCTCGAGCATCTCTTCTTCGAGCATGCGGGTGAGCTCGGCGACCTCGTACTCCGGCTCGCTCTGGCGGACGGCGTCGCGCACCGCGCGGCCGGCGCGCAGCTCCTGCTCCATGCCGTCGCGGATCGCCTTGATGATGGTGGTGGGCGTGATGCCGTGCTCGGCGTTGTAGGCCCGCTGCTTCTCGCGGCGGCGGTCGGTCTCGTCGATGGCGGACTTCATCGACGGGGTGACGCGGTCGGCGTACATGACCACCTTGCTGTCGCTGTTGCGGGCAGCGCGGCCGATGGTCTGGATGAGGCTCGTCGGCGAGCGGAGGAAGCCCTCCTTGTCGGCGTCGACGATGCAGACGAGATTGACCTCGGGCAGGTCGAGCCCCTCGCGTAGGAGGTTGACGCCAACGAGCACGTCGAACTCACCCTTGCGCAGGCCGGTGAGGATCTCCAGCCGCTCGAGCGTCTCGATCTCGCTGTGGAGGTAGCGGACGCGCAGCTTCTGCTCGTGCAGGTAGAGCGTGAGGTCCTCGCACAGGCGCTTGGTCAGGGCGGTGATGAGCACGCGCCCGCCGCGGGCAACGGCGTCCTTGCACTGGGCGATGAGGTCGGGCACCTGGCCTGCGGCGGGCTTGAGCTCGATGACCGGGTCGAGCAGGCCGGTTGGGCGGATGACCTGCTCGGCGACGACGCCGCCGACCTTCTCAAGCTCGTAGGGCGCGGGCGTGGCGCTGACGAACACCACCTGCGGCGTGACGGACTCGAACTCCTCGAACTTCAGCGGGCGGTTGTCCATCGCGCTGGGGAGGCGGAACCCGTGCTCGACGAGGACCTTCTTGCGGGCCTGGTCGCCGTTGTACATCGCGCGCACCTGCGGGATGGTGACGTGGCTCTCGTCGATGATCAGCAGCCAGTCGTGCTCCTGGCGGCGCTGGAGCCGGTAGAGGTGGCGGTCTTCGTGGCCGCCGGTCCGCTCGTCGGCGCTGGCTGGCTGGGGCGAGTAATCGAAGTAGTCCATCAGCGTCCACGGCTTGCTGCCGGGGGGGCGGCCGTCCAGGTGCCGCGAGTAGTTCTCGACACCCTGGCAGACGCCCGTCTCTTCCAGCATCTCCAGGTCGTACTTGGTGCGTGCGAGGAGGCGCTGGGCCTCCAGCAGCTTGCCCTCAGCGCGGAGCGCGGGGACCTGCTTCTCCATCTCTTCGCGGATGCCGCGGAGGGCGTCGGCCATGCGCTCCTCGGGCATGACGTAGTGCTTGGCGGGGAAGATGAAGACACGGTCGCTCTCGTCGGCGATGACCTCGCCGCTGGTGGGGTTGATGAGGCTGATGCGCTCCACCGTGTCGTTGAAGCCGCCGCCGAGCTCGACGCGGACGGCGTACTGCTCGTAGGCGGGGAAGATATCGACGGTGTCGCCGCGGGCGCGGAACATGCCGCGCTGGAACTCGATATCCGCGCGGGCGTAGAGCATGGCATCCAGCGCCAGGAAGAGCCGGCGGCGGTCGATGGACATGCCCCTGTAGAGCGTCATCACCTTGGCGCCGTAGGCCTCGGGCGAGCCGAGCCCGAAGATGCACGAGACGCTGGCGACGACGACGGTGTCGCGCCGCGAGAGGATGTTGCTGGTGGCGGCGAGGCGCAGCTTGTCCAGGTCGTCGTTGCGCGACGAGTCCTTCTCGATGTAGATGTCGCGCGCGGGGATGTACGCCTCCGGCTGGTAGTAGTCGTAGTAGCTGACGAAGTAGCTCACCGCGTTGTCGGGGAAGAGCTCCTTCATCTCCTCGTAGAGCTGGGCGGCGAGGGTCTTGTTGTGGCTGAGGATGAGCGTTGGCTTCTGCGTGCGCTGGATGACGTTGGCCATCGTGAACGTCTTGCCCGTGCCGGTGGCGCCGAGCAGGCACGACCACTTCTCGCCCGCGTTGATGCGCGAGGTCAGCTGCTCGATCGCCTGCGGCTGGTCGCCCAGCGGCTTGTAGGGTGTGGCGAGCTTGAAGGGACGCGTCGTGGGGAGCACGGGTGATGGTACGGGAGGAGAGAAAGGGAGGTTCACCACAGAGCCGTGCGCAACGGAGCGAAGCAGAGAGGAGCCGGAAGTCAAGGAGCCGGGCGGGTTGAAAACCCGCCCCACGATACAGAGGACACAGAGAAGAGGGGGCAGAGTGGAAGAAGTGGGAGAAGGAAGATGGCGGATGGATTTAGAAGCCGGAGGCTTTGAGGACTCGGGCGAAGCCCTCAAGGAACTTTTTCTGCTGGCCGCTGGCGGGGAAGGGGAGGCGCTCGTCGATGACCGGCAGGCCCGCCTGCTTGAGCGGCTCGAAGGCGACGTCGTGGACGATCGACTTGATGAGGGCGATGTGCTTCGGCTTCAGTTTGCGGCAGCGGTCGATGAGGCCGGGGATGCACGGGGTGAGGATGGCCGCGCTCGGCTGCTTTGCGTTCTCTTCGTGCAGGTCGATCATGAAGAGCCCGGCGTCGCGGAGCTCGGCGAGGTGCCCGGCCTTGCCCTCGCGCGTGGGCTTCCGGCCCGTCAATCCTTCGTAGACGTACCGGAATAGCCAGTCGTGCCTGTCCACATCCTCAAAGTAGAAGTACCGGTCCGTGTCGCACGGCGGGGCCTCGGCGACGAGCAGGAGCCGGACCTCCGCGGGCTTGTATTTGGCCGCGGCTGCGCGGCGGTTGGCGAGCGCGCTGGCGGTTGCGTTGCGGGGCATGTGGCAAGGTAGTCGTGCGGGCGACGGGCCGGCGCGTGTGATGATCCACCGGCTGAGTGTGAAACACCCGCGGGGTTTAGTTATGCTGCCGCCATGCTGCAACGTTTCCAACCGTCGGGCGCGTTCACGGGCAAGGTCTTCGCCGGCGCGCCGCTGGTGCTGCTGGGGGCGGCGGTGCTCGGCGTCGTCTACCAGGCGGTGATGCACTGGATCCCGCTGATCCTGCTTGAGGTGCTGGCGGTGGTATTCATGTGCATACTCACCGGGGGCATCGTGGCCTATCTGACCAAGGCCACCCACTGCCGCAACCGGATCGCCGGCGCGGCGGTCGGGCTGGCGGCGGGCGTGGTGGCGGTGGCCGTGTCGCACGCGGTGGAGTACCGCCTGTCGCGCCCGGGGATCATCGCCCTGGCGCCGGCGGACATCCGGGCGGCGGTGGATGCGAACTTCGGGTTCTTCGACTACTGCGAGCTGCGCGCGGAGACGGGGTGGACGATTGGCAAGGCGGGCCAGTCTTCGGCGAACGCGCCGACGGTCTCGGGCTTCATGGTCTACATCTCCTGGGGCATCGAGGCGGTGATCCTCATCGGCGCGGGGACGCTCGGCGGGTACAGGGGCGCCTCACGGCCCTACTGCGAGCCGTGCGGCAAGTGGGCCGACTTCAACATGCTGGTGCTCGAGGTCCCCGAGCCCTCGGCCGAGATGACCGCGAGCGTCAAGGCCGCGACGAGCGTCGCCGCGCTGGTGCCGCCCCTTTCGGCGATGACGGTCCCGCCGCCTCCTCCGCCGCCGCCGATCCCCGCCGACCCGAAGGAAGCGAAGAAGCAGGCCAAGCAACTCGCCAAGGCCGCCAAGGGCCCCAAGACCACCGCCTGCCTGCGCTACAAGGTCGAGAGCTGCCCGCAGTGCAAGATGCTCCACACCCTCTCGGTCGACCACGAGGTGATCACCAAGCGCGGCAACAAGACGGAAAAACGCCTCACCCCGCTGCACAAGGCCGTCGTGGTGAGCAGCGAAGAGGTCGGGACGCTGGCGCAGTTGAAGGTTTGAGGAGGCGGGTGGCCGGGGCAAGTCCGAGCCGGGAGGCACGGGCATGGGGGGCGGTTTTGCGTTGCCCTTGTGTCTTGCCGGCTGCCCTGTGCCTCATCACGTGGGGGCACCGGTGCTCTGTGCCGCCGGGAACGTCACCGCCAAAGGCGCTTGAATCACGCTGAGCGTGGCTACTTGACTTCCGGCTTTCGTGCGCTCCGCTCCCGAAAGCACGGCGTTATCGAGAAATCGCCTCGGTCCCCCACTTCATCCGGGCCGACGTGCCCCGCGCTTTCGTGTAGACTCCGCGGATGCCCAGCGCCCTGAATGCAGAAAGCAGAAGACCAGCCGCGGATAAACGCGGATGAACACGGATCAGAAAAGAACGCTGAAGAGGCACGGCCGCAAGCGGAGAACGCTGGGCTGGACGCTCCTCACACTCGGCCTGCTTGTGGCGGTGGTGTGGGTGGCGTCGAGGTGGTGGTGGCCGGGCTGGAAAAGCGATCATGTCGACGTGAGCGTGTACGCCGGTCGAATCGACTTCTCTTATGGAACCGTTGGCTCAAATGGAGGGCGGTTGATCATTGCAGACCACGCAGAGAGGAGGCTGGACCTTTGGCTCCCTCTCGCACCAAGCCCCCAGCCTGCCGGTTTCTCCAATCGGACCTTCGGAGTGGTCGGTGCGATGAAGTATGGCGCATGGGAGGCGACAACCTTCCTGTTCTGGCCCATCCCCCTCCTCCTCTGGACCCCCGCCGCGCTGCTCCTGCGCTCGGGCATCCTCGCGCGGCGGCGGGCGATCACAGGCAAGTGCAAGTCGTGCGGCTGCGACCTCGCGGGGCTCCCCCCCGCGGCTGATGCCCCGTGCCCCGAATGCGGGAAGCAGAAGACCAGCCACGGATAAACGCGGATGAACACGGATCAGAAAAGAACGCTGAAGAGGCACGGCCGCAAGCGGAGAACGCTGGGCTGGACGCTCCTCACCCTCGGCCTGCTTGTGGCGGCGGGCCGTGCCGTTCGGGAGCGCAGCGCATGAACGCCGGAAGTGAAGCTGTGCGGTCCAACGGACCGCTTCAATCTCCCCGCAAGGTGGGACGCAAACGCCGCATGGCCGGATGGGCAATGGCAGCGGCGGGGGCGATCGTCGCGGCTCTCTGGGTGGCGAGCGGGTGGTGGATGTTTAGCTTCGGATTCAAAAACCGAGGCATCATGGTCAGCCAAGGACGCTGTTTCTTGGCGGAGGGAGAGCTCTTCTTTGGGCCTCCAGGTTGGTATTGCGAACAAGAATCCCTCCTTTGGAAGTGGTGGTTCGGAGGAACAACCGACGCCAGGCGGCGACGAGGAGAGGTGGTGCGTCAATTCGGACTGTTTCGTCACGAGACCGTGATGTTTGCCAATGGCCCAAACACAAATATCGTGGTGCTTCTCTGGCCCATCCCCCTCCTCCTCTGGACCCCCGCCGCGCTGCTCCTGCGCTCCGGCATCATCGCGCGGCGGCGGGCGATCGCCGGCAAGTGCAGGAAGTGCGGCTACGACCTCGCGGGGCTCCCCCCCGCGCCTGATGCCCCGTGCCCCGAGTGCGGAAAGCAGAAGACCAGCCACGGATAAACGCGGATGAACACGGATCAGAAAAGAACGCTGAAGAGGCACGGCCGCAAGCGGAGAACGCTGGGCTGGACGCTCCTCACACTCGGCCTGCTTGTGGCGGTGGTGTGGGTGGCGTCGAGGTGGTGGTGGCCGGGCTGGAAAAGCGATCATGTCGACGTGAGCGTGTACGCCGGTCGAATCGACTTCTCTTATGGAACCGTTGGCTCAAATGGAGGGCGGTTGATCATTGCAGACCACGCAGAGAGGAGGCTGGACCTTTGGCTCCCTCTCGCACCAAGCCCCCAGCCTGCCGGTTTCTCCAATCGGACCTTCGGAGTGGTCGGTGCGATGAAGTATGGTGCATGGGAGGCGACAACCTTCCTGTTCTGGCCCATCCCCTTCCTCCTCTGGACGCCCGCCGCGTTGCTCCTCCGCTCCGGCATCCTCGCGCGGCGGCGGGCGATGACAGGGAGCTGCGCCAAGTGCGGCTACTCGCTCGCGGGGCTTGCGGCTGACGCAACGTGTCCTGAGTGCGGGAAAGGCAAAGACAGTTAACCACAGAGGCACAGAGACACAGAGAAAGGCAGAGAGAGAATGCGTGTGTCAAGACAGAAAATGCCTTGCCCCTCTCTCTCTTCTCTGTGACCTCTGTATCGTGGGGCGGGTTTTCAACCCGCCCGGCTCCTTGACTTCCGGCTCCACTCCGCTTCGCTGCGTTGCGCACGGCTCTGTGGTGAAACTTCTTCTGCCTCGATCCGCCTCGATCCGCGTCGATCCGCGTCGATCCGCGGCCGGTCTTTTCCCTCTTGCTTGCGCAACAGGCGCTCAGTCGCACTCGTTGATGGCGTCGATGAGCTGGCGGATGCGGCCGTAGTGGTAGCGGGTGTGGGTGAAGACGAGTCTTGGCAGGTCGCGGTGGTCGGTCTCGACGTCGTAGGCGCTGCGCTGGATGATCTTGCCGCCGGTGGTGCCGCCGGCGTCGGGCTGCTTGATCAGCGCGGCGAAGCGCTCGCTCAGGGCGTCGATGTCCTTCTGGGCCAGCTGGCGCTTGACGCGGATGACCAGGTCGTCCTTGACGTAGCGGGCGCTGTGGTAGGTGCGGTAGAAGCGGAGGATGTGGTCGACGGCCTCCTGCGGCGACGTGCAGAGCTTGAAGAGGCTCAGGTCGTCCTGGCCGATCCAGCCGCGCGAGAGCAGGCCCTTCTTGACGAAATCGATGAACTGCTCCCAGTAGTTGTTCCCCTTCCCTTCGACCAGCACCACCGGCAGCATCGCGGCCTTGCCGGTCTGGATGAGCGTGAGGCTCTCGAAGGCCTCATCCATGGTGCCGAAGCCGCCGGGGAAGAGGGCGACCGCCTCGGCCTGGCTGACGAACATCAGCTTGCGCGTGAAGAAGTAGCGGAAGGTGATCAGCTTGCTGTCGCCGGCGATGACGGCGTTGGCGGTGGTCTCGAAGGGGAGGCGGATGGCGACGCCGAACGACTTCTCGACGCCCGGCCCCTCGTGCCCGGCCTCCATGATGCCGCCGCCCGCGCCGGTGATGCTCATCCAGCCCGCCGCGGCCATCAGGCGGCCGAACTCGACCGCCGCGGTGTAGTCTGGGTGGTCCCTGGGTGTGCGGGCGGAGCCGAAGATGGTCACCTTGTGCGGCTCGGGGTACTGGCCGAAGACGCGGTAGGCGTAGCGGAGCTCTTTGACGGCGGCGGTGATGAGCTTCACCTCGCCGGTGTCGCGGCCGTCGGGGATGAGCTTGAGGGCGTTGACGATGAGGTCCTTCACCAGCCGGCCGTTCATCGAGTCGGGCGCGGTGCCGGGGGCGACATCCGCCAGCAGCGCATCGATCTTGGCGAGCACCTCGGGCGCATCGGCGCGCTTGATGGCGCGGTCTTCCGGCGGCGGCGGTGTGCCGGTGACGGTCTGCGGCCAGACGTTCGGGGGCTGGGCCGCCGCGGGCGGCTTGGCGGCGAGCGCGGCATCGGCGAGCTGCGGGTCAAGCTCGGGGCGGTTGGGCTCAGCGGGAGAAGAAGAAGGGGGAGGGGGGGGAGGGGTCATGATGGTGAAGTCTGCTGGTTGCGAGGGAGAGGTTCGGCCGCGTGGTGCGCAAGCCCGTGGTAGGCCGCGACCGGTTCCATCGCGGGAGGAAACCCGCGGTGCGGATGGGAAGCAAGCGGGGAGTTTAGCGGCCGCCCGGGGGGAGCGGGTGGCGGGCGAGGCGGTCAAGCGGCCCCGGCTGAAGAC